>CP014214.1:1291922-1937883 GCA_001560915.1 methanogenic archaeon ISO4-H5 | reverse complement strand
TCGACATACCTCTTTTTCGTGTGAAGCGGGTTTATGATTAAGTCAGATATAAGGATTCTCCCAAAAGAATGATTGATGAATAAATCCAACTTTTTTCGTTCTTTTTTCTTTTACAAAAAATAGGTGGTTTTATAAGTGAAATATCATTCTATCTTCAAGGAGTTCACTATCATGAACGGATGGATCGTCATCGGAGCATGCATCGGATTCATTGTTGTTGCAGCCCTGGTTCTTTTCGGAATCACCCAACTTTGAATAAAACATCATATTTTTTTTGGTAATTTTTCGAATAAAAATTACCAATTTTTTTCTCAAAAATATTCGTACCCTTTTTCAAAAGTTCCAGTGGAAATCAAGGGGTGGGGGTCTTCTTTTTCTTCGATACGAATTCATCAAAGAGATATCCTATCGAGACCACGGACAGTATTATTGTGACGAATAGAGCAGCGAGACACGGTACACTGTTGGTCGCATAATTATTGAGATAGGATGTATGTCCGTTGGCAAGGAGTTTCAGCGATCCCAACCACGGGATTTCTTTCCAGGCAACAGACTTAATTCTCTCGGGATTCACAAGATTATTCAATGAAATATTCGACGCGCTCTGATCGACTGTGGCGTTGTTGTCTCCCATTGTTATGTATCCGCTGTGAGGGAGCAAATCATCCACATTTATCGAAACGGCAATGTTCCTGTATCCGTTATTGAGAGTAAGAATCAATGTTCCGGTAAGGTTATTGAAATCGTCGCTGGCACATGTCCATAACGGGTTTCCGTTCGAATCCTTGAAGTTTTCCAAACTGGGGGCTTTCCAGGTTCCGCTGTCATATTCCATCCATAGAATAGCGCGATGGATGACAGGATTTCCCACGGGACGTTTGTAAATCAGAACAGATCCGTAATCTCCGAATTCCTGATGACCGGTATGATGTCCTTCCACATATGAAACGACATTCGACTTTTCGAAACTCCTTACCATGATCATGTCTCCTGTGTCGATTATACCTATCTGGGACTTATCTTCGGAGTGTTGCATGCTGTTGGATTCGATGACTGTGAAAGGGGGATTGACACCTGATGCATTTTTCACTAAAATTATTCCTGAAACAAGGATGATCACCACTATACCCAATGCAATTATGGTAGTGAGATTCTCCTTTTTCATGATGGGCCGAATGAATTCGGAGGATAAGAACCTAATACCTCCAAAATATCCTTTTTTTCATGGAAAGACCCACGACTGATGAATATTTCATGCAGATGGCTAAATTGGCGGCGACCAGGTCGACCTGTCTCAGACGCAAGGTCGGAGCTGTCATCGTGAAGGATAATCACGTACTTTCCACCGGATATAACGGGGCTCCCCGCGGTGTCACCCATTGTGAGGATAAGGGATGTCTCAGGGTGCTCATGAACGTTCCTTCCGGTACCCGTCACGAACTCTGCAGGGGTGTCCATGCGGAACAAAACGCAGTGACCCAGGCAGCGTATTTCGGTATCAGTGTCAAGGGCGGGAAGATATACACGACCACCTTCCCCTGTTCACTATGTGCCAAGATTCTCATCAATTCCGGAATCACGGAGATCATCTACGACGAAGGGTACATGGATGACCTTTCGAAGGATATCCTCTCCGAAGCGAATCTTAAGATCAGGCATATCGGCGACAAATACGAGATATAAAATTCGCTGTAAACATTTTATAACACCAATTTTTCGATTTTTTTCTCCCTTTTATAATATAATAGAGCGGTGGCTATTATATACCGTCAGAGTTTACTGCCCTTCACGAATGGTCGGGGAGTGAAACTTGAGCCGAACTGACATACTTTCGGAAATAAAGGAGGCTGAGCAGAAGGCTGATCAGTCAGTTTCTAACGCAGAGACTGAGAAGAAAAACGCCGTTGCTCAGGCCCGCAGTGCTGCTGTGAAAAGGAAGCAGGCTGAAGTCGCGAAGATTCGCGAGGATGCCGAGGCCGCCATCGCAGCAGAGCAGGCTAACCTCGAGAGAACCAAAGCCGAGAAAATCGCCGAAGGCGAGGCCGAGGCCGCTGGAATCGAGGAAGCAGCTAGGGATAAGATCAAGGAAGTCAACGATTTCCTCACGAATGAATTCGAGAGGGCAATAAATGCTTCTTCCTGAGTCGATGAGTAGGATTGTGATTGTGGGTACCAAGACCCGCCTCGAGGACGCCATAAACGCCCTCTACAGCGAGAAGGCTATCCATGTCATCGATCATACCACCGGCGACGACGGGCTCTCTATCGGAACCTCCCTTGAAAAGACCTCGAAGGCATCTGAGAGGCTTCTCAAGGTTAGGGCACTCGAGAAAGAGCTTGGGATCAACAAGCATACCAAGACCGCCGACATATCTGTCGAGGATGTGCAGTCGCGCATCAACGCCGGAGATGTCGAGGGCGTCGAAGATGAGGTCCTCAAGACCGTCGACGCAAGGAATGATCTTACCCAGAAAATCACTGAATTAAACTCTAAGCAAAAGATTTTAGAACTTCTGAAGAACCTGAATGACGTCACTCTTGATCAGTACAGCGGATACAAGAGCATCGCCGTTCTCGCCGGTACCGTTACCAGCGACGCATCGTCCCTCAAGATCGACGATGCCGAGATCTTCTCTTCCTACGACAAGAAGAACGGCGGTGTAGCCGTCGTCTTCGTGAAGAAGGAGAACAGGGATCAGGCATACGCCGCACTCGCAGGGATTGGGTTTGTGGAACTCCATATCCCCGTCTACACCTCCAAGGTGTCGGCAGCGGATGAGTACCAGAAAGTCACCGCTGAGATCGAGGCAGCCACTGCCGAGATCGAGCTCTGTGACAAGGCCCTCGAGGAGATGAAGGAGAGATACAAGTCCTTCCTCAAAGGAAGCGACGAAGAGCTGTCCATTGCGGTAGAGAAGGGTAGTGTTCCCCTTAGGATCGCAGTGAGCAAGTACTCGTACATCATGGATGCATGGGTACCTACCAAGAAAGTGGATTCTGTCAAGGCAAACCTCGAGCAGAAGCTCGGAGACGATGTCTATGTGGAATTCGAAGAGACTCGTGGCAGAAAACTCGAAGAGTCTGAAGCCCAGGAGCCTCGTTTCCAGAATGTTCCCGTCAAGCAGAACAACGGAAGAATCGTATGCGAATACGAGTACGCGACCAGTCTGGTGTCTGTCCCCAAATATCAGGAGATCGACCCCACCTTCCTTATCGCGATCTTCCTCCCGCTGTTCTTCGGATTCATGGTCGGAGATATGGGATACGCCATCCCCTTCATCATCCTGGGAGCATACGGACTTAAGAAGACCAAGCACCCTGACTGGCGTGCCATCGCGCTCGTCCTCTTCTTCGGAGGAATATGGGCGTTCATATTCGGTCTATTCTTCTACGGCGAAATGCTGGGAATGCACTTCGTCGGCGGAGAGTATGAGGCCGGTGTATGGCATTGGCACGAAGACCACGTCGCCGTGGGCGGAACCAGTGTGACTTGGGATTGGATTTTCGGAGCCAAGTTCCCTGAGTGGTTCAACCATATGATCTGCTCCGCAGGAACCTGGGACTCAGCAACCGGAACCTGGACATCCGGTGAGACCGGTATCGGAAAGCTCGTCAACGTTGCGTTGCTCCTGAAGCTCTCCGTCTACGTCGGTATCGTTCACCTGTTCATCGGTATCCTCTGCGGTGTGTACAACATCGTGAAGCAGCACGGCGGAAAGGCAGCCTTCCTGGAGAAGGGAGGACTCGTGTTCACCTTCTTCGGAATGATCCTCTTCTGTCTCGCACTCACTCAGGCAATGTTCGGTGGATCGATTGGCGACATCGCCAAGGGAACCCCCCTCATCCTGCTCGTAGTGGCTATCGTATGTCTGGTTGTCGGAATCGGATTAAACGCAAAAGCAGAAGGCGGAATGCAGGCAATCATGGGTATTCCTGAAGTCATCGGTTGGATTCTTTCCTACACCAGGCTTGCAGCAATCACCATGTCTAAGGCCGGAATGGCGCTTGCATTCAACTACATCGTATTCGGAATGATAATCGCGACCAGGACCACCGCCGGTGGAGAAGTCGTCTTCGACCCCTTCGCCAACGTCGTCATGTTAGTGATTGGAATATTCCTATTCTGTTTCCTCCACCTTGTCGTATGGACCCTCGGAATCCTTTCCGCAGGTCTGCACGCCCTCAGGTTGCAGTTCGTCGAACTCATGATGAGGTTCTATGAAGGAGGCGGAGACTCGTTCGCACCTCTCCAGGAGGTCCGCACTAAAACCTTTTTCAGCAAAAACACCAACAATATCAAAGAGGTTTGAAAAATATGGCAGCAGCAGAAGCAGCAGGAATGATCGCAATCGGAGCAGGACTCGCAGTCGGACTCGCAGGACTCGGATCTGGAATCGCGGAGAAAGACATCGGTGCAGCAGCAGTCGGTGCAATCACTGAGAACCCCTCCCTCTTCGGAAGGGCCATGATCTTCACCGTTCTCCCTGAAACCATCGTCATCTTCGGTCTCGTTATCGCTATCATGGCAATCTTCGTTATGTGAGTCTGGGGGCCTTTATTTGGCACTAGACAGCGTAACCAAGGAAATCCAGGCAGCGGCCGCAACCGAGGTCGCCCGCATCCAGAAGGAGCAGGCGGAGGAGATTGCAGCAATCAACGCTAAGGTCGATGCCGAGATTGCCGAAGTGAAGCAGAGAGAGGACAAGAGGGTCGCAGAGACAAAGGAGACCCTCGCACGCCAGGTCAGCTCCAGTGCAGACCTGGAGAGCAAAAAGCTGGTCCTGTCCAAGAAGAAGGAGATCCTCACCGACGCCTTCGAGTCTGCCCTCAAGCAGATCGAGAGTGTGCCCGCCGACAAGAAGCTGGCATATTACAAGGCAATGGTAGCATCCGCCAAGACCATCATCCCCGAGCCCAAGGCCATCATGTCCGAGAAGGATAACTTCTCCGCAGCTGACCTCGGTGTGAAGTCCGTCGAGAAGAGCGCAAGCGTCCGCTCCGGACTTCTCCTCCAGAGCGAGGACGGAAAGGTCGAGGTAGACATGCAGTTCGAGGTGCTTCTCCAGAACATCTGGGACAGCAACCTGAAACAGCTATCCGACATCCTATTTGGGTGAGAGAGCATGTTCAAGCACAGCGGAACAGGTAACTACGCATACATGTCTGCGAGGGTTAAGGCTAAGCAGTCTAAACTCCTCAAGGAAGAGGACTACAACAAAATGTTGATGATGTCCGTTCCTGAGATCTCGCACTTCATCAGCGAAGCCGGTTACTCCAAGGAGATGAACGACCTTGCGGTCAGGCACTCCGGAATCGAGCTTCTCGAGTATGCTACCTACATGAACATGTCCAAGCAGTTCCGCAGTATCCTGGAATCAGCAAACGGTGAGCTCAAAGACATGGTCGCCGCCTACCTTACCAAGTGGGACTTTGAGAACCTCAAAGTCGTGCTCCGCGGTAAGAACTACGGACTCACTCTCGAAACGATGAGGGAGGACCTTGTCATCGCCGGTTCCCTGAAGGAGGACGACCTGGAGAAACTCCTGTCGGCACCCTCCATCGAGGAAGCACTGGTCATCTTCAAGAGCAAGACTGGACTGTCCGTTTCCGACGAGGCCATCCGCGCCTACAAGGAGGACAAGATCCTGACCAAGATTGAAGATGAAATCACCAAGGGCTACTACAAGCACGTCCTCGATTCCATTTCCGGTAAGGACAGGGCTACGAACATCTTCCGTAACTACATCAAATACGTGATTGATCTCAAGAACGTCGAGACCATCATGAAACTCAAGATGGAGAACCTCGGAGGAGAAGAGGCAGCCGAATTCTTCATTCCGGGAGGATACCAGCTCAATCAGAAGATCTACGCGCAGGCAACCGCCGCGCCCACCATGGAGGCCGCTTTCAACGAGCTGCAGTCCCTGAAGATCTTCGAGGAACTGAAGACGGTGCTCTCTCAGACCCCCACCATCTCGCTTCTCGTTCTTTCCATGGAGAGGATGAGGCTTCAGATGGCAATCCAGGTCGCACACATGTATCCCCTTTCCGTCATCCCCGTCGTGGTCTACATGATCATGAAGGAAGATGAAGTTAAGAAAATCAGGACCGTGGCACACGGTGTCGACAGCGGTCTTGACAGGGACTCAATCAAGAATCTGTTGGTGATCTGATGGAGATAGCAGTAATCGGCAGCGATGAATTCACTCTCGGCTTCCGCCTCGCAGGTGTGAAGACCGTCTTCATCGCAGACCAGACAAACTACCAGGAAAAGATGCAGGAAGCGATTTCCGATGCCAATGTCGGAATCCTTGCGGTAAACGCAGACGACCTGCAGTATCTGTCCGCCCACTTCAAGACGAAGGTCATGGACCTCATCCAGCCTGTCGTCGTACCCGTCGGCGGAGACCAGAGCGACCTTCGTGAGAAGGTCAAGAAAGTCATTGGCGTTGACTTGTTTAAGACAGAGGATGAATGAATGAGCACTGAAGGTGTAATTTACAGGGTCGCTGGACCTGTCGTAACCGCCACCGGTATCTCCCCCAGGATGTACGATGTCGTACATGTTGGAAATGAGAAACTGATGGGAGAGGTTATCAAAATCGTCGGCGACTATTCTATCATCCAGGTTTACGAGGATACCACCGGAATCAAACCCGGAGAGCCCGTCACTAACAGCGGACTCCCCCTTGCCGTTGAACTCGGTCCCGGACTCCTGACCTCCGTTTACGACGGAATTCAGAGGCCTCTCCCTGTCCTCAGGGAAATGACCGGAGACTTCATCGGCCGTGGTGCCACCGCACCTGGACTCAGCAGGGAAACCAAATGGGACTTCGTCCCCGCCGTCGCGGTCGGAGATGAGGTTTCTGCAGGATCCGTCATCGGAACCGTGCAGGAAGGACCCATGGTCCACAAGATCATGCTTCCCCCCAACGCACAGAAGGGAAAGGTCGAGGAGATCAAGGAAGGAGCTTTCACCGTGGAAGAGCCCGTCGTCAAAGTCGATGGCGTCGAGTACCCCATGATGCAGAAATGGCCCGTCCGTCAGCCCAGGCCTGTCATCGAGAAATACAGCCCCGATGTACCTCTGGTCACCGGACTCCGTGTCCTCGATACCATGTTCCCCCTCGCAAAGGGAGGAGCAGCAGCAATCCCCGGTGCATTCGGTACCGGAAAGACCGTTACCCAGCAGTCCCTCGCAAAGTACTCCGACGCAGACATCGTCGTCTACATCGGATGCGGAGAGCGTGGAAACGAGATGACCGAGGTTCTTACCGAGTTCCCCGCACTGGAGGACCCCAGGACCGGAGAGTCCCTCATGAAGAGGACCGTCCTCATCGCCAACACCTCCAACATGCCTGTCGCTGCTCGTGAGGCATCCGTCTACACCGGAATGACCATCGCCGAGTACTTCAGGGACATGGGTTACAACGTCGCACTCATGGCAGACTCCACCTCCAGGTGGGCCGAGGCAATGAGGGAGATCTCCTCCAGGCTCGAAGAGATGCCCGGAGAGGAAGGATACCCCGCATACCTGTCCGGTAGGCTGTCCGAGTTCTACGAGCGTGCATGCCGTGGAAAGTCCCTCTGCGGAGCGGACGGATCCATCTCCGTTATCGGAGCTGTTTCGCCTCCTGGAGGAGACCTTTCCGAGCCTGTCACTCAGAACACCCTGCGTATCGTCCGTGTCTTCTGGGCACTGGATACCAAACTCAGGGAGAGGCGTCACTTCCCCACCATCAACTGGCTGACCTCCTACACCATGTACGATGCACAGCTGGGAGCATGGTTCAAGTCCAACGTCGCAGAGAACTTCCCCGA
The DNA here is from genome assembly GCA_001560915.1 of methanogenic archaeon ISO4-H5. NCBI lineage: Archaea > Methanobacteriati > Thermoplasmatota > Thermoplasmata > methanogenic archaeon ISO4-H5. The sequence continues at coordinate 1,930,062 of CP014214.1, read as the reverse complement.
GCTCAAGACCTGGGCAATGAAAGTTCTCCAGAAAGAGGCTGAGCTTCAGGAAGTCGTTCAGATGGTCGGTTCCGACTCTCTGCCCGACGAGCAGAAGATCATCCTCGAGGTCGCCAAGATGATCCGTGAGATCTTCCTGCAGCAGAACGCATACGACCCCGTCGACTGTTTCTGCCCCCTCAACAGGCAGTACAAGATGCTCTCCCTCATCAAGAAATACTCTGATCTCGCAGACAAGGCCCTCGAGGGCGGTGTACAGGTCGACAAGATCGCATACCTCCCTGTAAGGCAGAAGTTCCAGCAGGCAAAGTATGAGAAAGATGTCGATGCAGAGCTCGATGCAGTCGAGAAGGACATGGACGAGCAGTTCTCTAAACTGGAGGCTTGAAAATGGAAGCAGTATCCAAAGAGTACAAAACAATCCAGAACATCCAGGGACCTCTCGTCTTCGTGAAGACCGAGGAGCCCGTAGGATACAAAGAGCTCGTTAAGGTAAGGCTTTCCGACGGAAGCTTCAAGAACGGAGAGGTTCTCGATTCCGCCAACGGAATGGTCGTCATCCAGATCTTCGAGGGAACCACCGGAATCGACAGGTCCGCTTCCGTCCGCTTCCTCGGCGACACCATGAAGATGCCCGTCTCCAAGGACATGCTCGGAAGGGTCCTCTCCGGATCCGCCAAGCCCCTCGACGGAGGCGCAGAGATCGTACCCGACAAGATGCTCGACATCGCAGGAGCAGCTATCAACCCTTGGGCAAGGGACTCCCCCGCCGACTTCATCGAGACCGGTATCTCGACCATCGACGGAATGAACACCCTCGTCCGCGGTCAGAAGCTCCCTATCTTCTCCGCATCCGGTCTTCCCCACAACGATATTGCACTGCAGATCGCAAGGCAGGCCAAAGTCCGCGGAGAGAACGAGGAATTCGCTGTCGTGTTCATCGCTCTCGGTATCACCAACGAAGAGAAGCAGAAGTTCATGTCCGAGTTCGAGAGGACCGGCGCTCTGAAGAACGCTGTCGTCTTCCTGAACCTTGCCGACGACCCTGCTGTCGAGCGTATCGCCACTCCCCGTCTGGGACTTACCACCGCGGAGTACATGGCATTCGAGCTCGGAATGCAGGTTCTCGTCATCATGACCGACATCACCAACTACTGTGAGGCACTGCGTCAGGTCGGAGCAGCTCGTGAAGAGGTGCCCGGAAGGCGTGGCTACCCCGGTTACATGTACACCGACCTTGCACAGCTCTACGAGCGTGCAGGTAAGATCAAGGGCAAGGCAGGATCCATCACTCAGATCCCCATCCTCACCATGCCCGGTGCGGATATCACTCACCCCATCCCCGATCTTTCCGGATACATCACCGAGGGTCAGATCGTTCTTACGATGGACCTCCACAGGAACGGTATCTACCCCCCTGTCAACGTGTCCAGCTCCCTGTCCAGGTTGATGAACAACGGTATCGGTGAGGGCAAGACCCGTGAGGACCACAAGGCCGTTTCTGACCAGCTGTACGCCTCGTACGCAGAAGGAAAGGACCTCCGTGGACTGGTCGCAATCGTCGGAAAGGACTCTCTGTCCGCCAAGGACAGGAAGCTGCTTGACTTCGCAGATCTCTTCGAGGACCGTGTCGTCCGCCAGGGACTCTACGAGGACCGTTCCATCGAGAAAACTCTCGACATCGCATGGGAAATCCTCGCCGAGCTCGACATCGACCAGCTCACCAGGATCAAGAAGTCGCTCATCCAGACCTACCTTCCCAAGAAGGAGTGATGACCGATGGCAGCCCGCGATGTCACCCCGACCCGTTCTGTGCTTCTCGACCTCAAAAGGAGGATCAAGCTGTCCCAGTCCGGACACAAGATCCTCAAGATGAAGAGGGACGGACTCATCCTTGAGTTCTTCGAGATCATGGAGAAGGCGAGGCAGATGCGTGTCGGTGTTGCTTCGGACTTCCAGCTCGCAATGAAGAAGATCACCATTGCGAAGGTCGTTGACGGAGAGCTTGCGGTCAAGAGTGCTGCATACGCACTCAAGTCGCACCCTGAAGTCGACCTCAGCAGCAAATCCATCATGGGACTCATGGTCCCCAGGGTTGAGGCAAACAACATCCACACCAACCTTCTCCAGAAGGGATACGGTGTGATCGAGACCTCCGCCTACATCGAGGATGCCGCAGCGGCGTTTGAGAAGCTTCTCATCACCCTGATCCGTGCAGCCGAGATCGAGACCGCCATGAAGAAACTGCTGGATGAGATCGAGAAGACCAAGAGGCGTGTAAACGCACTGGAATTCAAGATCATCCCCGAGTTCAAAGAATCGGAGAGGTTCGTCAAATTCCGTCTCGAAGAGATGTCCAGAGAGGAAACGACCCGTCTGAAACACCTCAAGAAGAAAGGAGCGTCAACCGAGTGAAGTCATTAAGGGAACGCGTGGAAGGAATCTGGGAGGACCCCATCAAAGTAAGACGGGTGTTCACCCTGATCTGGGCGATAAGCTATGGTATGCTTGTGCTCGGGGCGTTCCTGATCATCGCCGTATTCGCGTTGAATTGGCTTTGAAACCCCTTACCTGTCCGCAGGGCAACCTGCCGGACAGGGTTACTTTTTCCCAAGTTCTGAATTCAGAAACGTATGTGCCAGCACACTGAAAAACGGCTCAGACGTCCTTGGCGAATTCCATCATGGTGACCTTGCCGGTACCGAGATGGACGATCGGCATCACACCGGGGTTGGGATTGAAGTTGTGCTGCTTCTGATAATCGGTCTGTGCCTGCCACGTGGAGGCGTTGATGATCTTCACGCCCTTGTAATCCATTCCGCCCGCTCCGTGGACGTGTCCGGATACGAATATGTCGGGCAGATGCTCAAGTGCCAGATAGTCCTTTTTCTCGGGTGCGAGAGCGTTCCTGGCGCCGTACATCGGGGCCATGTGCCTCCTGATGACCATCTCCTTCATGACTCTGATGGGATCGTCGTAGGTCATACCCCTGACACCCGCAATCCAGTCGTCGATGCTCTTTCCGTGATAGGAAGTGACGAACCTGCCCTCGACCTCGAGGTTGATGGGGTTGCCGGTCATGTAGATGCTGGAATCGAAGGTTTTGGTGTACATCTCATTGAGGGCGGGTTGTGGTTCCGCGAGCCTGCAGGCATCGTGGTTGCCGGGGTGAAGCACCACCTTCATGTGATCGGGGATCTCCTTGAGATATTCCGCCAGGGCCTCGTACTGTTTGTAGATGTCTAGAATCTCAAGGTCCTTCTCCTGGTCGGGGTAGGCACCGATTCCGTCCACCACATCGCCGGGAAGCACCAGGTAGTTGATCTCCTGTTCCTGGGCATTGGATCTCAGCCAAGCGATCATCTTCTCCCAGCTGGAGGTCAGGAACTCCTTGCTTCCGATGTGGATGTCTGATAGGAATGCGATGCTGGAACTGCTGTCGCTGGGTGCCCAGGCGTGGTTCTTCGGTACGTCGGGGCGGTAGATCTCGTTGGCGATGAACAGCTTGCTCTTCTCCGCGAATTTACCGGCCACACCGATGACCTCGTCGTTGACGAATATCTCGTTGGCCAGGGGAGAATCTTTGCTGATGAATACGCTGCAGACGCCGGTCTCGTCCTCGATCTCCAGGATGGTGTGTCCGTTCTTCTGTGTGATCTTCTTGTCGTAGACCATACCGACGATTTTGACGTCGCGGGTGTGGCGCCGGGCGGCCTCTATGGTGCTGGCGAACCCGAAGTCCTTTCTGTTGACGAGGATCTTCTTCAGGATGTTGTATCTGCTCCTGAAATAGTTGGTGAAGTCCTCGATGGTACCTACGCAGGTACTCTGACCGGTGATATCCGAGCCGGGAACGATCTTCAGGTCGAGATCCCTCTTGATCCTGGGCTTGATAACCTTCTCGGGAGTGAACAATCCCTTGTCGCCGTTCAGGAAATCCAGCACATCCTGTTTGGTGACCAGGAAGGCGTTCTTTGAGAGAGAATTGAGGAGAGTGTTGACGAAATCCATCGAATACCCGTTGGAGTCTATGATCTCCAGGGCTTCGGGAGCAAGGAAAAGGTTCTTCCTTGCCGCGGCAGTCAACACCTCGTCACGCATACCGCACCGATAGGCGTGCAGTTTTATAACGGTTATCAGATAGGTTGATTATGGTCACAGTCACCGTGTCGTGTCCGGTCTATCCGAGCGAGGATCCCGATAAAATCAGGACCGCCCTCCTTAATATCTTCCCTACGGGAGAGTTCGAACTCACCGAGAAAGAGATGAAGGGCCCCGCCGACCTTGACAGGTTCTCTGCCCTCATCAGGCGCCAGAAGATCCTGGATACGGCCCGCACACAGATGCAGAGAGGCACCCGCGGCAGCAGTACCAAGACCGTTTTCAGTCTCAACAAACAGGTAGCCACCGTCGGGAAAGTATCGTTTGTCGATTACCGCACCGTTCTGGGGACCATCAGTGTCTGTGTCGAGGATCCGGACATAGAGGCGCTCATCGACCGTGTAGCACCCATGACGGTGAACGGCGAAGAGGTCCGTCAATGAATGTGATCGGTGTATCCTGTCCGGAGTTCTCCAAGACCTCCTTTGACGAGATGCTCGATGCGATATCCTCCCATTTCAGGCATTGGGAGATCTTCTCGGAGCTCAATCATTACGGGCCCCTCGTGGCGGAAAAATACGCACAGCTCATACAGTCATCGGATCTTACGTTCTCGCTGCATACCGGCATCGCCGATATCAACGTCGCATCCTCCAACGAGCTCATCCGCAGGGCCTCGGTGGAAAACCTCCTTGCGGAGATGGATTCCGCCCGCAGACTCGGCATCGATACGGTTACCATCCATCCCGGCATCATCAATCTCGCTGTTTACGATACCCGTGAGATTTCCTTGGAATCCGCCAACCGTTCCATGAAGGAGCTTGACAGGGCCGCATCCGAACTCGGATTGCATGCATGTATCGAGAACATGCCCAACTTTCCCGTGATGCTGGGTATTCAGGCCGAGGAGCTTTCATCCATCATAGACGGAACCGATCTCAGCGTCTGTTTCGACATCGGACATGCCAACACTTCGGGGCAGATCGATGCCATGATCGACCTGTTCGGAGACAGGATCCGCAATATACACATCCATGATAATCTCGGCGACAGGGATGCCCATCTCACGATTGGTGACGGGAACGTCGATTTCTCTCACATACTCAAACGTCTGTCCGGATATTCCCACAGATACATCATCGAGTGCAAATCACTCGAATCCGGTATAGAATCGCAGACCCGCCTCAGATCGATGCTGAGTCAGTAACGCTTCCACTGGTCCAGGAGGTTGACCTCCAGTTTATCCGGGAAGTTCTTCATTTTCCTGATGTCAACAGCATCCATGTTCGGCTTCAGGAACCAGTAGATGATGGTGACGAACCCGAGGCCGAGGAAACCCAGGAGAGCCATGCTCTCAACCCCTGCTCCGACCGTATAGGTGACGGTCGTGAGGACGTCGTTTGCGCAATGTGCCAGGATGGAAGCATACAGTCCGTATTGGACGTAGATGTAAGCGAAAAGAAGGCCGCCCAGGGCTGCATCGGGGACCTTGCTCCAGCCCCATCCGTCGAAGTGTGCGAGGCCGAAGAGTACGGATGACACGACGATGAGGATGAATGCGGCCTTGCTCATGCCGAATCCTCCCAGGAGGTATTGCCAGCAGCGTTTGTCCCTGACGACAACCAATACGATAATCATCATGGGGAGTCCGATCCACAGCACCCTGTACATGAGTTCCTCGATGACTCCTGCCCTGGTAAGCAGGAAGACCATCTCGAAGCGTGTGAAGTCAGACATCCAATCCGTACTAGGAGTGTTGTTGGTTGCAGCTGTGGCCATGAGATAGATAATGCTGAGGAGAAGGGAAACGGCAAGAATGCTGGAGCATCCGGTGAGACCCGTCTTCTCAGTGCAGTCCCGATTGCCGGTCGCTTTCTCGTTCTCATATCCTCTGTAGAATGAGTAGAGCGCATATGCCAGACACAGTCCGATGATCACCAGATCCGCAGCGAATACAGCTATGAGGGCAGAACCTCCGACGCGGGTAAGGACCAGATCGTCGATTCCGTACGGGATATAGACGGATATTCTGAGGTTCGAGATATCGTCCGCAATCCCTCCGAAATTCACAATGCAGTAGACCAGATTGTTGACCACGACGAATACCACGATGGTAACAGTCAGGAGAACCAGGAGATGAAGTAGGCCCGTATCGTTCTTCTTGACAGGCGTCATATCCCCCAGGTATTTCCCGCAGTGAGAACAGTACTTCGCACCCCTCTCGCGCCACATCTGGCACATCTCGCAGTCATCCATTGTTGCAGACTCCTTTCAGTATGTCGGCGACGCCTTCCACGCGTTCGACCTCGATGACCGCGAGGACCTTCCTGCGGTAACGGGCGACGTCGCAGAGCTCCTTCGCGATGTGTTCCTCACGTCTTTTATCGAGACGTTTGAATCCCCTGTTCGATTCCACGAACCTGTCCCACTCGATGGCGAGTTCCTCGGGGGTCGCGGCATCCATCCTCTTGCGGAATCCTTTCTTGGCAAGATGGTGGACAGAGGTGAACTGTGTGGCGCTGACGCATTCCATGAACGCATCGTCGAACTCCTCGTCGTTCATATCGAGAGGAATGATGTTCTTACCCGCTTCGGCACAGAGGTCCACCAGTTCGCAGAATGCGGGGGAAGGGGTCTGTATCTCTCCGAAAACGGACATCTTGTTGGAATAGACGATATCGAGTTCGCTCACTTCGACGCTGTCGACTCCGATTTCATCCCTCTTCCTGAGTGCTTCGAGACCTTCCCATCCGAGGGAGGCTGCGTACGCTTCGTGGTTGCCAAAAGCGGAACGTACCTTCTCTGCCTCCGAAACGAGGCCGTTGACCACAGGAAGAATGTCTATGTCGCACTCCCCAATCTTGAATCGCATCATTTCTTGGTGCTCCGGGAGAGGATCATATCGGTGAAGGTAGTCTTGTCGTCGATCTTCTTGAGTTCGTCATCGGTGACCAGTGCGGTGGAACCGATGTTGTCCGAGGTCTGTTTCTTCTGAACGATGAGCACCGAGGGTCTCTTCGATAGGTTGGAGAGCTCTGCGGCGATGAGCGCCTTCTGGATGATCTTCGTCTTGTCGGTATCCAGGCCGGTCAGGACCACGGTATTCTGCGAATTGTCCCTGGACATTGCCTCGAACGGGCCTCTGATGATGGGAGTGACCGCGAATCCGATGTTGAGCAGACGATCCAGCCTCTGGGAGCCGGTGGTGCCTCCGAGTTCGATCTCGTGCTTGGCCGCGGTATCGTCCTTCTTGTACTCGAACGGATCGAGGGGCTGAACTATGGGGACATCCAGGAACTCTTCAAGGCGGAGGGCGGCATCGATCATGGCACCCATACCTGTTTCATACATCTGAATGGTCCTCCTGGACACGCCGGCGGTCTCCGCCAGGGTACCGAGGCTGATGCCGCGTTCCTCGCGGAGCTGCTTCAGGACATCGCTGTCGATTTTGACGTAGAGTCCTCCGGGAGCGGCGAAGATGAATGGGGGCACCTCTTCCAGCAGATGTTCCGCCAGGGTCTCGTTGGAGATGATGGGGATCTTGAACCTGGAATAGACGATGCCCTTTTCGAGAGGTCCGGAACTGGAGGTCTCTCCGATGATCAGAGGGTTGGCGTCCAGTGCTTCCGCCATAATCTTCATCTCTTCGGAGTTCTCTCTGGAGAAAGCATCGACGTTAGAGAGGATCTTGATGATCAGAAGGGTCTTATCCCTCCTGCCGACCACGTCGAAGCATACGCTGCGTATGTTGATGGCCGAAGAAACATCGAACCCCGCCCTTGCCAGGATGGCGCGGGTGATGTTGATCATATCCTCCCTTGTCATAATATGAAAAATGTTTGTATTTCTATAAAAAATGTGGCGGAGGGCCCGTTAGGGCCCATCCGCCTGTTCGGAGGTACAAACTGCCTCAGTGGCGGTAGATACTGTTCTCGCCGTACTCCTTGATCTTCGCTGTAGCCGCGGGACCGAATTTGTCCACTGCCTTCAGCATGTCGTCCATAGATACCTTGCAGTTGGCGATCTCCTCCTCGGTGGGTTCCTTGCCGCTTGCCACGAGGCGCCTGACGGCAGACATGACCGCTTCGTTGCAGATTGCAGAGATGTCAGCTCCGGTGCAGTTCTCGGTCTTCTCGGCCAGTTCCTCCAGGTTCACGCTGTCCTCAAGAGGCTTGCCCTTAGTGTGGATCTTGAAGATGGAGAGCCTGGATTCCTTGTCGGGAGGTGCCACGTAGATTGACTTGTCGAACCTTCCCGGCCTGAGCAGGGCGGGATCGATCATGTCGGGACGGTTGGTCGCGGCAATGACGACAACGTCGTTCATGGGCTCCAGTCCGTCGAGCTCGGTGAGCATCTGCGAGACGACCCTCTCGGTCACGTTGCTGTCCCCTCCGGTTCCCCTTACTGGCACTATCGAATCTATCTCATCCATGAAGATGACGCAGGGGGATGCCTGCCTTGCTTTCCTGAACGTCTCCCTCACGGCTTTCTCGGATTCTCCTACCCATTTGTTGAGGAATTCCGGTCCCTTCACGGAGATGAAGTTGGCCTCCGATTCCGTTGCCACGGCTTTCGCGAGCAGGGTCTTTCCGGTTCCGGGAGGACCGTACAGGAGGATTCCCTTCGGGGGTTTGGCGTTCATGTGGGCGAACACCTTGCCGTACTTCAGGGGCCACTCGACTGCTTCCTTCAGTTCCTGCTTGGCTTCGGCCAGGGCTCCGATGTCGTCCCATTTCACGTTGGGCTTCTCGATGAGGACCTCCCTCATGGTGGATGGCTGCAGGTTCTTCATGGCGTTGGTGAAGTCCTCCATTCCGACGGAGATCTTGTTGAGGACCTCGCTGGGGATGGTCTCGTCGTCCACGTCCACGTCGGGGAGCACACGCCTGAGGGCGGCCATGGCTGCCTCCCTGCAGAGTGCCGCAAGGTCCGCACCGACGTATCCGTGGGTCTTCTCGGCCAGGAGTTTGAGGTCCACCTCTTTGGTGAGCGGCATACCCCTGGTGTGGATCTGGAGGATCTCGAGACGTCCGTGCACGTCAGGCACACCGATCTCGATCTCCCTGTCGAACCTTCCGGGTCTCCTAAGTGCCTCATCGATGGAGTTGGGACGGTTGGTGGCACCGATGACCACGACCTTTCCTCTGGAGTTCAGTCCGTCCATCAGGGACAGGAGCTGGGCCACGATACGGCGCTCCTCCTCACCCTGGACGTTATCCCTCTTGGGGGCGATGGAATCGATCTCGTCGATGAAGATGATACTGGGCGAATTCTCCTCAGCGTCCTTGAATATCTCCCTGAGCTTGCCCTCGGATTCTCCGTAGAACTTGCTCATGATCTCGGGTCCGCCGATGGAGATGAAGTTGCTGCTGGTCTCTCCCGCCACGGCTTTGGCGAGCATGGTCTTACCGGTTCCCGGCGGTCCGTGGAGCAGAACTCCTTTGGGTGCCTCGATACCCAGCCTCTTGAAGAGCTCGGGGTGTTTGAGCGGAAGCTCCACCATTTCCCTGATCTGGGATATCACGTTACCGAGTCCGCCCACATCGTCGTAGGAGACCTTGGGCACATCCATGTTCTCCTTGGAGACAGGCTTGTCGTTAATCTTCACCTTAGTCTCGGCGGTCATGAGTGCCGCTTCGGCGGTAGGCGAGAAGGAAGTGACGACCAGGTCCATCTTGTTGCCCATGATGTTCAGGGAGAGGACGTCTCCCTTGACAAACGACCTTCCCACGAGCGCCTGTGCCAGATACTCCTCTCCGCCCTGGAGCCTCAGCTCCTCGGTGGGCGAGAAAGTGATCTTGGTTGTCTCCTTGGTCTCGGCCTTCTTGACGTCGACACGTTCATCGATTGAGACGCCGGCGTTGCGCCTTGCGGAGCCGTCCAGCCTGATGATGCCCCTGTTGGCATCCTCGGCGGGGCCGGTCAGGATTTTCACCGCGGTCTTCTTGTTACCGATGACCAGCGCGACATCCCCGACCTTAAGACCCAGGATGTTCATGAGCTCCGGGTCCAGTCTGGCGATACCTTTTCCCGCTTCTCCGGGTTTGAGCTCCGCCACTTTGATTGCTTTATCGTTCGTAGACATAATGATCACCTCTCCATTTCCCTGCAGTACTGCAGGATTTCGTCAATCATCCTGGACACAATCGTCTCGTTGAATCCGAGCTTCTTCGATATGTCCTCGGCATTCCAGTTGGGTCTGTTGAGCAGGTCGTACAGCAGTTCCCTGTGTTCGTAGTCCATGTTGTTCAGGTCCGCCATCTGCAGGAATTCCTCGATGAGGTTGTTGCGTTCCCTCACCAGGGCTGACCTGCGTCTGTCGAACTCGGTTATCTGGCGGTCGATCTGCGAGATCCTGCCGCGGACCTCCTCGAGCTTGCGCTCCTCGACCGTCTTGGTCTCTTCCTTAGGTTCCTCTTTGTTTCCTGACTCGCCGGCGGGGATCAGCCTGGCCTCGAACATGTTGTTCCTCATGTCGATGGTTATGGTGAACTCCGTGTTCGGTTTGTAGAAGATCCTCTCGGGTCCTCTGTCGCTGCTTTGGCGGTAGCTCACCACCAACCCCTCCTTCTCCATCAGGTTCAGGTTCTTGACTATCGCCTGCTGGCTGATACCCAGCTCCTTTGAGAGCTGGAGGGGGTAATGGGGCTCCCTCACGACAGCCTGAAGGATCTTCCTTCTGGTCGGGTTCTCCACGACTGCCAGGATACTATCCATATCATACATGTGTTATTCACCCGCAGTTTACAACTAGTGGTTATATAGTTTGAACTTCTATAAAAACATATCTATATTCCATTATCACTTCAAACCAACAAGCATTATATCCGCTGGGTCTATCCCAGTAGTATGTCCGGCGAGCTCAAAGACCGCTCTGTGTTCATCTATGATGTCAGGGAGGCCAGTCAGACCTTCAGCAAGGGTAATTTCGGCTATCCGATGAGCGGAGGCGCCCTGGAGCTCGACCTGGTGGAGGCAGCATTCCTCCTCCAGCTGAACCGTCTGGAGGTCGTCTACCGTAAGAAGAAGATGACTTTCAACGACCTTTTCGATTACGCTTCCGGACTCATCAGCGATTTCGACATCAAGTACATCGTCTTCAAGGACCTCCGCGAGAGGGGTTTCATCGTGAAACCCGAATCCGGCAGTTTTGACCTGAGGGTCTACCCCCGCGGCATGTCCCCTTCCAAATCCGCCCCGCTCTACATGGTGTGCGCCGTTTCCGAGCGTTCCGCCCTGAATATCAACGAGTTCATGGACGAGATCGCCCAGAGCGAGGACCGCGGCAAGCAGCTGCTCTACGGAGTGGTCGACGAAGAAGGCGACCTTACTTACTACAAGATGGCCATCCTGGATCCCGAGGGGAAGATCTCCCCCACCGAGAGAGCGGAACCCGTGGCCGGAAAGCTGATCTCCGACCGTATTTTCGTTTTCGATTCGGACGAGGGGGAGAGGCCGCATGCACGTGCCTTCTACGGCAAGAACATGCAGGGTGTACTCCAGCTCTCGCTCATCGAGGGATGCTACCTCCTGGGCACAGGGGAGATCGAACTCTCCGACCGCAAGGGGAAGCAGCTTACCCGGGAGGATCTCATCGCTTTCGGGAAGAAGAACCAGGACGAATTCGATCTCCGTCTGAAGGCATACACCGATCTCAGGAACCGCGGACTCGTGGTGAAGACCGGATTCAAGTACGGGACCCATTTCAGGGTATACGAACAGTCCCCCGACGAATGCCATGCCAGGTATCTCGTCCATGCAGTACCCGGGTCCGTCGTCGCCATGTGGCCCGACATCTCCCGTACGGTCAGGCTCTCCGGCGGTGTGAAGAAACAGATTCTGTTCTGCAGGGTCGGAAAAGAGATCGAGTACCTTGAGTTCAAATGGTTCAGACCCTAATCTCAGCTGAACTCGATCCTTATGCCCAGACCGTCAGCCAGTTCCCTGTATCTGCTCCTGAGAGTGACTTCCGATATGTCTGCGGCTTCGGCCACTTGTTTTTGAGAACGATGCTCTCCGCAGATAATCGCCGAGATGTAGACTGCGGCTGCAGTCACGCCTGCTGGACCGAGTCCCGAAAGGAGATCGTTCTCGGACGCTTTCCTGATGAGCGACAGGGCTCTCTCGCGGACCTCGGTACCAAGTTTCAACGCGTCGCAGTACCTCCCGATATAGTCCTGAGGTCTTGCAGGCGACAGACCCAGACCGAGTTCTTTGGATAAGTGGCGGTAGGTTCTCCCCAGTTCCCTTCTGCCGATGTTGGCGTTTTCTGCAATCTCATCGAGGGTGCGGGGGATTCCGGAGATCCTGCAGCTGCAGTATACGGAAGCGGCCGCCAGGACATCTATCGGACGGCCCTTCACGAGATTGCGTTCCACCGCGCTCCTGTAGATTGAACCTGCGGAATCGCGGACGGAACGGGGAAGTCCGTTGGCAGTTGTCACACGGTCTATCTCCGATAATGCGAAGGCAAGATTCCTTTCGGCGGATTCCGTTCTGCGAGTGTTCGGTCTCCGCATGTTCTCATTAGTGCCAGACTCGTTTTTGTCAACCAGATCCGACAGGTAAAAACGTCTCCCGCAGCCGCGGCATGTAACCCCATCCGAGGCTCTTGAGAATTCGAGTTCGGCGCTTCCGCAGAAGGGACAGGCCTCAATGCTTCCTGCCTTTTCCCCTGTTCCTGCCATTGTTACCACCCTGGCCGGAATAGACCTTGGCGCCCTTCAGGCTGCCGCTGACCCCTTCGCCGGATACCGAAGCATAGGGTTCGTCGACCGGGCCGAGGATCCTCTTGACGGAACCGATGCGGTTGCGGTCTTTATCGAAAACGGCCGAACCCAGTTCGGGGACGCTCGCGCATCTGACCAGAGCATGTCCCTCGGAGGTGATTCCTTCAACGATTCCCAGCAGTTCCATGGTATCACGAAATCGATGGAATACCATGATAGGGTGGCTATTTATTGCTTTTTATATGCGCTCGCGACGGAACATTTTATAACTTTAACGTAATTGTGGACGTATCTGAACCGTACCATCGGTATGATTTACGGAGGCAAGAAACATGGACATAATCAGCTGGGATTTCCTGACCCTCATCATTCTCGTCTTCTCGATTGTGATGATCCTCGCAGGAGTCTTCTCCACCTATTTCGGAAAGGGCAAGAACAGGGCATTCGGTGTCCTGATCATCGTTATCGGACTCGTAGTCGGACTTATTTGGGTCTATCTCATCAACTGGAGCGGAATCTCTCCCTTCGACGGTATCGACGGATGGAACATCGTCTACAACGCCATCGTCTACCTCATCGGAATCCTCATCGGTGCTCTCATCGCTGTTGGAATCTTCCTTGTCACCGTTCTCAAGAGCTGATTAAAACCATTCCAGGCGGCTGGGTCTCCCGGCCGCCATTCTCTTCTCGAAAAAATTTATTACTTTTTTCACAGTCATCCCTTTATGGCAAAAGTCTTCATAATTATGGGAAGCAAGAGCGATTTCCCCATCGCCGAGAAGGCCATCAAGGTCCTGAACAAATTCGGCGTTGCTTACGATATCGCGGTCGCTTCCGCCCACAGGACCCCCCAGAGGGTAGAACAGCTCGTCACCGGTACCGACGCATCTGTTTTCATCTCCATCGCAGGACTGTCCGCAGCCCTTCCCGGAGTCATCGCATCGTTCACCACCAAGCCCGTGATCGGAGTACCCGTCAGCGGTTCCCTGAACTACGATGCCATGCTCTCCATCGTGCAGATGCCCCCGGGAATCCCCGTGGCAGCCGTCGGTATGGACCGCGGAGACAATGCGGCAACTCTCGCAATCGAGATGCTGGCACTGTTCGATTCCGCACTCGCCAAGAAGCTTGCGGACGACCGCAAGGCCATGGCCGAGAAGGTCGAGAAGGATTCCGACTTCGTCGTCGGTGAAGCCGGGAAGGTGCAGTGATTGGTCGGTTTCTTCGACGAGCAGGAATTCATCGACGAGGCCGTCGAGCTCATCCAGAGCAGCATCCCTGCACCTGCCAAGGCCATCATCGCCTGTTCCGGCGGTGTCGACAGCATGGTTGCCGCCACCCTTGCCAGCAAAGCCATCGGCGACCGTCTCCTGGCAGTCTATGTCGACAACGGCCTCATGAGGAAGGGCGAGACCGAAGAGGTCGAGGCCATGATGCAGCACATGGGCATCAACTACAAGATCGCCCGTGCGGCCGACGAGTACTTCGAGGCTCTGAAAGGCGTCGAGGACCCCGAGCAGAAGAGGAAGATCATCGGAGAGAAGTTCGTCAGGGTTTTCGAGAGATATGCCCGCGAATTCGGTGCCACCTGTCTGCTTCAGGGAACCATCGCCCCCGACTGGATCGAGTCCGGAGACGGTACCCGCGACACCATCAAGTCCCACCACAACGTCGGAGGTCTCCCCAAGGATATGGGCATGACCCTCTGCGAGCCCCTCAGGGACCTCTACAAGGACGAGGTCAGGCAGGTCGCCCGCGTTCTGGGCGTGGAAGCTTCCGAGAGGCAGCCATTCCCCGGCCCCGCACTGGCCGTCAGGTGCCTCGGCGAGGTCACTCCCGAGAAGGTTCAGATTGTCAGGGAAGCCTGTTTCATCGTTGAGGATGAGATCAGGAAAGCAGCCGATGCGGGCGAGTCCGTACGCCCCTGGCAGTACTTCGCAGTGCTGGTCCCCAGCAAATCCGTCGGTGTCCAGGGAGACAGGAGGGCCTACGGCTACACCATCGCTGTGCGTGCCGTCGATTCCATTGACGGAATGACCGCCACCTTCTCCAGGCTGACCATGGACGTGCTCAACAGGATCTCCGTCAGAATCACCGATTCCATGAAGAGCCAGGTCAACCGCGTGGTGTACGACATCACAAGCAAGCCCCCCGCGACCATCGAGTGGGAGTGAACAAACCTTAACGGCCCTTCACAGGGCCATAATTTTTTACCATCTTCGCGGATGAAGGGACATGAAAGTGTATGTCGTCGACAACGGCGGACAGTGGACCCACCGCGAATGGCGTGTTCTGAAATATCTCAAGGTCGAGACCAAGATCGTTCCCAACACAACCCCCTTCGAGGAGCTCAGGGACCTGGACGGATTGGTCCTCTCCGGAGGTGCCCCCAGCATCGCCTGCGAGGGTCAGCGCATGGGTAACAACGGTGAATACCTCGACAAAGCGGAGTATCCCGTGCTGGGTATCTGTGCCGGCCACCAGTTCATGTGCCAGCACTTCGGTTCCACGCTTGGTCCTGCCGACATGCCCGAGTTCGGAGAGGTCAAGCTCCACATCGACGACCACTCCGATATTTTCGCCGGAATCCCCGACGACATCACCGTATGGGGTTCCCACAACGATGAGGTGAAGGACGTCCCCAAGGGATTCAAGGTCCTGGCCTCATCGCCTTCCTGCGGTATCGAGGCCGTGTCATGTCTCGCCCGTCCTCTCTTCGGTGTACAGTATCATCCCGAGGTGGAGAACAGCGAGTACGGGGCGGAACTCTTCCAGAATTTCCTGGAAATCATAAAGTCCCAGAAACAGTGAACAATAATCGGCGGCCCCTTTTTGGGGGCCGTCTGATTCAGTTTTTGCTGACAGTCTCAAGCTGGCTGATGATCTGCCAGATGAGGGTCCTTGCGTGAAGAGGTACGTTGGGATCGTTCGCAAGGTCGTCGAGGATGTTGATGGCGCCGGCGGCACGTACGTCGGGAGCGTCCTTGGTGTCAAGGAGCCTTGCTTTTGCATCAGTGGCTCCTTTCCTGATGTTTCTGGGGACGGAAGTGTCCTCGGAGAGCATGGTCATTGCGTCAACAATCTGTTTGATTTTGTCTGCCATTTTCTCACCGCCTTTCAAGCAAGCTCGAATTCTTCCTGAAGATCCATGGTCATCTGCTCGAGGCCTTCCTCGAAGTTGGAAGACTTGTACTCCCTCATACCGCCGATATCGCTCTGGATCTTGGCGACGAAAGTATTGTTGTCCTTGGTAATCTCGATATTGCACAAAACCTCTTCCATGTTAAACACCTCAGGGGGAAACTGAGAGTCAATCCCCATTTGGTATAATAACGTTAGTGCCGTACATATTTCTGGCCCTTCGGGGCAGCGTATCTTTCTCTCAAACTAATAATATAGTATAGAGGGCCGAAACCTTTAAAATAAACATGCTAAGTTAGGGTCTTGCTTATTTGCTATTGTCAGTGGTAACGAACGAGCGATAAATGCACCGTGATTCGGTGCGCAGAGGAAGAAAAATGACAGATGACAACGCCGGAAGAACTAAGGCTGAACAGATTCAGGACAGCCTCGACTCCAGAATCAGCGGTATCGGCAGGGGAAAATACGGAAGGATTCTCCAGATGGCCCACACTCCTGACAAGGAGGAGTATCTGAAGACCGCCAAAATTTCCGCACTGGGAATCCTCATTCTCGGTCTGGTAGGATTCGTTGTCATGTGGATCATGACCTATCTTCCCGGGTACTTCTGAGGTGGAAAGATGGCAGAGAACTATTCAAGTCCGATGTTCAGCGGTGACAGCGGCGCGAAGGACGTCCACGCAGGCGGCCTCGTCACCTGGGATTTCCAGGTTGCGGCAGGTGCAGCGGATGCGGTCTTCTCCGTCAGCGTCGTCGCATCCGACCCCGAGAACGGCCCCGAGTGGAGCGTCATCCTCTACGACTCCCAGGGTGCAGAACTTTGGGATTACTTCCGCTCCAAGCCGGAGTTCAAGGTCGCCTTCCCCGGCAGCGCTTCCAAGATCCTGAGGCTCGAGGTCATCTGCCCCAGGGGAGCCAGGTACGACGACCGCGTCGACATCGAAATCACTGTCAAATCCAATGCCGGCACCGCCACCCAGCAGTTCGGCGCTTGCGCCAAACAGTCCATCCTCATCCTGAAGACTCAGATCGATCAGGAGAAGGTCGTGGCACAGAGCCTGTTCGCAAAGGCCTCGCAGGGCGAGAAGGATGTTTACGCAATCCTCAGCCCCGTAGGTCTCAGGGGATACGTGTTCGTCGAGGGTATGAACACCGACCGTCTCCAGGAGAAGACCCGCGAGATCAAGAAGGCACGCTCGTTCGTCGACAGGAAAGATATCAGTGTAGCAAAAGGGACCCACATCCCCGCCGAGACTTCGATCGAGGAGATCAGCTCATACCTTGTGCCCGTCTCCGCAGTCATCGGAATCGAGGAAGGAGACCTCGTGGAGCTTGTCAACGGACCCTTCAAGGGCGAGAGGGCAAGGGTCCAGAGGATCGACCAGGCTAAAGAGGAGATCACCGTTGAGCTCGTCGATGCCATGGTCCCCATTCCCGTTACCGTTAAAGGTGACAGCGTCAAATTAATCGAAAAGGAGAATTGAATATGGTAGACAAAGTAGAGGCAATGGTTGACGGTGGAAAAGCAACCGCAGGACCCCCTCTTGGACCCGCACTCGGACCCAAAGGAGTCAACACCGCCCAGGTAGTTGCAAAGATCAATGAGAAGACCAAGGCATTCGAGGGAATGAAGGTCCCTGTAACCGTTCTCATCAACGACGACAAGACCTTCGAGATCAAGGTCGGAACTCCCCCCATGTCCGCTCTCATCAAGGCAGAGCTCGGCATCCCCCTCGGATCCGGCAACCCCAAGACCACCAAGGTCGGAAACCTCACCGTCGAGCAGGCCAAGAAGGTCGCAGCACAGAAGCAGGACGACCTCCTCGGAGCAACCGTCAAGGCACGTGTCATGGAAGTCGCAGGAAACTGTGTCTCCCTCGGTGTCACCATCGACGGCAAGGATGCAAAGGTCTTCCAGGCCGATGTCAGGGCCGGCGTCTACGACGCTGAGCTCCAGTGAAACAAACCCTTCACAAGGGGGATCAACATCCCCCTTTTCCTTCTGTTCTATAGTATAATATTGTGTCAAGTGGGACACCTTTATATATGACCCCAACTTACGACAGTCTGCTCGTAGGAGGGTCTAAACCGCCCGTTAGCACTACGAGGAGGAATTGTATTGGCAGATAAACCAACCGTAATAGTTGTGCAGAAGGCACTTGATAGTGCAAAGAAGCGCAAATTTGTTGAGACGGTTGAGTTGGCCATCAATCTCAAAGATGTTGACCTCTCCCTTCCTAAGAACCGTATTCAGGAAGACATCGTTCTCCCCAAGGGACGCGGAAAGGAAGTCAAGATCGCTGTGATTGGTGGTGGCGAACTTGCCTTGAAAGCCAAAGACGTTGCTGACCTTGTGATTACTCCCGAGGAACTCGGAACTCTCGCAGGGAACAAGAAGCAGGCTAAGAAGATCGCAAATGACATCGATTACTTCATTGCCGAGGCACCTTTAATGGCGCAGGTCGGTAAGAGGCTCGGTACCGTTCTCGGTCCTCGCGGAAAGATGCCTAAGCCCATCGCACCCGGAGCAGATCCGGCTGCCCTTATCGCAAACTTCCGTAAGTCTGTGACTGTTAGGACGAAAGACAAGAAAACTTTCCATGTCCCCATCGGAACCGTCGAGATGTCTGCAGATGATATCGCTGAGAATGCCGATCTCATCATGAAGCGTGTTGAAGGACACCTTGAGAAAGGATCCCACAACATCGCATCCGCTTACATCAAGACCACTATGGGTCCCGCGGAGAGGTTGCTCTGAGGAGGTCTAAGGATGGCACACGTTGCAAGTTGGAAGAAGGAACTCGTCGGTGAAATCGTCGAGGATATCAAGAACGCGCCCGTTGTCGCGGTCGTCAGTATGCAAGGTATCCCCGGCCAGCAGATTCAGGCGATGAGGGCTGGAATGCGCGGACACGCCAAGATCAAGATGACCAAGAATAACCTTATTCGCCTGGCTCTTGACGAGGCTGTTCAGTACAAGCCCGGAATCGATGCACTTGCTGAGCACGTCGATGGACAGTGCGCCATTGTCACCACTGACATGAACGCTTTCAAGCTTTTTAACAAGCTTAAGGCGACCATGTCCCCCGCGCCCGCAAAGGCCGGTGACAAAGCACCCTACGACATCGTTGTCCCTGCCGGACCCACCCCCTTTGGACCCGGACCTATCATCGGTGAACTTCAGAAACTCGGGCTTCCCGCTCAGATTATGAACGGAAAAATAACCATCAAGAAGGACACCACTGTTGTCAAGGAAGGAGAGGCAATCTCCGCTGACCTGGCAGCAATGCTTCCCAAGCTGGAAATTCTTCCCATGATCGTCGGAATGGACGCGAAAGCAGTCTACGGCGACGGAATCGTTTACAGCAGGTCTGTTCTGGACATTCCTGATGATTATTACAGCAATATGTTCGCTACGGCCGCGCACGACGCACTCGCAGTGGCAGTCGAGATTGCATACCCTGCAAAGGAGACCCTGCCCACTCTGATTGCGAAGGCATACAGGAGCGCCTACTCGCTCTCTGTTGAGGCCGCGATACCGACTAAAGAGACAATTGGAGCGCTTTTTGCCAAGGCAGACAGTCAAATGCTTGCCGTAGCTTCTGCAACCGGGTACACTAACGACGACATCGCAGCAAGGATTTCCTCTGCACCCGTCGCTACCGCAGCAGAACCCGTCGCACAGGCGGAGCAGAAAGCAGACGAAGAAGAAGCCGAAGAAGTAAGCGAAGACGAGGCAGCAGCCGGTCTCAGTGCACTCTTCGGATGAAAATAGGAGATGAATGAAATGCAGTACATTTACAGCGCAATGGTCCTCTACTCTGCTGGAAAAGAGATTACCGAAGATGCTATCACGGCTATCCTCAACGCAGCAGGCGCAGAAGTTGACGCCGCAAAAGTCAAAGCACTCGTTGCATCCCTCGAGGGAGTCGACATCAAGGAAGCTATCGCAAACGCTTCCTTCGCCGCTCCCGCAGCAGCAGCCGCAGCCGCACCCGCAGCCGCAGCTGACGCACCCGCAGCAGCACCTGCTGAGGAAGAAGAGGAGAAAGTCAGCGAGGACGAGGCAGCAGCTGGTCTCAGCGCACTCTTCGGATGAGCTTTTCGACTTGATCGGATACTTCAAACGCTTTACCTTCACAGGGGCTTTCGCCCCTGTAACTTTTAACATGTGGTGCGGTCCATGGACAATGAGGAAAGAGTCATCGTGAGACTTTCTTCTGATGACCTTTTGTTGCTCTCGGAACTCGTGAACCGTCATGACTTTGCTTCGGAAGCTGAGGCTGTCAAAGCCGCCGTCGAGGCACTTTTGGAATCAAAGTTCTCCCCCGAACAGAGGGCGGAGGCCCTGGAGCGTCTCAGGGCGAGGGCGGAACTGGATCTCAACGATTTCACCGCCGACGGCACCGATGCGGGCCGCGTACTCACCGATGTCATCGCCAAAGGCCTCGAGTCGGATAGGAAGGATGAGTGAATGCCGGGTACTCTCGTAATCGGTTACGGAGGGTACGGATGCAGCTGTGCCAGGACCTATTCCGAGAAGTACGACAGTCCCGTGCTCCTGATGGATTACCGCAGTTTCGCCGAGGAGGAATACACTCTCAATCAGGATTGTCTGGAGCTTACCGAGGACATCAATCTCAATGCCGGCAGGCTCCGCGATGTGCTTTCCGATTACAGTCAGATCCTGCTCCTGTCTCCTCTGGGCGGAGCATCGTTCGAAGCCGCACACACTCTGATTTCTGAATGTGCCAGAGATCTCGATAAAGCTATGGTGTCGCTGTGCACCATACCGTACACCTTCGAATCCGAGCGCCGTGAAAAGGCACTTCAGACGCTTGCAACCCTGCCGGAGTCGGTCGATAATCTATTCGTCATCGATCTGCAGAGGACGATACGCGACGAGGCCATCACCGAGAACTTCTCCGAGTTCCTGGCAGGTACCGAGGGAAAGATTGCCGACTTGGTCCACATGCTTGTGGATCTGCTCGAGAAGATGCCTTTCTTCTCTTACTGTTCGAGCCCTTCGTATACCATCGCAGTAGGCAAAGGCACTCATTATCAGGATGCGATTTCGGATGCGCTGGCACATACATATTTCGAGGTGCCTCCAAGCTGCGGGAAGATAATCGCTTTCACCGATATGCAGGTCAGCGATTTCGATCGCGATCAGGCTTCCACGACACTTGCGGCGAGAGGGAACGCCATGCCTGAGCATGTCGGAAAATCAGGGTTGGGCGGGGACACGGTCCTTCTCTTCATGCCCATTTCTTGCCGCCGGCCCTTATGATCTTGGCGGCATCGCCGAATACGCCCATGATGGTGTTGTACTCGTACTTGGTGGGGATGGAACGGCCCATCATGCGTCTGAACATGACTGTGGTGGCTTCCCTGCGGGCTTCCATGTAACCGATCTCCTCCAGGAGGTCGCCGAAGAACTGGAACATGAGTTCTTTCTCGCGGCTGTCGGCGGGCAGGCAACGTTTGGGGACATGCTCCGACTGGAACATCTCGTAGAGGACCACTCCGACGGAATGGGAGAGGTTCATGATGGGATACTCTTCGGAAGCCGGGATGGTGATCAGTACGTCGCACCTGTTGAGTTCGGTCTGCAGGAGTCCGATGTCCTCCCTTCCGAACACCAGTGCAATCTTCTCGTTGTAGCCCCTTGCGGATTCCGCGAATTCCCTGGCAGGGACCGGGATACGGGTGTAGTTCTTGTCGCCCTTGGTGGTGACCCCGCTGGTACCGACCACGAGGAAGCATCCGTCCACCGCCTCCTCCATGGAGGTGACGGTCACGGCGTTCTCGAGGATCTGCGATCCGTGCTTGGACCTGTTGAAAGCGGTATCTCCCAGTTCGCAGGGGTTGACAAGGTACAGTTCGGTGACATCGAAGTTCGCCATGCAGCGTGCGACGGCACCGACATTTCCTTCGAATTTGGGTCCAACGAGTACAACACGGATGTCCGGCATAGTAACGTGACGGCCACGGATGAAATGGGATATAGTTGTTACCCTTTGGGCCGTGCAGGTTATATGTGTGGAACTGTCTGAACGTCCTTCATGGAGATGTACTACTACGATGGCAGATCCTACCGCGATATCCGCGATGCCCTCGATGCGGTACGTGACGATATCGACTTCTCCCTCGGTGACTCCGATATCGATTTCTATCTCCGCGAGAACGGACCAGTCATCAGCGACGGGGAGGAGCTCCGCACCGCATCCGCACTCAAGCGCACCGATTACGGTTTATACCGCAGCATCCGCGACGAACTCATCGACATGGTGATGTCGGAGATCCGCGAAGGCGCCATGGCGGGGGAGTTCCCCATCAGGATACCGTTCGCAGACACGGTTTTGGAGTCCTCGGAGTGACCGTTTATTTATTAGGCGCGATTAGTATGACTCCTCTGTGTCAACACCTAAGAACCACCCGCGTTACAAGTCCCTCATGGTGAGGGAGCATCTCGCTGATATGGTCGAGCAGGGTCTGGTCACCCCGACCGGACTGATCTCCCATGGCAGAGGGGAAGCGTTCGATTATCTGATGGGTGAGAAGACCATCGCTCCCGCCCTGGAGGCGGAGAAGGCGGCAGCAGCCTTCCTGCTGAGGGCCAAGAGACCCATTGTCTGTGTCAACGGGAACTCGGTAGCACTCGACCCCAAGGGCCTCATCGGTCTTGCGAAGGCAGTCCCCGCCAAGATGGAGGTCAACATCTTCCACCGCACCGAGGAGCGTATGGAACAGCTCATCGCCTACATGGAATCGCAGGGTGCCGAGGGGATACTCGGCAGGAATCCCGATTCCAGGATCCCCAATCTCACATCCGACAGAGCCCTCTGCACCAAGGAGGGAATCTACGACTCCGACGTCATTGTGGTCCCCATCGAGGACGGCGACCGTGCGGAGGCGCTCATAGCCATGGGGAAGATCGTCATTTCCATCGATCTGAATCCCCTCTCCAGGACCTCTAAGGTCGCATCCGTCCCCATCTCGGACGAGATCACCAGAGCGGTGGCCAACATAACCCGCTTCGTGGAGGAGCTCAGGGGCAACGACGCCGAGATCGATAGGATTATTGGCGGATATTCACAGAAAAACACGCGCCGCGATACAATACAATGCATCTGCGACGCACTCATGTCAGAATTCAAGGAGAATTAAGATGGACGAACTCGTCAAGAAAGGAAGCATGCGTCTCCACTGGGCGTACGAACACATGCCCGTAATCCAGGAGATCGACAAGAAATTCAGGAAGGAGCAGCCCCTCGCCGGTCTGAAGATTGGAATGGCCCTCCACACCGAGGCCAAGACCGGAATGCTGGCAGTCACCCTCGCCAACGCTGGTGCGGAGATAAGGCTCGCCAGCTGCAACCCCCTGTCCACCGATGATTCGGTGGCGGCCGCTCTCCGCGAGGAGTTCGGTCTGAAAGTTTATGCTAAGAAATTCGAGAGCGATGAGGAGTACTACGCCAACCTCAACGCCGTTCTCGACATGAAGCCCGACTTCGTCATCGACGACGGAGCTGACCTCATCACCATGGCCCACACCTCCAGGAGGGAAGTGCTTTCCAACATCAAGGGAGGAAACGAGGAAACCACCACCGGTATCGTTAGGCTCAAGGCCATGGCCGCCGACAAGAAACTTGAATTCCCCGTGATGGACGTCAATGATTCCAAGATGAAGTACCTCTTCGACAACAGGTACGGAACCGGACAGTCCGTCTTCGATGGATGGATGAACGCCACCAACCTCATCGTCGCCGGAAAACGTGTCGTCGTTGCCGGTTACGGATGGTGCGGAAAAGGTGTTGCCATGAGGTCCAAGGGATTGGGTGCATTGGTCACCGTCACCGAGGTCGACCCCGTCAAGGCCATCGAGGCAAGGATGGACGGATTCGACGTCATGCCCATGTCCGAGGCTGTCAAGACCGCTGACATCGTCCTCACCGTTACCGGATGCAAGGACATCGTCACCAAGAAGGACTTCATGAACATGAAGGACGGATGCGTCCTGGGTAATGCGGGTCACTTCGATAACGAGATCTCCAAGAAGGACCTCAACGAGCTCGCAGTATCCAAGGAGCAGGTTCGCGATTTCATCGATTGCTATACCATGAAGGACGGTCGTAAGTTCTATCTCATCGGAGAGGGCAGGCTCATGAACCTCGCCGCAGGTCAGGGACATCCCGCCGAGATCATGGATACCAGCTTCTCCACCCAGGCCATGGCCATTGTGTACATGGTGGAGAACCACGACAAGCTGAAGAACAACGTCATCCCCGTCCCCGACGAGATTGACAACGAGCTGGCGAGGATCAAGCTCCGCACCCTCGGAATAAGCATCGACAAGCTGACCGAGGAGCAGTACAACTACATCCACAGCTGGCAGGAAGGAACCTGATTTGCGCATACTGATAATGACGGACAGTTACCGCCCTACCACCGACGGAGTGGTGACTGCCGTCCTGATCACCCGCCGTGTCCTGGAAGAGCTGGGACATACCGTATTCATAGCCGCTCCCGACCCCGGACCCGAATACCGGGAGGAAGGAGTGTACTATTTCCGGGCGATCAAGTTCAGGACCTACGAGGGTTATTTCGTACCCATCTTCCCTTCGGAGAAGACCTAGCTCGTGAAGTGCTTGAAACCCGATGTGATACACATCCGCGGGGTAGCCTTCATGGCTCTCAAAGGTCTCATCGCATCCCACAATACCGGCGTTCCGACGGTGCTGACCTACGACACCCTGGTCACTGACGTCATCGAACAGTACTCCCCCATCAAGCTGCCCAAGGAGACCCTGGTCCGCCTGGCCTCCATCTACCTGCGTCAGATGCTCAAGCGCCCCAACACTGTGGCCGTCCCCACCCCCAGCGCGGGGAGGGAGATCACCGAGGTCATCGGCGCGAAGCCCAAGCGCATGGAAGTCATCCCGACAGGTATCGACACCGACCACTTCACCAGGTCGGACGCCGGGCCCGCGCTCCGCGAGAAGTACGGGATCCAGGGCAAGAAGGTGGTCATCTTCGTGGGACGTCTCTCCTACGAGAAGAACGTGGACCTGCTCATCCGTTCCCTGAAGTTGATGGCCGATGACGTGGTCCTGATGGTGGTGGGACAGGGTCCCGCCATGGAGAGCCTTAGGAAGACGGTGGAAGAGGAGGGCATGAACGACCGCGTGATCTTCACCGGATACGTCTTCGACCAGGCCCTCGTGGACCATTACTCCTGTGCGGACGCATTCGCCTCCGCATCGGTCTTCGAGACTCAGGGATTCACCGTCCAGGAGGCCATGTCCTGCGGATTGCCGGTAGCCTGCGGGAACGGCCGCGCCTTCACCGATTTCATCGTGGACGGGGAGAACGGATATCTCTTCAATCTCACCGAGGAGGAGTGCGCCGCCGCGATGACCAAGGCCCTGAACGCACCCAAAGAGGTCCTGGACCGCTCCATGGAGACCGCTCTCTCGTACGGTCTCAAGCCCACTACCGAGAGACTCGTTAAATTGTACGAAGAAGTAATCGCATCCAAGAAGGCGAAGCAATGAAGATCGTCGACGTGAATCCGTTTTTCACCCCGTACAACGGCGGAATCGAGAACCGCATGTACGACACCTCCAAGCTCCTGGCTGCCAAGGGTCACGATGTGACCGTGGTCACCGGCAGGCTCTCGGATGACAGTCCCGAGGAGGAGAAGGTGGACGGTTTCCGCATCATCCGTCTCAAATCGCGTCAGATCAAGATCTACAATCCGCCTTTCATATCCTCCAAAGGGGTCCTGGAGACCCTGCAGTCCATCGATGCCGATATCGTCAATTTCAATTACCGCTGGGCGCCCAGTTATACCGAGGCGCTCAAGGCCTACGACGGAAAGAAGGTATTCACCTACCACAACATGTGGGGGGAGGGGACCGGCATAACCGCCAGGTTCTCGGAGATAAATGATAACAAATTCGCCAAGGTCCTGGAGACCTTCGATCACATTATCGCCGTCAGCGATACCGTACGCAACGACCTGGTCCGCCGCGGATATTCCCCGGATTACATCACGACCGTCCCCAGCTGTCTGAAGTGCCCCCTCGTAGCGGGTCCTGGTACTGGTGATTATGCCCTGTCCCTCGGACGCCTGGTGAGGACCAAGGGTTTGGATTATCTGATCGAGGCGATGAAGGATGTCGACCACAAACTGATTCTCTGCGGCAAGGGTCCGGACGAGAAGAGGCTCCGCAATCTCATCGCCAAGTACGGCGTCTCCGACCGTGTGGAGATGAAGGGATACGTCAGCGAGGAGGAGAAGTCCCGTCTCATGGGCGAGTGCAGGTTCTTCGTGATGCCCTCCATCCATGAATCGCTGGGATTGGCGGCGGAGGAGCTGATGGCTCACGGACGCCCCATCGTATGCTCCGACGCGGACGGACTTCCGGACACCGTCGGTCAGGCAGGATATGTCGTCCCCAAGGCTGACGCAGCTGCTCTGGCACATGCCATCAACGAGATGTTCGAGGACCAGTCCAAGGTGGATTCTTTGGCTTCTGAAGCGCTCAAGCGCGCTGCCTACTATGACTGGAACATACACCTCCCGGTCATCGAGGAAGTTTACGGCAAGGTCCTTTCCGGAGAATACTCCAGTTCCGACGCCCGCCGCTGAACGAACCGTATTTCTAACAGCGTCGCCATTACACAGGCATGTCAGAGCAGAAGCCGTTCCTGAGTGTATACGGCCACGTCACCATCGATCAGATCGTTTCCATCCAGAAGTTCCCGGACCTCAACGAGACCGTGGACATCATGGATAAGAAGACATCCCTGGGCGGTACCGGGTCCAACATCGCCATCGCCGCGGCAAAACTTGGCGTTCCTACCGCACTCTGTGCTTTCGTGGGCACCGATTTCCCCGGGAAGTATGTCCAGGACATGAAGGATGCTGGACTCATCCTGGATGAGTTCGTCACCGTCGACGAGTACGAGACCTCCCAGTGCACCATCATGAACGACAAGGACCTCAGGCAGAAGGTCATCTTCTACCAGGGTCCCCAGGGATACGCCTCCAAGATCGGCAGAGAGCTCCTCTCCAACGCATCCTGTTCCGCTTGGTCCCATTTCTGCACCGGCGATCCCGTTTACTATCTGGGACTTATGGAGAAACTGAAAGGGAACGGATCCAAGGTGGCTTTCGATCCCGCTCAGGAGACCTACCGTCTCTGGCCCGCCGAGAGACTGGAGAAGGCCCTTCCCCTTGCAGACAGCGTGTTCTGCAACGATTTCGAGGCCAAGGTCATTCAGGAACGCATCGGAGTGCAGTCCGTGCTGGATCTCGGAAAGGACCTGGTGGTCCGCACCGAGGGCTCCGAAGGAAGTGTTGCACGCATCGGAGACGAGACCGTCCGTATCCCCTGCATCAAAGGAGGAAAACCAGTTGATGCCACCGGCTGCGGCGACACCTACCGTGCAGGATTCTATGCGGGACTGTACCGCGGGTACTCCGTGAAGGAGTCCCTCATACTCGCATCGGCGGTCGCATCGTTCACCATCGAGAAGGTCGGAGCCCTCAGCAATCTGCCCACCTGGGACATGGTGGAGGACCGTGCCGCACCATATCTGAAGTGAGGGCATGGTGCTGATAGCTATCACCGGAACCCCCGGGGTCGGGAAGACCTCGGTTTCCGCCGAACTCCGCAGGCGTGGATATGAGGTGGTGGATGCCAACGAGCATCTCCGGGCCTATGGGCTGCTGACTGAGAAGGATGTCCCGAGGGATACCTTCAACGTTGACATGGATGCATTCAACGATTCTTTGGAAGAATATCGCAGGAAGGACGGCATCGTCTTCATCGATTCCCACCTCTCCCACGGTACCGACTGTTCGCGCATCATCGTCCTGAGGTGCAGACCTTCGGTTCTGGCAGACAGACTGAGGAAGAGGGGGTATTCGGAGGCCAAGGTCAGAGAGAACGTGCAGGCCGAGGTCTTGGACGTGATTCTGTGCGAAGCGACCGATACCGACATCCCGGTGAACGAATTCGACTGCTCCGAAGGCTCCCCTTCCGATGCAGTCGATTTTATAGAACGGATACTTAACGGAGAGACGGAGTTAGGTCTGCCCGGAGGGGTGGATTGGTCCGGAGAGATGGAAGAATGGTTCTAGACAAGCACAGAAAAGACGCTGAGTTCACCCTCGCACCTGTCGCGAAGAGATTCATTAACGTAAATCCCAACACCATCTCCTGGCTCGGACTCATCACCGCCGCCATCAGCGGTATCGTGCTGTACCTCAGCTGGGATTATCACTGGCTTCTACCTGTCGGTGCGGTCGTCGTACTCCTTTCCGGATACTTCGACGCTCTGGACGGGAAGATCGCCAAACTTGCCGGCAAGTGCTCCAAGAAAGGAGACTACCTCGATCACGTCTTCGACCGTTACGCCGATATGTTCATGATCGCCGCCATCGCCCTCAGCGGATGGTGCAACACCACCGTCGGACTTCTGGCCGTCATGGGCGTGCTGCTGACCTCCTACATGGGAACCCAGGCTCAGGCCATCGGTGCTAAGAGGCTCTACGACGGTCTTCTGGGACGTGCGGACCGCGTAGTTCTCTGTGTCGCATTCCCCATTATCCAGTGGATCGCCTGCATGTGCGGATACGGATTCTTTGACATCTCTGGATACAGCCTGTCCTGGATGGAGATCATGATGATCTACTTCGCAGTCGTAGGAAACCTCACCGCAATCCAGAGGGTGCTCATCACCTGGAAGAACCTCGGAGAGGCGGAATCAGAGGAAAAGAAGGAGTGAATCACTCCTTAGGCTGTCTCTGGTAGTTGCCGGATTTTATACGGTAGTAACTCAGCGGATGCTTCACCCTTTCGCACAGGGGATCGGGATCGAAACAGAGTCCGTTGGTCTTCATGGTGCTGCATACGGGAGGGGTATAGCCTTCGGTCCCGTTCAGCTCTCCCGTGATGTGCTTAATCTGATATTCGGACATGGCTTCGTTGAAGTCGGGAGATACCGCGAATATCGCGATGATCTGTCCGTAATCAAGACCCAGTGCGTGCAGGAATGTCACAAGTGCGAACCTGGCACTATGGGGCAGGTTCTGTCCCGCCTGCGCCATTTCGATGATGGTCCTGATGCAGGGCGGAAGGTATGCGTCGTTCATACCCTGCCCCCCTGTGGGACTCAGACGGGCCTTGACAGCCGATAGTGCCAGATCGATCTTTGCGACGTTCGATGCGAGGTCCTTTTTGAAATCATCGGGGATGTTCAGGGGGAGCTCCGATTCGATCTTCAGACGGTAGGCGTTCTGCAGGAGCCTTACGAACTTGTCTCTGGTTAGGGTGACGAAGCCGTTGTGAATCTGAGAGTTAATGAGCTTCCATTCTACGGCTTTCATGACATAGGAGAAACGTAGGAAATCCGCGAAATGCATGTCCATGGTGCCGTCGCGGTTGTCGGTGGCGTTGACCTCCAGTTCCTTCACTATGATGTCCACCGAATCGGGGTCCTTGGTGAGAATGTGGTTCATGTGCTCCGCTTCGGCCAGTGCATATCTTTTGAGGAGCAGTCTGTCGCCCACGCAGGAAACCAAAATCCTGGCGTACGGGTAGGATAGGACCTCCATCAGACGGTTGTACTCCCCTGACAGCGAGTTCTCCGGGATTGTGTGGTTGTCCAGGGCACCCATGACCCTTGCAAGCCCTCTTTCCCTGGCGTCGGCATAGGTCTCGCTCGACAGGAGCTTCTCTATGCCCTCTGAGTTAGCCTCTGCGAATTCAGAGGCCTCGCTGAGGAAGGGATACCTAGCCGCGCGGAGACTGTCCATGCTTACCGAATCCCACACAAGCTACAAAAATCAGTCGTCGAAGACGATGTAATCCCTCAGTCCCTCGATAACCTTGGGGTCGTCGATGGCGCGGTTCAGGTCGGTAAGGTCCTTGAAGGGACGTTTCAGGGTCAGAGTGGTCGCTCTTTTCTTGCCGATTCCGGGTAATGCGGAAAGAGCGGACATGGGCATGGTGTTGATGTTGAACGGGTAGGTGATGCCTGTCACGGATCTGAATCCCCATTCAGTGATCTTCACGTCGTAGAAGCGGTCGAGGTCTATCTTGTAGGGGATACCTACCAGAATCGGATAGGATCCGGGCTGTCTGCCGAATGTGATGTTCCCGTCGTGGATCTCCGCATAAACACCTGTCAGTACGGTGCCCAGCGGGATCATGCGCTCCAGGAGGGGATGGTCCACGTTCTCCCTGACGTTCTCCTTGAACTTCTTGAAGCGCTTCTCGTTCATCTTGACGTGGAACTCCCTTCTGGAGCCTATGACCTGGCGGATGTTGATCCTCCTCACCATGAGTCCCTCGTCGACTATCCTCTTTAGGAAATCCATGTCTATGCCGTAGGTCTCGAAGGTCTCTCCTTCCAGACCGCAGATGATGTTGAGTCCCGGAAGTATTTTGGGAAGTCCGGTGGGTCCTCTCTCGGCTCCGTACCTGTTGATGATGCGGATAGCTTCCAGCACCTGGTCCGCGGTGCTGTTGAGGTTGTTGGCCTCTCTCACAGCGGGGTCTGCGGATTCCAGACCGAGTGCGAGCACATTCCCCGAACTGCAGTTGTCGGCCAGGATTTTGATGATTTCCGAGGATTCCTCGGGATAGGTGGCGATGACGGCAGGATTGGCGTTGTCCACACTGATGTGCTCGAAACCGAGTGCCTTCAGTCCTTCGAACAGCTGACGGACCTTGGAGGGCACCGGGCGCGGGACCCCGGACGAGAAGTCCTCGGAGCCGTATGATATGATGCAGGTCTGTCCGCCCACACGGATGTTGTAGACGCCGAGTTCCCTGAGTTTCTCCGCTTCCGCAAGGATGTCCTCCGGCTGCCTCATCAGAGGTTTACCCTTGGTCGGTTCGATGCAGAACGAGCATCCTCCGGAGGCATAGCGGTGGCAGCCGCGGTATGATTCGATCTCGACCATCAGGGGCTGCGGGAAGTCCTGATGTTCTTTCACGATGTCCGCGCCGAGAAGCATCCACCTGTTCCATTCGTCGAGAGTCCTGAACCGCTCTCCGACCTCTTTGCCGGTCATGCCGTCGTAGAGGGAGGCGGCGAGATCCCTGTGAATACGAAAATCGAAGCCTTCCGCTTCGGGAGCGTATGCCGAGGAACCGCCTATGAGCTTCCATCCTTTCATCTTCGGGAGGTACTCGCGGATCTCCTTCAGCGACATAGGCATGCTGCGGAGATACTTGCCTGGCACAGTGTTTCCGGACAGCAGGACGGTGACATCCGCATCGGGGATTTCGTGCCCCTGGCGGAGCATATCTATCGACAGATAGGTCACTCTGCCGCCAGCATCGATCGCCGCACCGGCCACCGCACGTATCATAGGGGATATGTACGGAGGTACACCCAGGGCTGCTGGGTCATCGATATAACCGTCGATAAGCACGACGTGGGGGATGCTTTTCTCGGCCTCCATTGCGATTTTTAACATACGCAATATCTATAAAAAGGAACAGTATTACCGTGTCCTAAGCAATTCGAAGGATTTCTTACGAAATTCGTAGAAAAGAGGAGATATCATGAGTTTCATGGACAAATTCAAGAAGGAGAACAAGACTCCCGCCGCCCCCGAAGAGAAGAAGGAACTGACCGTGGAGGAGCGCCTCGAGCGCGCCAAGAAGCCCGGACAGGATGCAATGAAGATGCACCCCTACTACGGCGGAAAGATCGAGACCGTCCCCAAGGCCTGCATCAGGTCCTTCGACGACTTCTCCATCTGGTACTCCCCCGGAGTGGCTGAGCCCTGCAAGGCCATCGCACAGAACCCCGACCTCGTCTACGAGCACACCTGCAAGTGGAACACCGTAGCAGTAGTATCCGACGGTACCCGCGTACTCGGTCTCGGAGACATCGGACCCGAAGCCGCCATGCCTGTCATGGAAGGAAAGGCCATGCTCTTCAAGTACCTCGGAGGTGTGGACTGCGTCCCCATCTGCCTTGACACCAAGGACCCCGAGAAGATCATCGAGACCGTCAGGCTCATCGCCCCCTCCTTCGGAGGAATCAACCTCGAGGACATCTCCAACCCCAAGTGTTTCGACATCCTCGACGAGCTCAGGAGGGACTGTAAGATCCCCGTATGGCACGACGACCAGCAGGGTACCGCAACCGTCGAGGTCGCCGGTGCCATGAATGCCATGAAGCTCGTCGGAAAGAACTTCCAGGACGCCAACGTCACCGTCATCGGTGCAGGAGCGGCATCCCTTGCCATCGCAAGGTTGCTGCTGGCCACCGGATTCAAGCCCGAGCACCTCTGTATGTGCGACTCCAAGGGAATCCTCAACCAGTCCAGGGAGGACTTTGAGAGCCTCCACAGGCTGAAGAGGAACATCTGCGAGAAGACCAACGGTGCAGGAAAGACCGGAGGAATCAAGGAGGCAATGGAGGGCGCCGACATCGTCATCGCAGCATCCAAGCCCGGACCCGGAACCATCCCCGCAGAATACATCGATCTCATGGCAGACGACCCCGTTGTCTTCGCCACCGCCAACCCCGTACCCGAAATCTGGCCCTGGGAGGCAAAGGAGCACGGATGCAAGGTGTTCGCCACCGGCCGTTCCGACTTCCCCAACCAGGTCAACAACTCCATGGGATTCCCCGCAATCTTCCGTGGTGTGCTCGACGTGAAGGCAAGGACCATCACCGACGAGATGTGCATCGCAGCGGCCACCGAGCTCGCCAAGTGTGCAGAGGAGAAGGGAATCACCGAGGAGTACATCATCCCCAACATGTCTGAGGAGGATGTCTTCCCCAGGGAGGCCGCCGCTGTCGCCATGAAGGCTATCGAGCAGGGTGTCGCCCGCGAGAAGTGCTCCTACCAGGAGGAGTACGACCGCGCAGCTGCCATCATCAGCAGGTCCAGGAAGCTGACCGCCAATATGATGCAGACCGGCTTCATCAAGCCCTACGTCGAGTGAGACTAAACCTTTCAAGGAGGGGGCAACCCCTCCGTCACCTCTTTTTCCTGATTAAGAAGAAATAGATCAGCAGACCGGCGATGATTGCTGTTGTGGCTCCGGCTGCGATCATCAGTGTTTGGCTGTGATGAGCGTTTTGCACAGTCGATCTCTCGGGGACGTTGTCCAGGGATATGGCGTAACATCCGGCGGAGGCTGTTGCGAAGGAGATCTCGTTGTTGCTGTATGCCGCTCTGTATGTGTGGGCGATACCGTTAGTATCGATCTTCCATGCCTGGACCTTCTCCTTGTCGGCTTCAGAGTGAGGCTTGAAGGGCAGAACGATGGTGACCACTCCGTGGAAGATGTCGATCTTCTTTCCGTCTGATAGGACTTCGAGATAGTATGTGGCCCTGTCTTGTGCGGAAGACTTCTGTGCATCGTTGAGGGCAGCATCGTTGAGTCTAATTTCCAAAGTGCCAGATATGTTCTTTAGGGATTCCGCGGAGAACGTTATCGAGATACCGTCGCAGCGGAGTCTGAGCGCTCCGTTACCGTCTCTGATGGAAGCGACGGCAGACTGCTCGACGGTCACTTTCTTGAGGGAATCAACCGTCAGATCGATGATGAAGTCCTGACTGATACCTTTGGAGGTCAGCATGAGGTTGACCTTTTCCCCGGTGAGATTGCCTGGGATGCTTGAGGTGATTGTCTGATATGACCCAGATGAAAGGATCCAGCCACCTTTAAAGTCCGATCCGAGAGCATATTCTGTCCCATCCTGTATGTACTTCTCCATGCAGTAATTGGTCTGAGAGCTTGCCCTGTAAATCGAATCCGGCTGGAGAATAGACAAGGCTCCCGTGGAGTCCACTATGTAACCTGCCATCTCTCTGGTGGTCAGGGTATCGACTGTCCAGGTCATCGTGTACGGAAACAAACCGAAAACCATCACAGTGAAACTGTCATTATCGCGAGTACAACCATGTTCTACAATCTTCAGTGAAGTATCCGTGCGCTTGGAGGTGGTGATGGTGGCTGAGGCGCTCCCCATCTCTGCGATACCGCTGAATTCCGAACTGTCCAGAAGGATGAGGTTACCGCAGACGATCAGTCTGCCGGATTTGTCGAATCCATTGGAGGCCAGTGTTTCGGTCGTGGGGTACTTCATGTTCACTTCCACATCATCTTTGTAATTCTTGTCCTTTAATCCCCAGAATACCGAGAGGGAATTGTTCACGGCAAGTGTCGCATTGGTGACGATGGTCAGTTTGGCTCCAGGGAGTATGCGGAAGTCCTCGTTCATCAGGTAGTTCCCGTTCTCCAGGACCATATCGATATTGTACGGAATCGGGAATGGATGTTCTGCGAAAGAGTACACACCCGACTCGCCGTTTATGTCGAGGACCAGTTCGATAGCCTCGAAGGAACATCCTCCGTTGAGTGTTATCGTTGTCTTGCCTATATCCGAATGCAGTCCGAGGCTTTCGTTGCTCTCTATCGATTTTGTTGCATCGTAGGTCAGTCTGGCACTTGCGCCTTCAGACAGCTTAATAAAGGTATCCTTCTCGCCTATGTAGGTAATCTGGTTCTCATAGACTGTTCCCCCTACACAGATGGCGAGTTTCCCGTTGAGTGTCGAGCCATAGTCGATCTGCAGGGGGCATCTGATATTGGATAGGCTGTAGCGGTTGAAGAAAGCCTGGTTACCACGGTGGCTGCTCAGCATGTTGTCTCCACCGGAGAAGTCTGTGATGATAAGAGGTTCCATCACTTTGCTTCCGTTTTCGCCGACGACCTCTCCCGACCCCCTGATGAATCCGTAACAGTATAGCGTACCGCCGTTCTCTACCGTTATCGTGCCGTTATTGACGATGACTGAATGCCATGAAGAGGTGTGCCCCTGATAGGCGAATGTGTCATCCTTTCCCAAAATTCCGCCGACTATAAGCTGTCCTTTCACGTTCAGTTTGCCGTTCACGGTGAGTTCGACGAAGACCTTGTCCTCCCCTGCTATTTTGTAAGATGCTTCGCTGTCCCCCAACGCCAGCCCCGACATGTCGGTGACACCGTAGGGCAGAAGGACCCTGACGTTTGCAGGTATGGTGATATCGCTTTCGATCGTGAGTTTGCGGGAATCCTCGGTCTTGGCAGGGATGATGCTGATGTTCGTTGTTCCTTTGCCGAGTTCTTCGATAAGTTCCGCTTCGGTAGAGACATCCTTCCAGCCAGGTGCAGCTTCGGAACTGTCCGGGGCAGACAGTACCAGCAGAGCCAAGGCTGATACAGTCAGCAGAATCAGAGCCTTGGCAGCTGTGTTCATGCATTAAGGATGTCATTAGTAGGTATAATCCTTGTCTGCGGATGGGAATATCCGTCATTCGGCAAAACACGGGCAACAATTAACATATAGTCTGGTCCCATAGCGACTCCCAGCGGGAAGGATTCATAGGTCTTCGGTTGGCGTATGATTCTTTTTAAAATGGCTGTGAGGACTGATTCCATAGACTCTGGAACAGATGCAGGAACAGGACAATTCGATGTTTCAGTGGTGATACCCATCCGTAACGGGGCCCGTTACATCGAAGGCTGCATTTCATTCCTCAAGGCTCAGACCTATCAGGATTTCGAAGCAATCTTCGTGGTCGACACCCGCAGCGACGACGGCTCCCTGGAGAAGGTCCGCGAACTCGCGGAACAGCTCCCTCGCTCCACGGTGATACCTCAGGATCAGGGGAAGAGGCTCGGAGGCAACCGCAACATCGGTCTGGAAGCCTCCTCAGGGGAATACATCTGGTTCCTGGATGTCGACGATGCGCCCAGCCCCTATTTCATTGAGGAGATGCGCCGTCTGATGATCGAGAACCCGGTGGATTTCGTATGCTGCAATTTCCTCAACACAAATGAGACCGGAACAATCCGCGAGAAGCCCGGACGCACCTACCGCACCAAGGTCCTGGAGAGGGATCAGGCACTGATCGCCAGGAATGACGAGGTCTTCCCCGTGTCCTCCTGGTGCAAGATGTTCAGCCGCAGTTTCCTGGTGGACAACGGATTGCTTTTCGAGGAATCCTTCGCCGAGGATGTGGTCCACACCTATCGCTGTGTTGACGCATGTACCAGGATTTGCCTTTACGACCGCCCTCTGTACGCATACCGCCAGACCCGCGGATCAATCTGCCGCGGGGATCTCGACGCCCGCGGACTGTCGGAGATCAAATCTTATGATGAAGTGGATGACATCTGCACCGATCCTGTCATCCTCCGCAAGAACGCCATCATGAAGATCCGTTCCAGTGGCCACATGTCCTACCGCGGTTTCATGGAGTTCACCAAGAGCGAGAGGAACCGCGCATCCTACGAGAAATACCTGAAAGGTTCCTTCGAGGGCTGGTGGAACATCCACATCTCCTCGCTGTACTGGCTGGCCATACGCACTTATGTGGCGCTTGTGTACAAGCGCAACGGCTCGTACGCCATGAAGAAACTGAAGTGACCGGTTCTATAACGAAGTGTGTGGAAACGAATTCACACACCCGTCACATTTTTTCGCACTTCGGCTTCCGCCTCGGTAATTCAGGCAATCGGTGACGTGCCAAGGATGTCGAACCCCATCCCGCGTCTAAGTACGTTCTCGCATGCGTTGTCGTCACGGTGTATGGTGAAACCGCAGAATCTGCAACGGAAGGTCTCTTCGCTGAACGGTCCGTTCAGCTTTCCGCATTTGGTGCAGATCCTGCTCGTGTAGGCGGGATTCACTGCGACTATCTCAGACCCGGTTTCCTCCCCCTTGTATCTGAGCAGTCTCATGAACGTCCCCGCGCTCGCATCGCGGAACAGTTTTCTTGTTTCTTTGTTGTCCTGTAACTCAATCAGTTTCTTTACAGAAAGATCCTCCACGAAGATCTTCGTGCGATTCTGAACAATCGATCTGGTTGCTTTCTGCAGTAAGTCATTCTTGCTGTCGTTGATCCTCTTCTGCAGATGCCTGAGATGACCCAGATACTTCCTGCGCTCCTCCGAACCCTCTTCGGTCTTGGAGATCTTGCGCTGTATCTTCGCCATCTTCTTCTCGTTCTTCCTCATGGTACGGTGGTTCTCGACCACCGTGCCGTCTGGTGCGCCCAGCATGGGCAGAATTCTATAGGGTGAAAGTCCCGAACAGGCTTGATAGTCGGAACTGTTAGCCAAGTCCAAGCCACCATCCGCGAGGATGATGAGTGAAGGAAGGAGGAGGCAAAACCGCGAACTGACGGACAGAAAGCACATAGTAGGCTGGATCTGGTGGATGAGTTGGCCAAAAGCAACGAAATCCAAGACTGTACGGAACCGTTCCAGTAAATGTGCCAGTTACATGCGGTGAAAGATTCTGTTCTTACCTGGGGAGGCCTCATCGGTACGCTCCAACCGAGACAAAAGGGGGAGCAACACATCCCGTGAGGGACGTGCCGAACCGATGAGGAGTCAGCCGAGGTGATAGTACCCAACGAATGCTTACTGATAAGGGTTCTGGGGAAGCACCGAACGAACACCAAGTCTTCAGCAGGAGAAGCGAGGATATGCAGAGAAAACAGAAAACATCGGAAAGCTACCAATCGGGAGATAGGGCGGAACCCGAAGCAACGATTGGAGCGGACAGCATATCACTCCCTGAACCTGACGGAAAGGAGACACTTTACGACGGCCTGATTGAAGTCGTCATCTCCGAGAAGAACCTCGCAGATGCGTTCAGACAGGTCGTTGCCAACCATGGAGCACCCGGTTCCGACGGAATGACCGTCGAACAGGTGCCCGAATGGTTCGAGAAGAACCGTACCGTCCTGATTGACAAAATCAGGAACGGCACTTACAAACCTCTGCCCGTACGGAGGAAGGAGATTCCCAAACCCAACGGCGGTGTGAGGAATCTCGGGATTCCGTCGGTATTCGACCGCGTGCTTCAGCAGGCGATCGCACAGGTATTGGTTCCGATCTATGAACCGACCTTCTCGGAATCGAGCTACGGATTCCGTCCTGGAAGGAGCGCACAGGATGCGGTACTTCAGGCGAAAGCGTACTTCGAGGAAGGATACGGTACCGTTGTGGATTTAGACCTGGAGAAATTCTTCGACACCCTGAACCAGGATATCCTGATGAATATCCTGAGGGAAAGGATTGCGGACAAATCCCTGCTGAGGCTCATAAAGAGCTTTCTCAGGAGCGGAGTGGTCATGCCTGACGGAATCGTCAGGGAGACCAGGGAGGGGTCGCCCCAGGGCGGACCCCTATCCCCGCTCCTATCGAACATCTATCTCGATAAGTTCGATAAGCTCCTGGAAAGCAGAGGCCTGAGGTTCTGCAGATACGCTGACGACTGTATGATTTTCGTCAGGAGTCAGCGTTCTGGGGAACGCGTGAGGGAATCCGTGACCCGCTTCCTGGAAGGGAAACTCAGGCTGAAAGTGAACCAGGAGAAGACCGTTGTCGGCAGAGCCGATACGGTCAAGTTCCTGGGATTCAGATTCTATCGATCCAGGGAGGTGGGTATAACCGTTCACTTTTCGAGCCTGGAGAGATTCAGGAAGAGAATCAGGGAGATAACCAAGCGTAACCGCGGTAGGAGACTCGAACAGATACTGGGAGAGCTGAAGACCTACGAACGCGGATGGTTGGGATATTTCGCTGTCGGACTGGGGAAAGATAGGACGGGAAAGCTCGACGCCTGGATACGCAGGAGAATCAGGCAGTACATCTTCAAGCAGTGGAAAACTCCTAAGAACAGGGTCAAGAACCTGAAGGCCCTTGCCCCAGGATGGTAGTCTCCTGTTCCGGGATATTTGCCAGAACCATGCAAGACCAACATCTACAAGGTCAGCTACAACAGTTCATACTGGAGAGCATCCGATTATACTCCGATAAAGAACGCGCTGACGCTGAAATACCTGAAGGAAAGGGGAATGTACTATCTTCTCGACAACGTGGAAAAGGTAAAGGAAAGGTGTTTGAACCGCCGTGTACCGAACGGTACGCACGGTGGTGTGAGAGGGCAGACTGGGGCATGACCCCAGTCGCCCTACTCGATTGAGTGTTGCCACTCTCCTTGCTCCGAGATCCAGTCCTACGGGATCGGGAGTTTCCGCATCCATGTACCAGGTACGGTTATCAGGTATCTCGAGACATTCGCAGAAGATCGTGATATACCATTTGTTGGATTTTCCCATCTTTTTCCTGGATACCACAGCCTGTTTCATGCAATCAGTGGGAACTCTTTTGACGATCCCGTTGTCAGAGGATCTGACCCAGCCTACGCCTCCGAGGAACATGCGCGGTTTCTTTCCCGTGAACAATCCCTGGGTATCCAGGCGATATTGATTGTACTCTGTATATGTGAATGAGTCGTATCTCCCGTCAGTTCTGAATCTGGGTTTTCCTGCGGAAGAATCATCGACCAGAGAATCGAACCAACGCTGGTATGCCCTGTGTATCCTGCGTCCGACATCCCACACAGCTGCGCTGTATGCCTCCCTCCTCCAGAGATTGATCTCCCTGAACTCGCCTGCCAATGCGGTCAATTCGAACTCCGACGGGAATCTCGGACGGGGGTTGGTATCCGTTTCGTACAGTGATGCATCTTCACCTTCCTCAACGCCCATACTCTCGCGCCATTCATCGTATCTTTTAGTGAAGTCCCTGCAGTACTCGTTGAGATCGTTGTAGGTGGCCCTGCAGGCGTGCAGGGTCAGTAACATCCTCTTCTCCTGTTCGGGTTTAGGGAAGAGCTGGATCTTCACGGTACGATACGGCATTGTTTGATATACGTTGTTTAGAAGTATATAAAGTTCACAGGGGGAGGTCACCGAAAGTACCGAAAGTGACCGAAACTGAAATCTGATTGACCAAAAGACAACTCAATCAACCACTCGATTTCCACACACTTCGTTATAGAATCAAGTGACCGAAAGGCCGTAAAAGAAAGGTAGGT
Organism: methanogenic archaeon ISO4-H5; assembly: GCA_001560915.1. NCBI lineage: Archaea > Methanobacteriati > Thermoplasmatota > Thermoplasmata > methanogenic archaeon ISO4-H5. The sequence continues at coordinate 1,890,163 of CP014214.1, read as the reverse complement.
CCCGGTACTAAGACCGGGAAATTAGAGTTTCAAACGTTGGTGGAGGAGACGCACTCGATGCTGCCGACTCCCTCGATTCCGGAGAGGGCATCTTCGAGCTTGCTTCCGATCATCTCGTCGTCTGCGTTGAGCAGGAACTCAGCGTAGACCTTCTTGAGTCCGAAGACGTGCTCGCGAACCTCGGTCTTCTTGACCTCGACGCCGGCGGGAACTGCCTTGGCGACAGCGGCGGCGATGGTTGCGACGTCAGCGGAGTCCCCGTCGGGGAACAGCTCGTAAACGGAGTAGATCTCTGCCATTACGATTCCTCAAGGTCCGATGAATCCGCATTTGGGGCATTCGTAGGGAACGCTCTGGTCGCGGCACTGGGCGCACCTTCCGATCTCGACTTCCCCGCATTTGGGGCACTTGAAGAAAGTGTTGCCGTGGCCGATGAGCCTCTTTCCGCAGGAAGAGCAAATCTTATCTGTAGCCATGGTCGAACGGATAAAGCTACACCTATTTATAGGGAAAGGTCGGAAAAGGCCTCTTCCGCCTTTCAATATTATTAAAAGTCCTTTTATTAATCGGGCCTGCATGAAAGCCTGTGCGGACTGCGGACCCTGTTTGATGAAGCGCATATTATTCCAGGCACGCCTGGCAGGGACCGGCAAGGAGTTCGAATCCGTGAAGGAGTGCATGGGGCTCTATTCCGCGCTCATGACCCCTGACGTATGCTCGGCGGATATCGCCACGAAGGTTCATGCGCTGTCCTACAGCATCATGGGCTGCAGCGACCCTTATCGTCAGATGAAGATCGATGCCGACCGGGTTGTGGAGAGATACCTCCCGCAGGCTGAGAGATTCATAAATGGCAGCGGGGACCGTTTCAGAGCCGCCGTACAAGTCTCCATCATCGGCAACATCATGGATTTCGGTTCGGGTATCGCCATAGATGACCCAGAGGAATTCGGAAGGATGTTCGACGGGCTTCTGGACGAGGGTATCGGTTCCGACGAGACCGATAGGCTTAGAGAGTTGATCGAGGCCTCGGATACCGTTCTCTATGCGTTCGACAACTGCGGGGAAGATCTTTTGGACCGTTTCCTCATCCGTGAGATCAGATCCATGGGCAAGAGGGTCGTAGGGGTCGTGAGGGGAAAGCCCGTTCTGAACGATGTCTCCATGGAGGATGCCCTCCGTGCTGGATTGGACCGCGAACTTGACCGTATCGTAACCACTGGGGATTTCGCCATCGGTTTCCCGGGGGAGTTCACCGATCCTGGGTTTATTAAGGAATACGCCAAGGCGGGAGTCATGATTTGCAAGGGCATGGCGAACTACGAGTCCCTCTCCGATAGGAGTTTACCTGTTCCCACTGCTTTCCTGCTGAGAGCGAAATGTGCTCCCGTGGCCGCATCGCTGAATGTGCCAGTAGGTACGAATACAGTCAGAATTAAAAGGGCGGTATGAGATTAAGGGGGGATAAGATGGAAGTCAAACAGGCAGTCATTATGGTGGGCGGAAAGGGTACCCGTCTGTATCCTCTGACCGAGAACACGCCCAAACCCGCATTGCCGGTTCTGGACATGCCGTGCCTGAAATATCTCATCAGGTCGTTCGCATCCGCCGGTATTACCGAGGTCTTCCTGGCCTGCGGATACAAGTCGGATGTTCTCCAGAAGGCCATCGGTGACGGTTCCGACCTCGGTGTGAAGATTATCTACTCTGACGAGGACACCCCTCTAGGTACCGGCGGGGCTATGAAACAGCTGGAGGACCGTCTGGATCCTGTTTTTGCAGCGGCCAACGGTGATACTTTCATCGACATCGACCTCCGTGAGCAGATCGACCTCCATCTCCGTACAGGTGCCAAGATCACCATTGCCCTTACCACCGTCGACAATCCCTGCGAGTACGGTATCGCCAGGCTCGAGGATGACGGACGCATCACCGAATTCAAGGACAAACCCAAGCCCGATGAGGTCTTCTCCAACTACATCAATGCAGGTATCTATGTGGTAGATAGGAGCGTGCTGGCACATGTGCCTGAAAAGACGTTCTTCGACTTCTCCAAGGACCTGGTCCCGATAATCACCAGGCGCGGCGAGAGAGTCCAGGGTTACAAACTCAGCGGTGGTGTGTGGAAGGACGTCGGCCGTCCCTCCGACCTTATCGGTACCAATCTGCTGATGGCCGAACGCCTCCACAGCGGAACGGATTTCCCTGCGGAGGGATGCAGGATAACCCGTCCCTTCTACTTGGGGGAGGGCTCCTCTGTTGAGGGGTCCGTACTCGAATCGACGGTAATTTTGAAGGGAAGCACCGTAAAGGATTCGACGATAGCACAATCCTTAATAATGGAAGGATGTTTCGTAAAACAAGCGACCGTCTCTAATAGTATATTTGGACGGAATTGCACCGTCAACCGCGGTGCGACTGTGAGGAACTGCGTCCTCCGTGACGGTACCGTCGTCGGAGAGGGCGAGATTCTCGAGAACAGGATGGGATAAACACGGTAGAAATTATCAGAGCGCGCGCCCCTAACCGCATCGGTCTTGCGGGAGGAGGAACGGATGTCGACCCGTATGCTTCCGAGAAGGGCGGTTACGTTTTCAACACGACCATCAACAAATACGCATTCAGTACCCTGAAACCCCGTAACGACCACACCATGCGTGTGACCTCGGAGTACTACGGAAGGTATCAAGCACCCCTCGACGGCGGACCCCTCCCCCTCGACGGGAACATGGACCTCATCAAGGCCGTCACCAATTATTTTGAAGTAACCGACGGTTTCGAGATCTCCATCCGTTCCGACGTCCCCGCGGGATCTGGACTCGGAGGATCCTCCACCATGATCGTCTCCATGATCGGCGCCATGGCCAACTGGCTCGACGTCGATATGTCAAAGACCGAGATGGCCGCTCTCGCATATCATCTCGAGAGGGAGGTCATCGGACTCGGAGGAGGAAAGCAGGACCAGTATGCGGCAGTCTTCGGAGGTTTCAATTCGCTGAAGATCGACCGCAACGGGGTCAACGTGCTTCCTGCCAGAATCTCCCCTGATATCATCTACGAGCTCCAGTGCCGCTCGGTCATGTGCTTCACCGGCACCACCCACGACTCCGCGGCCATCATCGACACCCAGGTCAAGTCCTACAAGGAGGGTAAGAACGACCTCGCCCTGGACCACTCCAAGGACATCGCCGTCAGGCTCCGCAGCGCGCTGAGGCACGGCGAGATCGACGTCGTCGGAAAGCTCCTGGCAGAATCCTGGGACTACAAGAAGCAGTTCTCGGACAAGGTCTCCAACCCTGTCCTCGACAACTTCTACAACACCGCTATCAAAGCGGGAGCCATCGGAGGAAAGGTCTCCGGCGCCGGCGGAGGCGGATTCATGTACTTCGTTACCGACTACGACAAGAAATCCGCTGTCTCCAAGGCCCTGGCGAAGGCAGGGGCCACCATCTCCGAGTTCAATTTCGAACCTGAGGGCGTTGTCTCTTGGAGGAGTAAGGCTTGAAGTCCAACAGGGCCGTCCTGGTGGATCGCGACGACACTCTGTGTCCCGACGTACCCTACTGCAGCGACCCTGCTGACATGCATGCGTTCCCCGACGTGCCCGCTTCGGTGAAGAGGCTCAACGATGCTGGATACCTGGTCCTGATGGTGACCAACCAATCTGGTATCGGCAGGGGGTATTTCACCCTTGAACAGCTCAACGCAGTGAACAAAGAACTGCTGTCCCAGATTTCCGCCGGAGGGGGAAGGATAGACGATATCTTCTTCTGCCCCCACCGCCCCGAGGATAACTGCGACTGCCGCAAGCCCAAGACCAAGATGGGCTTGGAAGCCATTGCCAAGTACAATCTGGACCCATCCAAATGCTGGATGATCGGCGACCATGACAAGGATATGGAATTCGGAAGGCAGTTGGGTATGCGGACCGTGAAGGTTTCAAGCGAGGTCTCATTCTCGGATGCTGTCGAAAAGATTCTGTCGATGACTGAATAATCCAAGTTATCCTAAACAATTGTTAAGAAACCTATTAATTACCCGCACTGGATACGAACATATACACCACTAAACGAAGGCAAGATAGAATGATGTTTAAAACGGACTCCCTCAACCAGATGGCCAGAGAGATCGGCGGATTGGAATCCGACCTCACCGCGGCCCTGGATATTCCCAGTGGTATCACCAAGTCATACAAACACATCATGATCTGCGGAATGGGCGCATCCGCCATCGGCGGAGCCCTCTTCGTAGACTCCATGTATTATACGTCCAAGGTCAGCGTGGAGGTCGTCAAGACCATGAACCTTCCCGCCTGGGTGGACGGAGACACGCTTTTCGTGGCATGCAGTTACTCCGGCAACACCTACGAGACCGTTCAGATGTACAAGGAAGCCATCGCCAAAGGAATCGACGTTATCGCCGTCACCCACGGCGGACAGCTCGAGGAGCTCTCCAAACAGAACGGCAACCTCATGATGAAGATCGGAGGCGAGCTCATCCAGCCCCGTTCCGCCATCGGATGGTTCATCGGTCTCCTGGGAGGAATCATTCAGGACGCCGGCGGACCACAGGTCAGGGAGCAGCTCAGGAAACTCCTGCCCCGCATCCGTGAGTACAACTACGAGTTTACCGCCGACGACAGCTACGCCAGGACCATCGCCCTCCGCATCAAGGGCAAGATCCCCGTAATCTACGGTGCCCCCAACCTTTCCGCCATGGCGCTGAGGATGAAGACCCAGCTCAACGAAAACTCCAAGGTCATCGCCTTCTCCGGAGTCCTTCCTGAGTTCAATCACAACGAGATCGTCGGATGGTACGACGACGACCACAAGTACCAGTTCCACCCCGTCCTCATCGTCGACGATGATTACGAGGAAATCGCCAAGATCATCAAGGCTACCAAGGGACTCCTCTCGAGCCGCGATGTCGGTCTCGATGTCTTCAAGGTCAAGGGCGATTCCGTCCTCGAGAAGAACATCTACGCCGTCATGTTCGGAGACTACGTCTCCCTGTACCTCGCGGCCCTCCGCGAAGTGGACCCCTGCAACGTCGACCCCATTGTGGACATCAAGGCACGTATGAGGGCTGTTCTCCCGCAGTAAACTTCAATCGCCCCCGTAGGGGGCGTTACTTTCTTAAAAAATTGAAAAGGGCCTAAATACAACCTAGCCCATCCAATAGCCAGTCGTGGACATATGTACGTTATATCCTTGATTGTCAAGAACGAGTTCGGCGTCATGCAGAGAGTCATGGGCGAGTTCACCCGTAACAAGATCAACGTCGAAACCATCGTGGTCGGAAAATGCGAACAGCAGGGCAAATCCAGGATGGTCCTTTCCGTCATCGACGAGAACGAGGCCAAACTGGCCATCGGAAGGCTCCAGAAGCTGCAGGACGTGTACGACACGGAACTCGTCCCTGAGTCCGGACAGTCCGCATATGCCCTCATCTCCACCTCCAACGGGAACGTCGGAGTCGTGGGAGGATCGGATCAGGTCGAGGAGATCATCGCCCGTTCCGAGCCCGAGAAATACGTTAAAGCACTCAATGCACTTTGAATCGAAGGTATATCATGGGAGAGAAATGCGAAAAGATTTGGTTTGATGGAAAGCTTGTCAACTGGGACGACGCTAAAGTGCATGTCCTGGCTCACGCCCTCAACTACGGAACCGGTGTGTTCGAGGGAATCAGGGTATACCAGACCCCCAAGGGCCCCGCCATCTTCAGGCTGAAGGACCACGTCCGCAGGCTGGTCGACGGATGCAAGCTCATGGGTTTCGAGATGAAATTCGGCGGCAAGCAGTACGACGAGAAGAGCATCTGCGAGGCAATCAAAGAGGCAGTCAGGGCCAACAAGAAGGTCGACTACGTCAAGCCCTGCATCTTCCTCAGCGGAGAGGAGGTCGGACTCAACCCTGTCGGTGTTCCCGAGAGCTTTGCTATCACCTGCATCTACATGGGAGCATACCTCGGAAAGGGAGCCGCCGCCGGTACCAAACTGGTCACCGCATCCTGGCAGAGGCCCGACTACCTGTGCGGACCTGCCGGAGCCAAGGTCAACGGTTCCTATGTCGCATCCTGTCTCGCCAAGAGAGAGGCCATCCGCCAGGGCGCCGGAGAGGCACTCATGCTCAACAAGGAGGGCCGTCCCGCCGAGTGCAGCGGAGAGAACATATTCATCTACAAATTCGGCAAGATCTACACCCCTTCCGTCTCCGAGGGAATCCTTCAGGGAGTCACTAGGAGCTCCATCATCGCCGTCGCCAAGGATCTTGGTTACGAGGTCGTCGAGGCCCCCATCACCAGGTTCCAGCTGACCACTGCCGACGAGATTTGGATGACCGGAACCGCCGCAGAGATTGCACCTGTTACTTCCATCGACGGACGCATTGTCGGCGACGGAACCCCCGGAGAGGTCTCCGCAAAAATCCACGCCAAGTTCCACGAGATCGTCGAGGGTAAGGACCCCAAGTACGACAAGTGGCTCGACTACGTGAACTGAAAACCATTCAAAGCGGGCTTCGGCCCGCATCTTTTTAACAGCACAGGTGGGCGGACATGAACCTAGGCCAGGCGATCTATGACTTATTCGGTGCCAACGGCGAATGGGGTCTCGTCCTGTGTATCTTCCTCATATTTCTGCTGGATGCCCTGCTCATCCCGACCCTGCCGGAACTGTTCTTCGTCCTGGCTTTCATCGGCGGAGCAAACTACGGCCATCCTCTGCTTTTCGGGGTAGAACTTCTGATCGCAGCCATCATCGCCGAACAGATAGGTATATTCTCGCTGTACCTGGTCGTCAAGAAGTACAGTCACAAGATCCCGAAGAAGATCCAATCGGCCCTGGACAAGTATACCCAGTTCCTGGTGGTCAGTGACGAGAAGCTCCTGCTCCTCAACCGTGTGGCCCCCATGCTGCCGTTCGCCGGGGCGTTCATCGCCATCCTCAACTGGAGCGTTCCCAAATCCGCGTTCTACATCGTCTTGGGATGTGTCGTGAAGTTCGGGTTCATCATGATGCTCAGCAACTTCTTCTACAATTACTTCCAGTCCGAGGAGTCCCAGATCATCACCATCGTGATGATCCTGGTCGTGATTGCGGTGAGCATTGTTCTTTCGTTCTTTGTTAAGAAGAAGAAAGGAATCGAGTAACGGTTCTTTGACGAATTGAGTGGGTGGAATTCCCCTCAATTTGTCAATTCTGCACTTCGGCTTCCGCCTTGGTAATTCCGGCAATTGATGACGTGCCGAGGATGTCGAACCCCATCCCGCGTCTAAGTACGTTCACGCATGCGTTGTCGTCACGGTGTTTGGTGAAACCGCAGAATCTGCAACGGAAGGTCTCTTCGCTGAACGGATCGTTCAGTTTTCCGCATTTGGTGCAGATCCTGCTCGTGTAGGCGGGATTCACTGGAACTATCTCAGACCCGGTTTCCTCCCCCTTGTATCTGAGCAGTCTCATGAATGTCCCCGCACTCGCATCGCGGAACAGTTTCCTTGATTCTTTGTTATCCTGTAAATCAATAAGATCTCTTACTGAAAGATCCTCCACGAAGATCTTCGTGTGATTCTGAGCAATCGATCTGGTTGCTTTCTGCAGTACGTCATTCTTACTGTCGTCGATCCTCTTCTGCAGATGCCTGAGATGACCCAGATACTTCCTGCGTTCCTCCGAACCCTCCTCGGTCTTGGAGATCTTGCGCTGTATCTTTGCCATCTTCTTCTCGTTCTTCCTCATGGTACGGTGGTTCTCGACCACCGTGCCGTCGGTCAGTGTTGCCACTCTCCTTGCTCCGAGATCCAATCCTACGGGATCGGGAGTTTCCGCATCCATGTACCAGGTACGGTTGTCGGGTATCTCGAGACATTCGCAGAAGATCGTGATGTACCATTTGTTGCTCTTACCCATCTTCTTCCTGGATACCACTGCCTGTTTCATGCGATCTACTGGGACTCTCTTGATGATGTTATTGTCAGAGGATCTGACCCAGCCTACGCCTCCGAGGAACATGCGCGGTTTCTTTCCCTTGAACAATCCCTGGGTATCCAGGCGATATTGATTGTACTCTGTATATGTGAACGAGTCGTATCTCCCGTCAGTCCTGAATCTGGGTTTTCCTGCGGAAGGATTGTCTATTAAGGAATCGAACCAACGTTGATATGCTTTGTATATCCTGCAGCCGACTTCTCTGACTGCAGTACCGTAAGCATCCCGTCTCCATAGGTTGATCTCCCTGAACTCTCCCGCTTTTGCGGTGAGTTCGAATTCCGAAGGGAACCTCGGAAGAGGATTGGTATCCGTTTCGTAAAGCGAAGCATCTTCACCTTCCTTCACGCCCATGCTCTCGCGCCATTCATCGTATCTTTTAGTGAAGTCCCTGCAGTACTCGTTGAGATCGTTGTAGGTGGCCCTGCAGGCATGCAGGGTCAGTAAGAGCTTCTTCTCCTGTTCGGGTTTAGGGAAGAGCTGGATCTTCACGGTACGATACGGCATCGTTTTAGATACGTTGTTTCGAGGTATATAAAGTTCACAGGGGGATGCCCGAAAGTGAGAATAGTAATCTAAAATGTGTTCCCCTCCGAAAAATGAACATTAGAAACCGAATTACACCGACCCACTCAATTCGTCAAAGAACCCGAGTAACTCATTCCTTGTCGCCGTGGTTGAAGACGAGGTACTTGCTGAAGAAGTAGTTCAGGACGATCTCCAGTATACTGACCGTGATCTTGGCGACGAAACCGTCAACACCCAAGAGATGCTGGTTGAGGCCGAGGTTGTAGAGAATCGGGAATCCGATGATGGCGACCAGTCCGGTTATGATCCTTCCGATGGTGAAGCTCGCCGCCTCCTTTCCGACGGTCTTGGTCTCCATGTTCCTGCTGTTGAAAACATAGAGCTTGTTCACCACGAAGGCGAATGCCACTCCGATGACCCAGGATGCCGCATTGCTGATGTTGATGTCGATCCCGACCAGCACGAGTGCGGCGTACGAGACCCATGTGACGATGACGTTGAGGAAACCGAAGAACAGATAGCGCATGGCCTCTCCGTGCTTGCCGTAGAATATCTTGTCGATGAGGTCGCGAACGAAGGACATCTACCAAGAAAATCAGATGCTCTTATTAATGCCTTATCAGCCACCGGGAATCGTTATCGTATCCATCCTTTTCCCTGCATGGTCCCTTCTTTATGCAAAAATAATATAGTTGGGCGGTTTGGAGGGTGTGATACCAATGGCAGGCACCTGCACGATTGTGATTCCGACCTACAACGAGGAGAAGAACATCCAGAACATGGCCAAGGCCATCAGGGAGGCATACCCCGAGTTCCGCATCCTCTTCATGGACGACAATTCCACCGACAGGAGCCGCCAGCTCATCGAGGAACTCAACGATCCCCTGACCAAGATGTTCGTCAGGAAACCCGAGGAGCGCGGACTCGGTGCATCCGTCATCCAGGGGTTCGAGATCGCCGAGACCGATTACGCTATCTGCATGGACTGCGACTTCCAGCATCCCATCTCCGCACTGCAGGGCATCTACGACCAGATGGAGGCCGGAGCAGAACTGTGCATCGGCAAGAGGACCAGCAGGATGTCCATGGGATTCAAGAGGGCCATGGGTTCCGAGGTCGTCGAACTGTTTTGCAAGGTGTTCTTCAAACTCCACGGCAAACAGACCACCAAGGATATGATGAGCGGTCTGTTCGGACTCAAGTGCGATGTGTTCCGTCCCGTTATCCAGGCCAACTGGGGCAATTTCGAGCTCAAAGGTTGGAAAGTCCTCATGGATCTGATGAAGTACAACGACCGCAAGGTCGATGTCCGCTATTTCACATACGATTTCGGTACCCGTGCGGAGGGAGAGTCCCACATCAACCCCAAGGTCCCCATCATGACCTTCCATCAGCTGTGGGGTTTCGGGAAATTCCTTGCCAAATTCTTCTGCAAGGTGTACAGGGTCGATTATTACGAGATGTATCCGGCCGAGAAGAAGAATTGATTCTTCTTCCCTTGTGCCCGCTATAACTTAATAGCCTGAAAATGTTCTCCGCACGATGTCAGACTGTGAGACCGCCGCAAACAGGAAGTATGCATTTTCCGCAGGTCTGGCTCTATGGATTTTGATCCTGGGTCTGGCGATCCGCCTGGTATTCGCGCCGGTGTTCACATATCCGTTCGATATCGAGCACTGGGGAGTGATCCTCCAGAATACCGAGAGCGGCAACGGATTATTCGGTCTCACAGGATATTTCTACACTCCCGCATGGGGCTACATCCTCGGCTTCGAGGATCTCATCATCAATCTCCTGCCCGGGATGACTTACGGCGAGCGTTTCACCGATCTTCTGGAAATCGAAGGAATGGTGTTCCCGTATCAGACCGCGACCACCACCACTCCCGTTTTCAATTTCGCTATGAAACTGCCGCTGATTCTTGTGGATGTGCTGGTGGGTTACCTCATCTACCGTCTTGTGATGAGCGAGTGCGGGGACGAGCGCAAGGCCGCCATCGGTTTCGGACTCTGGTTCCTGTGCCCCATAGTCATCTACATGTCCTCCGTTCAGGCACAGTTTGATTGCATCTCCGCCCTGCTTACGCTCCTCTGCGTATTGCTGGTGAGGCGCAATCTATTCTTCATCGCAGGTGTGATATTCACAATCGCGGCATTGATCAAATTCTTCCCCGCATTCTGCATCTTCCTGCTCTGCGTTTACGTCGTGAAGGCAACTCCCGGAAGACTGTCCTGGAAGAATCTCCTGCTGTCCGTGTCCGGAGCAGTTCTGACCGCCCTGGTGATCTTCCTCCCGCAGATTCTGGACGGAACGGTCATGAATGCGTTCTCGTTCGTTTTCGGAAGGACCTCGGAATACGATCTGATGCTGATGCTGCGTACCTATCCGTTCATCGCGGTCACCCTGGTGATGCTGGTCATTCTGGCTATATTCGCATGGCGTATGGATGATGCACGCAGGAAACAGGATTTCCTGGTATTGATTCTGGCTATGCTGAGCATATGCACGATATTCTCTCCCGGACCGCAGTACTGGATAGTGTATCTTCCTCTGCTGTCCTATTACATCGCATGCAGGGACAGGAACCGTGCGCTTCTCATATGCCTGATAGCAATGGCAATCCTGACCACAACCGCGGCATTCTTCAACAATTCATTCTCTCTGCTTACCACCGCGTCGGAGTATCTGCATCTGTGCGAGCCGCAGACCGTGATCTCCTGGATGCATGCATTGGACACTCCTGTGTTCGGCACCCCTCTTACCCAGTTGGTCGTGTTCATAGTGGAGTTTATCCAGCTGATCATCATGATTCTGATAGCCCTGTTCCTTCTGTCCGATCTCGGTCTCTTCGACAGGTACAATAAGCTGAATGAGTTTATCACGGAACTAAGGACAATACTCGGAGGTGAGATACGTGGATAAACGCGATTACGGGCTGATAATCCTGGCTGTGGCGATATGTGCCGTGATTCTGGTCGGCGAATATGCCACCTACGGCAACATCTACAGGTACGACTCCTCCGCCGACGCGTCCGGGAACTTCTCCGTCTACGATTCGGGCTCTCACTGCTACACCGCGGTCCTGTCCGATAACGGCAGCTTCCAGGCCCCCACCAGGTTCTACGTCTATTACGACGAGGGCTACGGCAGCGTGGTACACGACGCCAAGGTCGAGGTCGGTGCCAAGGCGCTCGATCAGAAGTACTACCTCAGTCAGCTGGTCAACAATCTGAAGTACTACTCGGTCACCGACGTGACCTATGTCAACGCCGCGGAGCTGGCGTCCAAGATGTCCGAGGCCGGGACCGGCGTGGGACTCATCATGATATCCGGTGCCATCCCCGAGACGGTCTACAACGGGGCTGCGGGATGTCCGATCCTCACATGGATCGCATCCGGCGGATCGCTGTACTGGGCCGGCGAGGCGATTGGGAAGTACATCGGGAAGGCGGACGGAACGACCTCTAAGGTCACCGGTTACGAGGCATGTTTCCTCGGCACCGGCACTCTGAACCCCGAGACCGGGGACACCCGCGCCCTGACCGACGTCACCGCCAACAATTACCGCAGGGACCTTTCCCTCAAGAACAACGACGTGAGATATGCGGTCAACATCGCCTCAGCAGGAGCCGATTCGTTGGCCGTCGGATACGAGAAGGACGGATGTGCCAGCACTGTCCTGGTGAAGAACGGTTCGGGCATGGTCTGCGTCATGGGAGGCAATTACTCCAACAACCAGCGCATGGACATGGCCAACATCATCGCCTCAGGAATCTGCTACTGCTCCGCCGAGCTCGACTGCAAGACCGGAAACGTCGCCCGCGGCACTGTGACCGGTACCTTCAGCAACTGGCCCGCCACCGGCAACGTCGCAGCGTTCCTGTACCTGGGAGGCGACTTCTCGGTTTATGGTAAGCTGTTCACGATGACCCTGTGATAACATGACTTTCAGCGAGAGGATCCTGAGGAACACCGATTCGAGGACGGTCGCAGTCTTCCTGGCCGTCGTCATAGCGGTCGGTCTCGCCATCCGCATCCCCTCGGGCCTGGCGCTGAACTACGGATACGACGTGCATCATTGGGCCATAATCATGGCCAACGCCTCCTCGGGAAACGGCCTGTACGGCCTGACCGGATACTTCTACACCCCGGTCTGGGGTTACATATTGGGGTTCATGAATCTCATACAGCAGGCCTGCCTGACCCTCGGCGAGACCGCCTTCCGTGTGCCCGAGGCCCTCGGTTTCGAAGGCTACGACGGCTGGATATCCGCTAACACCACATCCATGACCTACACCTTCTGGGTCAAGCTCCCCCTGTACCTCGTGGACCTTGTCGTGGCGTACCTGATCTACCTCGTGGTCCTCGACTACACCGGCGACAGGAGGAAGGCCGTTCTCGGATTCGCCCTGTGGTTCTTGAACCCCCTCGTGATCCTCGCTCCCGTCGTCCAGGGTATGTTCGACAACATCACCGCGCTCCTGACCCTCGCAGGGTTCATGTGCATCAGGCGGAGGCTGTACTTCTGCACCGGTCTGATGATGGGTCTGGCCATCCTGCTCAAGTTGTTCCCCGTGTTCCTGCTGCCCCTGATGGTCGCATACGTCCTCGTGAAGGAGGACCGCGACATCCGCAAGGGGCTGCTGTCCGTCATCGTGGCGGCCGCAGGGGTCATGATTGTAGCCGCGGCGGTATTCCTCCCGCAGATCATGGACGGGACCCTCAGCTACTGCTTCACCTTCCTCACCGCCCGTGCCGGCGGCGACGGCAGCCAATGGGACGCCATTGCAGGGATGGGTACCGTGGCAGCATACCTCATAATCATCGTACTCTGCATACTGCTGGCACTTGTGTTCTACCGCACCGCGGGCAAGGATCTGGAGAATGAATTCCTGTGGTACATGCTGGTCAATCTGGTGATCATGTTCCTCTTCCCGCCCACCCCCCAGTACCTGGTCCTGCTGATCCCCTTCCTGACCGTCTACGCGGTAGTCTCGGACAGGGGCTTCATGAGGCCTCTGGTCCTCATCGCCGTGTTCGCGTCCCTGTACATCCTGGCCAACAACTTCACCCTGCTGCTGACCCTGGCCTGCGATTCCAACCTGATCGCGGTGGCCACGGTGGTCTCCTGGTCCGATGCCGCCGCCCCCTACTGGCTGCTGCTGTTCTACGGTGCGGGGGCCCTCCAGTACGCCGCCATCCTGTATCTCGTCTGGCTGGTCCTGAAGGGCCGTCTGGTGGAGATCGCCGCGCTTCTCCCTTCTTATAAGAGGAAGAAAGCGGACTCGGAATGAGCCCATGCCCGAACGCCTTTTATAGTAAGAGCTAATCGTCACCTTCAGCTCTTTTAGAGCCGATGAATGATGAGGGCCTGAAAAGGCCTGAATGAGGTATTGATATGGCAGTATTCGTTAAATTTGAGACCCCCAAGGAACTCTCTGACAAAGCATACTCTGTTGCTGAGATCGCACGCGACTCCGGCAAAGTGAAGAAAGGAACCAACGAGGTCACCAAGATTATCGAGCGCGGCGAGGCAGCACTTGTCATCATGGCAGTCGACGTCGAGCCCCCGGAGATCCTTGCCCACATCCCCGCACTCTGCGACGAGAAGAACGTCCCCTACGTGTACGTTCCCTCCAAAGAGGAGCTCGGAAAGGCAATCGGACTCGAGAAGCCCACCGCCTCTGTCGCAATCGTCGACGCCGGCAACGGAAAGGCACAGATCGACGAGATCGCAGCAGCAGTCAAAGACCTGAAGAACTGATTCTGAGGAATCTACATGGTTGACACAGACAGCATCCCCTCCGAGGTCGTCGAAGTTATCGGACGTACCGGAATGACCGGAGAGGCTACCCAGGTTAAAGTCCGTGTCCTTGACGGACGCGACAAAGGCAGGATCATCACCAGGAACATCATGGGTCCTGTCAGGATGGGCGACATCCTTATGCTCAGAGAGACCTCCAGAGAGGCCAGAAAGCTCGGAATGGGCAGGTGATTTGAATGGTTGAGGATAAAAAATGCTCTTTCTGCGGAGCCACCATCGCTCCCGGAACCGGAAAGATGTACGTTAAGAAAGACGGAACCGTCCTCTTCTTCGACGCCAACAAGTGCTACAAGAACATGATCATTCTGAAGAGGGTCCCCAGGACCACCGAGTGGACCGAGAAGGCCCACGTCGAGAAGGAAGCCCGCCTCAAGGCAGCAGCCAAGGCAGAGTCCAAGGAGTGATTCCGATGGTTATGGAGAAGACCTACCTGATGGTCAAGCCCGACGGAGTCCAGCGCGGACTCGTCGGTGAGATCGTCTCCCGCTTCGAGAAGAAAGGGCTCAAGCTCGTCGCAGCAAAGCTCATGATCATCCCCAAGGAAGTCGCAGAGAACCACTACGGAGAGCACAAGGGCAAGCCCTTCTTCCCCTCGCTCATCTCCTACATCACCTCCGGACCCGTTTTCGCAATGGTCTGGGAAGGAGAGAACGCAGTGCAGGTCTGCAGGAACATGATGGGAAAGACCAACCCCCAGGACTCCGCCCCCGGAACCATCCGCGGCGACTATTGCATGGTAACCGGTCTCAACATCATCCACGGCTCCGACTCCCCCGAGTCCGCAGCCAGGGAGATCGGCATCTTCTTCAAGCCCGAAGAGCTCGTCGACTACACCAAAGACTCCAACAAGTGGCTCTACGAGTGAGTCGGCCGCCTAACGGTCACCTAAAACCTTTTACCTTTTCCTTTCCCTATAAAGAGATGTGATGTTCCATGGCAATAAGGCAACCCGTAGTCAGCGTCCTCGGTCATGTCGATCACGGTAAAACCAAGCTCCTCGACAGGATCAGGGGTACAGCCGTCGGCGACAGGGAAGCCGGGGCAATCACCCAGCACATCGGTGCGACCGAGGTACCCATAGAGCGCATCTACGAGATGTGCGGACCCATTATCGGAAAGAAGCGCTTCACCGTCCCCGGATTGCTTTTCATCGACACTCCCGGACACCAGGCGTTCACCTCCCTCCGTGCTAGGGGGGGCTCCCTCGCGGACCTTGCCGTGCTTGTCATCGACATCAGGGAAGGACTGATGCCTCAGACCATCGAGTCCATCCACATCCTCAGGCAGTACAAGACCCCCTTCGTCATCGCCCTAAACAAGATCGACACCGTCGACGGGTGGATCTCGGAGGAGAACCAGGCCTTTGTCATATCCGAGAAGAAGCAGCAGGCACACACCCTCGCCGCCTTCGAGGAGCACATGTACAACATCATCTCACAGCTTTCGTCGGAGGGCGTCTTCGCTGACAGGTACGACCGTATCGACGATTTCACCAAGGCAGTCGCCCTGATCCCCATCAGCGCCAAGACCGGCGAGGGAGTGCCCGACATCATGCTCATGCTGATCGGTCTGGCACAGCGCTTCCTCGAGTCTCGTCTCGAGAAGGAGGAGGGCCCCGGAAGGGGAACCATCCTCGAGGTCAAGGAGGTCAAGGGACTCGGACAGACCATGGACATGATCCTCTACTCCGGTACCCTCAAGACCGGACAGACCGTCGCCATCGGAACCAACGGGGCGCCCCTGGTCACCAGAATCAAAGCCATCCTCAAACCCAAGCCCCTCGACGAGATCCGCGATCCCCGCGACAGGTTCGACAACGTCAAGGAACTTCATGCGGCGGCAGGAGTGAAGATTGCCTGCCAGGATGCGACCGGCGTCATCGCGGGAGCACCCATCCGTGTGGTCAAGAACCCCAAGGACCCAGCCATCAAGGAGATCTCCGAGGAGACCTCTATCAAAATCGAGACGGTAGAGAAGGGAATCACCATCAAGGCCGATGCCATCGGATCCCTGGAAGCCCTGGCCTTCGAAGCAAAGCTGGCAGGCATCCCCATCAGGAAGTACGGTATCGGGGACATCACCAGGAGGGATATCCTGGAGTCCTCCTACGGAAACGACACCCACCATGTCATCCTGGGATTCAACGTCAACATCACCAAGGATGCGGAGAGCGAGATTGCGACCCACAGCATCAAGGTGATGACCAACAACATCGTCTACGCACTCATCGACGATTACAAGCTCTGGCTCGAGGAGTCCACCAGGCAGACTGAGTCCGACAAGAGGGCGGAGTTCTCCTTCCCTGCCAAGATCACCATCCTGCCCGACCACGTGTTCAGGGTCAACAAGCCTGCCGTAGTCGGAGTGAGGGTGCTGGCCGGAAGGATCAGGGTCGGAGAGAATCTCATCAATCTCGAAGGCAAGGACTGCGGAACCATTAAATCGGTCCGTGACGACGACGGGAACATCCTCAAGGAAGGTGTCCAAGGAGACGAGGTCTCCGTGGCCATAGACGGAGTCACCGTCGGCAGGCAGATCAACGAGAACGACGTGCTCTACGTGGACCTGATCGAGAGCGGTTATAAGGCCATCTCCAAACTCGACCTCACCGACGACGAGAAGCTCGCCATGTCCGACACCGTCGCCATCAAACGCAAATCAGAACCATTCTGGGGAATGTGATTTCATGGATTCCAAACCCAGAGATGCCAATTTCATCCTCGATGAGCTCATCGAGAGGTACCCTGAGCTCTCTGTATGCAGGGAGGACATCGCCAACGCGTACTTCACCCTCCTGGAGAGCTACAAACACGACGGACAGCTCCTCATCGCAGGCAACGGAGGCAGTGCGGCAGACAGCGACCACATCTCCGGAGAGCTGACCAAGTCCTTCATGTTCAAACGTGCCGTGGATCCCAAGCTAGTTTCCGAGCTGGAGAAGCTCTACGGCGAAGCGGGCAAAGAACTCGCAGGCCACCTCGAGGGAGGCCTCGCCGCAATACCTCTCACAACCTTCAACGCATCCAATTCCGCATATGCCAACGACGTCGAATGGCCGGCCGCTTTCGCACAGCTCGTGAATGCGCTGGGACATGCGGGAGACGTCTTCATGGGAATCACCACTTCGGGCAATTCGGGGAACATCGTCGATGCACTGATGGTCGCCCGTGCCAAGGGTGTGAAGACCATCGCCCTTACGGGAAGGGACGGAGGCAAGTGCAAGGCTCTGGCCGACGTCTGCATCATCGTGCCCGAGAAGGAGACCTTCAAGATTCAGGAGCGCCACTTGCCCATCTATCATGCTCTGTGTTCCATGGTCGAAGCGACCCTGTTCGAGCCACGTTCCTGCTGATTTCCGCATATCGGGGACCGCTTCCCTATATATTATAAGGGAGCGCGTGCGATAGCTTTATAAAATATAGTCCAATTGCCACCGTTACAGGTGTTCAAATGGCAGTAGAATTCAAAGCTATTGTAAACGATGTGAAGACCGGTAAATCCTACAACGTTACCGTGTCTGGCCACCACGCGAACTCCCTGGATGGAAAGAACATCGGGGAGATCGTAGACGGAATTTTTGTTGGACTTCCCGGATACAAGATCAAGATCACCGGCGGTTCCGACAAGAACGGAACCCCCATGAGGAAGGACCTCCCCGGAAAGAAGAGGGTCCCCCTGCTTCTCTCAGACGGACTCGGATTCCACGAGAAGTACCATGGAGAGAGGAAGAGGGTCGCAGCCCGCGGATCCGCAATCTCCTCTGAGATCGTTCAGATCAACATGGTCATCGCAGAGTACGGTCCCAAGCCCATTGAGGAGCTCCTCAACGGCGGCGAGGAGAAGACGGAATGAAAGTTCCCAAGCAGCCCGAGATCAATATCGGGATGATCGGTCACGTCGACCACGGAAAGACCACCCTTACCAAGGCACTTTCCGGCGAGTGGACCGACCGTCACTCCGAGGAGATCAAAAGAGGTATCTCCATCAGGCTCGGGTACGCTGACGTAGCCTTCTACAAGTGTCCTAACTGCAAAGGCGCCGCCGCTTACTGCACGACCAAGAAGTGCCCCAAGTGCGGTGCTGAGACAGAGTTCCACAGGGCAGTGTCCTTCGTGGACGCACCCGGTCACGAGACCCTTATGGCCACCATGCTCTCGGGAGCCGCCCTCATGGACGGAGCCCTCCTGCTGATTGCAGCCAACGAGCACTGCCCCCAGCCCCAGACCAAGGAGCATCTGATGGCCCTGTCGATTATCGGAATCGACAAGATCGTCATCGTTCAGAACAAGATCGATATCGTCACCCGCGAACAGGCGATGCAGAACTACAAGGAGATCAAGGAGTTCGTCAAAGGCACCGTTGCCGAGAACGCTCCCATCATTCCTGTTTCCGCCAACCGCGGTGTGAACATCGACCTTCTCATCGAGGCCATTGAGAACAACATCGTGGCCAACGTCAAGAGGAACGTCGATGCCGAGCCCATCATGCATGTGGCCCGTTCCTTCGATATCAACGCACCCGGAACCACTCCCGAGAAGCTCCGCGGAGGAGTCATCGGAGGATCCCTGATGCAGGGTAAGTTCAAGATCGGAGACGAGATCGAGGTCGTTCCCGGCAGGCGCATAGAAGCAGCCGGCAAAGTGACCTACGAGAGGATCACCGCCAAGATCATCTCCCTCAATGCTGGGGAGAAGAGCGTCAAGGAGGTACTTCCCGGAGGACTCATTGCCATCGGAACCGAGCTGGATCCGGCCATTACCAAATCCGACGGACTAACCGGACGTGTCGTGGGAATCCCCGGACATCTGCCCCCGGTTGTCAGTACGTTCAAGATGAAGACTGTCCTGATGGACCGTGTGGTGGGTTCCGCCGCAGACCTCAGGGTCGACGACATCAAGAGTAACGAGCCCCTCATGCTCAGTGTCGGTACCGCTACCACCGTGGGGGTCGTCAAGAGCGCCCGCGAGGGTTACGCCGACGTGGTCCTCAAGCTCCCTGTATGCATCCTGCCCGGACAGAGGGTCGCCATTTCGAGGAGAATCTCCAACAAGTGGAGGCTCATCGGATACGGCATCATCGATCAGTGACGATGCAGACAGTCGTATTGGACACAAACGCCTTACTCATGCCTTTCGAGATCGGGATTAACCTCGATCTCGAGGTCCTCAATCTTCTGGGAGAAGTCAGATTCGTGGTCCCCGGACCGTTGATAGGGGAGCTCAAGCATCTCGAGAATAAGCATGCAAAAGCGGCTCTGGCACTTGCGAGGAAACGCGAGATCGTACCCTCCGAGGAGCACGGCGACAACTCCGTCTTGGAAGTGGCGCAACGCGAGAATGGATACATCCTCACCAACGACAAGGAACTTCGCCGCAGGGCAAGGAAACTCGGCATCCCACTCATCTATCTGAGGTCTGGGACCCACCTCGTCGTCGAGTACGATTGAACCGCTTTCTTTTTTATAGATACCAATATACTGCTGTGATGAACGGACGCAGTATCGTTTGGGTGTCCCTGGCAATGGTGGTGGTACTCGCAGCAGTATCAGCGTTGAAATTCGATTTCGTTACCGTAGCTGTTGCAGTCATCTATGCTGTGGTTCTGCTCTATCCTCTGCGCCGTGACGGCAGGGTCTATCACAATGCCGTGTCACTCACCGCACTGGTAGGACTCATCGCCCTCACGGTACTGAACGTTCTTGGCCTTCTGGGTATGTTCTCGGATATATATTATGCGAACGTCCCCTGGATGTGGGTCCTGGAACTCCTTTGCGTCCCTTTGGTGACATTCCCCATGGGGTTCATGCTGGGATCCATGTTCGAGGTCTACGGAGGGTCCTACATTTCCAAACGCTGGCTCATCGTATTCGGTATCGCATTCGCCATGGCCGTTTCCGGAGTCTATATCTTCACTGTGGGATTCGACCTGTGGTACACGGGACAGCCCTTCTTCAACCAGTATACCAGCGAGCACGTGGAGCATCTCCCGCCGGAGATCGTCCTCAGCAACCGTACTCAGATGGCGGCAGGCACCTGTGCCACCGCTTCGGTGATCGTAATCGCGTTCATTTTCAGGTATATGACCAAGAAGAAGACCCTTCAGGAGCTTTGCGGAGGCGATTTCGAATGATCGGATACCAGAGGGCATTGGATGCCATCTGTCTGGCGGCTGCCGCGGTGCTTGTCGTCATGAGCATCCTTTCGATCATGGAGAATGTCCGTCACCTTTACGAGTTATGCACCGGGCTGGTCTGCGCATTCTTCTGTCTGCTTCCCACGATCTTCGCGAGGAAGCACATCATGAGCCTTCCGTTGTGGTTCGCCTTCTTCATGGAGGTGGCGATATTCCTCCACGCGTACGGTGTCCTGCTCATGAGCTACGACTTGCTGGAGTTCTACGATACCCTCACCCACACGTTCTCCTCATTCGTCATCAGTCTCTGTGTGATAATGACCCTCTTCACCCTGCAGCGCTATAATGAGAGGATCAAGTTCACGGTTGGATTCACGACCGTTTTCATCTTCGTTATCATGATGGCGTTCGGAACCTATTGGGAGGTTCTCGAGTATGTTGTGGATCAGCTTACCGGTACAGGTATGCAGTACAGTCCCTTCGACACTGTCCGCGACATGTTCTCCAATGCGTTGGGATCGATGCTCGGCTCGCTGTTCATTTACATCTACATGAGGCGCTGGTCCATCGAGGAGTTCATTGATTCCATCAATGTCAACAAAAAACTCAGGAAGTTCCTCGCCGGAAAACACGGCGAGCACAAAGCCTGAAAGATAAGTTGTTTGGAGAGGGGTTGCCCCCTCTGGAACATTCAGTTTTCGACGACCTCGGCCTTCTCGATGACGACGTCCTTGAGGGGGCGGTCGTTGCGGCCGGTGGGGACCTGCTGGATCTTGTCGACGACCTCCATTCCCGCGATGACCTCGCCGAAGACGGGGTGGGCGTAGGGAGTGGAGGGGTTCTCCTTGTCAAGGTAGCCGTTGTCGACGGTGTTGATGAAGAACTGGCTGCCTCCGGAGTGGGGGCGTCCGGTGTTGGCCATGGATACGAATCCGCGCTTGTTGGAGTGTCCGTGTCCGAACTCGTCCTCGATGGTGTATCCGGGTCCGCCCATACCGGTTCCCTCAGGGTCTCCGCCCTGGATCATGAAGTCACAGATTACCCTGTGGAAGATGGTACCGTCGTAGAAGCCCTCTTTGGCGAGTTTCACGAAGTTGCCGGTGGTGATGGGCATGTCCTCGTGCATCTTGATGGTGATGTCTCCCATGTTGGTGTGAAGGATGACGTTGGTCATGAAGAGTCAATGATAACCATCGTATAAAAACGGGGGTCTCCGAACAATGGCTTTATATCGGTTCGTATTAACTGTACCAAAGACATCCAGAATGCCAGGTGATTCGTAATGCCGAAGATCAAAGTCACCCCCAACATGAAGCTCGCTACCGTCATGGCGGTCGCGGTCGCCGTCGTACTGATCGTTTCCTGGTTGGTCGGCCCCGCTTCCCAGTGAATAACCCTTTTGTTTGTTATTCGCAGTGTTAGCGTGAGCGCTGGACTTTTGTAAATTTGAAAAAAAAGGGAAGGTGTTTCGCCGCCGTTCCCGGCGGCTGAGGGAATCAGAGTTCGTAGGCGCTCTCGATCTCGGCGATGTACATGATGCTGCGGTCGCCGTTGGGGTTGAGGGTGTCGTCGATCTCCTTCTCGATGAACTTCTCCCTCTCGAAGGGTGCCGCGTAGAGGCATCTGCACTTGAGGAACAGGCGTCCCTCCTCGAAGGTGGGGGCACCGTCGACGTGGATGGTGGTAAGTCCCGCCTCTTCGATCTTGTCGGGGACGTCCCTGCCGGAGGTCTTGCCGAGATAGGACATCTCGTCCTTGCAGCCGTTGAAGAAGGTAAGGGTGAAGCGGTTGCTGGCCTTGATGAACTCGTTGGTGTACCTGCTGGGTCTTATGAAGATGAAGGCCACCTTCTTCCTCCACAGGAATCCGAGTCCGCCCCAGGAGGCGGTCAGGGTGTTGACCTTGCCCTTGTTCTCGGAGGTCACGAGCATCCATCTGCTGCCGATGTCGTTCACGGCGTCGACGTACTTTCCAAGCTGATCGAGATCAATCTGCTGCATGCGAGGAGTATGACGTTGTGGCTAAAAAAAGTCAGCCGATGGTGACCTCGTACCCATGGGCCTCCAAGGTATCCTTGGCGGCCTGCACATCCCGTTCACTGTGGAGATCGATCCTCAGGGAACCTGTCTCGAACTCGCGGTTATGGACGATTCCCACGTTCTTCACGTTGATTCCCCTGGATGCCAATATGGTCACGACAATCGCCAGCGCACCGGGCTCGTCGGGGATTTCGACATGCAGCGAGTTGGCGGATTTGATGGGGCCGCTGGACGCGTCTATGAACGAATCGCGGTAGCTGCGGGCGGAGCCGAAGAACTCCATGAGGGCTTCGGAATCTCCTCTGTCGATGACACCCTTCATCTTCTCAAGGGAATCGATGTAGTCCTTCAGGAGCTTCGAGATGTTGTCCCTGTTGGTGAGGCAGATCTGCTGCCACATCACGGGGGATGACGAGGAGATGCGGGTGATGTCCTTGAAACCTCCCGCGGCGATCATCTTCATCCTCTCGTCGGGGGAGTCGCTGTCGTGCACCAGATTTACCAGCGAGGCGGAGATCACGTGGGGCACGTGGCTCACCGCAGCGGTAATGTAGTCATGCTGGTCAGGGGTCATCACGAGGGGGATGGCGCCCATGGACTTCACCACGGCACAGAGGGATTCCAGCTGGGCGTCGGTGGACTTCTCCGTCCGGGTGAGGATGTAGTAGGCGTTCTCCAGCAGCTTGGCCTTGGAGTTGGCGTAGCCCACGCGCTCGCTGCCGGCCATGGGGTGCCCGCCGATGAAATTGGCATCAAGACCCAGATCGTGGATTGCGGCGTGGATTCCGTTCTTGACGCTGCCCACGTCGGTGAGGATGGCGGAGTCCTTCAGGAAGGGCTTCACCTTCTCCGCGTTGGCCGCGTTGTGCTTCACGGGCGCGCACAGGAAGATGAAATCGCACTCGGAGAAACGCGAGTCGATGTCGGACACCAGCACATCGACCACCCCGTCCTCATAGGCTTTGGTCAGGGATTTCCTGTCGGTGTCGAAGGCGATTATCCTGTTGGATTCGTCGTGAGCCTTGAGTGCACGGGCGATGGATCCGCCGATGAGCCCGAGTCCCAGGAAGCCGAAGGTGTACTGTGTCATTGATTAGCACGGATGTGTATCGGAGATATAAACTGTGGGTCTTGTCCGACAATCAACAGAAATACTGTGGACCGCATATCCTAGTGCATGGAAATGGTGCCGATGGGGGCCGGGGATCTGGACCGTGTGTCCGATTTTCTGTGGAAGTGCTGGTCCGAGGTGTACCTCGGCATGGCCACCAACGGCATCGACGGCATCCGTGCCGAGCACCGGCAGTGGCTGGAGGACGGGACCTATCTGAACGCCGTCGCCGAGGGAATGCTCTATTACATGTATGTGGAGGACGGGAAGGACGTGGGCCTCATAGGGTTCAGGGCAGAACCGTCTGGAAGGCTGTTCCTGGACAAGCTCTACGTTATCGAGGGCCTGCGCGGGAAGGGACTGGGCCACCGGGCGATGGAATTCGCAATCCGGTACGGCCGGGAGCACGGATGCGACAGGATATACCTCCATGTGAACACCATGAACACGCAGGCTATAGTGTTCTACCGTTCTTTCGGGCTGTCAGAAGTATCGTCATCCCGCGTGATGCATGCGGGGACCGAGTATGGACTCACCGTGATGGAAGGACGTATCTGAAGGGTCAGGGAGCGGCCACCGGGACCAGTCTGTTCCCGGTGATCATGGATCCAGTGATGGTGCCCACATCCGAGATGTAACCTATAAGCATCGAATCTACCCCGCTCTGGATCTGGTTCGGATAGTCCTGCAGGTACACGTTCCCGTCCCCTCCCGTGATAACGAAATCGGTGGTCGCCAGCCTGTAGGTGGCATCCGGATCCAGCTCCTCGCCGCCGACCGTGATGGAGACGACCCTGCTGCCGGGCTCTGCATTTATGTCGTAGGTGACCGTCATTCCCGAGAACTGCAGGAATCCCCCTTTGGTGGCGCCCATGAGATTGAGGGAGAACTCCATCTCCTCCACGATCACCGAACCCGGGACATCCATGGTGCAGGTGTAGTTCAGGAACGGGACCACATCGTACAGGTTCTTGAGGGAGATGTCTCCGGCCTGCAGGGAGGTGCGTATGCTGCCGGAATTGATGAGGGCGACATCGGAATCGGTGGTGGTGCGCATCACATCGGCTATGAAATCCCCCAGGTTGGTCTCCGCGTTCCTTATCTCGGAACGTTCGCCGTTCAGGAGGATCTCGGTGTGCCCGATCACCTCCTTCAGACTCTCGTCCACGGCGGTCTTGACCTTGGTGATCTCCTGTTCCGTTATGTCATAGGAGAGGGTCGGCTGGTTGTAGAGCTTGGCGGAGATGCCTCCGGGACCGGAGGTGATGATGCCTACGTTCTTGAGGTAGCAGCCCGTGCTGGCGATGACGGTGCCGCTCTCTTCGAGGGTTATGCTGCCGTCCCTCACCTTGCCGTCCTCCATCTCGGTGTGGCTGTGCCCGTCTATGAAAATATCGATGCCTGGCACTTTGCTGCACAGCTGGTCGGAGGTGATGTAGCCCTTGCGGGCGACGCCGAGGTGTCCCACCGCTACGATACTGTCGACGTCCTCCTTCTCCAGCAGGGAAACCATGCGTTCCGCGGCCTCCACCGGGTCCGTGACCTCGGTGTTGCCCATGTTGCCCGCCATGGTCGTCACGGGGGTCTCCGGGGTGAGGAGTCCGAAGAATCCGACCCTGATGCCGTTCCTCTCCAGGACCAGGTATTCGTCAAGTACGCTCTTGCCGGTGTCTTCATAAACCAGATTGGAACATATAATCGGGAAATCCAGCTGTTCGATCCTTTCCAGGAAGATGTCCAGGCCGTAATCGAATTCATGGTTCCCGGGAACGCACAGGTCGTATCCGATCGTGTTCATGATCTCGACGGAACCCATGCCCTTGGTCATGGTACCGTACGAGTTCCCCTGGAGGAAGTCCCCCGCATCAACGATGAAGGTCGTCCCGTTCTGAGAGTACTGCTGTTTCAGTGCGGCGACGGTGGTGAACCCTGCGCTCCCCTGTTCCTCGAAGAAGCAGTGGGTGTCGTTCGTGTGGATGATGGTGAACGACTCTGAATGCTCGTTCCCGTGGGGCTGGACCACGGCGATCCCCGCACCGGTGACAAGGACAAGGATGAGTGTCAGAACCAGGATCTTCTTCCCGACCATACGTATGAAATGGTCCGGGCAGTATAATTTAGTTCGGAACTCGAGTATGACAGATAATCCTTGATTATCAATCAAACTGCAGTGCCGGCACACCCTTCTCCGGGGTTACGCTGTATACTCCACCTGTTGCGTCGATACAATCATCGAAAGCCTGCCGGGTATCCATCTCGTAATGGTATTTTCCCAGGGATCCGATCCTCTTGGAGAATTTCCAGAATCCGGTACCGCGGATGTGTTCTTCAGCCTCACCCTTCCCTCTGGGAAGGGTGAAGGCTACGAACCTCAGTCTGGTTTTGGAACCTTTGGAGAGCTTGACCTCTGCATCGGTATCGTAGTACATCCTTCCGGGAAAACAGGAAGATTCGTCCATGGTACCGTTGACTGCCGAATTCACGTCACATCTTCAATGCGTCAAGTGTTAATCGTAACTGACAACGCATAAGAAACATCGTTGTATTGAACGTAACATCCAAGTATTTTATGACAGAATTGTGATTTGTACGTATCAGTACTAGTATACGTATTTCCTGCTGTTAGTTTTACTATCTTTCCAGGCTCAGCAAAAAATGTTGTCGTACCAACAGGTTTGGTCTCATCAACGTTATGACGAATATCTAGTTTCTTAGTGGTTATGTCTGAGTAGTTGTACACAACTACATCCGCAATTGAATAAGCCCAGCTCAATCCCGCAGTAACTGATACATCTAAACCTGCATTCAGGGCTATGTTTGCGCTTGTTGAGGTCGTTCCGATTGTTGTTGCAGGACCGTAAGACATGAGGGCATAGACGTTGTTACATTCCGATTTAACATCAAGTCCAGAATTAAAGGATCCGCCGTTAGGTATCATTTGAACGTAATAATGGGCTGCGATGTAATCATAGGTTTGGCTAGCGTCAGGTAGGATGTAATAATAGGTCTGTATGGCTGAATTACCATACCCGCTATTGGAATATGTTCCAACAGACTCTATTTCCGTACCGAGTTCACCATCGTACTCTGAGTACAGCTTATCGTTCTCTAGTTTTTTCTCTATCCAGTTAAAGGCGAATTCTAGAGACTTGTATGTATTTTCCAAGTCGGGTGAATTGCAACGTATTTGGGTTGGTTTCATCCAAAGAACGTTTACATCTGCCTGTTTACTGTAGGACATAGTCAGACCGGTTTTTTCATAATCAATCTCTGTGTCCACCACTACGAGAATACTGCCCTGTTCTGCCATTTTTACGTATTTTTCAATACAGGTATCTTGGTTCTTTTCAACCCAGCCTGCAGTCAGCACAACCATGTCTGATTCAGAAAGGTCTGCTTCAGATACTGCGTATGGAATCGAGTGATCTTCAAAGAATGAAATTGTGATCTCATCGTTTGCAGGATAAAGAATGTCTATGCCGAGGGTTTTTATGTTGTTGAATTCACTGTAGACTACATTATCTACTGACGCATCCGTGTTGAGATTATCCTCTGTAATCAGTACAATACCGCATATCCCAACAATAGCTGTTAAGATTATCACGACAGCGTTAAATGTTTTCATACGATTTCTTATTGATTTATATAGTATATAAATCCCCAATATGGAGGGATCCTGCTCGTGTAGGCGGGATCCACTGCTACAATCTCAGACCCGGTTTCCTCCCCCTTGGTATCTAAGCAGTCTCATGAACGTCTCCGCACTCGCATCACGGAACAGTTTCATTCCAAGAACTCGATACCGATGGAAAAGAGTGGCGAATGTAAGACAACATAGCCATAAACCCCATCGATTCCAGAAAAATCGGGTTTTTCTCAATAGGGGTCAGATGTCTCCAGATATGGGGGCTATGAACCGTTCTGGTTTCTCTGAGATTATTCTCTGAGAAATGTTTGTAATTATAACTACAAATGATTGTAGTTATCATTGATTACTACAATCGTTAATAGTAACTATTAAGTAGCATCCTGGCAACTATCGTTTTCACTAATTGCGATATTTTGATTTTTCGCAATTAACAGATAGTTTAGTATGAATTGAGGACATGTACAATCTCATCGCAAACGAACATCTGATTTCTTTTTTTACCAGTTTTTTCACTCAGTATCCCCTTTTCGACCAACTCATTGACGATTCTTCCTGCTGTGGAAAGATGGACATTGCAGATAGTCGCTACATCAGATTTCCTTACGAAGGGATTAGCGAACAGGGAATCAATCAGGTGGATAGTATTGAATTCCAGATCTAGACTGTGATATTTCCTTCTGAGTTGATAGAGGGAATCGATTAAGGAGATGGAACTGTGGGACTGCTCTATCAGTGCATCAAGGAACAGATCCATCCAACCTTGAAAATCATCCGTTTCCCTAACTTTGTTGAGACAATCGATGTACTCTTCGCGTTTATTGTTAAAATATCCGCTGAGATAAAGTACAGGGTATTCCAGGACTCCGCTCCTGTTGAGGATAAGCATGATTAAGAGTCTCCCCATTCTTCCGTTTCCGTCTGTGAATGGATGTATTGTCTCGAACTGGTAATGGGAGAGTGCGGCAGAAACAAGGATGTTTTCGTACGGGGAGTTGATGTATTCGAAGAGATTCCTAATCTTCCAGGGTACCTGCTCTGGAGGCATGGGAACGAATTTGGCATTTTCCAGCGTGTCCCCTCTGGCCCCTACCAATACTTGGACAGAACGATATGCTCCCGGATTCTTGTTTTCTCCGCGTACACCTTTCATGAGTATTTTATGGAGTTCCAGGAGTAGTCCTTCAGTGATATTGTCGTTATCCAATGATGTCGCATGGTTCAGTGCATCGCGGTAGTTTAGGACTTCTAGATTGTCCATCATTTTGCGAGGATCTTTTTCTTCTACCCTTTCTGATTTGTAAATATCCTCTATAGTTGTGCCAGTGCCTTCAATTGCAGAGGATTTTGTGGATTCCATGAGGACGAACGGGACGAGAAGAATGCTTCTTTCCTGATCTGTCATCTGAGATACTTTACCGTCTAGTTTTGACAGTGCTATTAACGCCGTCTCTATTTTTTTGTAAATTTTTTTATCGAGTTTTATGTCGAAAGGAAGATCGTTAGGCCAGAAATAACTGAATTCGCCGTTGTCAGAGTACCTGACCTCTCCGGATATTTTTGGGTGGTAAATCTCCTCCTTCATAATTGCCGATAATTGCATTTACGCAATTATAATTTTTGTTAATTGCAGAAAATGAATTTTTCGCAATTAACGGTTTCAGACCGATAAAGGTGTGCGGGAAATCCGTCGTTTAAGATGAGAAGATAAGAGAACAGATGGCGGGCCTGAAGGAACCCGTATAGTAGTCTGCCTTATTTCTGTGGTTGTTTCGGATTTTTGGTTTTGCTAACTATTCCAACTATTCTAACTGCCAGACGGTCCAAATGATACGTATAAACTCTCAGAAATACCGCATTCTCTGATTATATGAGGGAGAACGATCTCGGAACCATTGTTTTGGCAATCGTGTTTGCCGGTTATGGGATAAAATCTGTTGTCGAGTATGTCGCCGATGCTTGTGTCCAGGTCATCTCTTCTGTCACCGCTGCAGCACCCTTGATCGGAGCTGCCGCAATCGTTTCCATCGGACTGTTGGTTCTATGCAGCAAGATTGATGAGGCTTCCGATCTCGTAGGTGCTGTAGGGCCCCTGTTCCGGAAATGATTGTGAACCTACCTTTGTGAGCGTACGGATCATCCGAAGTCCCTTTGTCTATGATATCGTAACCGAGACGGGGGATAGGAAACGATCTTCCGTTTTTTCCTTTATACTCGGGTTGCTAAGATAGATATATACGCGCCGCGGGAGGTAGCCGGTGCATTGCAAGGGTAGGATGACGTCGACGAGGGGGCGATTCCTGTGTAAACCAGACATTAATACATTAGATGTCATGTCCAAATATTGTCCAAATATTGTCCAACTAATAAACGTCATAAAATAAATATATTGGACACAATGTCCAGTTAATGTCCCATGAAATCCTCAATGGTAGTCGATCTCATACGCGCCCATGCAGCCGGTTCGGAGGACGAGTTCTCAACCATAGTGGAGGCCATAGCGGCGGATGAGGACAAGAAAGGCAACAGTGTCCTTGCTTCCGATATACGGAAGGCTTACCGCAATATGCCGATCTACAGGGAGGAGACCGATCAGCAGAGAATGTCGTTCCAGCATATCGGGGACATCGGTTCGACTGAGAACGAGTACGTGGAGATTATCACGCCCGAGATCGAACTGGATGACGTCATACTCTCCTCGGACCTCAAGAGGGCCCTGAACAGCCTGGTTGAAGGTCATCGGCAGTCCGATAGATTGCCGGATGGGATCCGTCCTGCGAGCCGTGCCCTGATGTCCGGCCCCCCTGGATGCGGTAAGACCATGACTGCCAAGGCCGTCGCGAGGAGCCTTGGGCTAAGACTCGCCTATGTCAGGCTGGACACAGTCATATCGATGTACATGGGGAAGACAGGCAGTAACATCGGCTCCGTGTTCGATTATGCCTACAGGATGGGATGCGTCCTGTTCCTGGATGAGTTCGATGCAATCGCCAGGGACAGGCATCTCGATGATAACGGCGAAGCCAAACGCATCCTATCTACTATCCTTCAGTGCATGGACAATTTGGATAGAGATACAGTGGTGATCGCCGCCACGAATATGCCGGAGGCTATAGACCCGGCCGTGGTGAGGAGATTCGATCTGCATCTGGAATTCCCTCCCCCCTCAGAGGAGGGGATGAAGATACTGATAGACAGGATGATGTCCAGATACCTGCCCGGAAGGGGTTACAACATCAGAGACATCATCGACATATCCGGGAGGACCAGTTATGCGCATCTGGAGACATTCATGGAATCGGAGATACGGGAGGCAATCCTGTCTGGATATGAAGGGCCCATCGATCGCAGCTTCCTGCTGGGAAAGGGTGACGAAGAACCAATGAAAGAGCTCGTCAGGATGCATGAATCGGGCATTCCTCTTCGCAGGATGGAGGAACTTACTGGCATCCCTCGCTCCACGATCAGCTACAGACTCAGGAGATACTATGACAGCAAGGAATGAATTCTGGATACCTGACAGCGAGGTCCACGAGAAGAAAGCTTCTCCGATATCTAGGGGAAAGAAATACGAGGAGACCCGCGAGCATTCAGGAAAGATAGTAAGATCCATTGAGGGGATAGAGCACAGTCTGGAATGTTACGCAACTGATAACGACAACATCGACGTCCTCATGATCATCGAGACCCGTAAGCACGGGGATATCCGCGAACCTCTGAAGGAGAACGGTATGGATCAGCAGTACCGTTTCTCGGACACCGAATGCCTGGCCTCGATGTCGATGGATTCGTTCCATAAGATGGCCGATAATGCCAGAAGGTATGATTCATCCTTCGATGAACCCAAGAGGAGATACGTATCCAAATTCAATCATGTGGTGGATCTGAGTCCGAACACCGATGCGAAGAGGAAGATAGCAGGAGGCTCAGGAAGAACTGCGATGAGAATAGGGGGATTATCAGAAGCTACGTCACGATGCTCGACCGCCATTCGAAGTACAGGCTGGACCCCTATCTGGATAGGATCGACTTCGTTTTGGACGGGGCCCGTGTCACCGAACGGATACCCATGAAAGACGGAACTGTATTGCTGGAGATAGAATCATATCCGGCCCTGCTGACGGAGATCTGCAGCAATCCCGTGGTCCTTTCCGCAACATCGGCGTGCATAGTCACGATGGAGGACGACATACACATCGTCGAGGAGGATGCGGATCTTAGACTTGACCCGTCTGTGGACCCGAAATGTCTGGGGACCGTCGCCATCCTGGATACCCGCATAGACTTCCCGGAATCCTTCGGTTCACTGATCGACGGCAGCCATGTATGTGACGGGGCGGATACCGCTCCCAATCCCCACGGGTCGTGGGTGGCTTCCAAGGCCGTGTTTGGGAACATGGATGGGTCGGTTATACTCAGGCCTAGGAACAGGGTGTTCGGTTGCGCCGTATACAACGAAGGGTGCACCACCGCCCATCTGATACCCCGTCTGGAGGAGGCTGTGAAACTTCTCAAGGACAGGATTAAGGTGTTCAACCTCAGCATCAATTGCGACGTGCCGTTGGATAGGGACGACCCCCTTACCAAGAAGGCGGATGAGCTGCAATACGAGCACGGGGTTCAGATCATCATCTCTATGGGAAACCACGGGGTATGGAAGAGCTCCGACTCCCTGAGCTTCGTCTTCGAGGATGACGATACACGTATGACCGCTCCAGCGGACTCCATCCTTGGTATATCCGTCGGATCGGTGAGCGGGGAGACATACCCGGGCCTGCTGTCCAAGAGGAACGAGCCCTCGCCCTACACGCGCAAGGGCATGCTGGTTAATGGGATACAGAAACCCGACATGGTCGCACGTTCGGGTAACGTGGGCCAGGACCTCAGGATCAAAATGGATCCATACTCTAGACTGGTGACCCGCAGGGGTTTTGCATACAACGCCGGCACGAGCTTCGCCGCACCCTATGTCGCTGGGCTGCTGGAGATGATACGCACCAGGATAGGGGACGACGGGATACTCACCAGCAAGGCGGTATTGTACGATTCCCTGAAACCAATCGAGTGGGTCCCGGAGAGCGATTATGTCCGCAGGGAGGATTTGTTGGGATACGGGTTGGCGGAGGAATCGGACATAGCGGAGGACGGCAGCAGGGTCACACTGATGCGTCTGGACTCGATTAAGACGGGGACGGAGAAGATCATAACTGTAGAGGTCCCGGAGATCGAAATGCCGAATAAGAAGGTGAACAGACTGGTGGTAACGGTGACATGCGTGACCATGAGCAGGGTCGAACACAGGTACGGAGAAGATAGCGTGAGGACGAATGTCGTACCGTATTGCAAGAATGCGGAGGGCGCGAGTCCGGCGAATAACAATGTATGGTCGCCAATCCATAAGAGGGTCTTCAAGATGAAGAAGATGAAGGATAAGGATTGGAAGATCAGACTGGAATGCAAGAGCAGGGATGAGGTGGAAGAGGACGTGGAATACGCTCTGGTGGTGTCGATATGGGATCCGAAGGGGAACGACATCTGCGCCCGCATCCGGAACACGAACAGGTATCCCGAAATGGTGTCGGTCAGGGAGATGGTGAGGTTGACTGAGAGGATGAGAGCGGAGAACAAGATCAAACTGGATGGGTAATACGAATATGAGGTGGGAGGATGAGATGTCGCGTTGCCCATCCAATGACAGGATCGAGGATTTCCTTCCGAGGAGCTTCGGCGATCCGGATAAGCAATCTATGGACAAGAGAAGGAACAGCCCCAATTATCGGGAGGATTCGCACGCTGAAGAGCTTCGTGGAGGACGACATAGGTTTCAAGTTCGACCTCAGGAAGTGCAGGCGCACATTCGGTCAGAGGGTAATCAACGAGGGTCAGAGCATGCACGATGTTTCTCTCGTTATGGGGCATTCGACGATGGCGACCACTCAGAAGGATTATTGCGACAAGGACGAGCATGAAGCTGCCCGCGATATGCAGAGATATTGGGATGCACAGGAGGCATCTGAGTGAGGTAATCGCACCCGAATCTTCGATAGGTTCGGGTGCAATCTCACTCGACATGGAGCGTCG
Organism: methanogenic archaeon ISO4-H5; assembly: GCA_001560915.1. NCBI lineage: Archaea > Methanobacteriati > Thermoplasmatota > Thermoplasmata > methanogenic archaeon ISO4-H5. The sequence goes on along the minus strand of CP014214.1, from coordinate 1,856,815 downwards.
AGGTACTCAAGACCCCAAAACAATAGAATTTTTTGAGAAGATTTGGGTAGACAAGTGGCGGGCCGAAGGAACCCGTATAGTAGTCTGCCTTATTTCTGTGGTTGTTTCGGATTTTTGGTTTTGCTAACTATTCCAACTATTCTAACTGCCAGACGGTCCAAATGATACGTATAAACTCTCAGAAATACCGCATTCTCTGATTATATGAGGGAGAACGATCTCGGAACCATTGTTCGGCAATCTTGTTTGCCGGTTATGGGATCAAATCCGTTGTCGAGTATGTCGCCGATGCTTGTGTCCAGGTCATCTCTTCTGTCACCGCTGCAGCACCCTTGATCGGAGCTGCCGCAATCGTTTCCATCGGACTGATGGTTCTACGCAGTAAGATCGATGATGCCTTCGATCTCGTAGGTGCTGTAGGCGCCCTGTTCCGGAAATGATTCTGAACCTACCTTTGTGAGCGTACGGATCATCCGAAGTCCCTTTGTCCATGACATCGCAACCGAGACGGGGGATAGGAAATGATCTTCCGTTTTTCCTTTATACTCGGGTTGCTAAGATAGATATATACGCGCCGCGGGAGGTAGCCGATGCTTCCTTCCCATCGAAAAATGGTGGTGGTGGACAAATCGTCTTTTGGATTTGAAACCATAAAATAGGCAGGAACCTTCGAGTATTGATCCCATTTAACTTCGACAGAATCTGCGGTTTATGATTACTTTGCCATGAATTCCGATCAATACATGTCTTCTGCTGCCGAGTCACTTTCTCTGTCTATGGCTACCGTGAAAAGGGCAATCCGGTCGCTAAAAGCAAAGGGGTTGATTGAGAGAGTCGGTGGTAAAGGAAAAGGTCAATGGATAGTCAAATGAGCCAAGTTTGAGCCAAGTTTGACCAAGAATCGTGGTTAAGTTACTCTCCATAGGTTGCCGTTTTAATATTTGGGGAACGCGTCACATCAGTTAAGACATCAGTGCGTTCTTTGCTAGCAGGAAAGCCGGCATGTATTGTATATTGTACGCTCCTACAGATTTTGTCAAAGAAAAGTGCGATGCAATGTATGCACTTAAGCAGAATCGGTCATGATGGTAGCGCTCGATCTGGTCGGGTAAGTATCGGGTAGAAATGAACGGGTGGCCGTACCACGGGTGCGGCTCATTCGTTCCTGTATTTCTCGAGGCGGGCTCTCGTCTCGGGACTGAGGGGGTGTTCCTTCATGTAAGTGGATGCACTCTCGAAGACCTCGTCTACGGTAAGATTATCGTAAAGCTGTCTCCTGGACAGCGTATAGTCTCCGCTATCCCTGATGAAACCGGAGATGAAACGCTCAGCGTCCACTCTTCCCAAGGCTTTTACTAAGCTGGCCATTCCGATGCTTCTTATCTCAGCGTCCGTGTACATCATCTCACCTCTTTTCTGTTATGAACTGAGCAGGATTGATTATTCTGATTCTATCCATCCTGCATTTGAGAATACGGCCGTACGCGATTATAAAACAGTCGCATCCTGAATCCACGCTATAATCGCATAACCTGAAATCTACTACTATTGCTGTAGGCCAGCAATCATTTCATGCAGTTCTTCGCCTATATTAAGTATGTATTCGTCATCACACATCCGATAGCTTGTTCCTAACGTATATGGATGAATCCGGTAAGCCCAACTATAACGATACGGAGAATGAGTATGTTATAGCAGCAATAACGATCCACGAATCGGAATACAAGCATGTCGAGGATGAACTATCCAAGGTCAAACACAGATATTTTCCTGATTTGGATCCTAAGGACGTGGAGATACATGCCACCAACATCATCAGCCGGAAGGGATTGTTCAACAAGATGGACGTGGCCACACGTTTGCAATTGCTGAAGGATGTCCTGAACACATTAGAGAATATCGATTCGATTGTGAACTGTACCGTTATCAGAAAGGATCTTCTGAAGGGCAGAATCTCAGACGTCGATAATGTGGCGTACAAGTTTCTTTTCGAGAGGCTATGCATGACGCATGTCAAACTGAATAAGAAACTCACCAGGAACGGGTCTGATCCTCAGTTCGGCATATTGTTTATGGATTCCATACAGCCGAAATTCGATGAGAAGATCAAATCCAGGGTCCGCAATATGATAACGGAAGGGACTGAGCACATCGTGAATGATTACATCATCGAGGATGTCGTCTTCGTCGATTCGAGATACAGGGCGATGTCACAGTTGGTGGATTGCATCGCATACGTGATGAGACGTTACCACCGTCTCACATTCTTGAATTCTGGCAATGATTCCGAGCTGTCGTTCTATCACGATTGTTTCGATATAATCCGTCCGTACATAAGGAAAGGACCGAACGGCCGCATAAAGGGTGCCGGATTGAAAATCTACCCCTAAAGTAGAATTGACAGAGTTAGGTCGCTTAGGAGCCACATCCCTCTGCCGGGTCCCCTGATTGGGACAATAATACATCACCTAGGCGTTATTTATTCTATTCGTTCCGATGCCTCGGATGCACAGGTCATGGATTGGAGAGGTGGATCTTTCATTCAGGTTTTCAGTTCCTTCCTGAGAACTTTCCTCTAACAGGGTGTACTTACCGGAAGGAATCAGAACCTGGGCATCTCGACTTCGCGGTATGCCCGTATCAGGTTCATCACCTTGAGGACCGGGAGCTTCAGGTCCTGTGCGATGTCCAACACTCCCATTCCCGCATCGTTTTTTTCACATACCCATCTTCTCAGTGTGTTCTCATGGGGCTGATGGATGGTAACGGGTTCCTCGATTGCGGGAGGGGTGCGCCAGTCGTATGTCCTGCATGATGGATATCTCTGGGGGCCGTCGGCGGTAAAGGAAAAGGTCAATGGATAGTCAAATGAGCCAAGTTTGAGCCAAGTTTGACCAAGAATAGTGTTAAGTTACTCCCTCATAGGTTGCTGTTTTATTATTTGTGGAACGTGTCACATCAGTTAAGACTTCAGTGCGTTCTTTGCTAGCAGGAAAGCCGGCATGTATTGTATATTGCACGCTCCTACAGATTTTGTCAAAGAAAAGTGCGATGCAATGTATGCACTTAAGCAGAATCGGCCATGATTGAGTGGGCAGCAATCCGTTTTATAATCACGGTATAAAACGTCGTTTTTCAATGATTTGATACAACTATACGTTTCAGATTTTTGAACCGTTTTTAATCGGTTCAATCTTTTCTATTTTTAACACGTCTGGCTCATCATGAAAAACTATGCTGTTTTCATGCCAAACGGAACCCCTATCGGAGTAGGGTTTTCGAACTGTTTCGCGTATAAAACCGCCGCAGGGCCGAAAGAAAGGAAGTGCCTTTTCAGACCCAATCCGCAGGCGGTGGTGGAATGATCGTGGCAATCTATGTCCGTGTCTCCACCAGGAAACAGGACGAGACCAATCAACTCCCCCGTCTCCGGGAGATCGCCAAGAACAGAGGGTTCGAGGTGTTCAACGAATACTCGGATGAGGCCTCCGCCAAGGACGCCAACCGTCCCGGGTGGAAGGAGCTCATGGAGGATGCTTCGAACCACAGGTTCGATGCAATCCTCGTCACCAAACTCGACAGGGTCATGAGATCCCTGGTACAGCTCAACATCACGATGAGCAATCTTCAGACCTACAACGTGAAGCTCATCTGTGCCGACATCGGGGAGATCGATTGTTCGACCCCGATGGGAAAGGTGCAGATGCAGATCATCGGGGCCATCGCCGAGTGGGAGAGGGAGATCATCGTTCAGAGGACGAAGGAGGGCCTTGAAGCCCGCAAGGCACGCGGTGCGAAGCTCGGCAGGAAGAGGAGGGACGACATCCCTTTCGACACCATCGCCACGCTCCGCATGAACGGTAGTTCCTGGAATCTCATCTCCAAGGATCTCCGCATCCCGAAGGCAACACTCATGAGGAGGATGCCGGAGGTGGAGGATCTGATTTCAAGGCGGTCCGGAAAGGGGGTGGCCGAATGACCCAGGTCCAAAATGGAGGGGGGTCGGAGGCCTCTCAGGAATATATAAAGAAGGAAGCGGTCCAAAAGCGGTCGGTTCCGGACCAGGCCTTCGAGGTCTATTCCAAAGATTTCGAGGACGATCATTTCTTCAGGACCATGATGGCACCGGGGAAGTTCCATTACCTCTACGGGAATCTCGGGATCGGGAAGACACATTTCCTGATGAACATGATGTACCTCCTCCACGAGGGGTTCGACGGCTGCGGGGAATGGGAGATCGTTACGAACGTCTTCATGTACCGTAAGGATGAGAAGGGGACCAAGGTATGCTGCCCCGAACGTGTGCACCACATCGACAGTCTGGAGGAGTTCTTCGACAAGATGGTGGAGTTCTCCGATTCCGGGAGGAAACTGGCCCTGTTCCTGGACGACTTCAACCGTTTCTTCTACGACGAGGGGAAGGACGATCTTTCCCGGTACCTCAAACTGCTGATCCTCAACAGAAGGAAACTGGGCGTGATGCTGTTCTTCAGCGGTACGGAGGATGTCGGCGAATTCGAGAACGACTGGACGGGCCGCCGCCATGCGGCGGATTATTTCTGGAGCAGATACAAATCGAAGAAGGAATGGGATCAGACCAAGAAGGATCTCGGATTGGATATTGATTGGAACCGCCGGGATACCACCGGGGGCACGGTGATCGGCGGCAATCTCGTCCACATCCGCAGTTCGTACACAGAATGGACCGATACCGAGAAGGATTCCGGTTGGTTCTATGATAAGATCAGCGATGCATCCGTCCTCAGGTACAGGAAGGGATTCGATTTCGCCTCGTTCTGGAGAGGATTGGAGAACGTATCCTCCCTTACCGCGAAGGCCTATGTCCGCGATTATACTTCATCCATGAGCGAGGAAAAAGTCAGGGAGGTGGAACAGTGCCAGCAGGAGAAAGATACGGTTGGGATGGCTGTCAAGCTGAAGTCGATGGGGCTGACCGATGAGGCGATAGAGTTCGTTCTCGGGACTCCCAAGACCACGCTGCGGAGATGGGTCGAGAAAGCCGGGTATCAATGGAAGGTCGGTGCGATGGAGGTGCCGTACAGGTTCAAGAGTCTGAGGGGAAACGAGGCAGTCCCATCCCCCTGATAATAAATGTGGGGAGAGATCCCCATAACCTTCCCTTATCCAGGTTTATGCGAATGTTATTTTTTGCATACGTCTTTTGGAAAGGCCCCTCTCCCAGCGCGGTCTTTGAGTCTGTCTCGCAAGAGCGTTGAGAAAATGATCTCATCTGCTTTTCCTGCTTCTGATACCTTATCCTCGGTTTGTATTATTCCATCGTTGCGACGTAATTTCCGGACCCATGCAGGATTGTATCCTTCACCTGATGGATTTAACGAGGTTTTATTACAACGCATCCCATCCCATCCTCGGAGACATCGTTTTGAAACAGGAAGAACCCGACAGGATAATCAAGTGCCCCTTCTGCGGCAGATCCTTCTGCGACGACCGTGCCGGGGAGATATGCAGGACCGACCGTATGTGTATGGTCTGCGGACATACCTGGCGGAGCCGCGGAAACTCGATACCTCGCAGATGCCCCTTCTGCAGGTCCACCCAATGGAACGTCAGCCGGAGGCAGGAGGTCTCCTGTGTGAAGTGCGGTCACAAATGGATCCCCCGCGGGGGCTCCAGGCCGTACATGTGTCCCAAATGCAAATCCACGGATTGGAGAGGGGTTCTGCCAAAGCCCCGCAAGATCTACGGCGAGGAGGACCTCCAGCATGCTGTTGCCCTGTATTCCGAAGGGAAGGGCTGTGTGGAGGCCGCGGCGGAGACCGGCGTGCCTCTGGAGATTATTGTATTGAAGATTAGGGACATCAGCAGGGATCCGATCAGGATGGGGCCGGCAAGGCGGTGAGAATCGCTTTAGTATGGTGAGCCTTGTTGTCTCGGGGTTCATAACGACATCTTGCAAAATGATTTGCAGATCATCGGATTAATACAAGGGTTAATAAAAAGCGGAGGACATGGTAATTCGGAGGCAGAGATATGGCTACTAAATCATTCTACGAGACCATGGTCATCGATACGCCGGAAGCGGCGGCCAATCTAGCTAAGGCTATCGACGATTATGAACAGTATGGCGCATATCAGCCCGGCCCTACCCCGGGGGTCTGTACGGATTCCGAGGTCATCAAGAAGATCAAGGAAGCATGGCAGTGACTGATTACGTTCTGCTGAAGCTGTCCTCTGATTTCCGACTACGGCGAGGAGATTCTCGACCATCTTCGCCTTTCCTTTCAGCAGCAGCGATACCTGGTACGCCCCTATGGCGGAATCGGTGTATGGGTTCCATCGGCGACGTACCGGTAGAGGTCGTGCCGGCGAGGCAGCGATTGTCCATGAGGAAGTCAGTTCTTCATTGTTCCGATCGGGATGATCATTATGCCGTCATCGCGCTTGTACGCATAACGGTCCGTGCCAGTAACGACCGCCATGAATGCGGGTTCGCCCATCTTGCTGGTGTCTATCCTCCGGAGCACGCCCTTCAAGGTCTTCACCCCCTCCTCTATCAGGGATTCGCCGCCCAGTTTCACCTCGATCAGTGCATATCTGCCGTTCCTCAGGTGGATGACCACGTCGCATTCGTTCTCCAAATTGTCCCTGTAGTGGTACACGTCCCCGTCCAGTGATTCGGCGTAGACCCTGAGGTCCCTCACTACGAGGGCCTCGAAGAAGAATCCCATGGTATTCAGGTCCTTCATCAGGTCGGAGGGACCCACCCTCAGTGAGGCTGCTGCCAGCGAGGGGTCTACGAAATATCTCGTGTCGGAGGTCCTGACGGCGGTCTTCGAACGCAGATTCGGATTCCAGGCCTTCATGTCCTCGACCACGTACAGCTTCCTGAGGGCCTGCAGGTATTCCGATACCGTCTCCTCGTTCACGGTGGTCGTTCCGTTGGATGATATGTCGGCGGATATCGCCGCCTGGGATATCTGGGTGCCGATGTTCCTTGCGTATGACCTCAGCAGGGACCTCACCTTCTGCGGATCCCTCCGGATGTTGTCCACGCGCGACATATCCTTCCTGATCACCGCGTCGATGTAATCGAAGGCCTGGTCCAATGCCACGTCCGGCTCCATGTCGACGGATTCCGGCCAGCCGCCCCTGCAGATCAGGAATGCTAGCCTGTCCAGATCCAGATCCGAATATCCGGATATCTCGGACGACTCGAACAGGGCGCCAAGGCTCACCTCTCCCGTGGAGTCCCCGGATTCGAACAGTGTCATGGGGCGCATGACGATCCATCCGAACCTCCCGGTCCCGGAGTGGATGGTCTCAGACACATCGGCGGGAACGGAGGAACCGGTCAGTACGAATTGCCCCTGGCCCTTGTGATGGTCCACGTGGTGCCTTACCGCATCCCACAGTTTGGGGGCCACCTGCCACTCGTCCAGCAGCCTCGGCTGTTCCCCTGCGAGGAGCTTCTCGGGGTCGATCTCGGATACGGTTATGTTGGCCTTCACGGTGGCGGGGTCATCGACCGAAAGGACGCTGTTGGAGATCTGTTCCGCTGTGGTGGTCTTGCCGCACCACTTGGGACCTTCGATGAGGACAGCACCCTTGCCTCTAATCTTCCTCTTAAGAGCGGAATCCACTATGCGGGGCCTGTATGAGAACTCCGTTTCTTCCATGTTTAATGGAATAGGTTGTCAATATAAATATAATCCGATACTTGTAGATATTCTAATCCGATATTTATAGAAATAATACACCGATATTTATAGGATAACAGATAGCGGATTACGTTGTGGGTTCATTCTATGCAAGTCTCCAGCACGGCGACGGGAGATTCAGGGGATTAATCGAGAATAAGGTAATCCTTTGCCCGTAAATATTAATGGCCACCCATGGCAGCCGACTTACGGGTCTTATCAGGATATGTAACCAGCGGATATCAGATATTTAAAGACATGCCGACGGTAAGCATTTACGTATTGGGTATGAGCGTGCTTAGTGGGTGCTTAGTGGGTGCTTAGTCCGTTCGATGATTGTTAGACAAAATCGATCTTAATAATGTTCACTCTTTATATACAAGATTGTGAAAAATCTCATTTTTTCGAAAAAATAATCACAAATTGTGCTTAGTGGGTGCTTAGTCCGCGCGCATATCCATGCGAGGATCCTTGCTGTGTGTCTATTTGCTCTGTGCACACAATAATTGGTTAAAGGACATAGGATCGTCCGGTGAACTTACCCGACAAGCTCTAGCGCCGCGGAGTTGGCCGCCGCGGCGGCTTCCCTCATTCCTGTGTTGCTGCCTTCGATGAGCACCACGTCCCCTTCCTTCATGCCGTGGGAGCGGATCTGCGCCGCCAGTTCCGGGGAATGCTCGTCGATGCTCCAGTCCGGAGAGAGGATGAGCTCCCCGTCGCGGAGGATGATGGTGGGGCATCCGTCGCCACACACCTCGAGCGCATTGTTGTCTGTGTGGCAGCAGTTCATTGCGGATAGAAGTTAATTCATTATACCAACACGTAAATCAAGGGTAGCGACAGAATGACAGACATCGTGGTTATCGACGAATCCGGGGATTTGGGCCCTCACGGTTCCGAGTATTTCGCCATGGTGGCCATGATCCTCCCCAGGACGCGTAATCTCAAAAGCGCTTACAAGACGATTCCGAAGGACGGGAAGGAACACAAGTGGTATAATTCCGATGAGGACGAGATTCTGGAGCTGTTCGAGGCAATGGGCCGGTGCAGATTCGGTATTGTCTATTCCGTCATCAAAAAGAACAAGCCATTGTCAAATGTACCTGTGTACGGAAACGAGCTCTATGATAGGATGGTATGCCAGGTCGTCGATGATGCCCTGTCCCATCTCGGTTGCAGGGATGTCAAGGTCTATCTCGACAACAACAGGTTCATCTCGACGGAAAGGTTCAGGGAGATTGTCCGCGACTCTTCCGTCAGATTGGGTGTGAATCCCCTCGATGTCAGGAAGAGGGATTCCAAGAGCACACCGTGTCTGCAGCTGGTAGATTTCGTTGCCGGTTCCGTGAGAGCCAAATACGAACACGGTGACACTAAACTGTCCATGATAGAAGACAAAATATCCTTCGCCCGCAGGTTATAAGGGCCACTCCGATAGCGGCCAACTCTGCGGGGCTTACCAGGATAGTTATCTATCTTCTATCGATTATTTAAAGTATCCTTTGGCAGAACGGTCTATCTCATAGAGTCGAGTAAGGGCTCCCCCTCTCGCCGGTGTTGCTCCCGCCGATAGGGCGGTTTCTGTTCTAACAACCTCGTTTCAATCAGAAACGTTATCTCAAAGGGCACGATCTCCGCCAAAAGTAGTCTTCTAGGCCAACTTTATTACTCCGCGCCTGCATATCCCGATGTGATCCTATGAAGCGCGAACCCTCCGATGAGATTTGCAAATGCCCCCGCTGCGGGATGGTGTTCCGCAAGGATTCGGAAATGGTGCATCTCACCGACCGTCTGTGTCTTCAGTGCGGGCACGTATGGAAGAGCAGGGGGAGAACCCTGCCCAAGAGATGTCCGGTCTGCAGGTCCGCCAGGTGGAACACCCCGGCCCGCGAGAATCTGGAATGTCTCAGGTGCGGACACCGTTGGACACCCCGCGGGGTCGGTGTCCCCGTCAATTGTCCCAGATGCAAGTCCGTGTACTGGAGGGAGGATCGGGCGGAACCGGAAGAGATTACCGACGATCTTCTTCGTAAAGCGATGACTATGTATTCCGAGGGCAAAGGCTGTCTGGAGATTGCTATGCTTCTCGATATCCCGTTGGAGGACGTGGTCCTGGAGATCAGATCCGTGCATGACGGTTTCGTCAGGATGTCCTGAAACGGACTCTTTTCTACCTGTCACTCCGTCCTTCCGGACCGTGACTTTTCAAGGAGTTCCAAGGCCGCCGAGTTGGCTGCCGCGGCGGCCATCGTACGGTTCGTGTTGCTGCCGCCGATGAGCACTATGTCCCCCTCCGTTATACTGTACCTCCGGATCTGCGATGCGAGCTCCGGGGTGTTGGACTCGACGTCCCAGTCGGGCGGGAGGATGAGCTTCCCCTTCTTGCAAACCACGGTGGTGCATCCGTCCCCTCCGCTCTTCAGACCGCTGTCCCTCTGCTCCACACCCTTGTCTATCATGCCGGCCATACCTCTGACCAGCAGGGCCACCTGATACTCACCGATGGCGGAGGACGTATGGTCCAGATTCATGAGGGTGATGCCCGTCGCCTTCAGGAAATCGGAGCCGGTGGGAAGCAGCACCACACCCATGTTGGACATCCTCACGAACCCCATGCGCTCCAGCCTCTGCAGGATGGTGCGGACCGCCCCTTCCCTTATGCCGGTCATGGCGGCGATATCGCCTCTCCCGATGAGGGTGCCGTCGCGGAACCTCTCCTCCAACGTCTCCAGTATGAACATGACCTCGTTGTTCCCCAGGGAGCCGCTGCGAGGGGGAGGGGTCAGAATCCTGAGCATATTCCGAGTAATGGGATGCTTGGTTATAACAGTTGGGAAATAATTACCTAATCATCCATAAAAATGATTAATCGATTTTACTTAAATATGTAATTATTTAAATATTATATATAAATAAATTGCTTTGCATGATTGATTTAATGACATTATAAGTATGTAAAATAACCAACGATGGGATTTAATATCACGCATATCTTCGAGTATCCGGTGACCGAAGACATCGTTTATCCAGAATATGCCTCGGGAGCCTGTTGCGACAGGCAATCATGGATTCCCGACGGCCTGCACACCCGGGAGCCGGCGGAATGTACGATGATATCCGGCGGAAACAAGTCCGCGACGACGAAACATGCGGACATATCGGCTGTTTTCGATCTCATAATAATCGGTTCAATATGCTTCGGAAGATCGACCGGAGGGGGGGGGCGGAGCAATCTTGCTGATCCTTGACCGCGATGTTCTTCCTACCAATTCCAGTTATACGGATGCGGATGTCGCATATGTTCTGATATACCTCAATTCCAGATCTCATGTCAGCAGGTCCGAACTCAGTAATTACCTTTGTATCGGCGAGGGCAGTTTCCGCGGACTCCTGTCGATAATGGTGGATGCGGGACTTGTAGGAATCCACAGGAAAGGCATCTACATGATGGAGAACGGACGCAAGATGTACCTGAAGATGGGCATCCGTCCGGTGGATATCGACATAGGTTTCACGCTCGGGACCTACAACCAGGGGATCAAGGTGTTTGCGGCTGCTGGCAAAATCGGTGATGGGATGGAGCAGGTGAAGGTCAGCACCGCTTACGGCGGTGTCGGATGCACCACATGGGTGATGAAGAACGACCAGATCCATATGCCGCCCCATTGGGAATTCTCCCGCAGCAACGTCGATGCCTCCGAGAAGATAATGGACGAGGCCGACATGCATAACGGGGATGTCTTCCTTATGTGCGGGGCGGAATCGCCCAGGGCCGCCAGGGTGGCGGCCATGATGGTAGCGCTCGACCTGGTCGGTTGAGTGGCAGATAAAATGAAACGGAGACCGCACCGGCGGTGCGATTCATTCGTTCCTGTATTTCTCGAGACAGGCTTTCGTCTCGGGACTGAGGGGATGTTCCTTCATGTATGCGGATGCGCTCTCGAAGACCTCGTCTACGGTGAGATCATCGTAAAGCCGTCTCCTGGACAGGGTATAGTCTCCGCTGTCCCTGATGAAACCGGAGATGATGCGCTCCGCGTCCACTATTCCCAAGGCCTTTACAAGGCTGGCCATCCCGATGCTTCTCATCTCAGCGTCCGTGTACATCATCTCACCTTTTTTCTGTTATGAACTGAGCAGGATTGATTATTCTGATTCTATCCGTCCTGTATTTGAGAATACGGCCGTATGCGGTTATAAAGCAGTCGCATCCTGAATCTACGCCATGATCGCACAGCCTGAAATCTAATATTGTTGCTGTAGGCCAGCAATCATTTCATGCAGTTCTTCGCCTAAATTAAGTATGTATTCGTCATTACACATCCGATAGCTTGTTCCTAACGTATATGGACGAATCCGGTAAGCCCAACTATAACGATACGGAGAATGAGTATGTTATAGCCGCAATAACGATCCACGAATCGGAATACAAGCATGTAGAGGATGAACTGTCCAAGGTCAAACACAGATATTTTCCGGATATGGATCCCAGGGACGTGGAGATACACGCCACTGACATCATCAGCCGGAAGGGATTGTTCAACAAGATGGATGTGGCCACCCGTCTGCAATTGCTGAAGGATGTCCTGAACACATTAGAGAATATCGATTCGACTGTGAATTGCACCGTTATCAGAAAGGATCTTCTGAAGGGCAGAGTCTCAGACGTCGATAATGTGGCATACAAGTTCCTTTTCGAGAGGCTGTGCATGACGCATATCAAACTGAATAAGAAACTCACCAGGAACGGGTCTGATCCTCAGTTCGGCATATTGTTTATGGATTCCATACAGCCGAAATTCGATGAGAAGATCAAATCCAGAGTCCGCAATATGATAACTGAAGGAACCGAACACATCGTGAATGATTACATCATCGAGGATGTCGTCTTCGTCGATTCGAGATACAGGGCGATGTCGCAGTTGGTGGATTGCATCGCATACGTGATGAGACGTTACCACCGTCTCACTTTCTTGAATTCTGGCAATGATTCCGAGCTGTCGTTCTATCGTGATTGCTTCGATATCATCCGTCCGCACATAAGGAAGGGACCGAACGGCCGTATGAAGGGTGCCGGATTGAAGATTTATCCCTAAAATGGAATTGACAGAGTTAGGTCGCTTAGGAGCCACATCCCTCTGCCGGGTCCCCTGATTGGGACAATAATACATCACCTAGGCGTTATTTATTCTATTCGTTCTAATGTCTCGGATGTGCAGGTCATGGATTGGGGATGTGGATCCTTCATTTAGGTTTTCAGTTCCTTCCTGAGAAATTTCCCCTAACAGGACGTACTTAGCGGAAGGAATCAGAACCTGGGCATCTCGACTTCGCGGTATGTCCTGACCAGGTTCATCACCTTTAGGACCGGGAGCTTCAGTTCCTGTGCGATGTCCAGCACTCCCATTCCCGCATCGTATTTCTCGCAGACCCATCTCCTCAGCGTGTTCTCGTGGGGCTGATGGAAGGTGACGGGTTCCTTGACCGCGGGAGGGATGCGCCAGTCGTACGTCCTGCAGGACGGGCACCTCTGGGGGCCGTCCGCCGTGGATGATGTCCAGACATGATGGCATTTCTGACATTCGAATTGGGTGTCCTCGACGTTCCATCTGTACGATCCGCATTTCGGGCACTTCTTGGGGATTCCTCTCCTATTCTTCCAGGTGTGTCCGCATTTGGTGCAACGGAGATCGTTGTTTCCTTCGGAGGATGTATTGTTCTGAGGATAGGGCGTGTTGACCCTGAACGTCCCTGTGCAATATGGGCATATGCAGACATTGTTCTCGTTCACCGTGATCTCGGGGAGTTCTTCCGGAGCCATGGCCTTATTCGGTCCTGCCGAGATGTCGCGGGTCACATGCATCCTCGGGACGTAGTTCTGATCGGACATCGGAGATTAGTCTGTTATCAGCGATTTAACATTGTCGCAGAGAATTGGCCGTTGCTGTTGTCGTTGCCCGCTATATTTGGATACAAATATCCAATGTTTAGTCGGGGTTAAATACCCGTGAAATCAAAACTACCACTGCCTCTCATGGTCTGTGACCGAGTACGAGAGAGGAAGGTAATGCTATGAAAGTTACTAAGATTATGGTCGCAATGATCATGGTTGCCTGCGTCTTCGCAGCCGTTGTTTATACGGATGCCTCGGACGCGGAATCTGCTCCTGCGACCGCACCCGAGATTAAATTCTGGGTGTACGAGAACAATGATTGGGTGGCATACTCCGGTCACGGATACTATGCCGGCCAGGCGATTGCGAACGCTACTAAGACGGGTGACGTCGAACTGGACTTCACCTGGGGAACTCAGCAGTATTACAGTACTGTTCTGAACGGTGCCGATTTCACTTATCAGTACCAGTCCGGTGGCAACACCTACACAAACGTCAACCCCTACTACGGTAAGATCGCTACCGTCAACAACAGCAGCGATTTCACCATCTACCGTTACGCCAACGGTAACTGGAACCCCATTTCCTCCGACAGCGGTCTTTCCGTCATGGGATTCTACAAGCCCTTCGACGACTACCAGCTCGCGTCCGCCAACATCGCGTTCGTTCCTTCGAACGTCAGTCCCAACACCCTGCCCACTACCGGGCTTGCACATGTCTACAACGTCATTCCCGCCCAGGGAAACCCTGACTCCGCGTACGAGGTCACCTTCCACATCGGAAACAACACCTACACCGGATACGGATCCGATTGTGCACTCGCACTCAAGAACGCTCTCGACAGCAACAATGTGCCCAACACCATCGATCTCCGTGTGGTTTATCTGAAAAACCAGGGTACCGATGAAAATCCCGACTGGGTAACTGTGGTAAACAACAGTTACTATGGTGAAGCCACCCAGATCAATACACAGATTAAATACACACAATACAGTTTCGTGTATGATGAAGGCCTGGACGTTACCCACGTCTTTGCCCATTATGCATATTGGTCGCTTCACCTCGGCAATGACACCACTTGGTCCAGTGAAAGTGCGTTCATGCTCGGATTCATGAGCCCGCTGTCATATGTGCCTTCGACTCCCAGCGGTGTCCAGTCGCTTGAACAGGATGAGTTCACCTTTGTCTTCGATGAGTTCGACTACGATTGGTATGAGGACGGAGACACAAGGGAAGATCCGAGGCCCTAAACCTAAGATGACGCAACAAGTAGCACTAGACTTTTGAAACCTTGATTTCCTAAGAGTTTTCTTAGAGTTTTTCTATCTTTTCTTTTATTTTCGATTGTTTTTCATTGAAAAACAACCAGTATTTTCGAATCGTTCCCAGTTTTCTGCTCCGATAATTTTTAATTGTCTAGTGCTATGTAGCACTAGATTGGGATGACATTCATAAGGGTTCAGAAAGGGCGGAAAGATGCCGCGGGGAATTATATCGGCGGCAGTGCATCGTTGGTCAACAGTCACTATCAACCCGAGCTGGATAATCCCTACAAACAGGAGCTCGTGGAAAGTTTAGGGAAAATCATATTTCTTGATTCTGATCGTAAAAAAGGTACGTTTCTTTCAAAAACCCGCGGTTTAGTGGAATATGATGTGGATTCCGGTCTTTTCAGATCAGTTTCAGACCCTTCCTTCAAGGAAGAATTCTGTGATTTCCGTCCGTCCGAGACCGTATTCGGAGATTCATATGCGGTTCTTGAAATGATGAAATCCTCTGGTATGATCGGTATTCTCAACAACATTTCGAAAAATGAGTTCTTTGCGGAGAAACTGTTGTGTCACACCGTATATGAGGTTCTGAAAAACGGCACTAAGATTACCTGCGACCGTTTCATAGAACGTTCATTCCTGTCCTCCGTGCTCCAACTCCGCCCCCAATCCCTGCGTACCGACAGTGAGTATTTCAAAAAAATGGGAGAATTCGACACCAGGAAGCATTTTTTCAGGGAATTCGTGCAGCTTATGAGGAAGAGGAATCCCGATTTCGGTACCGCATGCTATGTGGATTCGACTCCTTTGGACAATGCGATCAGGAATCTTCCCACCAACAGACTGTGCTCTCACGGTCTGGACTCAGTCGGAGTGCAGACCCGTTTGGCCCTGGTGCTGGATCGGGCCACGGGACTGCCTGTCTGGTATGATATTTTTCCGGGAAACGTTCCCGATGTCTCCACTGTCGATAGGATTTCCGCGGATGTCGGCGAGTATCTAGGCATCCAGATCTCAGATCTCGTACTCGATGCGGGGTATGTCAGGAAGGAATTGGTATCCAGATACCGTATCGGCAGCTCGGAAAAATCCCTGATCGCCCGCATGCCCGACCGTCATGGGTATGGAGTGAAGACGATTTTTGCCAAATACCGCAATCAATTCTCCAACGGTAAGTACCATTTCGTAAGGGAAAATCACACTTATTTCGGAAAAAAGCATCTTCATAAGGTGTTCGGACACGAGGTTTTTGCCTACGTGTATCTCGACAACGAGAATGCGGATGCGGCATTCCGCGACTACATGTCGGAAAACAAGGAAGAATATGACAAGATGGGTATGGGCGAGAAGAACTGGGTGAGGTATCGCGGCGGATTTTTCATCCTGATATCCAATCTGGATAAGACTCCGGCGGAGATCCTTGATGATTATTTCGGGAGAGCCTTCATCGAAACCGTGTTCAAGACAGAAAAGGAGTATCTGAAGTTGCTTCCGCTCTGCAAAAATAATGAAGATACAGTCAACGGAAAGATTCTGCAGGACGTCATCAGCACCATAGTTTACATGGGAATCCGTTCGAAATGCAGACAATCCGGACGTTCGGTTTCGGATATTTTATGGGATTTGCAGTACCTGAAAGCGGTCAGACGTTCTGACGGAACATTACATATGTCGATATATAACAAACAGGCCCGTGAAGTTTTGGAATTGTTCGGCGTAAATCCTGTTCAAATTATCAAGTCTGGCACATATAGGAATTCATTAATTTTCCAAAAATAATAATATTTAAATATTTTCATTTAGAAACCCATCCAAAACTACATTTATATATAAAGTTGGATGTATATTCTAACGTGGTCGAGGGCACATAATGACCCTCCCTGCAAGCTGGTCCGAGGGCGGATCGGCCGTCCGATCCGCACAAGGCGGATCAGGAGGAATGTCAAATGAAAAGTATGAATCAAGTTAGTATTGCAAGTGGAAAATCTAGTGCTACTTCTGGTGGCATCGTAGGCTAAACACAGAGGCGGATTTCCGCCTCTCTAAACATCTTTGGGGAGAGATAATAAGCTTACCCAATCGCCATGCATAATGTGCACTTACACGGGTGTGCGTACGAACTGTGCGTGGAAAGAATTGAGCTAGGCGTGTGATTGAAAGGGATACATATACCACCCAGTGTAGTATTTGTTGTCCTTCATCCTAACAGATTGATTAATCAGTATCTGTTATCTCTTCCCATCTTGTTTGGAGGGAGGAGATACAATCAGATACAAATTGTTGGTTATCGGCCTTTGTGTGCTTCTCTCGGCTGGCTTCTTGGTATTATCCGATAATTCAGAAGCGACAGATACGGAAAAACAAGTATCTGTCACAGTAACTGCACCTGACAGTGTTACTGGTTCTGTTGACGATTTGGCTGTGGCCTTTGTGAATAGCAGTCACTATGTGGTATGTCACGTAAGCAACGGTCAGTGCACACCGACATTGAAGATTGGACTGACATATACCGTTAGTTGTTTTAATGTCAAGATGAATGGGGCCAATCTGGTTCCTGTATTTCAGGGTGAAGGAGATCGGGGGACGATGATGGACTATGTCCATTATGGCAAACTCGCGGTTACTGAAAGCACTGGTGAATACACAGTGAACATGGAGAAAGGGGTTGAGTATACAGACTCCAATGGCAATCTATATTACACCTACTCTTCCGGATTTGCAACTCTGGTAAGGCTGGGGGTGCAATTCGAACAGAACATCGTTTCCTTAGACGGAGTAGAGACCGAAGTATGGCAGGTTAAAAGTAATCAGACAATAACAATACCTGAAAAAGTCAACAATTGTGATGTTGTTTTTATTGGTGCGAACGCTAGCACCACTAAGTCTCTCATATATGTTGACGAATCCTATCCGGTAAGTGACAAAACGTATACGGATGCCATGTTCCGTGGCCCTGTCAGCAATACCTTGAACATTGTGTTTGAAGGATCCGTGATTCTAAATACACAACCGTTTACCAAACCTCACGGAGACAGTAACGGCACCCCTGCGCAGGATCAAAGTTGCGACAGATTCAACTTCAACATCGTTTTCAAGAAAGATGTATACGTAAATTCATATGGAATATACAAAGCATCAACTCAGAAATGTAATTTGACTTCTTGCACAGACTCATTGACTGGTATAGGTGATGTTACAATCGAAGGAATCTATCATGGGGCATATGAAGGAAGTTGGAGTAAAACAAAGAACACACCATCATCTGGCACCCCATCTGTGAAAATCGGACTGATGGCGCTTAATAATTGTGGAATCAACGTCATCACACTGGCAAATGGACTCATATTAAAAGATGGTACTGATTTGGCGAATTCAGAGATCGCTTGTCTCGGATTACTTAGTGGCAACGAATATACAGTAACACCGGTTGGTGAAGAATATTCATTGTCTATTGGTAGTACTGTAGCAAATGGGGACATTGCTAACGTGTTCAATAATCTGACCGATCCCTTTTTGATTACAACATTTATCAATGGGGAACCTTCATATACGCTAGTTAGTGCCGGGGCGTCCAAGACCCTTGACGACCCTGTCGTAGAAGGGTATGAGTTTGCCGGTTGGTTTACCGATGCGGAATACCAACACCAATGTACTCAAGCAACATTCACTGAAAGTACAACCGTCTATGCGAAATTCAGCGTTAAGCAGTTTGTAGTCACCGTTGCCGGTGATGGTATAGAGGTTAGGGATGGAAACGCCATCGTTAACAGCGGAACTGCGCTGGACTATGGTACTGAACTGGTCATTGTTGCCTCGGAACGTATCGGATACACACCAGTATTGAAGCTCGACGGGGCGATACTGTCTGGTAATGCTATTACCGTTCCAGCCAGGAATATCACCATTTCTTGTGAGTGGGCCGCCGTGGAGTACACTGTCAAATGTGTTGACGGAACTACATTGATTCAACCAATTGCGAACTGCCATCTCGGTGATGTTATTACTCTGCCAACTGCACCTGCAAAGGCGGATATGAACTTCAACGGTTGGAAGATTAACGACGGGCTTATGCTCGGTGCACAGTACGTCGTGGATTATCGCGATGCGGGTGAAGGGGATGTAATCACTTTAACTGCGGACTATTCCGCAGTAGTGAAGACCACTTGGTCACTCACTGTGACCGGTGCTGACGGAAAGGCGTTCTGGACTACTACTAACGCAATCGGCACCTACGGTATGATCACCGTTCTGCCCGATGAGTTCGAGACGGTTAAATACACAGTCTCCGACAACGGAGGTTACGGAATCATCTCCGACAACTGCGCTATGGTCTACTCCACGGACGGCAACGACGTCACCGTCACCGTCGAATTCAAGGATGTAGGCAAGGCATCCGAGTACGATGTCTCCGTCGCGGAGATCGCTTCCGGCGATAAGCACGGATTCAAGGCCACCGTTACCGCCAAAGACGGTTACGTGGATTCTGCCGGCAAATTTGCCATCAGCTACGTCTACAAGACCTGGAACGACACCGACAAGGTATGGATCTACACCACCAGCGGAGTGACCGAGGGCGTGGAGAATGCCACCGTGACCATCCCGACCGATAAGAAGGTCTCATCCGTCACCGGCGAGTTCCTGCTCGACAACGACAGTGCAATGCTGGTGTTCGGTTTCGCTACCTTCTCGTTCAAGGGAACTTCCGTCACCGGTATCGAGGAGGACGTCACCGTTCACTCCCCCGTGATCATGTGCGTGTCAGAGATACAGGCCGTGGTGGGAAAGCCCTGAAGGTGCGCCGATGAGATTCAAGACAGTCCTGGCGGTCTCGGCACTGTTCGCCGTTGTGTTAGCGGCAGCTGTGCTGGGGCCGTCCTCAGACATGTCTGATGCGGCATCCCAGAGGTGGGAATCCAGCGACTGCGTCGGTCTGACCGTTGAGTACACCGACGGGAACACTTATCTCGTCATCGTGCTCGACAGCGACCCTGGACTCGGTATGTACGACGTGATCGTCGGCGGCAAGGTGCTGAAGGCGAGCGGATCCGATGGGAAGAGGGTCGGTGTGGAGATGGGTGCGGCTCTGGAAAAGAACCAGAACTACACCGTCATCGCCACCCCCAACGGTGCAACGTACCACTGTACTCTCAGCTACATGCAGTTCTACGACGTCGCTGCTACCGCGGACCCGGCCGCCGCCGGATCCGTGTCCGGCGCCGGCGAATACAGGACAGGGGAGCAGGTCACCGTGACCGCGGAAGCCGCCGCGGGATACCTCTTCGACGGCTGGTTCTCCGGCAGCGAGAGGGTCTCGGCACAGGCCGGGTACACCTTCAGCGCAACCGCCGACAGTACGCTGACTGCGAAGTTCATCAACGCCACATCCACCATCACCTTCGATTCCAACGGGGGAAGTGCGGTGGATGGTATAACACAGGCGTACGGAACAGTGGTTACCGCCCCGGCGGACCCCGTCAGGGAAGGGTACACCTTTGTCGGATGGGAACCTGCATTCCCTTCGATCATGCCCGCAGGTAACACAACGTACGTGGCGCAGTGGACGGTCAATACCTACACCATCACCTTCGATACTCTCGGAGGCTCTGAGGTGGCAGCGATCACTCAGGATTATGGCACTGCGGTTACCGCTCCCGCGGATCCCGCCAAGGAAGGATTCACCTTCGTCAAGTGGGACCAGGAGATACCGAGTACCGTTCCCGCCAAGGATCTGACCATCAGTGCCGTGTGGGCTGCGATGAACGCTACCGTTGACGAATCCGGGAAGACCGAGGTCGTCCTGGACAAGGATACGGATGCGTTCGTCATCCCTGCCGACACGAAGACGGTCACAGTCACTGTGGACGACAACATCTCCGTGGTGATCCAGGACACTTCGTCGATAGAAGCGGGTACTGCCGTCATCGCCAAGGTGGAGGAGATCCCCAACACCGCGGAGGTCGACGGTACCGCCCGTGCCTACGAGGTCACCGTAACCAAGGCCGACGATCAGCCCATAACCGGGAAGATGCAGATCACCCTGCCTTACACCCCGGAGAAGGACAAGGTCCCCGCGGTGTACTGGCAGAACGGATCCGCGCTGGAGAAGATGAGGGTCATATCCCACACCTCCGACAGCGTAACCTTCGAGACCACCCACAACTCCACTTACGTGGTTGTTGCGGAGTCCGTTTCGGAGGATTCAGGTGCTACGTTCATGTTGTACCTCGGTCTCCTGATGGTGGTCGGAATCGCCCTGTCGATGCTGATCGGATTCAACTACTACCGCAGAAAGGCATAAACTTCAACAGAGGGGGCAACCCCTCCATTTTTCTTGTGCACTTTTCAATATGTCACGTCGATATATCATGCCGTTCCTGTAGAGTTTGCCTGACAATTTAAGCAAGTGTTAGCCAATATGTAACATATATTATATTAGCCAACGTCGACAGAACACTATCGAATGAGTTGAAGAGAGTCCCTTAACTTCCATGACGTTGAAGTTAAAAGATAATCTGGAGTTACGGCGGTGGTGTATTGAAGGCAGTCGCGTTTATTTCGTTAGTAAGCGTTTTTGCTGTTGTTTGTATAGCGTGTACATGTTTTTCTGATGAGACGAATGCACAGGATGATGTTCCAGATCCTTTTGATAGGCCATTACCTGAAGATTATAATCAATATGTGTTTGAGTATAACTCTCCTGACAGCAAGGTATCTTTTTATGAAACGGCAGATGGGTTGAGTTATTGGGTAAACACCGATTCAAATGGAGATTATGTCGCACAATTGGTTGGTATCGGGAACGTTACCGAAGGGGATGTTGTTACAGTTCCAGAGTACATCAAGTACAATGATGAAGACTGCAAGGTAGTTTCTGTCGGATTGTGTTTTCAGAAATTTAGTTTGTTGGATTATTCAATCAGACAATACATGTTCCACATAGGATTAACCAGCAATTTACAAACTCAGAATCCGCCAGCATATCCTGAAATGGCACCCGGTACATTGGCTGAACCTGTTCATTACTCAATCGTGTTCAAGGGTTGCGTCAAAGTTCAGGATTATGCTTTCAGCGAGTTCGATGTCTTCAGATCCCCCATTGGTTATGCTTTTTGTTTCTACACCAAAGGTGGAGTCACATCCGTTACGTTTGAAAAAGGTGTTACCTCTATAGGAAATTGGGCATTTGCATATTCAAGTTTGAATACGATTACAATCCCAGATGTCGCAGAGACTGTAGGGGATTATGCGTTCTACTATACCAAAAATCTTGAAGAGGTATATTGGAATTCTGATGCCAATATACCATTCCGTTGTTTTTATCAATCCAGTGTGGAAAATATAAAGATAAACGGCATGGTTGAGAGCTTTGGGTATGAATCATTTAAGGACACTAGATTGAGTTCAATAGTTATTCCGGACAGTGTAACAGAGTTGGGGGGGAATTCATTCGCTCTTTGTTCGTCATTAACTTCTGTAACCATCGGATCCGGAGTCTCAACAATACCCGCAGGATGTTTCAATCACTGTGAACATTTGGTTACAGTAACAACTGCGGGTATAATCAAGGAAATAGGGAGAGTAGCGTTCTATGGCAGCAATTCCCTTACAACATTTGATTTCAGCGGTTTAGAGCAAGTCGGCAGTCAGGCATTCGATTCTGTTTTTCAATCTAACGAACCATTGGTTTTGGATTTGTCGAAAGTAAAGAGAATTGGAGACAGAGCGTTTGCAATTTGTAAAGCACCAGTGGAATTGTATCTATCTCCCGAATTGGAGTATGTTGGGGAATATGCATTAGCCATTTACGGAGATCTGGCCGACCCTGTACTTTCAATTCCAGCAGGCTGCGAGATAGGTCGCGGGGCATTTTTGGGCATAAAGATATCAACGCTTACTCTAGGTGACGGGTGCATCGTAAAGACAAACGCATTCTCCAAATGCAAAGAACTCGAATCAATCTCCATCGGGGACAATTGCATTTTCGATGATGCGGTGGGGATTAACGGTTCCGAAGGAATATTCGCGGGTTCTGCCCTGAACGCAATTACAATTCCAGAGACAGTTGTCTTGGGAAGAGCTACTTTTATGGGGTGCGAACAGCTGGAAGAAGTCATATTCGAAGGTGATAGGGAAAGGATACCACAGGATTGTTTCAGCGGGTGCGTTAATCTGGCCACCGTTCAATTTCCCAGCGGATTGAAAAATATCGAGTATCATGCATTTGGAAACTGTACAAGTCTTGATCATTCACAGATCGTACTCGATTGTACAGCGGAAGATGTTCTTTCCTGGAGCAGATTTGCATTTACCGATTCATCAGTGATCGAAGTGAAAAGACTGTTCGAAAACGATCTGGACGGTACGATTTCTTTTCTCAAGCTTTCATTGATACTTGACGGAACGCCCACCGTATGCTCATTCATGGTCGACATTTCGGGTGTTGAGAACAGTATGCAACTGGATGAGCCGTTGGATTACACGTATGTCATGCCTGAGGACCTGCAAGGGATATATGACGAGGTAATGGGCAAGAAACTGCCGAAATTCGAGTTTCCCAACGGCCTCTATCGTGTCTTCGACGGAGCGATGTATGATGAAACCGGATTCACATTGATCAAAATACCCTACAATCAGCCCCATCTCAACATTGCTGAAAATGTGACGCATGTGGCGCCCAAAGCCTGTCAGGCTACATATCTGGAATTCGTCTCCATACCTTCATCCGTTGTCGAAATCGGCGATCATGCGTTCATGAGCTGTTCCAAGCTCCATACGGTTGAGTTCAAAGAAGGTCTGAAGCGCATCGGAAACGGTGCATTTTCGATGACTGGTTTGACGTCGATTTCTTTACCTAGTTCCCTTGAGTATGTCGGAGACTATGTTTTCTCCAATACTGTTGATAATGGAGTCTACATCACCATTCCCGCCGACTCCAATCTTACGCATGTCGGTTCTTTGAGTTTGATGGTTCACAAGGGGGGCAGTATTTTCATACCGTCCGGTTTGACAGAAACCGGTGACGTTCCCTTCGGATACAGTATGGGGGAGGTATATTTAGCGGGAAATCTCGACTCATACCCCAGCAGTCTGTTCAGATCTCCGACATTAAAACATTTTATCAACGGCCAATGGGTCTTGGCCCACCCTTACGATGTCACCTTCTATTTGCCTTTGGGCATCGATGCATCCAAGATAAGTTTTGATCAATTATTAGGTTGTGAGGGAGGCAGTTTCGGGGGATTCTTTGTGACCACCAAAGATGGGCCGCTGATGGTTGATGAAAAAATAGAGATTTCTTCAAAGACGGTTTACCTGTATTCGCCGTTGGGCGATTTTTCAGTTTTAGACTGTTGTGAGGATGGGGACGGATTCATCGTTTCATTTACCGTGAGTGGGTCATGGACGGCTCACGATATCCTCTGTGGAATAGACAAGGGCAGCGTATCGTTAATGGATTCGGAGTCGCTTTATGTAATCAAACTCCTGGTTGAAGGGGATGTTGACGGAGCGGTAATAACCGTCAATGAGCGTGTCGTATCCGACTATGTCATTGTTTCATTCGATTCCCGTGGCGGAACGGCTTGTGATTCCGTATCTGTGGGTATGGGGCGTACAATACCCAGAGAGATATCACCTGTCCCTGAGAAGAACCGCAGCGAATTCTTAGGATGGACGACAGAAAACGGTCAGATACTGGAACCGGGAACACCTATCACTGCAGACATCACACTGTATGCATCATGGGCAGATGCGAATCCACGCTTGGTGTTTGATGGTTACTCGCATTTCATTGTTAAAGTCAACGGTATCGCGGTCGACAGCGGATACAGAGTAACACCGGAAGACGAAATAGTCTTGGAATGGATACCTAATGAAGGATATACCTTCGACCATTGGTACGTATCAGACAATCATGGTTCTAGAGAAATAATCACGGAGAATTATTCATTCACAGGTGTAACCGATGATACGAAACTGGGTCTTTCTGAGAAGTACTACAATCCATCCTATTTCCTTCGTCAGATAAACAATGTCGATTTTCCAATCGATTCAGACCCGCTAGCGTTACAGTGGATGACCTCATTTGAACAGGACACCACCGGATCAATGTGGACTGGGGGGACTGGAACCCCCTTGGTGGTAGACGGTCGTTTATACACCCGGGCAGGCGATACGCTATACATGTATGATTTGGATACTGGCCGTCTGCTAAAATCCGTCCCTTCGGTGGAGTCAGGATCGTTCTATCATTTCATCGGATACGCTAACGGAATGATATTCGACAGCACGGCTAAAAAAATCTACGATTTGGATTTAAATTATCTAAAGGACTCGCCCGTCAGTATTACAAAGGTTCTGAGCGACGATTCGGGCATATATCTGGCATCAGGGGCAGGAGGGATATACAAATACAGTTCAGATTTGAGCGAACAATTATGGCATTTAAAGGAAGGGTACCTCACTTATACCAGTTGGGGTGTGAGCGGAGGCATTCAGATTTACGACGGGTACCTTTATTGGGTCGGTATAACCAAAGATGGGGAAGTGGCGCTCCAGTCTGTAAATACGGAAGACACGTCAGATTTTCATGAATTGATTCTTACAGATTTCAAGCATTTCATGTTAGATGACGGGTGGGTAACTTGCTATAACGGTACAATATACATTACAGTTTATTCCGAAGGCCTATTCGGAGACAACAGCGGGGCAACCGGCGGAGGTGTGATCGCAGCATCCATCAACAAAGGCGTATTTTCGGAAGATTACAGATATTACCAATTGGGCTCCAGTGCTCAGTCCAATTTCATCGTGTACAACGGCCGGGGATATGTGAACGGCGGAACCACCTTTTTCGTGTTCGATGTGGATAACGAAGACGGAAGAAATCTAACCAAGGTCTACAGTTACAACCACGGCCGTTTCACGCACGGCGGTATCGTACTCAACAACCCCCCCGGCAGCGATACCGTTGAAGTGATGTTCATCCCGTACGATCCGACCATGTCGATTATGATATTCTACGACTCTCCCGGACAGGAGTTGACGAAATACCGCAACCTCTTTGTACAGGTCCCCTCACAGTACAATTCGCAGGCTGTTCGTTTCACGGATGACGGGCGGATTTACTTCTACAACGATGCGGGGAACGTATGCGTTCTGGGAAAAGAAATCCACAGTCAGTTCATAATCCTCCGCGAGGGCAACAAGGTCCGTTGCATAACGTACGACGGAACCATTGCTGATGCGCTCATCGAGTTGGGAATTACAGACGACTACTATCTGTACATGATGAATCCGTTCTATGCCTCGACACAGTTGGAATATGACGAATCCCTCGCGGAACAATACCGTCTGTTCTATTTCTCGGATGTTCCGCTCACATCGGCCGTATGGAAGAACGATCTGCTGTGGTATTCCGATGAATACGGGATAAAGAACATCGACGGAATCAAGGGGGGCAATCTGTATCTCGACGGGGAGGAGTTCCTGCTCATCGACAAGGACGAATACAGCTATTCGATCAGATTCGTGGATCTTTCCGGAAACGAGATCAAATCTGCTATAGCTGGAAAAGCTTCCGCAGGTACCGAGTTAAACATCGGAGAATTCGAAGACAGGAACATCGCAGGATATTCTTACCGCGATGTTTCCGCCGAGAGGCTCGCCATATCCCCCGACGAATCCAGGAACGTACTGACATTCACATACGACGTGATCAAAGCAACCGTCATCGATCTTACGGACAATGTGGTCGGAGACGTTGCGACAGTCAGTGTAACCGACATCCAGACCCTTGCGGACGATGTGAATCCCGTAGAGCTTATTTTGCCTCAGGGAAAGATGGAACTGAGCAACGACGTTCTGAAGGTACTAAGTGCCAGGGGAGCATCGGTATCGGTGAGTCTGAAAACGATTGAGGCCAAGGATATCGAAGAGAAACAGCGCGAGAATGTACCTGAGGGGGCTGTGATCTTCAGTATATCCATAGAGTCTGCGGAAGAATATATTCACGAACTCGGGGGAACCGCCAAGATCACTCTCCCGATATCTATTACGGGAACCAATCTGGCACTATGGTATCTGGATGATGCCGGAACGATGCATCTGATTGAGGATGCGGTATTCTCGGACGGGTCGGTTACGTTCACTACCGACCATCTTTCCTATTACGTTGTCGGAGAGGCTCCCGTAGCGGACAAAGAGGGATTTCCGGTTCTTCTTTTCGCTGTTGTGGGTTTAGTTGCGGTTTTGGCAATTATTGCGGTAATATGTTTGTTGAGGAGGAGAGTGCATGTTTGATTGGAAGTCAGTGATTGATAGGAACGAGAAAGGAATAGTGAAAAAACAGATTGTGACAGCGGCAATTGTGATGGTATGTCTTTTATCGGCTGTATTGTTCACGGATGCCTCGGACGCGGAACCTGCACCTACGGCCGCACCCGAGATTAAGTTCTGGGTGTACGAGAACAATGATTGGGTGACATACTCCGGTCACGGATACTATGCCGGCCAGGCGATTGCGAACGCTACTAAGACGGGCGACATCGGACTGACATTCACCTGGGGAACTCAGATGTATTATGACTCAGTTCTAAGCGGTGCTGATTTCACTTATATGTACCAGTCCGGTGGCAATACCTACACGAACGTCAACCCCTACTACGGTAAGATCGCTACCGTCAACAACAGCAGCGATTTCACCATCTACCGTTACGCCAACGGTAATTGGAATCCCATTTCCTCCGACAGCGGTCTTTCCGTCATGGGATTCTACAGGCCCTTCGACGACTACCAGCTCGCGTCCGCCAACATCGCGTTCGTTCCTTCGAACGTCAGTCCCAACACCCTGCCTACTACCGGGCTTGCACATGTCTACAACGTCATTCCCGCCCAGGGAAACCCTGACCCCGCATACGAGGTCACCTTCCACA
The DNA here is from genome assembly GCA_001560915.1 of methanogenic archaeon ISO4-H5. Lineage (NCBI taxonomy): Archaea > Methanobacteriati > Thermoplasmatota > Thermoplasmata > methanogenic archaeon ISO4-H5. The sequence continues at coordinate 1,829,040 of CP014214.1, read as the reverse complement.
TCGGAAACAACACCTACACCGGATACGGATCCGATTGTGCACTCGCACTCAAGAACGCTCTCGACAGCAACAATGTGCCCAACACCATCGATCTTCGCATGGTGTATCTGGTGCAAACTGGATGGGATGATGAACTTGTATGGGTAAATATCCTTAACAATAGTTGGTATGGTTTCGTGACTCAAATCGGAAATCAAAGTATGGGCACAGGATACAGTTATGTGTACGATGATTATTCAGATACCACTCATGTCTTTGCACATTATGCGTACTGGTCGCTTCACCTCGGCAATGACACCACTTGGTCCAGTGAAAGTGCGTTCATGCTCGGATTCATGAGCCCGCTGTCATATGTGCCTTCGACTCCCAGCGGTGTCCAGTCGCTTGAACAGGATGAGTTCACCTTTGTCTTCGATGAGTTCGACTACGATTGGTATGAGGACGGAGACACAAGAGAAGATCCGAGACCGTAATGGCAGGGGTTGTTATGAGCAGTTCTTTGATTCGTGGTTTTGATATCAAAATCCCCCATGTATTGTTTCTGGGCGTTGCATTAACTGTATGTGTATTGGTTTTCAGTACAGTCTCTATAGCGGACGAATCCGATGCAGCGGAATCCTACCAGGCAAAGGTGTTCATCGGTGACGGAACCGTCAACGGCACTATCGGTTTTACAGGGACAGGCACCACGCTCAAGGAACTGCTCACAGATGCGATAACCTCCAACGGCCATACCATCGAGTTCAAGAGCAACGGATCGGTTCTAAGGTTGGACGATCTGGAAACGACAGGTAAACCCAGTGACAGCGATTATTCCCCGCTGTGTATCTACAAATGGGTTCCGCTCAATGGATGGGTGAACATTCTTGCGAATGCGGAAGGGAACACCACTCTCGAAAACGGTACATCCTACTACATTTACAAATCACATAAGTGGAACAATTTCGACACAGGATTGGTGGAATATCCTGGCCCCAAGACCTTCGAACCCATCTCCACCGGTTACTTCTACATCAAGATGATAGAAGATGTCAACGCCAACGATTATGTGAAATCCATCCTCACCGAGGAACAGCGCAGGGTCGGTTTCTGGATCACCGGAGAGGGATCCGATATGGCCGAAGCATTCTACGATGCCTGTAAGAAGATGAGGGACAGCGGCAACAGCGGATTCGAACTCGTGATGAACCTCACTGACGGGGACACCATGAAAGGCTGGCTGGGCAGTTTCATGGGCATGGATAACGTGCAGATCGACGAGAAGAGGTGGGATTACTGGTGCCAGTTCGACTGGGATTCCAGCAGGTCCGAATGGCATTACGCCGACTGTCTCGGCCATTACGACCCCGGTGTGATGCCTTATTCCTGCATCATCCGTCAGATCACTCTGGACGAGTCTGCGGACGCCATAGGTGCACAGTACCCCAGCGACATCCCCGCAGCATTGAAGAACGGAACCGACCTTACCATCTCCTACCTGGGATTCGACGGCACTGTTGCCCACACCGAGACCGTACCGTACTTCGGAAGCCTTCCCGCATTCAGTCTCGACGACGTAACCCTCTCCAACGGCGATACCGTTGAATTCATTGGATGGAACGTTTCCGCCGGTACAGGGTTCAGAGCATTATCGGACATGCGGATTAGACCCCTGTTCGATTACGACGTAGTAATCGAACCCTCCTCGGGAAGCCAGGTCACCGTGGATCTTACTGAATCGGATTATCTCGCTCTGAGCAGTTCCACCATAACCGCCATCAGGACCAACGCATCTCCCGTAGAATTCAAGGTCAAGGGCGGATCAATAACCCTGGACGGCAGCGCCGTATCTACTCTCGAAGATAGATCGTACGCGGTCACCATAGCATCCGCTCCCCTGAGCGTACTCCCCGGCGAGGTCGCAGAGGAATTGAAGGATTCCGCCGTATTCGAAATAAGCCTCGGAGGACAGCACACCTTCGGCGAAGGGAAATTGAAAGTATCGGTGAACTACACCGTACCCGAAGGCAGGGACGTCTCCAAGCTGCAGGTATACCACATCGTGGACGGCAAGAAGGTGCCTGTCCAGAGCAGTTACTCCAACGGAAAGTTATCGTTCGACGTGGACAGCCTTTCCTACTTCGTCGTCTCCTACGACGCGGAGCCGGAGAACAATGGCGGACAGTCCTCCGTGCTGATGTATGTCGCCATCGGAGCCGTAGCCGCCATATCGGCGATCGGTGCAGTGTTCCTCTTCCTGAGGAAGAACAGAAGCCGGATCTGACAACAGGGAGGAATACGCATCCGTTCCATAGCCATCAAACTTGCCGCATCCGTCATCATTGCAGTGGTGATACTGGCCTCCCTTCCCTTTGTGGGACTCACCCAATCGGAGAGGGACACCAAGGAAGGCCTTGTCCTGGACTTCGGATACTGGAACACCGAATGGGACCCTATAGAATTCGGCGACGGATGGAACGGCAAGACCGTACTGGAGAAGGTATGCGAACAGAAGGGATACGAGAGCGTATGGCTTCCCGACGGTTCCCTGTACGCTGTGAACACTCCCGACAGAGAGGATCCCGCTGACAGGGAGCATGTGAACCTGGTGGGCATGACCTGGAGGTTCTACGTCCACGACGGTTCTGGATGGAAGGAGGTCCTCGACCCCGAGGGTACGGACATCTCCGGATACACCATGGTCTCCTGGGCCCGTTCCGCCGGAGCGGATTCACTCATCCCCTGCACCGATTATACAGGATTCAGCTACTACAGCTACGCCGATAACGGCAAGAACCGCATCACGGGGCAGGACCTCAAGATCGTCACATTGGCACCCTCCGTAACGGAGACGGTGGCCGCCGTGGGCGGACTGCCGTACATTATCGGCTGCGATTACTATTCCAATTATCCTCAGGGAATCGTCGATGGCAAGAACAGCGGCACCATCGCCAACACAGGAGGTTACGTGGATCCCAACTACGAGTGGATCATCAAGCTCCATCCAGACATAGTGTTCTGCGATGGAGACGTCGGTCAGGACGTCGCCGTAGCGGACAAGCTCCGCAAGTCCGGGGTGGACTGCGTAGTCCTTTACAGGTCCACCGACATAGCATCCATGTACAACAACATCTGGATATGTGCCAGCGCCCTCGGTATGAGCGAGAAGGCCAATACCGTCATCTCCTCACTGAAGAAGACCATCGACGACGTATCCGGTATAGCGGGAGCCACCAACAAGAGGGTGTTCGTAGCCCTCTCCGCAGACCCCTCCCCGTGGACCGCAGGCAACAGCACCTTCATGAGCGATATCGTCAGCACCGCAGGGGGCAGGAACATCTTCGATTCCCAATCATCCGGGTGGTTCATGGTTTCCAAGGAACAGATTTACGCCAAACAGCCCCAGGTCCTAATCATCTTCTCCGAGAAGGAAGTCAAGACGGAAGCGGAATACAACGCCATCCTGGACTCCCTGGACCCCGTATGGAAGTCCACGCCCGCATATAAGGCCGAAGAGAAGGAGGTGTACGTGTTCTCCGCCAACTCCGCAGACATATTATCAAGACCGGGTCCGAGACTTGCCGAGGCCACGGAACTCATCTGCAAGATCCTCAACCAGGAGGCGTTCCTGCAGAGGGATCCCATGGATGCCATCCCGCATTTCTTCGGCAACGATTACACCGATTACCTGACCTATCAGGGGGAGCCTCTCTATGAATAAGAAGACCGTTGCAGTCATCCTGCTGGCACTGTTGACCGCCTGCGCATGCGTACCTGTCCCTGACACCTCCTCCGCGGATGCGGGGGAGAGGTTCCTGGTGGACTTCGGGAACGGGCACGCAGTATGGCGTGATGTCTCCTCCGGAGGGACTCCTGCCGAGATCCTGAAGTATGATTCGGGATACACCGTGGTATTATCCGGAAGCGACGTGGTCTCCGTGGACGGTATATCCGAGACCACGGTGGGTTCGTCGGTATGTTCCTGGAGGCTGTACACCTGGTCCGAAGGGAAGTGGCACGCCGGAGGTTCTGGTTCCCCCTTCGCCTGGGGATTCTATCCTTCCGATACCATTGTTCCAGCCTGCACACCCGATAACCCCACGTCATGGACCATGTGCAGAGGGGACTCCTCCTCTTCGGGGAGGTCCCCCTCCTACGGCACGGAGGGCGCCCAGACCCCCATGGAGTGGTACAGGACATACACAACAGGATACGTGGACTCGTCGCTGATCGTCGCCGACGATCTCCTCTACCACACCACAGGCGGCACCTACGGAGGTGCCGGCTCCGACAAGAACCCCCATGTGTACTGCGTGAACAGGTTCACCGGCGCCGAGGTCTGGGATTTCATGATGACCTACGGACAGGGGTACGAGGTCACCTCTCCCGTGATTGTGGGCGACATGCTAATTGTAACCGCCACCAACTGGCACGTGTACTGCTTGGATCGTTACACCGGGGAACTGCTTCATGATATGGAGCTCCTGCTGGGGGGCACTCCCGAGGACCCGACAAGGGATTACACATACGTGAAGTTCGACTCCGACCATCTCGGTGCTGATATGCTGTGGGACAAGTTCGTCTCCATTGCGGAAGAGGACGACATCTCCTGGGACGGCAGGACCTTCTTCACCGGAGGCACCACTCCAGTCTACGATTCCGGTGCGATATACTTCGGCACCGCTGACGGGCACATCCTCGCATACAGCATCACCCGTGCCGACGGATTCGTCAAACTGTGGGATTACGAACCTTCCGATACATACACCGTCCACCGTCTGGTCGACGGGGACGGGGATACCGTCGACAGGAACGGACAGAAGACGACGGATCCCGACAGGATAGCGTACCACAAGGAATACACCGGTCAGAAAGGATGCTTCTACTTCCACGCTCCCGAGATAACCAAGATCGGCGGACAGCGCGCACTGGTCATAGGAAGCTACGAAGGCTATCTCTACGCGGTCAACGCCGACACAGGCGAGGAGATCTGGGTCGAGAGGATGATCGACCTCAGGGGATACACTTACTACTACGAAGAGACCCCCGGGAACAAGGTGGTAATCCCCGACTACCATGGATACGATATCAGCAAGGTCACCCGTGTCTCCGACAACATCCCCCATCCCGGGACCCCCGGTTCCGTTTCAGGATACACCGTGGCAGGCGACAGGATACTCGTCACCTGCTCCGACGGAGGTCTCAGTTCCCAGAAGGGATTCGTAGAATGCCTGGATCTGGCTACCTGCACCGTTACGGATTGGAAACTGGACCTGATGTGCGGGGCCATCACCCTGGACGACACCGGCAACGGATTCTATGCGTACATGTCGCCATCGCTGAACGGGGACACAAAGATCACCATGACCGACGGCAGCGAGGTGGCACTGGGTTCGCCTATAGTCCATATGAGGCTGGACGGCAAGGCAATCTGGAAGACCCAGGATTATCAATTGATCAAGGCACCGTTCACCCTTGCCAACGGCATCCTCTATGCCAACGACTACTCCGCAGGAGTGTTCTATCCCAACGGAGGGGGCGTCACGGCGATCTCCACCGAGGACGGCCATGAGATCTGGAGACTGCAGTTGAAGCCATTCACCAAGGACTCCTATGCGATGGTTGCCCCCACCGTCATCGACGGCAAGATCTACGTGGGCAACGACTACGGTGCGATCTACTGCATCTCCGAAATAGCCGGTCCCGAACCGGGTGACGGAGGAGAGATCAAGTTAGGAAACGGTCTTCTCCATTGGTCCTGGCTCATATTGTTCGCCATCGTTGCGGCAGCGTTCGTGATACTTTACAAAATGTACTGAAGGGAAGCAAGATGATATTCAAAAAGAAAGAAACCGAACCGGGTGCGGTCGAGAGCGAAATCGCCGTCAAGAAGCGGAGGTTCGTAGGGATCGTGATATTCGGCCTTATCATGTCCTTCGTGGCATTCCTCATCTCGATATCCATCTCGTCGGGAGGAGTCATCCCGGTCAGCGAAGCCCTGTCCTCGCTGTTCTCCGCTATCGGGAAGATGACCGCCTCGGAATCCGCCAAAGCCGCCGACCCGTCCGCCTATGAACTGAATACTGTCGAATTATACATCTACCAGGCCAGGCTGCCCAGGACCATCGCCGCTATCGGTGTCGGTGCGGGACTGGCAGTGGCCGGGTGCATGTATCAGGCCATCATAAGAAACCCCTTAGTGGATCCGTACATCACCGGAGTATCCTCCGGTGCGGGATGTCTCGCAATAGCCGCTGTTGCCTTCAGCGTATCGCTTCCCTTCATCGGCAACGGCTCTCTGTACGTCATTCCTGTGATGGCCATCATCGGAGGCCTTGCCGCCTTCGCGGTCACCATGCTGGTGGCCGAACGTTCCGGAGGTTCCGCCACCAACTACATCCTGGCGGGAACCATCGTGGGATTCGCGCTGTCGTCGTTCCAGACCGTGTTCCTCAGTATGAACCAGGACAACTTCACCAACGCAATGTGGTGGCTGTTCGGATCCTTCGCCAACATCACCTGGGAGAATGCTTGGATCGTGTTCATTCCCGCCATAGGCCTGTCGGTCATATCCATGTTCTGGGCGAGGGAATTCAATCTCTTCATGATGGGTGAGAACCAGGCCAAGCAGCTGGGACTGAACGTCAAGCTGTTCAAGAGGTCGATGATGATCCTTGCCTCGGTCCTTACCGCGATATGTGTGGCGTTCTGCGGAATCATCGGATTCGTGGGACTCATCATCCCCCATGCCTGCCGTATGGCGCTGGGAACGGATCACCGTCTCATGATGCCCGCATCCATCGTTCTCGGGGCGATGCTCATGCTGTTCGCAGATCTCGCCGCGCGTACCGTCCTTTCTCCGATGGAGCTCCCCGTAGGTGCCATCACGGCGATGATTGGTACTCCGATATTCGCTTACATGCTTATCAAGAGGGGGCGCAGATATGACGGATGAGACGAACCCAAAGACAGATGCTGGCACTGTGCCAGATATGGATGGTTGTACCGAATCCGACAAGGAACAGTACGGTGCCGGGGACCTTCTGAAGATCGAGAACCTCTGTATGGAGTTCGGGAAATTCAAGGCCCTGAAGAACATCAATTACACCCTCGGCAAGGGGTTGATGGTCGGTCTGATCGGACCCAACGGATGCGGTAAATCCACCATGATGAAGTGCATATGCAAGATTCATGATATGACCTCCGGAACCATATTGATCGACGGTCAGAACATCGACAGGATGAAAGCTTCCGATGTTGCCAAGATCGTCGCAACGGTACCTGCCGAACCAGATAATACGTTCGGTATGACCGTATATGATATGGTGATGCTGGGGAGGTATCCCTACGTGGATGCCGTATGGTGGGAGACCCCAGAGGACGAGAAGGTCGTGGCCGATGCACTCAATACCTTCGGCCTCTACGACCTGAGGCACAAGCCCGTGGCGATGTGTTCGTCGGGAGAGAGGCAACGTGCGCTGATAGCCAAGGCATATGTGCAGCAGCCCAAGCTTATGCTGGTCGACGAACCAACCTCACACCTTGACATGAAGTACAAGCTGGATGTGATGGAGTACCTCCAGTCCATGGCACGTTCGGACATGACCGTTTTGATTGCGGAACACGACATTTCCTTGATGGCGAGGTATTGCGACGTATGTATCATCATGAAGAAAGGTGAGATAGTCACCATCGGCGACCCTAAGAAAGTCGTCACCGAGGAACTGATTCGCGATGTGTATGATGTCGATGCTAGAGTCGGTTTGGATGTCGATGGGGAGATCTACGTCCTTCCGAAGAAGTTCCTCAGGAAACAGGGGGATTGAATGGAGTCGGACTCTCAGCTTACGTCGCAGTTTATCTCCACTTATTCGAGTGGAGGTGAAGACGGATGTAAGATGTTCGCCAAACACTTCATCGGGACCCTTTTCCAGGATTTGATGAACCGTTCCGGGATTGAACTTAGTGGTAGGGGAATGCATCGTTTCAACGACGCTCATATGCTGTACATCCTGTGCCTGTGTGGTATCGGGAGGACCAGCCGTTTGGAGCTGGCAGAGAGGACGGGGGTGGGTGAAGGTACGGTACGTAACATACTCGCCTGTCTCAGGAGACTGGGACTTGTAGATACCATCCGCAGAGGCAGTGCCCTAACTTCTGAGGGAACATCCCTGGTTGAGGAGATTGGTATAGAGATTCCCGAGGAACAGCCCCTAGGATTACTGGACTGCAAAGCCGAATTCGTGCTGCTGGCACATGGCAAGGGACATCTCATGGACAGCGACATCAAATACCGGGACGGCGCAATCATGATGGGTGCATCCGTGTGCATGCCGTTCCGCATGGATGGCGGCAAGGTCACCGTTCCCTATTATGATGCGGTGCAGCTGGAGTACCCTGATTTATCCGAACTAGCCGAAAGGATCGGCATGAAGGACGGAGACGCGGGGATGCTGTGCGGTGCCGCATCCATCCAGGTTGCATCGTCCGCCGCATTCGGAGGGATGCTGAAGCTGTTGGGTTGAAACATACTATTTCAGTATGGCTCAAGGGGACCATGTTGCATACAAACGATTTCGTTAAAAGTGGCCTCTTGCTTCTTTATTTGAAGCAAAGGAGACAAGAGGCCATGAACTACATTGGTATCGATGTACATAAGTCAATTTGTACAGCAGTTGTAATGAATGATGATGAGAAGGTCATCGACCAGATCATCGATTTTGGAACCAACGATGAAGGATGCTCCGCCATCGTCGACCGTTATTCTCCGGAGGATTCGTACATCCTCTTCGAGAACCTGACCACCGCTCACAGGGTGTATCATTTCTTCAAGGACAGAGGGTACCGTGTGGAGGGTCTCCACACGGGACACGGATGTGTGACGGAGATCTCCAAGACGGATTTCAAGACGGATCTCGAGGATGCCACCAAGCTGGCCAGGATGTGCAAGGATCATTTCACGGGTCGCAGGAAATATGCTCTGGTACATTTCGCCGATATCGATTCGATGAAGGCGAAGGAACTGTGCAGAGTCATGAACGACTGCAGCGAGCAGAGGGATAAGCTGAATCTCAGAATCCAGGCATACATGGATTTGTTCGACATCCATCTGCCGAAAGGCCTAAAGAATGTCTACTCGAACAAGGCGATGACTTATCTGAAGTCCTTGGATCATCCTGCTCTGACCATAATGGTCGAGGACATGGCTTCAGTGATGGCACACATCGAGACCTCCAGGGAAGGTCTGGAATCGTTGTTCAAGGACAATGAGGATGTGAAGAACCTGATGTCGATCAAGGGAATAGCCATCCAAACCGCAGCGACAATCTATACCGCAATCGACGGGATAGAGAGATTCGAGACCCCTGAGAGTCTCGTGTCGTATTTCGGGCTGAAGATAACCAGGCACGAATCCGGAGGGGACCGCGATCTTCACGGTCACATCAACAAGCGGGGCGATCCGCTTGTCCGCAAGTATCTTGCGAATGTGGTCGTGAATCATTCGAAGTACTACCCGGACAGCGATTTGGCAAGATTCTACAAGCGGAAAAAAGAGGTAATGCCGCATTGGAAAGCTACCACTGCAGCGATGAGGAAACTTGTATGCATAATCTGGGCGATGCTGACCAGACACCAGGTGTACAGATTCTCATCGCCGGTGAAGGCATGAAAACATCACACTCGAAGGTCGGATGCGCCTTCCCAATCTCCGGTGGAGATTGAGAAGCAGCATCCTATTCACCATCGGGACAGGTATGAACCTGTTAGACGTCACGGACGTGTCGTAAGGTCGTGAGGGATCGGATCGCGCAGATGTTTTGTAGGCCCCTCCTCAAAGGGTGACCACGTCATTCAAACTTGGACCATGCCCGAGCGACCAAGACCGACATCGTTATGCTGGCACAGACCGCGGGAATGACAAAATGGGATGTCGAACACATCCGCACACGTCTGCAGAGAATTCCTGACGATGGCAGCTGATTTATTCGTATTATCCCAGCGATAGCTATAACTCGCAGTCGTGCGATATCAGAAGCAGAGGCCACTTTCAACGAGACAAACATCTTACTTCTTAGCTATATTTTGCAGATGAGAGGAGAGTTTATTACGTCGGTTGATAGTGTGATTCAATCTTCACAGTAGTGATGTCATGTACATTGGCAGGTACAGGATGGGTACTATCATAAACTGGATGGAATGAATACCAATTAATCCGATGTATTACTCACTTCGGCTACCGTTTCAAGATATTGGCAAAGAGTCCGACTTGTATCTGGTATATCGGTTAAACTCAGGATCCAGATCGAAATCGTTGTTGTTAGAGATTAATACCCATATACTCATACGGCTAGCACGACCTCATTTGTGTGCTTTTTCACTCAAAGCCTTTAATTCCCCGGGTTCAAAACTGGATAAGAAGGCGCTTGAGAGCTTAATATCATCTAACCAGTCTTCTTTTGCAGGATCTCTGATATCGACCGGTTCCCATTCATCCTCGATTACCGATTCTTGGATTATACTTTCAACGTCATTCATCGCCATATCATCACGGTAGTGGGTTATGCCGTTTCCATCACGCTGGTGGATGGCGGTGTGGATAGATTGAACATAAAACTGAGCATCCAAATAGAATTCCAGAGATTTGTTGAAAAAGTCTGCTTTATTTTTGTAGATGCAGGATTCATTGATGAATCTTGTATATTGTTTTACAAATTGAGGGGGTAATCTCAGAAGAATTGGTATTTTTTTGCCGTTATAATTGTCCACGCGGTGCATCCTGCGCGTATTTTGCATCATTCCTTTAACAAGGGCGAGGGTGGTAGGGTATAGTTTGGCGGCATATGGATCCTCCTTCCTGATAGAATACGCTACTTCTGCATATCTTGAAAAAAGGTGAATCGAATCTTCATAATAATAGCGAATGGCGGAATAAACGAAATCGGCCCTACTAGAGAACAATCCAGATTCTACGAAACCTTTGTCAATATAATCGACTAAAGACTCCGGAAGTCTTACGGTTTCTTGAACACTCTCTGCCATATTTTACGTAATCAATTACGGCGATATAAATGTAAACAATTTCAATAATATAATCAATTGATAGTAATTTGTAGAATATTTATGTGTATAATGATTAACATGCAATCAAACAATTATATAATGGTACAAATATGGTACATATGGAGGCCCATAATGGTTCCGACATATGTGAAAACAGGATTTTGTCCAGATGAGATTGAAAAAATCGACGATCTGGTGGCCAAAGGATTCGGAAAGAGCAAGAGCGATTTCGTGAGGAAAGCAACCAACGAGTACATTGCAAGAATAACGTCCAAGATGGAATGAAAGAACAGGTACCTCCGACGGATGAATTTCGAAGCCCACCCGTCGAAGCATCACATAGCTTGTGACAGTATGACATTAATTTGTTCCGATATAAAAACGACTGCTAGGAGACATCCAGATGTAATCTCCGCGAAGGTCCCCGAGTGGCTTTTTGAGTCAGTTGAGGGATTCAGAAACGAATACGACCTTAAATGCCGCAACGCTGCCATTGTGGCACTGCTCGCGCTCGGCCTCCGGAGTATCGGGAAGCTTGAAAAGGAACAGTGCCAGGATTGCCTTTTCGATCAGGGTTGCGGGGGAATTTTCGAGAGGTGATCTTATGTCGAAGAAGATCATCACCAAGGGGGTGATCTACCCGCCCGTGGCGGGGCACCTTACCAAGAAGGCCTGGGCAGAACGGGTAAATGCGATAGCTTGCTCCAACCCCGTCTGCAGCACCCATGTTTCCCACACAATCGGGAAATGTGACGCGTGCCTGAAATCTGGATACGTAATTCCTCTGACTTTTGCCAATGGCATGAGGTGCACCATATGTACTGATTGCTGGGCGGAGGTCAGCAGTCAGAAGGGGGTTGAGGGAAATGGCATTTGCCAGAAGGCCTAAGCCTGACGACGAGGAGGGCCAGGACGAATGGTTCCGGTACGAGTTCTACCGCGACGATAATGGTCTTCCTGGTATGGCCATCGTTACCAAACGTGGTACTATGGAGTACTTCGATTACAACGAATGGTTCAACCGTTCCGATGCAAAAGAGCTTGAGAGTTATGCGGGGGAGCAAGGGAAAATCTGGTGTTTCCCCGAGAATCCCAAGCAGTACCTCGAAGAGTTCCTGAAACGGATAGAGGGGCTGAGGAACTCCGGGGAGCACCCGGAGGATCACGGTCTTGCAGAGGCATTCACCCGTTCCGTTCTCACGGAAATCGAACACGACCTGTCGCTTTTGGATCCATTTTTCCTGAAGATGGATTCCGAAGCCCTGTACTCCTTTGTACACAGTATCGTCGTCCACAGTTATTTCGTAGAGGAATTCGAGGTCTCACCCCTGGTCTTTCTGGATGCCGAGCACGGGTCCGGTAAGAGTACGCTGCTGGACTACTTCAAGGCCCTCTGCTACAGGGCGGTGAAGATGACGAATTACTCGGCAGCGTCTCTGGCACTGATCGCGGACAAGTACCGTTCGACCCTTCTCCTCGACGAGGCCACGAAGAACTTCCGTGACAGGGATCGGGGATACAGCATCACAAACATCCTCACGGAAGGCTTCAGCAAGCATGACGCGACATACATCCGTACGAAGGGGGAGAACTACGAATCCGTGAAGGCCCAGTACCACTACACATCGGTGGTGGCCAGCCTGCTGGAGGACTGTCCTTCGGATCTCAAGGACCGTGCCATAGTAGTCCGCATGCTGAAGGATCTCTCCGGTTTCAAACCCATGAGAGTGTTCGGTTACGACAAGTACGAGGTTGCTGAGAAGCTGACGATGAATGTATCGGAGATCCCGACCTTCGATAAGATTCGCACCAAGCTCTATGCCTTGAAGCTTCTCGTAACTTTGCTTGAGGTACGCAAGGAGCCGGCGGCCTTTTCCTTCAAACCCTTCGAGAATGAAGCGAAGAGGTTCCTGAGGAAAAGCGAAGTCAAGGATGGTCAGACCAAGTACCTCTACGGGGAGGTCTATGGAATCCAGAACGCCCCGGAATTCCAGGGGCGTGCCGAGGACATCTGTCTGGTACATCTGCCGATTGGACTAGCCATGGGCACGGATGAGGACATCATCCAGCTCATGGTAGACAGGATCGCAGACGATCCCGATCTCGAGCTCAGTACCGAAGCCACCCTTCTCAGGGCATTCATGGATGTGGTTCGCATCAAGCTGTCCCAGGAATGCATCAAGGGAGTGTCGGACGAATCCCCCACCTGGGAAGACCTTTCCCGCATGATTGCGAAGATGTCGACCAAGGATGTCCGCCAGCAGTACATCGCTATACGTGCCGATAGGGACGATTGGACACCTTATGATATGGAGGCCCCGAAGATGTTGACCGCCTTGCTCAAAAGGTTCGGATTCACCTACGATACGGGCACCAGCGGGAAGTCGTTCTTCACGCCCGGGGAGAGATTCCGTCGGGGGCTGCGCTCGGCCGTGAAGAACTACGGAGGTGCTGAGGTAAGGCATTACTTCAGCAGAATATGAACGACTTTCCGACTATTCTAACCGAACGTCTGGCAGTTAGAATAGTTGGAATAATTAGAATTTGGAGGGAGATTTAATGGTAGAAGAAAACACGCAAGAAGACAGCATCGAATTGAAGACATTCCTGTCCTATCTGGACAGGTACAACGACGACATAATCGGCATCTGCAAGCCGTCCACCGAGGTCGAGCGCAACCGCAAGATCCGCCGCTATGGAAGGGTATTCGCCAAGCTGGCGCAGGAGGGGAAGATAGTCAATTGCGATCCCGCTGTGATGACCGAACGCGATGTCCGTCTGTTCATAGCGGAGCTGAGGGATGTGGAAGGCCTTCAGACATCCACGCAGGAGAGGGCCCTGGCATTGATGAACTCGTACTTCCAGTGTGCTGGTAATTACGGAGCGGTCCTGATTGCGAGGAGGAAACTGAAGATAAGTGTCCCGAAGAAGGAGGTCGAGGTCCTCACCGATGAGGAGGTAGCAATCATAGAGGCGGTCCTAGACAACCTCCCGGGGTGGAGGATGACAGTAATCCAGGGTGTGGTCATAATCGCCCTGGCGGCAGGGATCCGCCCGGGAGAGATCATCAGGTTAGGGGTGAACGATCTGGACCTCGTGAACAAGACGGTCTTCGTAAGATTCCCCAAAGGCAACGGCAAGTATCAGGACCCCCACCTTGTGGGGATCCTCCGTGAGGACCTGATTCCTAAGATCGAGGAGTACCTCATCATGCGTACAGCACATCTGGCAAAGGCGGGCGTGGAGACCGATGCCCTGTTCCCCAACCTCAGGAATCCCGGAACGTACCGTTACTCCGATAACGCTCTGAGGCAGGGGATGAGGAAGCTCTCCAGGATATGCGGATTCCCCTTCTCCACCAAGACCTTCAGAGCTACCTTCTGCACCACTGTGCTGGATCAGGATTTCGATCTGCTGCCTTCTGTGAGTTTCCAAATGGGACACTCTAACGAGCAGACCACCAGGGATTTCTACAATGCATGCAAGATGGCCCGCAGCCGTGCGAAGACGAGGCTGATTTACAGTTCCGTCATGCGTCCGGACATGAAGAAGGAGGCATCGGAGAGGATCAGACTCGCCAGGGCAAACGGGCTCCTGAGGCACAAGGACCCCTAAGGGCCGTTTTATACCGCACGAAACCTCTTTCCCCGAACTGCTACACCTTCCAGGCGGTTCGGGACTTTTATAAAATCCGCATTTGGGAAAATGTAACGGGTCTTTTTAGGACCGCCACGTGTTATTTTTGGGAATAGATATGCACGAATCATGTGCATACCAATTCAGATTCTTATTATCTAAATCCCGTTGCAAAACGCGGATTTCGGAGTTTTTTCGAAGGATCCGATGCAAAAGAGAGGGTATCGAGGGGATTCAGAGGTAGGTTCGGAATGAGGAAGTTAGAATAAGTATACTCTGGTTGGAGTATTCAAGGAATTCTGGAGAAGATGGCGGGCCTGAAGGGATTCGAACCCTTGGCCGTTCGATTAAGAGTCGAACGCTCTACCTAGCTGAGCTACAGGCCCCGTGACCCTGGCTATCTCCTCCTTACTTATAAATCTATTGCCGTGAACATCTGTTTTAGGAAAAGACATAATATAACTAACGCTATTGTCTAATCGATGAGCCAGTTAAGGGTAAGGGATTTGATGACCACACAGGTCATAACCGTCAAGCCTACCGATACGGTTAGGCAGGCGGTAATAAGGATGGCAGTCGACAACGTTTCCGGCGCTCCTGTCGTGGACAACCGCAACCATGTTCTGGGAATGATCTCCCAGACCGATATTCTCAAGCTCATTCTGAAGTATCAGGACAAATTGGATGCAGATGACGCGGGACACCTTCTCAACACTCCCCTGGATACCTCTGCCTCCTCTCAGGATGTCAACATCGCGAACAAGGAGATCTCCGACAAGAAGGTCGAGGACATCATGGTCAAGAGTACCCTTGTCACCACTCCCGATGCGGAGATCATCGAGGCCCTGAAGGTCATGATGAAGCTCGGCGTAGGCCGTCTTCCCGTTCTCGAGCAGGGAGTCCTGGTCGGAACCATTTCCCGCTCCGATATCATCTTCTACATCTACAAGAAGAAGATCTGAGTATGCTGGAAGTCCAAGTGATTGCCAGCGGTAGCGACGGCAACTGTACCGTCATCCAGCTGGACGACGAAGCGATAATGATAGATGCGGGACTCAGCTATTCTAAGACCCACAAGCTGCTGGAGCGCGAGGGCGTGGACGAGAGCGCCATCAAGGCCCTTCTGGTCACCCACGAGCACGCCGATCACGTGAACGGTGTGGGGCCCATCGCACGCAAGCTGGGTATTCCGGTTTACTGTAACCCCGCGACCCTGGGTTCATTCAATCCCGGCAACGTGGATTTCAATATCATCCAGACGCTCCAGCGTTTCAATATCGGTGATTTCAGTATCCTTCCTCTTCCTACTCTGCATGATGCTGCCGACCCCTGTGCGTACACCGTTTCGGCAGGAGGCAAGAACATCCTGGTGGCAACCGACACCGGCAAGTTCACATTCCCTCTCAGACAGGCATTGGAAGATGCGGATTTCGCTATCGTGGAAGCGAATTACGACAACAAGATGCTCCACGAGGGACCTTATCCCGAGCCGTTGAAAAGGCGTATCGCGGGGGATCACGGGCACATGTGCAACGCCGATTCCGCCAGGGAGATCAAGAACACTGCCATCAAGCCCGACCGCACCATCTTCCTCGGACATCTGAGCAAACACAACAACACTCCCGACATCGCACGCGACACGGTGGCGGAGTACACGGGCATAAAACGTTACAAAATCGATTGCTTGGAGTTCCTGGGCGACACCCGTACCGTCACTGTATCAAGGTGACATCGATACTTTTACAGCCAGGTTGCGGTTGATCAGCGCCTGGGCGAACATCTCCGGCAGGCGGACGATCTCTTCCCTGCGGAGAGTATAATCCCTGAGCGGCCCGGAGAACGTATCGAGGTCCTCCAGCACTCTGACCACCATGTAATCGTCGGCCGCTTCTTCCTTGGGGGCAGGTTCAGTCTCCTTCTCAGCGGGGACCATGGCATCTAGCTCGTCGGCGGGGATCTCCTGTTCCTGTTCAGGCTCCATGCAGTCCATGTCGAAGGTATCTTCCTGGGGGATCATGCCGAGGTCGTCCTCATAGATCTCGGGCTGGGGGGCAGGGGAGGTCTCTTCCGGGGTCTCGGCTGTGTCCTCGGGGACGGGGACCGCTACCGGTACCTGGACGGGAGTCCCGGTGAAGATGTCCGAGATGTCCGGTGTGCGGTGGGTGATGCTGCCGCTGAGGCGGCTGATTATGGCTTTATGGTCCTTGACCAGGATGAGGACGTGATCGTAGAGTTTCTTCTCCTCGGGAGTGAGGGCCTCGAAGGTGTTGTTGGCGCCCATGGCTCCCCTGAGGGCCATCTTGGTGATCTTGTCCATGCGCATCTCGACGATTTCCTTGGACAGCTGCATCCCCTTCTTCCTGCGGGAGTTGGCACCCTCGCAGCTGATGGAATCCGGGTCCTCGGAGAGGAGTTTGTCGTAGTTTGCCCTCTGTGTCCTCAACAGCTCCGCTACGGCAGGGTAGAAATCGGGTCTGACAACGTAAAGTGAACCTGATTTCTTCTCGACACGGTAGACCTCGGCGAGGTCTTCGATGGTCATCGCCTTGTCGGAATCGGGCATACCTACTCACATGTCTAATCGCCTAATAACCTTGTTGCCGAAGGTACAAAAGCGAGCAATCCTTCCCCTTCACTATGGACGTGAACGATGTCAGCCGCCGGGTATCCGAGGGTCTCGAGGTGGAGCTCCTTGTCTCTCCCCGTTCGTCCCGTTCCGGTATCGAGGGCATCGATCCCTGGCGGAAGAGGCTCATCATCCGCGTCAAGGCACCCCCGCTCGACGGCCGGGCCAACAAGGAGGTGGAGGAGGTCCTCGAGGAATGCACAGGGTTCAAATCCCGGGTTACCGCGGGGCAGACCTCCCGCCAGAAGACCGTCACCGTCTACGGGGATGCTGATACCGCATGTCAAAAGATACAGGCACTTTTATGACTTGAGTTCGACATTTATGGAGGAAACTCCGACAGATTTTGGGAAGAAATACGGTTTTCGGATGGGTCGGTCTCGTTCTCAGTTATCGTTTTTTGGAGGTCCCCGAGAAGTTCATGAACGGTATCCGGGCCGATTCAAGTTAAGTGAGAACGGAATGCCTGTCAAAAGCACCAAAAACGATGGGAATTTTCCCCGCAACTGGCCTGATTTCAACGGTCTGGGTATACCGATTCGCTAAGTGAGAACGAAGCTGGTTTCAGACGTATGAACAATACCGGAATAACGGCGAGACCGTCCGTACGGAGAAGAGTCCGGTCGTGCAGATTCTCGGCCTGACGGACGGAAGAGGGGGGGAGGGTTATTCTCAGGATGGGCAAAAAATGACAAAAACAGAAAAATTCTTTCAGTTTCGGTCACTTTCGGTATTTTCGGCGACCTCCCCCTCTTAACTTTATATAGCCGACATCACGTGATTTCACGCATGAAGACGCTGAAGGTACGCATCGAACCGAATTCCGCTCAGAGGAAGGTGATTGATCACAACATCGAGGCGAACCGCTACGTCTTCAATGCTTTGGTGACCGCTTGCAAGCAGGTGTACAATAAAACCGACAAACTGCCTTCGGTGTTCGACTTGAACAAACTGACCACCAGAATGAGAAATAACTCCACTTTCATCGGCGGGGCGTATTCCACCACCCTCCTTTCCACGGCATCACAGGTTGCTCAGGCCTGCAAGAAAACTTTGGATACCCACAAGAAAGAAGGCGGGACGCTGACCTTCGAACCTTACAGGTTCTGGATGCGTGGTGACCGCTACCCCAGATTCCGTACTGGAGGGGGTTCGGGATCATACACCTACCCTGTGTACAAAAGGGATTTCTCGATAGTTACCGAGAAGCGCAACGGGAAGAAGAGACGTCTTCTCAGATTCGGGAAGGTCCCCGGGCTCATCAGGTGCTATAACCAGGGGACAAGGATCGACGGGAAGATCAAGACCTGTACGATCAAACGGAAGGACATGGGCAGCCACTACGAGTACTATGCCTGCATAACCTATGAGGAGACCCCCAAGCCGTACAAGGATCCTCTCAAGGGTCCCGTAGGAGTGGATCTCGGCATCTCCAACATCGCCGCCCTTTCCGACGGCACCAAATTCCCTAACGACCGCATTTTCAGCAGGATGTACAAGAAGGTCGCCAAAATCCAGAAGCAGATGAGCCGTGCCCTGTACGGCTCCGAGCATTACAATAAGTTACAAACTAAATTAAATCACACATACGGGAAGATAGAAAACCACAGGAAGAACAATGTGGAAACCATTTCGGCGTGCATCGTGAAGAACCACGATTTCATCGGGATGGAGAATCTGTCGGTCAGAGCGCTTCGCAAAAAGTCGAAGAACAGATTCATGACCAATGGATACAACGACGCATCCCTGGGAGCACTAATCAGAAGGATAAAGGACAAGGCTTCGAGCGCCGGTCGCGAGATAATCCTTGTGCCTCCCAAGGATACGTCGCAGCTGTGCTCGAAATGCGGAAGCATGGTGAAGAAGGATCTGAGTGTAAGAGTACACAGGTGCCCGCACTGCGGGTACACGGAGGACCGGGACGTGAATGCATCCCGCAACGTATTCCAACGTGCCCTCAGGCTGAAGATCCAAGGGATGGGCCGGCCATCCCTGTCCCAGTAAGGGACGGAATAGCCGGGCGCCCCGAGGTGCACCGGCACAGTAGTGCGACAGTCATCTTGTTGATAATTGTCGAACTAGGGTTATGACCGATTCGGAGCAGTTATCCGCTCTGGAGGATCTGTTAGCTGAACTGACGGACCTGTCGGAGACACACATCCTCATCGTCGAAGGAAAGAAGGATTGCGAGGCGCTTTCCAACCTCGGGATCTCCGGGGACATGTTCACGATGCAGTCGGGAGGAGGTCCTGTCAGAGCCGGCGAGTATGTGTCCTCGCACGGTGGAAAATCAGTCGTTCTGACCGACTGGGACTTACGCGGGGACAGGTTGGCTGAACGGCTGGCGGAGATTCTGAGCAAGGGTCCCGACGATACCGATTTCAAGATACGTTCCGGATTGCGCCATCTCTGCCGCATGTACATCAAGGACGTGGAATCGCTGGACACCTTCGTCCTCGGGCTGCGTGCCAAATCTATATGAGCGGAGAGGGGATTACCCTAACAGATGAGAGGGAAATTCATCGTCCTGGAAGGAATCGACGGTTCCGGAAAGACCACGCTGGCACATACTATATCGGATGCTGTGGGAGGTGCCGAGCTCACTTTCGAACCCACCTCCGGGCCCATCGGGTCCGCACTGAGGTCGGGGGCCTACGGGGACATCCCTCCCGCCGCCGAGGCACTGCTCTTCGCGGCGGACCGTGCCGTGCACACCAGACAGATAGAGGAGATCCTGGAGTCGGGCAGATGGGTCATTTGCGACCGTTACCTAGGATCCACCGTCGCCTATCAGTCGGCCTCCTTCGGGGATTCGGCCGATTGGGAATGGCTGCTCGGAATGCAGAAGAAATCGGTCATCACGCCGGATCTCACCATCCTCCTGGACATAGACCCCGAGGTCAGTATGGCGAGGGTATCGAGCCGCGGAGAGGAACTGAGCCGTTTCGAGAAGCTGGATTTCCAGCGCAGGGTCCGTTCCGCATATCTGCGTCTGGCTGAACAATTGGACTATCAGGTAGTGGACGCTTCCGCCGACGAGAAGCAGGTGGCGGAGACCGTTCTTGAAATCATGAGGAAGAAGGGATTGTATGCACCCCAGTGAAGAGATATATTGCGAGAAGAGCAACAGGCTGTCAGGAAAGACCATCGTACTGGGAATTACAGGCAGCATCGCAGCCGTCGAGAGTTTCCATATGATAAGGGAGCTCATCCGCCACGGTGCGAAGGTGATCCCGGTCATGACCGAAGCCGCACAGAAGCTCGTCGCACCCGATGCCATCGAGTTCGCCTCGGGCAACAAGCCGATATTGGAGATCGGGGGCCAGACGGAGCACATAAAATACCTGGGTGACCGCTCCGATGCAGATCTCTTCCTTATCTATCCCGCGACCGCCAACACCATCTCCAAGATGGCAAACGGCATCGACGATACCCCCGTGACCACCATGGCCACGGTCGCACTCGGCGGGGGAATACCCATCGCCGTCGCTCCCGCCATGCACGGCATGATGATGGAGAACCCCGCCGTTTCCCGCAACCTGGAGACTCTGGCCTCCTGGGGAGTCAACATCATCGGACCCCACATGTCCGGAGGAAGGGCCAAGGTGGCATCTGTGAGCGAGGTGGCCGCATGGGCCATCAAACTCCTCTCCCGCGACGACCTCCTCGGTAAGAAGATACTCATAATCGGCGGAAGGAGCGAGGAACCCCTCGACAACATGCGTCTCATAACCAACCGTTCCACCGGTATGATGGCTGTGGCCCTTGCCGAACGCGCATTCGAACGCGGGGCTGATGTCGAACTGTGGATGGGCGGATGCAGTGTCCCCCTTCCTGACTACATCCCTCTCCGCAGATATGCCTCGGTCAGCGACCTCATCGGCATGCTGGACGACGTGGACCACGACATAGTCATCGTTCCGGCGGCACTGGCAGACTTCACCCCCGAGAACAAGGTCGAGGGCAAGATACCCAGCGACAAGGGATTCGACATGAAAATGAACCCTGTTCCCAAGGTCCTGCCCCTGCTCCGTCAGAAGTGTGACAAGGTCATCGGATACAAGGCCGAGTCCGGGCTGTCCCGCGATGCCCTCATAGCCAAGGCCCGCGACCGTCTCGAGAAGTACGATCTCTCCGCGGTCATCGCCAACGATATCGATTCCGCCGGCAAGACCTCCGCCAATGTGCTGCTGGTCACCGGGGATAAGGCTACGGATATCACCGGCAGCAAGCCAGCCATCTCCGAGATTATTCTCAATTACGTGTCAGAGAAGCTGTGAACATGGTATCCGCCTTCTGCCCCGGACACATAACCTGTTTCTTCAGTCCCGCCGGTTCCGCCGGCGGGGACATATTGGCTCGGGGCTCGCTCGGTGCGGGAATCAGGATCTCAAGGGGAACCCATGCCGAGGTCAGGGAATCCTCGGTGACCAGGTTCGTCATGGATGGAGAGGAAGCGGAACTCCCGGTCACCCGTCTGGTCCTGGAGGAACTGGCGCCCGGCCGCTGCTTCGAGGTGAACATCCGCAACGAACTCCCCTGCGGGGAGGGTTTCGGCATGAGTGCGGCAGGAGCGATCGCGGTAGCATTGTGCGTTGCGAACATCGTCGGAGCATCATCCGAGAGGGCCTATGAGGCCGCCCATATCGCCGAGATAAGAGGCGGAGGAGGGCTTGGAGACGTATCAGCTTTGACATGTCTGGGACACCAGCCTGTGCGTATCAGAGAAGGCCTTCCTCCGAGGGGCGAGGTCATCGCCACCGACGTCTCCTTCCCCGCCCTGAGCCTGGTGGTCCTGGGGCCCAAGATGCATACTGGGGACACCCTCAGCGACCCTGCAGTAAGGAACCGCATATCCGAGGCCGGCTGCACCGCATTATCCGATTATCTGAAGAGTCCGAGCGAGTTTTCGCTCTATTCTCTCTCCAATTCCTTCTCCGATGCCTGCGGGGTCGAGAGTAAAGAAGTATCCGCTGCTCTTTCGGTATTACATGATGCAGGCTATCCCGCAGCCATGTGCATGCTGGGTAACAGCATCTTCACGGATGCTCCCACAGACGTGATAAGGGATCTGCTGGGGGAGGACGCAGGCATCTACGTCTGCGATTCTACCGATCAGCCTGCCGAGATCACTCGAAAAGCGTGAACAGCTGATCGTCGCCGCCCACTTCGAAGAGGCCGATCCTGGCTCCGCAGTCCAGCCATCCGTGGGCGTAGTTGACCGCCGCGAAGGCGGTAACCAGGTCTCCCGTCTCCCTGAAGTGTTTCGCATCGCTGTAGTATGCATTGGCCATCTCGAGGAAACTGTCAGCGAGTCTCTTGTTGAAAGAACGTTCCGGGGCTGCTATTTTCAGCTTGTCGAGGGCTTTCTTGGTGATGGAGAGGTACCTGTCTATCTTCTCGTCGGTTACGACGTTATGCATAGTAGTCAATGTACTAACTCGGATAAATGCCCAGCGTTAGCGTATCTCGAAGGTGCGGTCCTTGCCGAATGCCAGCCAGAATACTAGCGCCAGCAGGAGTCCCGACACCGCCCCGTAGGCCAGGTTGTGGGTTACGATGACCGTGGCCAGGGTGATGACGGTCATCGCGGTGGCACAGAGGGAATTACGGTCGCGGCTCCTTACCATGACCCTCAGATTATCCCAGTCGAAGGTGCTGTAGCAGACGTAGAGCATCACGGCGATGAGGGCGGCCAAGGGGATTATGCCGAGTACACCGGAACCGAAAGCGAGCAGCAGGGCGAGGATGATAGCCGCCACCAGGGTGGACAGCCTTCCGCGGCCGCCCGATTTCACGCAGGCTACCGCCTGGCCGATCATAGCACATCCGGGCATCGCACCCATACCTCCGCAGACCATGTTCCCGACGCCCTGTGCGCAGCATTCCCTCTTAGCATCTGAGGAGGTCTGGGTTATGTTGTCCACCACCTGCATGGTGAGGGAGGTCTCCAGCAGACCTACGAAGGCTAGGGAAACAGCGTAAGGCAGGATGACCCCCAATGCGGATGCGTCGGTGAGGACGGAGGGGAGGCCGAATACGGGCCATCCGGCAGATATGCTGCCGAGATCCGATATGACTGCGGTACGGCAGGAATCCCCCGTGAAGTGGACGAGCAGGACACTTGCTACCGTCACTACTGCGATGGCGACCAGAGTCGACGGGATGACCTTGGTGATCTTCGGGAACACGAAGATTACGATAAGACCCAGAACAATCAATCCGACCATGGCGGCGACTGCTGTGTCAGTGCTTCCGAGGTTGTTGTTGAAGGTGGTGATCTGCGACAGAAGGATGATGAATGCCAATCCGTCCACGAACCCGACGATGATGGAACGCGGGATGCGTCTAAGAAGTGCTCCGATCCCGAGCAGGCCCAGGGCCAGCTGTATGATCCCGGCCAGCAGTACGGCTGCGAACATGTATTCCAGGCCGTGGCTGGCAACCAGCGAGGCGACAAGCACGGCCATGGAACCCGCCCCTGCAGAGACCATGGCAGGTCTGCCCCCGATGAAGGACAGGAGCAGTAGGAATGCTACGGAAGTATACAGACCCAGAACAGGATCCACCCCCGCGACGATGGTGAATCCGATGACCTCCGGAATGACGGCGAAGGCTGAGACGATTCCCGCAAAGAAATCCCCCTTGGGATTCCCAATCCACTCCGACACCTCCCGCGAGCGGGAGGGCAGTTTTTCCTCAGCCATGTTAAGTCGACCCGCCATTTTGCGCGCATGTATTAAACTGTGCGCCCGACAAATTATATTATAGCGGAGGGGAATGGAGGGATTATGATAGTCATAGGCGGTTCCGCGTCAATGGACCTGGCCAAAGAGCTGGCCAGCATTCTCAATTGCAAATTTATCCCCGCACTCACCACTTCCTTCCCCGACGGAGAGTGCTACACCAGGATCGACGAGGAGAAACTGGACGATGATGTCGTCATCGTGCAGAACACCTTCCCCGATTCCAAACTCATCGAGATGCTGCTCCTCCAGGATGCGGCCGTCAAACTCGGTGCCAAGTCCATCACCCTGGTCATCCCCTACTTCGGATACGCCAGGCAGGACAAGGTATTCAAGCCCGGAGAGCCCGAGTCCGCCAAGATCATGTGCAGGCTCCTCGACCAGGTATGCGACAGGGTCATCACCGTCGATATCCACAAGGAGGCCGTACTAGACAACTTCACCCACCCCCACATGGACGTGAAGGCCGCACCCATCATCGCGGAATACTTCAAGAGCAAGGAGATCGACATCGTCATGTCCCCCGACATTGGTGCAGCGGGACGCGCCAAGATCGTCGGAGACTGCATGGGCCTTCCCTATGACCACCTCAACAAGACGCGCCTTTCCGGAACCGAAGTGCGCATCCAGCCCGCCACCGCAGACGTACACGGCAAGAACGTCCTCATCGTGGACGACATGATCTCCACCGGCGGAACCATCATCGCCGCCACCGCCGCCCTCAAAGAGGCAGGCGCACTCAAGGTCTATGTCGCATGCACCCACGGTGTCTTCGTCAACAACGCCCTCGAGAGGTTCAACGGCAGTCCTGTCGACTCCGTCCTCTGCTGCAACACCCTCAACAATGCCGTATCTCTGATTTCGGTCGCCAACAGCGTCGCCGAAGCGATCAAGAGCGCAAATGCAGGAAAGTGGTGAACCGATGCCCACCAAAGAGCAGGATTTCGGCGAGTGGTACAACGAGACCGTCGATAAAGCGCAGCTCTGCGACAAGAGGTACCCCATCAAAGGAATGAACGTCTGGACCCCATACGGCTGGAAGATCATGTCGCAGATCGACTCCTTCCTCCGCCGCGAGATGGAGGCCACCGAGCACGACGAGGTATGTTTCCCCCTTCTCATCCCCGAGAGCGAGTTCAAGAAGGAGAAGGACCACATCAAAGGATTCGACGAGGAGGTCTACTGGGTCACCCACGCCGGACTGAATCCCCTCGACATCCGCCTGGTCCTGAGGCCCACCTCCGAGACCGCCATGTATCCCATGTTCTCCCTTTGGGTCAGATCCCACCAGGACCTCCCCCTCAAGGTGTTCCAGATCGTCAACACCTTCAGGTACGAGACCAAGCAGACCCGTGCCTTCATGAGGGTCAGGGAGATCCACTTCTTCGAGTCCCACACCTGCCATGCGGACAGGGATGACGCGGAGAGGCAGATCGCTGAGGATGTGGAGATCGTAGACGCCGTATGCCACGACCTCTGTCTGCCCTACTCCCTGCTGATCCGCACCGACTGGGACAAGTTCCCCGGAGCTTACTACACCGTCGGAATCGACACCATCATGCCCAACGGCAGGACCCTCCAGATCGGTTCCGCCCACTATTACAGCACCAACTTCTCGATCCCCTACAACATCACCTACGAGACTGAGTCCGGAGAGCACGTGAACGTACACCAGACCACCCTTGGAATGACCGAGCGTCTCCTCGGTGCGGTCATCGGCGTCCACGCCGACGACACCGGTCTCAAACTGCCTCCGGCCATCGCGCCCCAGCAGGTCGTCATCATCCCCATCTTCAAGAAGGACAACGCCGAACTCGTCACCGATGTCTGCAGGAAGGTCGCGGCCGAACTCAAACGCGGAGGCATCCGCGTGAAGGTAGACGAGCGCAACGACCGTCCCGGAAGCAAGTTCTTCGACTGGGAGATCAAGGGAGTCCCCCTCAGGTTCGAGATCGGAGGAAAGGACATCGAGAACAACGTCGTCACCTTCGCACGCAGGGACAACGGCCAGAAGGGAACCCTCGGAATGGATTCCCTCGTCAGCGGCACCAAGCTGATCCTCGACCAGATTTCCGCAGACATGCTTGCGGCTGCCAAGGAGAGGCAGAACGGATTCATCGACGAGCTCACCACCATGGACGGACTCGACTCCATCGCTGACGGACGCATCGTCAAGATCTGCTGGTGCGGAAACCCCGAGTGCGGTCACAAGTTCGAGGACAAGTACGACATCAAGATCCTCGGAACCCCCTTCAAACCCGAGAACATCACCGGAAAGTGCATTGTCTGCGGAAAGGAAGGCTCCAAGCCCGCATACGCAGCACGCACCCTCTGAGGTCTCATCATGGCATTCCAGGAAGGCGAACAGCTCTACCTCCAGGGAGAGGACGGCAAAAGGTATTGGTTCAGGTATGCCCCCGGCATGATCAAGCTCGGCGGCATGGGTGCCATCGACGGCAGCCGTCTCAAGGATCTGGAGGACGGCGACGCCGTCGACATTGTCGGCAGGCGTTTCAACGTCTTCCGCCCCGGTGTGATCGAGCTCATCGAATCCCTGGACCGCGGGGCACAGATCATCACCCCGAAGGATGCCAGCGCCATAATCATGGAATGCAACGTCAGGGCCGGCTCCCGCGTCATCGAGGTCGGGGCCGGTTCCGGCGGTCTCACCACCGCCCTTCTCAGCGCCGTGGCTCCCACAGGACATGTCCACACCGTGGAGTTCAAGGAGCAGAATGCGGAGAAGGCCCTGAAGAACGTGAAGCGTGTCGGTCTCGACCAGTATTGGTCATATCAGATCGGCGACGCCCGCGAGGTACCTGTGGAATTCGATGATGCCGATGTGCTAACCACAGATATGCCAGACGTCGAAAACGCATTCGACAATCTGATCCCCCACCTCCGCAACGGAGGCAGGATTTGCGTCTACGTGCCCAACATGAACCAGCTGGAGAAGGCGGTCAATGGACTCCGCGAGAGGGGTTTCACAGACATCCGTTCCATGGAGATCATCCGCCGCGGAATGGAGGTCCACCCCGGAGGAGTGAGGCCCTCATTCGAAATGCTGGGACATACGGGATATCTCACTTTTGCCCGTAAACGCTCGGTCTGAATCACCGTCCGTAACGCTATATAGACGCGCGCGTATAGCATTACCAATGACAGTAATCGACATCAGAATCGAGCTCAAGAAGGGGGTCGCGGACCCTGAGGGAACCAACACCAAGAAGACCCTGGAGTCTCTCGGTTTCAAAGGTATCCAATCCGTGAAGTCTGTGAAGATGTTCGAGATCGAACTGGACCTTCCCGAGAAAGAGGCGGTCGCCGCAGGTGAGGAATACTGCAGGAAACTCCTCGCCAACCCTGTGGTACAGAGCTACAAAGTCACCGTGAGATGATCCGATGGCAGCTCAAGAACACATGGTCAAGAGGGATGCCCCTTACGACCTGTTCGACATCAAGATAAGGGATGCCACCGACGCAGACCTCGAGGATATCTCCTCGAACCTCAGTCTCGGACTCTCCCTCGACGAGATGAAGGCCGTCAAGGAATACTTCGTCAAAGAGGGCAGGGATGCCACCGACGTGGAACTCCAGTCTCTCGGACAGGCATGGTCCGAGCACTGCTGCTACAAGAGTTCCAAACCCGTTCTCAAGGAGTTCGTCTTCGGAATCAACCGCGACGACGTCCTCTCCCGCGGAGACGCAGGAGTCATGGTCTTCGATGACGATTACGGCTACGCTCTCAGGGTCGAGAGTCACAACCACCCCTCGGCCATCGAGCCCTACGGAGGTGCCGCCACCGGTATCGGCGGAATCGTCAGGGATGTCATCTGCATGGGTGCCCAGCCCATAGGACTCGCAGATCCCCTTTGCTTCGGATATCCCGACCGCAAAGGCGAGATGCCCCCCGGAATCAAACACCCCCGCTACCTGATGAGCGGTGTCGTCTCCGGAATCAGGGATTACGGAAACCGTATCGGAATCCCCACCATCACCGGCGGATTCTTCTTCGACGAGAGCTACACCGGCAACTGTCTGGTCAACGTATGCTGTCTCGGTATCGTCAAGCGCAAGGACCTCCTCAACAACTATGCTTCCGCTCCCGGAGAGATCATGATCCTCTTCGGCGGACGCACCGGAAGGGACGGAATCCACGGAGTCAATTTCGCATCCAAGGACATCACCGCCACCTCGGAGGACGACTCCAGGGGAGCAGTCCAGTTGGGAGACCCCATCACCAAGGAACCTGTCATCCACGCCTGCCTCGAGCTGGCCCAGAAGCATCTGGTGACTGGTATGAAGGACCTGGGAGGAGGAGGCCTCAGCTGTGTGGTCGGAGAGATGGCCATCGAGAAGGGCTGCGGTGCCGATGTCGATCTGGACAAGGTGCCCCTCAAGGAGAGCGGTCTCGCCCCCTGGGAGATCTGGGTATCCGAGTCCCAGGAGCGTATGATGTGTACCGTGAAACCCGAGAACGTCGACAAGGTCATGGCGATCTTCGACCTCTGGGATATCATCGCCACCCCCGTGGCCAAGACCACCGACACCGGCCACACCCGTCTGTTCTGGAAAGGGGAGAAGATTTTCGACATGGACATCAACTTCCTGACCGGAGGACCTGTGTACAACAGGCCTTACACGCAGCCCAAGGTGTCCACCAAGGCCGAAGAGGTCTTCCCCAAGCTCCCCTCGCTCAACAAGGTGCTGCTCGCCCTCCTGTCCGATCCCAACGTGGCATCCAAGGAGTGGGCCATCAGGCAGTACGACCACGAGGTCCGTGCCTCCACCGTGCTCCGCCCCATCGTGGGAGAGCCCAACAGGGGAGGACCCGGAGATGCTTCCGTCCTGATGCCCGTGCCCGGCAGGTGGAAGGGTCTGGCCGCCGCAGTCGGCTGCAACCCCTGGTTCACCGCCGCCGACCCCTACAGGGGAGGAATGGCATCCATCGACGAGGCATACCGCAACGTGGTCGCCGTAGGTGCGACCCCCAATGCGTTCACCGACTGTCTGAACTTCGGAAACCCCGAGAAACCCGAGAGGCTCGGAGAGTTCAGGGAGGCTGTGCACGGTATCGGCGACATCGCCAAGGAACTCAACATCCCCATTCCCTCCGGAAACGTCAGTCTCTACAACGAGGCCCCCGGAGGAGTTCACATCCTGCCCACCCCCATGATCGTCTGCTGCGGTCTCATCGACGATGCCCGCAAGGCGGTCTCCGCCGACTTCAAGAAGACCGGATCCATCGTATTCCTGGTCGGAAAGACCGCTGACGAGATGGGAGGATCGCTCCTGTTCAGGAAGTTCGGAGGAAAGGGAGGAGAAGTCCCAGCTACCGATGTAAAACGTCTGAAGGACACTTCCGACAGGCTCCTGAAGGCTATGGGCAAGGAGCTCGTACTCAGTTGCCACGACTGTTCCGACGGAGGACTCGCCGTGGCCGTGGCCGAGATGTGCATCTCCGGCCAGGTCGGAGCAGAGCTCGATCTGTCCGCCATCGAGGGTGACGACGTCAATGTCAAGCTGTTCGCCGAGAGCACCTCCCGCTGGATCGCGGAGGTCGACGGAAAGGATGTGGAAGCATTCACCGAGATCATGGGCGATGCGGCAGTACCCATCGGAATCACCAAGGACGATGTGCTCAAGGTCAAGGGAACCAGGCTGTCCGTCCCCGTCGAGGAGATGAGGGCGGCGTGGAACGATCCCATCTGGAACATCATGGGAGGCGGTGCTCAATGAAGGCAGAAGACGTAAGGGTATGTGTGGTCAGGATCGAAGGGACCAACTGCGAGGACGAGATGGCCAACGCCTTCGAGATGGTTGGCGCCAAGTCCGAGAAGGTCCATCTGAAACAGCTGCTGGGACAATGCGATCCCAGCCTCAGGAGGAACCTGGAGGACTATGATGTACTGGCAATCCCCGGAGGATTCTCCGCAGGGGATTATGTCCGTGCGGGTGCAATCTTCGCATCGAGGATGAAAGCAGGCATCGGCAAGGAACTCCGCACCTTCGTCGAGGAGGGAAAGCCCGTCCTCGGAGTGTGTAACGGATTCCAGATTCTCGTAGAGCTCGGTCTCCTGCCCGCTCTCGACGACATCATGTCCGATGAGCCTACCGCAGCCCTGTACAACAACGATTCCGGAAGGTTCGAATGCAGGCCGTCCTATCTGAGGAACGACAACCGCGGCAAGTGCATCTTCACCTCGGACATCCCCAAAGGAAAGGTCCTCCTGTGCCCCTCCGCACACGGAGAGGGAAAGCTCATGAGCAACATCCCTGACTTCACCTCCAAGCTGGAGGATAACGATCAGGTCGTGTTCCGCTACGTGACCCCCGACGGAGGCCGCGCAACCTATCCCTGGAACCCCAACGGCTCTCCTTCGGATATCGCAGGTATCTGCAACCCCGCAGGAAACGTCCTTGGAATGATGCCCCACCCCGAGCGTGTCATGACCGCTTACACCGGTCCTGACTGGACCCGCAACCACAAATCGGATGACGGGGACGGTAAGTGCATCTTCACTTCCGTGATGAAATATCTTAGCAAGAAATGATCCCGGGGGGAAACCCCCCGGTTCAAAGGTTTACTTTTACATCGACGCGGTCGTCGGTGTTGAGACTGAGGGTTCTCCTCAGGTGGTACTGACAGATTATCTCGATGATGTCCACGTAGTGGGACCTGGCGGGTACCACTATGGCACAGTCGATGTTCTTGATCTTGGATTTGTAAGCAATCACATCGCCGAAGGTCCTGCCGCCGTAGTTGAATCCCTCGATGGGGATGCCTGCGGTGCTCTTTATGACATCGAGCTTGCCGACGTCCTCCTTGTCCACAGAGATGTTCAGGGTGCCGGGATAGGGTTTGAATCCGAGCTTCTTTTCGAACTGCACCTTGTAGCCTTCCTGGTCGATGTAGTACTGTCCCTCCCCCATTCCGTCCTTGACGGTGCCGTGCAGGGTGATGTGGTCGGTCAGCTCGAATATCCTGCGGTGTTCGTTGTATTCCTTTTTCAGTTCATCAACCCCTGTGGCGGTGAGCTTGATTCTCTGTTTTCTGGCGCCCAGGTCGCGAACGATGAGTCCCAGTTCCAGAAGCTCCAAGATCCTCTTGGATGCGGATTGCTGGCTCATCTCGAGGATATCTCCTAGCTCCCTCGATGATACTGCGATATAGTCGTCGATACCTCCGAGAAGGGCTATCTTTCTCAGAGCGAACGTGTACTTCTCATCCACGCGTCCGTAACGCAGACGACGTGATATAAAATTTACTCCATTCTTTGTAGCAGGATTAAAAAATGGTAACCGGCCCGAAGGCCGGAAGTGATTTGTTCAGTTCTCGTTGGGGATCTGAATGTATGCGAGAACTGCAAGGATGATTGCAAGTACGATCTCGACTGCACCGAAGAGTACCTCGAAGATCTCGCCAAGGGTGGCGACTGCCGCGACAGTGACGACGAGGAAGGTGTAGACGGTGAGTGCCTTGGGAGTCCAAGGTCCGTATTTGCTGAATCCGCCTGCGGCACCGAAGAACATGGCTCCGAGGAGGAGTAGGACTCCGATAGTGGCGATAGCGCTCTCGGCGTGGGTGTAGTAGAGGGCCATTCCGATGATGGAAACGCATCCTCCGATGCAACCGACTGCAAGTCCAGCGTAGTTGCTCTTCATTTACTGCCTTCCCTCCTTGATGCCAGTTGCGATCATGATAGCTGCGTCGACTGCGACCCAAAGGAGTCCAGCGACGATTGCGTAGACCTCGAACTTGGCAAAGTTGAAGAGGAGTGCGAAAGCAGCGATGGCCACGACGACGAAGATGGAGACTCCGAGGGGGAGGACCATACCGTCCTTGTATTCCTGGACGGTGATTGCGATGAGTGCGAGTGCAAGGAACATCGCGGTGAGGACTGCGAAGAAGTTGTGGTAGTCCGCGCTTTGGACATCCTTGGTAAGGAGTCCGATGAGGAGGATGGTGAATCCGGCCATGGCGAGGAAGATTCCTCCGGCAGCGTATCCGCCTTTCTTCTTGTTGTACTGAAGCCTTCCGATACCGTAGACAGCGAGGAGTGCTCCGACGGTAACCATTCCATAGTTGAAGTAGTTGGCCGCGGGAGTGCCGTAGGAGATACCGAAGTCACTGAGCGAGTTGTATCCCCAAGTCCACGAACTGTCTGCCTGGTAACAGGCAAGCCACATTGCGATGAATGCGGTCACGGCGAGAATTCCAACCCAGCCGATAGCGGCAGAGTGGGTCTTAAAGTTCGTGTTCATAAACATGCGTAGGTTTTTCCACTTTATTATATTATGGGGACGTCTGGCCATGGCCAGGGTACAAAAACGAGGATTTTTTAAGCATTCTTCGCTATATGTGCCTGAAAACATGAACAACGTCTACTTCGTCGGGACTGCTGGAAGCGGTAAGAGCACCATGGTCGGAGCCTTCAAGAAATGGCTCGATGACAACGAGATCGATTCCATAATCATCAATCTCGATCCTGGTGCGGAGAAGCTTCCGTATGTGCCAGACATCGATATCCGCGAGTGGATCAACCTCGAGGACGTCATGTCCCAGTGCGGTCTCGGACCCAACGGTGCCCAGATTGCAGCTGCGGATCTCATGGCGGTCAACATCGACAAGATCAGCAGTATCCTGGATACCTATGACGTTGATTATGTGCTGATCGACACTCCCGGTCAGCTGGAACTTTTCGCTTTCAGGGAGTCGTCCCAGGTAGTTGTGAAATCGCTGGGTAAGGAGAGATCCCTCATGGTGTACCTCTCGGATCCCACACTGTACCGCAGCGCGAACGGTTTCGTTTCCACCATGACCCTCGCATCGCTCGTACAGTTCAGGATGAACATGCCCATCATCAACCTCCTGTCCAAGGCGGACGTCCTCAAGGATGAGGAGATCTCCAGGATCCTCGACTGGTACAACAATCCCGATTCCCTCTACGGCTGCCTGCTCGACGAGGATAAGGATCCCGAGTCGATCATCGGTATGGAACTGTTCCGCGCTCTGGAGGACACCGGGGTGTTCGGGGAGATGAGATCAGTATCTTCCGAGACGGGAGTCGGTCTTCCCGAGATCTATGCCGCGGTGCAGCTGCAGTTCCACGGCGGAGACGATTCCGGAAAAGATGCCTGATCACACCGATCCGGTCTGACGGAGATACATCAGGCTGAGTTCCACCGTCGAGTCGTCGGTCTTCAGGATGCGCCTGAATCCGTTGTTGAAAAGACGCCTGCGGGCAGCTTCCAGCCTTTCCTTGCCGGTCTTCCCGTCGTATTGCGCTATGACGCAGTTCTGGTCCGATATGAAGGCCCCCTGGTACTGTATCCTGACAGGCGGGTCGTACCACGACGAGGCCAGGGTGAGCACCGCTTTTATCTGTGCCAGCCTGGCGGGGCTAAGCTTGCCGAATTGGTTGAATTCCGTTCCCACCACTGGTTCTCTGGCGTAGACCTCCGCGTTCATGCAGCGGAGGTCGAGTATCCTGTAAAAAGAATCTACCACGTCGTGTGCGGAATGTTCCGGACCAATCGGTTCCACCCCCGCGATCACCTGCAGTCCGGCGCGCGTCAGGTTGGCTATAGTGTCAAGACGTTTCTCGGGTTTGAACCCCGTATCCTTCCCCTCGCCGATCCTGCAGGAGTGATATGCCCCGTAAGCGCCCGCCTCCTTCAGCATGCGGCATTCATCGGCCAGCAGGTCGCGGGTGTTCACGAATATCCTGGTGCCGCGTTTGGCATGGTCCTTCACGATGCCTATCTGCCTGCACAGTTCCCCGATGTTGGCATCGGCACAGGTGGCGAGCCTGATGCTCCTGACGTCCGAGAACCCTCCGATCTCCTCCGCGTACCTTGCAAGGACATCATCTTCGATGTCGAAGAACTTCCCCATGTACGTGCATTCGGCGTATCTGCAGAATCTGCAGTTGCCGGGGCAGGGGCCGGAGGAGACGGTTATCTCCGCACAGATCTGTCCCACATCGGAGCATTCCCTGTGAACATGCCGGCCTGCCAGTGATACCGCGAGGTTCGCTTCGGATGATTTCTCGCGGAACGTGAGCAGATACTCGCATTCGTGGGGTTCAAGCTTCTCCTTGTACCATCCTCTTGAGAGGATGTCCGCGGCCTTGGCGTCGATGGGCATTCAAAACACCTGAAAAATTAATGTGCCAGAGGGGAAGGAATCCCCTCCGGCTCGGGTTTCACTGGTAGAGATATTCGGGGATGTTCTTGCTGCCCTTGTTCTTGTTCCTCTCGAGGACCTTGACACGGGCGTTCTCGAAGTCTTCGGGAGTGATGGTGTCGCGGTTGCCGCGGATGCACAGCATTCCCGCCTCGGTGCAGATGCTCTTGATCTCCGCACCGGATGCCCCTTCGGTCTTCTCCGCAAGTTCGTGGGGGTTGACCTTCTTGGAGATGTTCATGTTCTTGAGGTGGATCTTGAAGATCTGCTCACGGCCCTCTACCTCGGGCAGTCCGACCTCGATGATCCTGTCGAACCTTCCGGGCCTCAGGAGTGCATCGTCCAGGATGTCGGGCCTGTTGGTTGCTCCGATGATCTTGACGTTCTCCATGGGGGTGAATCCGTCGAGTTCGGCCAGCAGCTGCATGAGGGTCCTCTGGACCTCTCTGTCTCCGGAGGTGGCGACATCGGCCCTCTTGGCTCCGACGGAGTCGATTTCGTCGATGAAGACGATACTGGGAGCCTTCTCCCTGGCCAGCTCGAACAGTTCGCGGACGAGCCTGGCACCCTCTCCGATGTACTTCTGTACGAGTTCGGATCCGACCAGCCTGATGAAGGTGGCGTTGGTGGCATTGGCGACGGCTTTGGCCATGAGGGTCTTTCCGGTTCCGGGGGGACCGACCAGGAGCACTCCCTTCGGAGGCTTGATTCCGACTTTGGCGTAGAGTTCGGGCCTGAGCAGGGGGTCCTCGACAGCCTCCCTGAGCTCGACCATCTGGTCCTTGAGACCTCCGATGTCGTCGTAGCTGAGGTCGGGTTTCTCCATAATCTCCGCGCCGGTGACGACGGGGTCCAGGGGTGCGGGAAGCACTTCCATGACAGCCAGGGTCTGTTTGTTGAGAGAGACCCTGGCACCGGGGACCAGGTCCTTCTCGGGCACGTACTGTGAGACCGAGACGATGAAGTCGGGTCCGGTGGAGCTCTTCACAACGACCTTGTTGTCGGGAAGGATGTCCCTGAGGGATCCGATGACCAGGGGAGGGCTCTTGAGCCTCTCCAGTTCGGTTCTGACCCTGGCAAGGTCCTTCTGAAGCCTGAAAAGTTCGCTCTCCGAGTAACGTTTCTCGTTCTCGGCGTTCTGAAGATCCTCCATGAGGCGCACGTTGCGTTCCTCCAGAGCGATGATCTTCGCTTTGAGTTCCACAATATCCGATTCTTCTGCCATTTTGCTCTACCGATATACTCTATGTCACGCGTTTTAATTAGCTTGACCTATCATTTAGGGAAGTAATCGGCTCTCAGAATGACATATGCGGCCGAAATAGATGGATTTATAGTGTTTTACGGAATATGAGCCAGTATGATTTGCGAGATGTGTGGGAAAGATGTGCCCGCCACCCGCCCCATGATGGTGCAGGGCGCGAAGCTCAATCTCTGTTCCAACTGTGCAAAATTTGGAGACAGTTACAAACCCTCCAGCAAGTCCGACGATGGCCGTTACTCGTCCGGCGGAGGCAACATGACCGTTATCGAGGAGAGGCTCGAGAAAAGGGAGAGGCGTATGCAGACCCGTGACATCTATGCTGCCAACGGCGGTGTGGAGCTCATCGACGATTACGGTTCAGTGGTCCGCAAGGCCCGTCTCAAGACCGGCATGACCGAGGAGCAGTTCGCCAAGTCCATCAACGAGAAGAAGGGAACGATCCTCAAGATCGAGGCACAGTCGCTGGTCCCCGACGACAAACTCATTTCCAAGCTCGAGAGGGCTCTCGGTATCAAGCTGAAGGAGGCCGTCCAGGAAGGCGGAGCCGTCAGCGGCAGTCAGAAGTCCCAGGGTATGACCCTCGGCAACTTCATCAAGACCGAGAAGTGAAAACTCATTTTCCAAGGACCTGGGTATACACCCGGTCCTTGTACCCATCTATTTTGATACCGTTGTCACGCAGCAGGAGCAGGGCGGCGACGCAGGTCTCCACTCCGAGGCGTTTCTTGATTATGTTGCTCTCAGCCACGAACTTCCCTTTGGGAATACCGTTCGCCACGGCGACACCGATGAGCTCCATGAAGATGTCCGCTGGGGGTTCGGGGGCTGCCGTGGGAGCCTTGGTTTCGGAAGTGCCAGCAAGCGATTTTCTGAGTTCTTCCGAAGGTCTGTATGCGATAGGTACATGGACCGCGGACAGATCGTTGGCCGGTTTGAGGTAACCGTTGCTCTTCACCAGAATGCCGGCGGACACGAGGGATTTGATGAGCTGTTCGGCCTCCTTCACGGACATCCATTTGTTGTCGAAGGCGACAGACATTGTGAATTCCTGTTCGGTGACCACATTCTTCCCCTTGATACGGAAGAATGCTGCCGCACAGACCTCGAGTTCCGCGTTCATCCTGTCTTGCAATACGGTTTCGGTAAAAATACCCACCGTCCATTATATTACGCGCGCACGGATTTTGTAGTTTAACTAACTTAAACGCGCGCATAAACTATATAACGAAGTTGCGAGTACACGGGCTCAGTCGCGAACTCCCGTCTATCGGGAAGTTCGAACGAACACTCATCAAAGAGGAATCAAAATGGCAGACATTGAAGAGAAACAGGTCATTGAGGGCGAACTCCTTGTTCCTGAGGAGACCTACCTCACCTCCGGTGTCCACATCGGAACCCAGTACAAGAGCGCAGACATGAAGGACTTCATCTACAAGGTCAGGCAGGACGGTCTCTACGTTCTCAACATCAAGAAGACCGACGAGAGGATCAGGGCAGCAGCTCACTTCCTCGCAAGCTTCGACCCCAAGAGGATCCTCGTCACCTCTGCAAGGCAGTACGGACAGAGGCCCGCCAGGGAGTTCTCCAAGGCAATCGGCGCACCCGCCTTCGCCGGACGTTTCGTCCCCGGAACCCTCACCAACCCCATCAACCCCCACTTCATCGAGCCCGATGTGCTCGTAGTCACCGACCCCGCAGCCGACAAGCAGGCTCTCGCCGAGGCACTCAACCTCGGAATCCCGATCATCGCCATGTGCGACGCCAACAACGAGACCAAATCCGTCGACCTCGTCGTCCCCACCAACAACAAGGGAAGGCGCTCCCTCGCATGCGTGTACTGGCTCCTCACCAGGGAAGTCCTCCTCGCCCGCGGCGACCTCAAGGACCCCGCCGACTACAAGTTCGAAATCGAAGACTTCGAGGCAAAGTACTGATTTCACAGTCCAAAACCCTTTATCCCGGGTCTCCCGGGAGAACACTATTTTTACGCTTACCGTCATCACCCATTCATGCGCGTACCAGC
Source organism: methanogenic archaeon ISO4-H5 (assembly GCA_001560915.1). Lineage (NCBI taxonomy): Archaea > Methanobacteriati > Thermoplasmatota > Thermoplasmata > methanogenic archaeon ISO4-H5. Next base: position 1,791,516 of record CP014214.1, on the reverse strand, counting down.
AGTTTCGGGTTCGTTCTACCCTGCCGACGCAGGAGCACTCAGCGAACAGGTGAGGCGTTGTTTCATCCAGGGTCCCGGAGAACCGGGAGAATGTACAGGAAAGGGCTCTCTTTCAGCCGTAGTGGTCCCCCATGCGGGATTCATGTATTCCGGTACCTGTGCGGCCTATTCGTACAAAGCGATCGCCGAGGACGGCCTTCCCGAAGCTTATATCGTGATCGGGCCCGACCATCACGGCGTCCCCTATGATGCGGTGATGAGCACCGAGGATTACTGCACGCCGCTCGGCCCCGTCCCGATCCACAAGGAGATCGCATACCGCCTCAGAGAGTTCATACCCGACGATTCGCGCGCACATGTCAGGGAGCACTCCATCGAGGTGGAATTACCGTTCATACAGCACATCGACAGGCAGCCCCGCATCGTACCCATCATCATGGGCAGGCAGGACATGGCCACCGCCAAACGCGTGGCCGATGCCATCCGCACCGTATGCGCCGGAAGGAAAGTCGTTGTCGTGGCATCCAGCGATCTGGTGCATTACGTCCCCCGCGAGGTGGCTGTGCGTGCAGATACCCGTTTCCTGAACGCCGTGGCATCCGGCAACGTGGCCGCGATGTACGACGAGGTAAGGATGAACAATCTCTCGGTCTGCGGATACGGCCCCATCGCCGTCGCCATGCAGATCAGCACGCCCGGACGCATCGAGGTGCTTCACAAGACCGATTCGTTCGAGAGCGCCGGTTACGACAGCAGTGCTGTCGTCGGATACGGCTCCGTCGCGATGTACAGGAACTGATCCCCCGGCCGACAATTCTCCGGCCGAGGGGTACCGCCCCGAAGGGCGGTTCAAATGCGTTTTAGATACCTGAGGTTGGGCTCGTAGACGAGTCCCTTGTCCATGAGGCTGCTGGAGATCTCCTCGAGCTCCATGGGGCTGATTCCCTTGGCGGCGGCCTGCTCCTCGAGCTGGTCGCGGGGAGCACCTTTGTTGTCGACGTCGAGGTCCTCGAGCAGCTGGAGGATGATGGCCTCTTTGTCATCGGAATCCTCGCCGGGAGTGCCCTGATCGAACTCGACCTCTTCAGGTGCGTCGGCCAGTTCCTCCGGAAGACCCAGATCGATGTTTTTGTCGGGGAGGAGGGACCTGAGTGCGCTCTGAATCGCTTTAAGGTGGGCGGACGAATCGGGCATTCCGTACTGCTCGATGGCAAGCGAGATTCCCCTGGCGGAGATCTCGCTCAGTCCGCTTGCCATAAGTCCGTCCACGGACCTGTCCTCCTGCTTCATGGCCTTTTTCATGTCGACGAGCCTCTTCCAGGTGGATTTGGCGGCATCGAGCAGCCACTCGTCCCTGGTTGCATCGTCGATCTGGACGACCCTCTCGGGACGGACGGACACCCAGGTCCTGCCCTCGTCGGTGGTGTATGATTTGACCTTTCCGACCACTGCGATCAGACAGGGGACCTCGAGGTCGGTCATGGAGGCAGCTGCCTCGGGCTGGTATTTGCCGACGTTGATGTAGAAGGAGCCTCCGGTGGGATCGATGATGCGTCCCTTCCACATGGGCTCGGTCTCGGTGTTAACGTTCTCTTTCTCGGTAAGCACACCTGCCACCAGGACCCTGTTGATTATGGCTCCCAGACGGCTGAGCTGGTAGGAGGGTTTCTTCTCCTCTTCGGCCTTGATCTCGTACTCCGCGGAGTTCAGTTCGGATGCGAACACCCTCCATGCGGTCTCTCTCGGGTTCTTCATAAGCTTCCCTCCACGATGTTGTAGAGTTCCTCAGCCTCTTTCTGGACGTCCACGGCGGTGAGTTCGGTGCCGCGTACGCTCATCTGGGGGCCGTATTCGTCGCTCATGACGTTGCCCGTGACGGTGATCTTCTTGAGCAGCAGGGAGCTGGTCATCCTGTCGGCCACGATTCCCATGTCGCCTTTCTCCTTGGCCATATCGATGGCCTGTTCGAGCGTTATGCCGGTGATGGCCTCGGTGTCCTTGCGGTTGATGATGGCGCTGATGGCACCGGTTCCGTCGTCGATGGTGAGTTTGAGTCTGAGGTCGAGGACGGGTTCGATATGTCCGTGCAGGCTGCATTCCTCTCCGAGGACGGAGCGGTTGCACTGGGGGCACCTCTTGATGAGGCCGCTGCCTCCGCGGACGTCCACGATAGTCCCAGTGATGGAAATATCCAGTCCTCCGCCGACCTTCATGAGGTCCTCGACGGTCTTCTTGGAGGGTCCGGAGGGAGCTGTCTCGATGGTCTTGTCGCTCCTCTCGACCTGCGTGTTGTCGCCGATGTTCAGCTGGGGGATGCCCTTCCAGGAGCGTATGTAGGCGTTCTTTGCGGTGATGACCTCTCCGTCCTTCAGGTCGTGGTCGACCCAGGAAGTGAACTGGATCCTGCCGGTCTCGTCGGTCATGATACCGCCGTAGACGGTCTTGTCCTCGCCCTTGACCTTGATCTGCCTGCTCTCGACTCCGCTGATGCGTCCGGTGACGTTGACATTCTTGGTCTGGTCGGTGATATCCGCAATCTTGACGTCGCGGGCGCTCGAAGCTCCGGCGGAACCTCCGGCCGGGGCGTTGAAGGTCACATCGTCGTTGGGGACGACGGAACCGTTGTGGCCGATGTTGACCTGTACCTGGTCCTGCCATTTCTTGGTGTAGCCGTTCTTGAAGGTGTAGACTTTGCCCTTCTCGAACTCGCCCTCGCTGCTCCAGATGGTGAACGGGGCGGTACCCGTATCGTCTCCGAGGATACCGGAGATGATCTCCTTGGGTCCGGCTTTGGTGTTGATGGTCTTCTTGTCGACGTACACCATCTTGGCCACGATGGTGACCTGCATCTCGGTACCTTCCAGTTCCTTGACCTTCTTCGTGACGGGGGTTCCGTTGAAGAATGTGCCAGCAGGTCTGGGATTGCGGTATTTCTTGATGATGCTGTCCTTGGCGACGGCGACACCCGTCCTGTATTTCAGGACGTATTTTTCAAGATCTTCGAGGAGAGTCTTTTTCTCCACTTTGCCCTCGAGCGCGGAGTAGAGTTCCTCCACGATAGGGTCCCAATCGATTATATCAGAATTGTCCATTTTTCAGGCCTCTTGGTATAGTGTTAAGCTGAGGCGGTTTTCATACCGTCCTGCGTTTCCGCAGGCTTGGAATCTCCATCATCTGCGGACTATTTGAACCATGGCATTACATGCAGTACTGCGTTCGGGTACGCACGTCCCCGCGCATAAACTTATTAAGCAAAACACAATCAAAGGGTATGGTTCCAAAAAAGAAGATCGACGAAATTTTGGACGGATACGATCCGAGCAAGATCACCATCGCGACTCTCTGCTCCCATTCGTCACTCCAGATCTTCCACGGCGCACGCAAGATGGGTTTCAAGACCCTCGGTCTCGTTACCAAGAACAATCAGCGCATCTATGACGCATTCCCTCTTGCCAAGCCCGACAAGTTCATTTCCTATTCAGATTACGATGACATGAGCGAGCGCGCAGGCGAACTGCAGGACGCCAACGCGATCATCATCCCCCACGGATCCTTCGTGGAGTACATGGGTGCCAAGGCATTCGAGGACTTCGAGGTCCCCTCCTACGGAAACCGCGGTGTCCTGTCCTGGGAGTCCGACAGGGTCCTCCAGAGGCAGTGGATCACCTCCGCAGGTGCGCCCATGCCCCGTCTCATCACCGATGCCAGAGAGATCAAGGAACCGGTCATGGTGAAATACCACGGAGCCAAGGGCGGACGCGGATTCTTCATCGCCAAGGATTATCCCGATTTCAAGATGGGAATCGACAACACCCAGCCTTACACAATCCAGGAGTACTGCCTCGGAACCAGGTACTACCTCCACTTCTTCTACGACCCCCTCAAGACCGACGGGTACCGCATCAAACAGGGCGGATCCCTCGAACTGCTGTCCATCGACCGCCGTGACGAGTCCAACATCGATGAGATGTACAAGCTCGGATCCCTGGAGGACGCCAAGAGGCACGGCCTCTATCCTTCATTCGTCGTGACCGGCAACACCCCCGTGGTCATCCGCGAGTCCCTGCTGCCCAAGGCGTTCGAGATGGCGGAGAACATCGTCAACCGTTCCTACGAGCTTTTCGGCGGAATGTGGGGACCGTTCTGTCTCGAGACCGTCGTCAACGACAAGCTGGAATTCAGGGTGTTCGAGATCTCCACCAGGATCGTCGCGGGAACCAACCCCTTCATCAACGGTTCGCCTTACGCGGAGATGATCTATCCCGGATTCAGCACAGGTGCCAGGATGGCCATGGAGATCAAGGACGCCATCGCCGCCGGCAGGCTGAAAGAGCTCATGAGCTGAGGTGAAACATATGGTATCGCAGAGACTTCAGCAGGTGCCCGCATCCGGCACACTGGCTATCTCCAACCTGGTCAGCCAGCTCAAGAGCGAGGGAATCGATGTCATCTCTTTCTCCCTCGGAGAACCCGATTTCACGACCCCCGACAACATCCTCGACGCCGCCAAGGCATCGCTGGACAGGGGTTTCACACATTACACCCCCAGCACGGGAATCCCCGAGCTCAGGAAGGCCGTGGCAGAAAGGGCCAGGTCCTTCAACAAGCTCGACGTGCAGGCCAAGAACGTCCTCATCACCCCCTGCAAGCACGCGATCTTCATGGCCGCCATGGCCTACATCGATCCCGGGGACGAGGTGCTCCTGCCCGATCCCGGATGGGTCACCTACGAGGCGGACATCAGGCTCTGCGGAGGAATCCCCGTTTACGTTCCCCTGAAGTTCGAAGACGGTTTCGTTCTCGATCCTGCGGTCATCGAGTCCCTCATCACCCCGAAGACCAGGATGATCATCCTCAACACTCCCGCCAACCCCACCGGCTGCGTCATCCCCGAGAAGACCATCCGTGCCATCGCGGAGCTGGCCCTGGAGCACGACATCATCGTGCTGGCGGACGAGACCTACGAGAACCTCGTATACTCAGGCAAGCATTTCTCCATCGCATCCATCCCCGGCATGATGGACAGGACCATCACCGTGTCCGGTCTCTCCAAGACCGCGGCCATGACCGGATGGAGGATAGGATGGGCAATCTCCACCGAGCAGAACATCAAGGATCTCAACAAGCTCCAGGGACACACCGTGTCCTGCTGCACCTCATTCGCCCAGGAAGGTGCCGTCGAGGCACTCACCGGGGACCAGGCACCCATCGCGAAGATGGTGGCCGAGTTCAAGGAACGCCGCGACCTCGTCATCGATCTCCTGTCCGAGATCGAGGGTCTGGAGACCAAAGTGCCAGAGGGTGCATTCTATGTGTTCCCGAAGTACTCCGCGGACATATCCTCCGCCGAGCTCGCCAAGCGTCTTCTCGAGGAGCAGCACGTCGCCGTCACCCCCGGAATCGCGTTCGGACCCCACGGAGAGGGATTCTTCAGGATCTCCTACGCCGCCAGCGAGGCCGACCTCCGCGAGGGAATCGCCCGCATCAAGAAATTCATGGGCGCACTCTGAAACCTTACACACGCGGGCGTTGCGCCCGCGTCTTACTTATACTTATATAACGGCTGGGCATTGTCCCATCATTCCGTCATTTTGGACGGGCCCAGGGATTCAAATGAGCAGAAAATTGTACACTGTCGGCCCCGTGTACGTGGCCGACGACACCCTCAAGGCGATGGACAGGCCTATGATCACCCACAGGAGCAAGGAATACAAGGAGCTCCACAAATCCATCGAGGACAAACTCCGCGAGGTCCTCGACACCAACTACGACTTCCTCATGGTGTCCGGTTCCGCTACCGTACTTCTTGAAGGAGCCGCCAGGAGCGGTATCTCCAAGAAGTCCCTCGGACTGACCTCCGGTTCCTTCGGAGACAGGTCCATCGAGGTCGCCGAGACCAACGGCAAGACCGTCGACAAGGTGAAGGTCCCCCTCGGCACCGCCGTCAAGCCTGCCGACATCGAGGGCAAGGTCGCCAAGGACACCGAGGCTGTACACTGGGTCTCCAACGAGTCCTCCTCCGGAGTATACTGCGACTCCGTCGCACTCGCAGAGGAAGTAAGGTCCCAGAACCCCGACTCCCTCATCATGATCGACGCCGTCACCTCCATGTTCGCCATGGATCTCAAGTTCAGCAAGGTGCAGCCCGACTCCGTCGTGTTCGGCACCCAGAAAGCCCTCGCCCTCCCTCCCGGAATGGCGTTCGCCGCCGTATCCCCCAAGTTCCTCGCCAAGGCCGAGAAGGTCGAGAACAAGGGATTCTACGCCGACTTCACCAGGCTCAAGGAGAAGAACGACGAGAATTACGCCCTCACCACCCCGCCCGTATCGCTCATGTACGGTGTGGACTACCAGCTCGACAAGATGCTGAAAGAGGGAATGGCCACCAGGTACAGAAGGCACCAGGAGATGGCCGACATGATCCGCAGCTGGGCCTCCAAGAAGATGCAGGGCGTCTTCCCCGAGAAGGGCTACGAGTCCAACACCATCGGAGTCGTCAAGAGGGGCGACCTCGACTTCGACAAATTCCATTCCATCATCAAATCCATGGGCATGGAGATCTCCAACGGTTACGGTTCCGCGAAGAACACCACTTTCAGGATCGGACACATGGGAGACCTCACCTGCACCGACATCAAAGCCCTCATCGCCGTCATGAATGAGGCACTTGAGGAGATGAAACAGTGACCACCAAGATTCTTGTATCCGACAAACTCGACAAAGCGGGTCTCGAGATCCTCGAGGCCTCCGGACTCCCTGTCGTAATGAAACCCGGAATGACCGAGGACGAACTCTGCGCTGAGATCGTGGATTACGACGCACTCATCATCAGGTCCGGCACCAAGGTGACCAAGAAGGTCATCGATGCCGCCAAGAAGCTCAGGCTCATCGGCCGTGCGGGAGTCGGTGTCGACAACGTAGACATCCCCTACGCCACCGAGAAGGGTATCCTCATCATGAACACCCCCTCCGCCAACACCCTTTCCGCAGCGGAGCACACCTGTGCCATGATCCTTGCCATGGCAAGGAACGTCCCCCAGGCCCACCAGTCCATGCACGAGGGCAAGTGGGACAGGTCCAAGTTCACCGGAGTCGAGCTCAACGGCAAGACCCTCGGAATCATCGGTACCGGCCGTGTCGGTCTCGAGGTCGCCAGGAGGCTCAAGGCATTCAACATGACCATGGTCGCCAGCGACCCCTTCCCTCCCAGGCAGGAGGTCCTCGACGAGATCGGCATCAAGCTCCTTCCCAACGCGGACGAGGTAGTCAAGGTCGCCGATTTCATCACCATCCACAGTCCCCTGCTGCCCTCCACCAAGGACATGATCTCGGACGCCCAGTTCAAGATGATGAAACCCACCTGCAGGATCGCCAATGTGGCCCGCGGAGGAATCGTCAACGAGGATGCTCTCTATAGGGCACTCAAGGACAACGTCATCGCAGGCGCGGCATTCGATGTCTGGTGCAACGAGCCTCTCTCCGAGGAGGAGCAGAAGCTCCTGGAGCTGCCCAACCTCGTCACCACCCCCCACCTCGGTGCCAGCACCAAAGAGGCACAGCTCAGGGTGGCCGTCGACATCGCCAATTCCGCTGTCAAGTACCTGAAGGACGGCATCATCACCAACGCCATCAACGCACCCCGCGGCAAGCTCACCCCCGAGACCGAACCTTTCGTACCCCTCGCAGAGGGACTCGGAGTGTTCGCCAACCACCTCAACGCCGGCAAGAACGTCGAGCGCTTCGAGGTTACCGCCAACGGCTCCATGGCCGAGGGCGACACCAACCTCCTCAGGGTCTACGCCGTGAAGGGATTCATCAGGGATATGGTCGGCATGGACAACGCCAACCTCGTTAACGCAGAGCCCATCGCCAAATCCAAGGGAGTCGAAATCAAGGATTCCAAGAACGCAGGCTCCGTCAACTACTCCAACATCCTTGAGATCAAGACCGTGGCCGGCAAGGATGTCGAGACCGTCAGCGGTACCGTCTTCGGCGAGGAGCCCAGGCTGGTAGGCTACAACGGTTACTCCTTCAACGTACCCCTCTCGGGTAACATGGTCTTCCTCAACTACGCCGACAAGACCGGAATCGTAGGTGCCGTCGGTACCGTTCTGGGTAAGGCAGGCGTCGACATCCAGCAGATGGCCGTCTCCGTCAACGGAAGCGGAAAGGCTCTCATGGTCCTGCTGGTCGGCAAGGCCATCGACAGCAAACTCGTCGACGAGCTCGCAAAGGCCATCGACGGAACCGCCAAGTTCGTGGCGGTCAACTGAGGCGATATCATGATCACCGTCGACGATCTGACCGTAGCAATCGAGAACAGCATCGACAGCGAGATGAAACTGGAGCACGAGGAGGCCTTCGACCTCGCACAGCATGTGCTCAACTTCTTCGGATACTCCAACAGGATCATCGACAACGTCCTCGAACCCGAGGACCGCGATGCATTCTACATGCTGGAGGACTCCGGAGTCCTCACCACCGAGAGAGAGGAGATCACCCTCTACGATGGCCGCGAGTGGAGGATCCACTACTGGCTGTTCAAGAACGAGAAGATCCAGGACCTGATCAACAACATCAAGCCCGTCCAGGAAGAGGTCGTCGAGGAGACCGATCTCTACAAGGAGCTTCCCCGCGAGGCCTGGATCAAACACGTCGAAGAAGACGAGGAATGACCTTCCCCGATTATTTTCCCTATACGCACAGGCCCGGCCAGGCGGAGATGATCCGTCTGGTCAGGGACTGTGTCCATGACGGCCGCCACCTTGTGGTCGAGGCGGGCACCGGTACGGGTAAGACCGTTACTGCGCTGTGCGCCGCATTAGAAGGCACAGCAAACTCCGGCCGCAAGGTGATTTTCCTCACCCGCACCAAGTCCCAGCAGCGTCAGATCGCTCTGGAGGCGAGGGCCATCGCAGATAAGGCGGATGTGGTTTGTATCGCTATCCAGGGTCGCGGTCCCGCCACCTGCCCCATGATGCAGAATGACCGCGAATTGGTGTCAGGGACCTCAGAGGAACTGTCCAAGCTGTGCGCCACATTGAAGAAGGGCGGCACCGAGGCAGGCACATGTTCCTTCTTCGACAATCTGGATGATGCGGCTGTCGAGGCATGCATCTCCTTCGTCCGCTCATCCCATCCCGATCCCGAGGAATTCAGGGAGTTCTGTTCTGTCCGCGGTATCTGTCCCTATGAGGCTGCCAAGCGCGTCCTCCCCTATGCCAACGTGGTCAGCGCACCTTATCCGTTCTTCTTCATACCCGGCATCCGCACCCATTTCCTGGAATGGATGGGCATCGGGGAGAGGGATGCCGTCGTCATCATGGACGAGGCCCACAATCTGCCCAATTACCTGCGGGACATCCAAACATACCGCATGACCCAGCGTGCCCTGGATCTCACCATGAAGGAGGCGGATGAGAACAAGGATCCGGAGATCTATGAAGGGCTTACGGTGAAGGATGCGGTCACCCTCGTTCAGGATGTCCTGAGGGATGCCCTGGAGCAGTTCCTCCGCAGGGACAATGACCTCATCCCCCCGGGATATCTCAGCGAGGAGATGATGACCCGTCTGGGCATGACCACCTACGGAATACGGGATATGCTGATGTCCATGTACACGGTCGGGGAGGCGGTGGCAGACGAGAAGAAACGCAGGAGAAAGCTCCCCCGTTCCCACATACTCACCCTGGCCCGTTTCCTCCTGGCATGGATATCCTGCGGAGAGGGCTCACATGTCTATCTGGTGGCCGGCGGCGACAACCCCTATCTGGAAGCGTACTGCCTCGATGCCAGCGATGCGGCGGATCCGTTATTATCCTGCCATTCCACCGTGAGCATGTCCGGGACCTTGCGTCCTCTGGACGTCTACGTGAAGGAGCTGAGTCTTTACGATCCGGTCACCGATTCCCGTCCTTCCCCGTTCCCTCCGGGCAATCTCAAGGTGGGTTATGTCCGTGACGTCTCCACCAAATACGATGAGCTGAACGGCAGTGAGGATACCTACGAGAGGCTCAAGAGATACGTCATTGACCTCGTGAACTGCGTTCACAGAAGCACAGCGGTGTTCTTTCCATCGTATGCCCTCATGGACCGTTTCATTGCCGATGGGGTCCCCGGGATGCTGGGAAGGGAAATCTACTACGAGAAGAGCGGTATGCCCCAGTCGGAACTCATGGAGCAGATGGTCGATTTCAAATGCAGCGAGGGTGCGGTCCTGTTCGCCGTGACAGGCGGGAGGATCAGCGAAGGGCTCGACTTCCCCGGAAAGGAGCTGGAGCTCGCTATCCTGGTCGGGATACCCTATGCAAAACCCTCCGCCAAACAGGATGCATTGGTGCATTACTGTCAGAGCCGTTACGGTAACGGATGGGATATGGCTGTGAAAGTGCCAGCGGTCAGAAAGATGAGGCAGGCCATCGGACGTCTGATCCGTTCGGAGACCGACCGTGGAGTGGCCGTGATCCTCGACCGCAGGGCCGCCGATCTGGCAGGAATCGATGCGGAGTACATGGAAGACCCCGTTGCTTCCGTCAGAGAGTTCTTCGTCAATGGATAAATACTGAATCGTAATCCCGCAAGTATGCAGATCGAAGTAGATGATGCGGTCAGGGAGATGGTCCTCCGTGAGAAACACGATTTCCGTGTGTGCACCGCATGTCTCGGCCCGGCCCTCGTTTCTACAGAGGTTAAGCCTTTCAAAGAGTCGGATGTGAAGATCCCTGTCGGGGACTATACTATCTACGTGTCCCGCGTCCAGGCACCTTACATCGAGCGTATCACCATGGATATGCTCTACGATGAGGAAGAGATCGATTCCTGCCCCGCATTCTACAATTACACAGTCGCCAAAAGGAACAGTCACTGATAGTTTCAGAGGACTCTGACGGTGGCTTCGGCCGATTTCTCGGCTAGTGTCAGCGAATCGATGGCTTCATAGAGTTCCTGGGACTTCTTGATGTCGGATTCGGTGACTACTTTCTTGGGAACTATGGTGCATTCCCTGGCCTCCATGTTGGATATCTCGTAGGTACCGATCTTCTTGGCAATCTCGATGATCTCCAGTTTGTCGTAACCGATGAGCGGCCTTATGATCGGGATGCCCACACCGTTCACCTCGGACCTGATGTTCAGCAGGGTCTGGGAGGCGACCTGTCCCAAGGAATCACCCATGACGATGGCGGATGCTCCGAGTTTCTGACACAGGTTCTTGGCGGTCAGCTGCATCACGTGCTTGCAGAGGATGCAGCGATAGAGGCTGTCCGCCTTGTCCACGATGACCTGCTGGGCGATGCCGTGGGGTGAGGCGTAAAGGGGAATGTCCTTCCCTGTGGCCTGACGCAGGGCTTCGGTCTGTTTCTTGACCTTCCCGAGAAGTCTCTCGTCGGCATAGGGGCTCAGGTCCATGTGCAAAAGTATGACCTCAGCTCCCACTTTCGACATGAGATAGGCGGCCACCGGTGAATCGATGCCGCCGGAGAGAAGGCACAGGACTTTCATGTGTTGATGCCTCTGAAATCGACTCCGTCGGCGAGTCCTTCGGGGCCGTCGTACTGTTCGTCCTCATCCATCATGGAATAGAGGGCTTTGACGAATCCGCGGAGACTGTTGAGTTCGGAGCGGAGGGAGGCGACCTCATCCTTGAGGGCCTGCATCTGCTTGAGTTCCTGCTCTGTCATCATATTACGACGTCTCCGTAGTCGTCCGCCAGTTTCCTGGGCTGTGAGCGCTTGCATTTGGGACAGAAGAGGTTCTTCTTTCCCTTGGGGACCAGTTCGGTCTTGCAGATACCGCATTGGGCGCGGACGACTCCGAGATGAGGTTCCTTGGTGGTGAGCTGGAGCGAGGGTTTGACACTGATGACCTTACCGCGGACCAGGTCTCCCTTCCTGAACTCGTCGGCCACGTTGTCGGTGTAGTCTGGGGAGATCTTGGAGACATGGATGGTGGCGACGGTGCTGCTGCCGATGGGCCTGTCGTTGCCTTCGGTGGCGATGGCGGTGGCAGTGGCCATGGTCTTCCTGCAGTCATCGATGTTGAGGTAGACGACGTCTCCGATCTGAAGGATGTTGGGGGGATTGTAGGAGACGACCTTCGCGATGCATTCGTTGTCGTCGAGTACGAGGGTGCCGACCTGGGAGGCGTAGATCTTACCGTCCCTTACGTAGGTGCCTTCCGCAGCCACGTACTCCTCCTCAACCGCAATCTCGTCTCCGGGAAGAACCTGTTTCTGAGTCATGTTATCTCTCTGAATGTCAATGTATAACCACCGCGGCAATTTCCACGGTCTGTTTCATCTTGGTATGGAACGAGAAAGTATGGGGGATTACGTACTTATAAATTTTATGAGAGACGACCTTCCGTCCACGTTCCTCGGCGAATGTCCTGACGAAATCCAAGGTGTTGGCCATATGGATGGAGTAGACCCTCTCCGCCGATTCAAGGGCTTTCTCCAGGAACGGGCGGTCCGCATTACGGTTCTGGCTGCCGAAGGGAGGGTTCATGAGCACCGTGTCCGCACCTTCTTCAACGTCGCGGATGTCCGACTGCTTGAACGTTATGCTGAGACCCAGATCCCCGGCGTTCTGTTCCGCTATGCTGAGCGCTTTCTCGGATATGTCATATCCTACGACCGCTCCCGCCCCCAGAAGAGCTGCCGCCACGGAGAACATCCCCGTGCCGCACCCCAGGTCGAGGACCTTCATGCCCTCGATGTCCCCTGCGGCGTAAGCCGAATATGTGATGTCGGCCGCAATCACCGCCGGGGTCGGGTACTGTTCCAGCCGCGGATCGGGTTCGGCGAAGGGCCTCACCTTCTCGAGCAGCATCTCCAGCTCTTTCTTTTTCATTGTCTGGGTCATGCATCTCTATCACAAAAATGTTCGGTAGGCGGCGGGTAGGGATACCTCCGTATCCAGTGTTCCGGAATGCTCTCCCAGGATACCGATTCGTAGCCTGCAAAGGCCATTTATGCGGAAAAACACCGTCTCCCGGTCGCGTGCGCGTGTGAACATATATTTACTTTCCCGCGATAAGAATCCACATACCTAATTATCCCAAAACGGAGGTATAAATCTGGTAAAAATCAAGAGAGCAATCATCAGCGTATCGGACAAATCCGGTATCGTGGAGTTCGCCAAAGCCCTCGCATCCATGGGTGTGGAGATCATCTCCACCGGCGGAACCTACAGGCTTCTGAACGAGAACGGTATCAAGGTCATCGAGGTGGCCGAGGTTACCGGATTCCCGGAGATGCTCGACGGCCGTGTCAAGACCCTTCACCCCAAGATCCACGCAGGAATCCTGGCAAGGAGGGACGTGCCCGAGCACATGAAGGCCATCGCCGACATGGGTATCGAGCCCATCGACATGATCGTCGTCAACCTCTATCCCTTCAAACAGACCGTTCTCAAGGAGGGAGCAACTCTCGAGGAGATCGTCGAGAACATCGACATCGGGGGACCCAGCATGATTCGTGCCGCTGCCAAGAACTACAAGTCCGTGGCGGTCGTCACCGGACCTGAGCAGTACTCCGACATCCTCGATGCCATGAAGGCCAACGACGGAGAGATCGGAGAGGATCTGCTCGCAACCCTCATGGCCAACGCCTTCACCGTCACCGCCAACTACGATGCGATGATCGCCAGCCAGATGAACCCCCGCTTCGCCAAGGAGCTGTTCCCTGCTTCCTGGCCCCAGCCTGTGGAGAAGGTCTGCGACCTCAGGTACGGAGAGAACCCCAACCAGAAGGCAGCCTTCTATTCCATGCCCTTTACCAAGGGCGTCACCGTCGCCAAGGCGGAGATCCTTCACGGAAAGGAGCTCTCTTACAACAACATCCTCGACCTGGACAAGGCCCTGGACATCGTGATGGACTTCGAGAGGCCCACCGCGACCATCATGAAACACACCAACCCCTGCGGACTCGCCAGCGACGACACCATCGCCAAGGCATTCAGGACCGCATACGATGTCGATCCCCTCTCCGCTTTCGGCTGCGTCATCGCGCTGAACCGCAAGTGCGACCTGGAGACCGCCAACATGATCCACGAGTACTTCGTGGAGGCAGTCATCGCACCCGACTTCGACAAGGAGGCACTCGAGGTGCTGTCCCTCAAGAAGAGCATCCGTCTCCTCAGGACCAACCAGCCCATCGGACCCGCCTACCGTGTCAGGGAGATGAAGACCAAAAAGGTCCAGGGAGGACTGCTCGTCCAGACAGACGAGGACGTTCCCGTGGATCCCGAGAACCTGCAGGTCGTCACCAAGCGCGCACCCACCAAGGAGGAGGCTCACTCCCTGCTGTTCGCATGGAAACTCGCCAAGCACGTCACCTCCAACGCTGTCGTGTACGTCCGCGGAGAGCACGCTGTCGGAATCGGAGCCGGACAGATGAGCCGTGTCGATTCCGCCAAGATCGCATCCTTCAAGGCCAACGAGCCCACCAAGGGATGCGTAATGGCCTCCGATGCGTTCTTCCCCTTCAGGGACGCTGTGGATGCAGCCGCCGAGGCGGGAATCACCGCCATCATCCAGCCCGGAGGAAGCGTCAGGGATCAGGAATCCATCGATGCTGCCAACGAGCACAACATCGCGATGGTTTATACCGGCTGCCGTGTCTTCAGGCACGGATGAAACATACCCAGATGAGGGGAGACCCTCATCTGGAAAAAACAAATTCAATCGTTTTTGGGATCCTCGGTCGCCGAGGCGTTGATGATCTGATCCTCGCGGATGATGTCCTCGGGGAGGATAGATTTCCCTGCGGCCTTGCGGTTCATGTGTCCGCCGGGACCGCCCCTTGCTTCTCTGGCCTTGTCCACGCATTCCTTCTTGTCGCACAGGAAGGCCGCGAAGAGGACCTGGGTGCAGGGAGCTCCGCAGAATTCGCATTTGTATTGGCTGAAATCCAATGCCATGAGGGTAGAATCCGTTCCCCTGTATTTAGACTCGCTCAGTATGTCATATCCATAGAGAAATGGACAGCTCTGGGGGAATGGGTGAGTTCACCGAGGGATACTATATCGGCGCATCCCGCGTATTTCACCGCGGTCTTGGAGGTGATGTTTCCCGAGGCCTCCACGAGGATGTCGGGATTGATCTTCCTGAGTGCATCGCGCAGTTTTCTGACCTCCTCCGGGGGGAAGTGATCCGCCATGACGATGTCCGCACCGCATTTGGCCGCCTTGATGCCCTCGTCGAAGTCCAGGACCTCGATCTCGACCTTGAGTCCTTCGGGGACGTTCTTCATGAGCTCGGCGATACGGTCGATGCCTCCGACCGCCGCGATATGGTTGTCCTTGACCATGGCCATGTCGTAGAGGCCGAAGCGGTGGGTCCATCCTCCGCCCAGCGAGACCGCCTTCTTCTCGAAATAACGGAAGCCGGGAGTGGTCTTGCGGGTGGCCGCGATACGGAGGTCTGGATCTATCGCATGGACTTCCTCCGAGATGGTGTGGGTGAGGGTAGCGATGCCGCTCATCCTCATGAGGAAGTTGAGTGCGGTGCGTTCGCAGGTCATCAGCGATTTGAGCGAACCGCTCGCTTCCAGTATGACGGTCCCTGACTTGACGAAGTCGCCGTCTTTGACGAATTCCTTAGTCTTGACGCCGCCGATGGCGAAAATGGTTACCGCCTCGTCGAGGCCTGCCACCACGCAGTCCTCTTCGCAGGTGATGACGGCCTTGCCGTCACCTTCGGGGAGGAAGATGTCCGCGGTCACGTCGCCGCTGCCGACATCCTCCTCGAGGAAGGGTCTGAGGTCCGGAGCGTTCATATATCCAGCTCGAAGGGTTCGTTGGGTTTGGGAAGGATCACGTTGTAATCCTCGAGGTCGGGGAGGAAGAGCTCCCTGGTCTCCGAGTGCATGATGATGACGTTCTCGGGGTCGCAGGCGCGGATGAACTCGACGATCTGGTCGTGTCCCGCGTGTGCGGAGAAGTCGAACTTCTGCACTTCGCATGCCACATTGACGATCTCTCCGTCGAGGTCGATGCAGCCCTTCTCCATGAGCATCCTTCCGTTGGTGTCCTCTGCCTGGTAACCGACGAGGAGGATGGCGTTCTTGGGGTCGTCCTTGAGGGTCCTGAGGTAGGTGAGGACAGGTCCTCCGTCCAGCATTCCTCCGGTGGTGACGATGATCTGGCCCTCCACGGCCTTGCGCCTCATGGCGCTGCTCCTGACCTCGTTGAAGGTCTTCTTGGCGGCTTTGAGGGATTTGGCGTTCCTGATGTACTCGGGGTAGTCGAGGAAGAGGTTGGTGACGCTCCTTCCCATTCCGTCGACCCACATCTCGTATCCGAGGTTCTTCAGCAGGAGCATGATCTCCTGGGTCCTTCCGACGGCGAAGCAGGGGATGATGACCCTTCCTCCGCGGTCGATGACCTCGTCAATCTTGGCGATGAAGGCGTTGATGGTTTCCTCCTTCGGGGGATGGTTCCTGCCTCCGTAGGTTCCCTCGATGAAGAGGTTCCTGCAGTCCCTGGGTCTGGCTCCGAGAACCAGTTTCTGGTCCTCGGTGTGGATGTCGCCGGAGTAGATGGTGCTGCCCTCTTCTCCCTGGAACTCGAACATGGTGGCTCCGGGGACGTGTCCCGCGGAACGGAAGGTGACGTCGACCTTACCGAGCTCGATGGTGTCGTCGAAGGTGAGGGGGACGACGTGCTTCATGGTAGTCTCGATGTCCTTCTGAGTGTAGGGCTGGGGGTATCCCTCGGCCTTGGCGATCTTGAGACTGTCGTACATCATCAGCTCCGCGATCTCGGCGGTCAGAGGGGTGGTGAACAGCTCGCAGTTCTGTTTTCCGCACACTGCGGGGATCATACCGCAGTGGTCGAGGTGGCTGTGGGTCAGGAAAACGTGATCGATTTTTCCGGGGATGGGGAGCGGGTACTCCGGGGGCTTGGTGGGACTGATTCCGTACTCCACAAGCATGGTTTTCCCGTCGACCTCCATCGTCATGGCCATACGTCCAACGATGTCGGCCCCTCCGAGGAAGTTGCATTTCATTTTCATGGGTTTTATCTCCTGTGTCTGTGATTTTGCCTTTCGGCATGAATGGAGAGCGGCTCTCCGAGACTGTGATAGCAACGGCTATTGCCGTGCGTGAATGACCCTCTTAATCCCTCTCCCTATATTATTGTATGCGCGCGGGAAAGGCGGGCGCGGGCGAGCTAAAACAGTGGGTATGGTTTCAGCAGAAGCACATGAGCCAGCATGCAAAAATCGTCAGAATGCGATTCCGAAGGAAAAAAGTGATAAGACCCAGACACTGATATCCGAAAATCGCGGTTTTTTGACAATTCTAAGACCCAGACGCGTTTTTTTGCAATTGATTAACGAACCCGTAAAGGCTCAACCTATTATATCCGAAAGGATATACGAACACCATGAACGGTTGGGCTAAATGTGCCGGCATCATTTCCATCATTGCAGGCATAGTATTCTTCATCGCAATCGCCCTCGCCCTCTCCGACGGTTTAACCCTCGAGGAAGGCGTCAGGCTGAGTGCATATCTAGTAAACGACAAGTTTGAACAGGTCGCCATCATCGCGAGTCTGATTCTATTTGTGGCCGCTATAACGGCGGTCGCCGCAGGTGTTTCCTCGAAGAAATGTTCCGTCTCCATCGCCGGAGCATCCTTCGCAGTTCTCGGAATCATCCTTCTGATCAACGTTCTCAACAACGTTACCGCAATCACTGAGAGGAGTGTCGAATACGACTTCCTCGGAGCATTCTTCTTCCTTGCATTCGCAGTCCTCATCATGGGCGTCGAGAAGAGGAGGTACGTATTCTCCGTTATCGCAGTCATCCTGGGTGTCGCACTCTACGCACTCTACCTCATCGCACTTCTCGGCGGAATGGTCACTGTCTTCCTCGGAATCATCCTTCTGATTCTCGCAGGTGTCGCAGTCGCAGTTCCCGCCAAGCTCACCGCTGCCGAGATCGAGGCGGCAGCCGCCAAGCAGGCTGAGTGCGACGACCTCCTCGAGCAGGCCTGGAATGCCGCAGCCGCCAAGGTCGGCGAGGACAAACTCCAGGACATGTCCGACGAGGAGATCATGGCTGTCGTCCGCGAGGCAGACGAGGACCTCTACAACAAGGTGTCCGAGGCCACCGGACTCAACGCAGCATACACTCACACCGCAGTCTCTCCCGAGGAGTCCGCCGCAGCCCAGATCGCAGCCGAAGCCGCAGCCAAGAAGGCCGCAGCAGAGGAGGCTGAGGCCAGGGAGGCAGCCGCCAAGGCAGCCAAGGAAGAAGAGCTCAACAAGCTCCTCGAGCAGGGCTGGAACGTCGCTACCGCCAAGGTCGGCGACGAGGCAGAAGACATGTCCGACGAGGAGATCATGGCAGTCATCCGCAAGGAGGACGAGGATCTCTACAACAAGATCGCTGAGGCTACCGGACTGAGGGCAGCAGTATCTCCCGAGGAAGAGGCAGCCGCCAAGGCAGCCCAGGAAGCCGCAGCCGCTAAGGCAGCTGAGGAAGCCAAGGCCAAGGCCGAGGCAGAAGAGGCAGCCAAGAAGGCAGCTGAGGAAGAGGCTGCCAAGAAGGCAGCCGAAGAGGAGGCCGCTAAGAAAGCCGCTGAAGAGGAAGCCGCCAAGAAGGCAGCTGAGGAAGCAGCAGCAAAGGAGGCAGCAGCCAAAGAGGAAGCCGCCAAGAAAGCAGCTGAGGAAGAGGCCGCCAAGAAGGCCGCCGAGGGAGCCAAGGCAGCAGAGGCCGCCGCAGCAGCTGGTGCAGCCGCCGGTGCAGCAGTATTCGCAGGAGCAGCAGCCGCAGCCGCCAAGGACGAACCCGCAGAGGAGGAGAGCGAACTCGACAGGCTCCTCAGGCAGGGATGGGAAGTTACCGTCGCAGAAGTCGGCGAGGAGAGGGCAGAGGAGATGTCCGACTATGAGATCATGGCCGTCATCAGTGTTGTCGATCCCCCGCTCTACGAGAAGCTTTCCGCACTCACTGGAATCGTTGTCAGTACCGGCGATGAGCCCGAGGGCGAAATGGCCGGAGACGAAGACTTCGACGACGATGACTTCGAGCTCGAGCCCGACACCCCCGCAGCACTCCTCAGGAGGGCCTGCTGGAACAAGGGTCTCCGCTGCAGGAAGAACTACGGTCCCTACTTCATCCCCGTGGCATTCGTCAAGAGCAAGGTCGCAGTCTACATCGACGAAGACACTCCCGACCACAGCAACGACGAAGTCCTCGCCAAGAAGGGCTGGATTGTCCTCCACTTCGCTGAGTCCAAGATTACCGACGGTGCCGACGAGGCACAGGTGGTCTACGACGCCGTAAAGGAGAACATCCGCGCCATGAAGAAGGCCAAGAAGTCCAAGGCGAAGAAGAAGCGCTGATCACCGGAGGGGGTCCGCCCCCTCCCAAACTACTTCCTTTCATATCACTGTGCCAGATTCCCCGGATTGCGTCTTTTTCCGAGGTTGCGTGCGTTTTTTCCTTTTCCCGTTCCTGATGCGGATTCCGGATCCGTTCCGGCGTTTCCGGTACAGTACCAGCAGGGATTTCCTGTCATTACGGGACTGATTCGGAGCAGGTCTCCGCGCACGGACAATTTACAATCATTCTCTGCAAAAAAATTCTATATATACATAGGGGTTGTCCGACCCTAATAAAAAAGAGGCTGATTGAATTGTTTTGCCCAGAATGCGGATCTATGATGTTCCCTTCCAACGGTAAGTACGTTTGCAGGGGAACCGTTAAGGATAAGGTAACCGGAGAGGACAGGCCCTGCGACTGTACCGTACCCATCGGAGGAGCCACCATCGTCAAGACCAACTCCCAGGAGAAGGAGATCGGAATCCTTTCCGATGACGCCACCCTCCCTAAGACCAACATCCTCTGCCCCAAGTGTGGGCACACAGAAGCGTACTACGTCATCAGGCAGACCCGTGCCGCGGATGAGCCTGAGACCGTGTTCTACCGCTGCTGTAAGTGCAACCACAACTGGAGAGTCAACTGAGGCGGGTGGCCAAGATGTTCAAAGCAGAACTCAAGGCAGACACCCTCAAGGGTCTGGTCTACATCATCTCCACCTTGGTCGACGAGACCAAGATCACCATCAACGCGGACTCCATCAGCATGAAGGCCATGGACCCCGCCCACGTCGCCATGATGGAGATTGTCGTGGACAAAGACGCCTTCATCAGCTACGAGGCTGATGAGTCCGAGATCGGACTCGACCTCGACAAGATCAAGACCGTCCTGAAGCTCGCCGGCCCCAGCGACACCATCCGCATGGAGCACGACCCCGACCAGGGACGTCTCACCATCACCATCGGCAACATCGTCAGGCGCATGAGCGTCGTGGACACCAGCGGAATGAACGACCCCAAGGTCCCCCAGATGGAGCTCCCCGTAAGCGTCAAGATCCCCATCGATCAGCTTCAGAAGGGTATCCGCGCCGCTGAGTCCATTTCCGACCACATCAAACTGATGGCCGACCCCAACGGATTCGAGCTTTCCTGCGAGGGTGACATGGACTACGCCAGCCTCAGGGTCCCTGTCTCCGATCTCGAGAGCATCGTGGTGGATTCCCCCGTCACCAGCCTCTATCCCCTCGACTACTTCTCCAACATCGTCAAGGTGATCCCGGCAGGTACCGTGGTGGAAATCCAGCTCGACAATGACTACCCCGTCAAGTTCCTCTTCAACCTGGCGGAGGGCCACGCACGCGTGGTATACTTCCTGGCACCCAGGATCGAGAACGAGTGAGGAAAATGGCAGAGCAGCTCAACGTGGACGAGATTCAGAACATCGCCAACAAGATGAGGCTCGACGTCATCGAGATGACGACCGCGGCCGGTTCCGGACACCCCGGAGGATCGCTTTCGGCAGCCGATGCGGTCGCAGCACTCTACTTCCGCATCATGAACATCGACCCTGCCGATCCTTACAAGGACGACAGGGACAGGTTCGTCCTCTCCAAAGGACACGCGGCCCCCATCCTCTATGCGGCACTCGCCGAGAGGGGCTACTTCCCCGTGGACGAGCTGAAGACCCTCAGGAAGATCGGTTCTAGACTCCAGGGTCACCCTGCATACCACGACGTACCCGGAGTGGAGGTCACCACCGGATCCCTCGGACAGGGACTCAGCATGGCCTGCGGAATCGCACTGGCCGGCAAGATGGACGGAAAGAACTACCGCACCTACTGCCTGCTGGGAGACGGAGAGCTCCAGGAAGGACAGAACTGGGAGGCGGCCATGTTCGCCCACGCCTACGGACTGTCCAACCTTACTGCACTGGTCGACCGCAACAGGCTCCAGATTTCCGGCAATACCGAGGAGGTCATGGGACTCGACCCCCTCCCCGAGAAATTCAAGGCCTTCGGATGGAACGTCGAGATCATCGACGGTCACAACATCCGTATGATCCTCGATGCCTGCAGCAAGGCTGCCAGGTCCAAGAAGAACCCCACTGTCATCATCCTCAACACCGTCAAAGGAAAGGGAGTCTCCTTCATGGAGAACAACGTGGGATTCCACGGAAAGGCCTGCAACCCCGAGGAGTATGCCAAGGCCGTCGCTGAACTCAAGGCGGTGATCAGATGAGCGGAGAGAAACTCGCACAGCGTTCCTATTACGGAAAGGCCCTCGCCAAATTGGCTGAGACCCACCCGAACGTGGTGGTCTTCGATGCCGACCTGGCAGGTTCCACCAAGACCTCCAGTTTCCAGTCCGTCGCACCCGAGAGGTTCGTGCAGACCGGAATCGCGGAATCGAACATGATCGGTGTTGCCGCAGGTATGGCCGCCTCCGGCAAGGTTGCATTCGCGTCCACCTTCGGAGTGTTCGCCAGCGGAAGGTGCTGGGAGCAGATCAGGATGGCCGTCGCATACCCCCGCCTCAACGTGAAGATCGTGGCCACCCACTGCGGACTGTCCGTCGGACCCGACGGGGCCACCCACCAGGCACTGGAGGACATCGCAATCATGCGTTCCCTCCCCAACATGACCGTGGTCGTCCCCTGCGACGCCCACGAGGCATACGCCGCCACCCTCGCACTGGCAGACCACCAGGGTCCCGCCTACATGAGGATGGGTCGTTCCGAGTTCCCTGTGATCAAGGAGGCCGGATGCGGATTCACCATCGGCAAGGCCGACATCGTGAGAGAGGGCAAGGACGTCTCCATCATCGCCTGCGGACAGATGGTGCAGACCAGCCTGGAAGCGGCCGCCCTGCTCGAGAAGGAGGGCATTAGCGCCGAGGTCATCAACATGGCCACCATCAAGCCCCTGGACGAGGACGCCATCATAAAGAGCGCCTCCAAGACCGGTGCCGTAGTGACCGCCGAGGAGCACAGCATCATCGGCGGACTGGGTTCCGCCGTGGCCGAGTGCCTGGCGGAGAAGCTCCCCACCCCCATGGGAAGGGTCGGTACTAAGGACACCTTCGGTGAATCCGGAGAGGCTGACGAACTGCTTGCAAAGTACGGACTGACCGCCGCCGATATCGCGGCCAAGGTCAAAGAAACCATCAAGAGGAAGAACTGATAACATGAAGATATTCATCGACACTGCAAATCTAGACCAGATCAAGAAGATCGACAGCTGGGGAATCCTGGACGGAGTCACCACCAACCCCAGCCTGGTCGCCAAGGAGAACACCGACACCCCCACCCGTGTGGCCGAGATCGCCAAGATCCTCGGAGACCGTCCCGTCTCCGCCGAGGTAATGGCACTCGATGCCGAGGGAATGATCGAGGAGGGCCGCAAGCTCGCCAAGATCGCACCCAACGTGAACGTCAAACTGCCCATGTGCGAGGCCACCCTCAAGGCAACCAAGGTCCTCTCTTCCGAGGGCATCGACGTCAATGTCACCCTTATCTTCTCCCCTCTCCAGGCACTCCTCGCCGCCAAGGCCGGTGCCGCCTACGTCTCTCCCTTCGTCGGAAGGCTCGATGACATCGGAGACCGCGGAAACGACATGCTCGCTGAGACCGTTCAGATCATCAACAACTCCGGTCTGGGAACCCAGATCATCGCCGCCAGCATCAGGAATCCCATGCACGTCCTCGACGCAGCAGAGATGGGATGCGACATCGCTACCATTCCCTTCAACGTGCTCGACCTCATGCTCAAGCACCCGAAGACCGACGAGGGTATCGCCAAGTTCAAGGCGGACTACGAGAAGGTCAACGGAACCCAGTAAACACGTGATTGCCCATGCCGGATGTGACGATTGTAGGAGGAGGGCCCGCGGGTACGCTCACGGCCAGACTTCTTGCGTCCTCCGGCAGGGACGTCACAGTTCTCGAAGAACATCGCGAAGCCGGCGAGCCAATCCACTGTGCTGGAGTGGTATCCCCTTCGCTGATGGAGAAATTCGGGGTCAGACCCGAAATCCTTACCACCATTTCTGCCGCAGACGTCCTTTTGCCTGACGGCACCGTCATCAAGACCGCCAAGAGGATGCCGTACGCACTCATCATAGACCGCGGGGACTTCGACCGTAAACTGGCCGACCGTGCGGAGACTGCCGGAGCCACCATCAAATACGGTGCGCACTACAAATCGCACGCCATCACTGACAAGAAGGTCACCGTCGACACGAACATCGGACAGTTCAGTTCCGAAATCCTGGTCGGTGCCGACGGACAGAACTCCATCATCGCGCCCTCGATGGGAAACAACCAGGTCAAGTACTATCTCCGCGGAATGCAGGTCGATCTGAAATACCGCTCCGACGAGGAGGAGAAGATGATCCTCCGTCTGGGTAATGAGATCGCACCCGGTTTCTTCTCCTGGCAGATCCCTCTCGGGGACACCACGCGTTTCGGTCTCGCGGTGGCTGCCCAGTACGGAACCCCCAAGCAGTACCTCGACAGGCTCCTGGAGAATCTGGGTCTGGGTGATAAGGAACGCCTGAAGACCTACACCGGCAAGATCCCGATGGGAGGCAGGCGTACCACCTATTCCGACCGTCTGCTGCTCATCGGAGATGCGGCAGGACAGATCAAACCCGTTTCGGGAGGAGGCCTGTATCCGATTTCTCTGGCCGCTCCCGCGCTGAAGGACACCGTGGACCGTGCGTTCTCTTCCAGGACGTTCGACGGCACCGTGCTGTCCCTCTACGAACGTTCCTGGAGGAGGGCCATGGGCAAATCCCTGTCCCGTGGCATCTGGCTCCGCAATTATTACGATCGTCTGAGCGACGATGCGCTCAACGAGTTCGGACACCTCTTCTCGAGACCCGATATCGAGGACGCCCTCAGCGAGATAGATATCGATGACCCAGGAAGTGTCATTAAACCCATCCTCAAGAAACCCGGCGTGAAGTCGGCGGTCTTCAAGGCTTATCTGAGGTCCAGGAAATGAAGCAGGTCTTGGAGGCGGTCGTTCCCGCCGACCGTGCCGCCGAGCTCATCCCGTATCTGAAGGAACAGGGGTGTGTGGATCTTTCCGCAAGGATCACCTCCGCAGACGGTGCCAAACTTGTCCCCATACTTCCCGGGAAAGAGTCCATTATCCGCAGTCTGGGTCTTTCGATCACATCCGGTCCCGCATACTCCGAGGAATCGCGTCCGCCCATGGAACGCATAAGGGAGAGGCTGGAACCGGCACTCGGTGCCAAGACCGCACTCCTGCCTGACAAGTGGGAGATTGCGGGTGATGTCGTCACTGTCAAGATGGATCCCGCCCTTTTCGAATTCGGGGAGCTCATCGGCAGGACGTATGCGGAGGTGCTCTCCGCGAGATCGGTGTTTGCCGATGTGTCCGGCGTTTCCGGCGAGTTCCGTGAGCCCGACATGACCCTGCTGTACGGCCCTTCCGGAGAGTCTGTGAAACTGGAGAACGGTATCCGTTACTGCTTCGATGTGACCAGGGTGATGTTCGCCTCCGGCAACCTCGCCGAGAGGAAGCGCATGAAATGCCTGGATTGCACGGGCGAGACGGTGGTCGACATGTTCTGCGGCATAGGGTACTTCACACTGCCCCTGGCCAAGTATTCCGGCGCCAGAAGAGTGTTCGCGTGCGAGAAGAACCCCCAATCCTACAGATTCCTGCTGAAGAATCTGGCCCTCAACGAAATTGACAACGTCATCCCCTTACTCGGGGACAACCGCGACATCCCCGGCAAGGCGTTCGCGGACCGCATACTCATGGGATATGTGCAGACCACCTCCGTTTTCGTGCCCAAGGCGCTGGAGATGGCCAAGCCGGGATGTATGATTCATTATCATGATACCTTCCCCGTGGGAAAGGAAGAGAAAATGATCCGCGAGATCTTCGACAGGTATTGCAGCGAATACACCATCGAGAGGATCATAGAAGTGAAATCCTTCGCACCGGGCGTGTCGCATTACGTGGCGGACATCAGGGTCTGATTAGACGGATTCTCCGGAGCTGGACGCCATCAGGAGGGTGTTCATATCGTCGCGGTAGGTCTTTCCGTCCGCATCGATGACCTTCTTGGCGAAAGGCTTCAGGAACTCGACGAAATCCCTGTCCTCGGCCGAGAGCGTGAAGTGGAGTTCCGCTTTCTCGTCATAGAGGTAAACGAACGCTGCCACCAGTGCCTTGGCCTTGGAATCCCTGACAGTGGAGTTCAGCGCGGTCTCATGAAGCATGGGGAATCCGCCTACTTTGGCCGCTTTCGCCAGGCTGTCGGCCAGTTTGGTTGTGTATCCGGGTTTGCTGAATACGGGCAGGCTGTTCACGACATCCCTGGAGATGAATGCGCGGTGGGCGCTCTCCAGAACGACCGGGGGTGCGGCCTTGGGCTGCTCCTGGTAGGTGGCGGCGAAGTCCTCGGAGGTGAATGCGGCGATGATGTTGCGCCAGTTGTCATCCCACAGAAGGGCGATGGCCTCGTTGGTCTTTCCGTTGCGGAGGACCACCGGCATGGGGTGGTCGGTCAGCAGCTTGGTGAGTCCGTCCTTTTCATCCTGCGGGCCTTCGAGGTCCTTGATGAAGGTTGCGAGATCGGAACCGTAGTTCTTCTCGCCGATGAGGAGGGTGAGCTCCCTGCTCTGAGAGAGCAGGCCCAGTTTCTCCCTCTTGACCTTCTCCACGAGGCCGCGGTCGGTGATTTTCCCGACCATGTAACTCTTCAGGTCGTCACCCTCGATTGCAACAGTGCCAGACTCGGATTCCGAATGGTATTTGTGCTCCACCGTGACCTCGAAATCGTCGAGGGGATCGACGGCGCAGATCTTCGATACGAGGTATGCGAGGGTAGGCACGTCCTTGGCGCAGTCCTCGCAGATGTGGATGGTGGCATCCAGTGATTTGATGCGGATGTTGAGGGAGACAGCGCCCTTGTGGCCACAGTCTATCTCGTCGTCCTTGAACTTGTAGGGGGTGTCCCACCAGGCCTCGTACATGTAATCCTCCGGCATGTTGGGCGCATCCGAACAGACCATGCCGTCCGCGAAGGAGTACAGATGGAGCTTGTATTTCCTGATGAACGTGTTGTAGTAAAGCAGCCTGATCTTGGGGTCGTCGTAATGCTGGCAGCCGATCAGGAGTGCGGGACTGACCGAACCTCTGACCGCATAGGGGACCTTCTCCCCGCCTACGGTGGCGGTGGCCAGCAGAGGGATCTTCCCGGCGGCGTTGAGGGAGATGGTACCGGCGTAGGCCTTGGCCATGTCCTCGAAGAATCCCTTGGAAGCGTATTTCAGGCAGACAGATTCGTCGTTCCTGTGCTCGGCGACCTTATCGATGTCCTTGAACACCTTGTCGAAGAAGCACTTCTTGCAGTTTCCTGCGCACATGGGTCTCAGGAGACCGGGGTTCTCTGCGATATCTTTGGAACGTCCCAGGATGTCATCCTCGAGCCTCTTGGATGCCTGTTTGACACCTCTCATGCGGAGATGTTTCTTGCCTGCCATGGAGTCCGTATCCGCATCAGTCAATTAAATATTGGGTTCAGCAGGGGTTAAGGGCTGATAAGACCACTCCGCCAACTGTCCTCAGAGCCACCATTATATTTGCGCGCGACGATAACGGCCACGTGAACGATGTAATCTTTTCGACGGTTTCGGACATCCGCGAAATGAAGGTCCGCGGCGCGGGCAGGATAGCACGTGCCGGCGCATTGGCTTTGGCCGCTTATGCGGAAGGTTATCCCGCGAGGGATCTGGAACAGTTCAGAGCTGACGTGAAGAAAGCCTCCGAGGCACTGCTGGAGTCCCGCCCCACCGCGGTATCCCTGTGGAACGGGGTGCACGCCACCCTTCGCGGACTCGGCGATACCGAGACATTCGATTCGGCACGCGAGCTGATAATGTCCAACGGGAAGGCCTTCGCGGAGGAATCCGAGAAGGCGGTCCAGAGGATCGCAAAAATCGGAGCGAAGAGGATCAAGTCGGGAGATGTCCTGATGACCCACTGCAACAGCAGTGCCGCCATCGGAGTCATCGCAGAGGCAGTGAGGCAGGGCAAGGACGTCAAGGTTTACGCCACCGAATCCAGGCCCTGGAGGCAGGGCATCCTGACCGTGAACGATCTGAACAAGGCCGGGGTCGACACCACTCTCATAATCGACAGCGCGGTCAGGACCGTCATGTCCCGCGTGGACCGTGTGTTCGTGGGTGCTGACACCATTACATCCTCCGGGTCGCTCATCAACAAAATCGGGACCTCGCAGGTCGCCATGGCGGCCAGGGAATGCAGGGCGGAGTTCAACGTCTGCAGCGAGACCTACAAGTTCTCGCCCAAGACCATGTTCGGCGACACCGTCACGATCGAGGAGCGTAACATCGACGAGGTAGTCAGGCCCGGGGAGATCCCGGACGGAGTCAAAGTGTTCAACCCCGTGTTCGACACCACCCCCGCAAGATACATCGACAACATCATCACTGAACTCGGGATCATGTCCCCCGGAGCCGTATACGGAGTGATGGTGAGACAGCTGGGAGATTCGATTTTCAATTTGGAGTGAGAAATATGGGTAACTATTCCTACATGGCATTGGGCGAGGAGATTGACAAAGACGCATACGTAGTCTGCAAGTATCGTGTGACCACGGACCTTCCGATGGAGAAGGCCGCGGAGGCTATCGCGGCAGAGCAGTCCACCGGAACCTGGACCGGCATCTCCACTCTGAATGACGAGGTATTCACCAAATACGCAGCCAAGGTCACCGCCATCGACGGCGACATGGTGACCATCGCCTTCCCTGAGGAGGATTTCAGCATCAGGGTGGGTGCAGTTCCTCAGATCCTTTCTGTGATCTCCGGAAACCTCTACGGGCTCAGCGCGCTCAAAGGCGTCAGACTGGAGGACGTGGAGTTCCCCAAAGGCATCCTCAAGCAGTATCAGGGCCCCAAGTTCGGCGACGCCGGACTGAGGGAGATCCTGCACCGCCCCGAGAAACCCCTGGTCGGCACCATCGTGAAGCCCAAGATCGGACTCTCTCCCAAGGACACCGCCAAGTACATCTACGAGGCAGGCAGCGGAGGGCTCACTAACGGCAAGGACGACGAGACTCTGGTGGACCAGGCGTTCTGCCCCATCGAGGACCGTACCAAGGCCGTCGCCGAGGCCCTTGACAGGCTGAGGGAGGAGGGCCACTACATGGTCCACGCCATCAACATCAGCACCAACGGACAGGACGTCAGGGAGCTGGCGGAGGATGTCCAGAAATGGGGTGCTTCGCAGCTCATGATCGACGTGCTCACCTGCGGATACGGGGCCATTCAGGCCGTTGCCGAGGATCCCAAGATCAAGGTCCCGATCCACGTCCACAGGACCATGCACGCGGCCATGACCAAGGACCCGACCAACGGAATTTCCATGAGAGTCATTGCCAAGCTCGTCCGCATGTGCGGAGGAGACGCCCTCCACATCGGTACTCTCGGAGTGGGCAAGATGGAGGGGGCTATCACCGAAGGGAAGCAGAACCAGCTCGCCTGCCAGTCCGACGACGTCCCCTACAAGAAGGTCATGCCCGTATGCTCGGGAGGAATGTACCCCGGCATTGTCCCGGCGGTCATCAAGGCGGCCGGATCCAACAACCTGCAGATCCAGGCGGGAGGCGGAGTCGCAGGTCACCCTGAGGGTGTCAGAGCAGGTGCAATGGCAATGTGCCAGGCAGTCGATTCCGCATTCGAGGGAGTGGACATCGAGAAGTACGCCGAGACCCATCACGAGCTCAGGCTCGCACTCGACAGGTGGGGTACCAAATGAGATTCACCTGCAAGCGTATGGACGCCTTCTCTGCCGCACCCATATGCCTCTTCGACCCCGCTGACAGCATCGAAATCGGTGTTAAGGACAACGAGCGTGTCCGCCTCGTGGCCGAGCGCGGAGAGATCACCGTCCTCGCCCAGAGCTCCGAGCATTTCGTCGAGAGGGGTATCATTCTCCTCCCCGACAAGGTCGTCAAGAGGCTGGGGGTCAAGGACGGCGATACCATTGACGCCTACTTCTCCCCCGCGCCCGAGAGCGTAAGGGCCATCCGCAGGAAGATGGACAACGAGAAGCTGGAGGGCGCCGAGATTGACGCCATAGTCAAGGACATCTACGCCGGCCGTCTGTCCCACATCGAGATCTCCTCCTGGCTCACGTCCCTGTACATCAACGGCATGGATCTGGACGAGATCGCAGAGTTCACCAAGGCTATGGTGAACACCGGCGACCGTGTCCCCTTCGACAAGGGGCCCATCTTCGACTTCCACAGCATCGGAGGTGTACCAGGCAACAAGATCACGCCCATCGTGGTGTCCATCGTGGCCGCGGCGGGACTCATCATCCCCAAGACCTCCTCCCGTGCCATCAGCAGCGCCTGCGGCACCTCCGATTTCGTGGAGACCTTCTGCGACATCGACGTATCCGCAGACCGCCTGAAGGAGATCGGGGAGAGCGTGGGAGGCGCTTTCGTCTGGGGAGGATCCATGAACCTGGCTCCCGTGGACGACATCGTCATCAGGATCGAGCATCCCCTGGGCATCAACCCCCGGCCTCAGATGCTGGCCTCCATCCTCAGCAAGAAGCTCGCCATCAATGCGAACTATCTGCTGGTGGACATTCCCACCGGTGCCGGCACCAAGGTCCCCACCATTGACGTCGCTCGCAGTTATGCCCGCGACTTCATGGACCTGGGAGAGAAGATCGGCATGCACATCGAGTGCGCCATCACCTACGCCGACCAGCCTGTCGGAAGCGCCATCGGCCCCAACCTCGAGGCCAGGGAGTGCATCCGCATCCTCGAAGGGGAGCAGCACCCCGCCAGCGTCATAGAGAAGGCCTGCGAGTGCGCGGGAATCCTCCTGGAGATGGGCGGATTCCAGAACGGGGTGGAGAAGGCCCACGAGATACTCAAATCCGGCAAGGCCCACAAGAAGTTCATGGAGATCGTCGTGGCGCAGGGCGGAAGGGCCGACCTGAAGTCCTCCGATCTCGAGCCCGGGAAGTACACCGCGGACATCCTGTCCACCAAGTCAGGATACGTGCACAGCATCAAGAACAAGGATCTGGTGTCCATCGCCAAGGCCTGCGGAGCTCCCACCGACAAGGGTGCCGGAATGCTCCTTCTCAAGAAGAAGGGCCAGAGGGTCGAGGCGGGCGACGTCCTGTTCACCCTCTACGCCGACAACGAGGCCAAGCTCCAGCGCGCCAAGGACATGGCCGAGAGGTACGGCCCCGTTGTGATCGAGGGAATGCTCAT
Organism: methanogenic archaeon ISO4-H5; assembly: GCA_001560915.1. Lineage (NCBI taxonomy): Archaea > Methanobacteriati > Thermoplasmatota > Thermoplasmata > methanogenic archaeon ISO4-H5. The sequence goes on along the minus strand of CP014214.1, from coordinate 1,760,887 downwards.
CAAGCACGTCGCCGCACCGCAGGTCCGCTGAAGCATCCCGTCCAAGGGGGCGCACCTGCGCCCCCATCTCACTTTTTAACCCGCTTCCGCAGGTATCTGGCACATGTGGATTTGCATCTTTTTCCGGCTTCGTCGCATGTCGTACGCGCGGGCCATCGCGCGACTGGTGGCGCCCGTGCGTGTGTTTTAGAAACAAGATAAGTTTACAGCAGAATGAATCTGAGCGAACAGACACGAGTGAGTGAGCTGACGAAGTCGGCGAACGAACGAGTGTCTGTTCGCTCCTGCAAAGACTTATCAAAAGTTAGGGTTTTTTCCAGGTTGTCGAAACATGCAAAAAACCCTAAGTCATCATGAGAAACAAAGGTTAAAAAAGATAGCCTTGACCGAGCGGAAAAGAGCCCTCGTTTTGGAGAGGTTCTGCTTTGAAAATGGGCGTTCCGATAAGGAACGCTCCTCGCTGAGGGATATCGGAAAGAAATTCGGATATTCCCACACGCACATCCGTTCCCTTCGCAACCGTTTCCTGAAGGCAAAGCATTACCACAGATTCGGAGTGCCCTACACCAAATACACCAAGATCGAGGGCTACACGAAAATGCTGGCCCCGAAACGCCCGGGGCCGGCAAAAGGACAGTACACTCCGAAACGCGATGAAATCAGGGACGCTGTGATCGAAACGAAGCAAGCCTACATGAAACTGGGTGCCGCCAAGATCGGCAAGATCTCGGGTGTCAATGCATCCCATCCCACAGTACATGCGGTGCTCCGGGAAGCGGGATTCGAGAATGTCACGATGCGCATCGGGAAGGTCTACAAATCCTTCGAGATGCCACATGCCAACGACATGTGGCAGATCGACTACGTGGAGCTGGGAACAGACAGAACTACAGGCAGAAAGGTAGAGTTCCTGTCGGTCATAGACGACAAGTCACGCAGGATGCTGTCTCATACCGTCGACGTGTATGCGACGACGGATAACGTTCTCAGGATACTGGAAGAATGCATAGAGGAATACGGTACACCCAGAGCCATACTTTCGGATCATGGTACCCAATGGGCTGCCAATAACGGAGGGGATACGAGATTCGACGAGTGGTGCGAATCCAAAGGTATCCGTCATGTTATGGGTGGCGTACGCAAACCGACGACCCAAGGCAAGGTGGAACGCTGGCACGGGTCGATTCGCCGCGAGGCGAATCTTCCCGGAGAAGCAACCCTGGAGGAATATGACGCACTCATGAGCCAGTATATCGAATTCTACAACGAAACACGCCCGCATTGGGCATTGGATCTGAAGACTCCTTCTTCCGTATTCTGTGAAGACAGATAGCTGCAGTGTGCGATTTTGATTGCACAGTGAAGCCCTGCATCGGTTTCTGTCAGCGTGAGCTATGGAGATTTTTCGCCGGATACAGTTCGAAAGAGTAGGCGCGCGCGTAGAAAGACCGTGTTTACTCACTCGCGACTCCGTCAGCTCGTTCGTAAACACGGTCTTTCTATGATTCTGTTTTATATTTCCAACTAAATCACTTCTTCTGGAAACAAATCCTCTTTCTAAAACAGTGGCGCCCGTGCGTGTGAAAGTGTTATAAGGCTGGTCAAGGTTGTGGCTATCATGACTGCAGACCTGATACTCGGCAAAGAGGTATCTGAGGCGATTTATTCTAACCTGAAGGAGCGCATCGGCGCCCTCAAGGCAAAAGGTATTGAGCCGTGTCTGGCAGTAATCATGGTGGGTGACGACCCCGCCTCGCTGGTCTATGTGAACATGAAGGACAAGAAATGCAGGGAACTGGGAGTGAAATCGCTCCAGCAGCACGTCCCCGCAGAGACCAGCCAGGAGGAACTGATCGAAATGATCAGGAAGCTCAACGGCGACGATTCCGTTCACGGTATCCTCGTCCAGCTGCCCCTCCCGGCGCACATCGACCAGTCGGAGGTCATCAAGGCCATCAATCCCGCCAAAGACGTCGACTGCTTCCACCCGTTCAATCTCGGGAATATGGTCATCGGAGAGGCGGATTTCCTCCCGGCGACCCCTGCCGGCATACACCAGATGATCCTGCACTACGGAATCGCCACCAAAGGAAAGCATGTGGTGATCGTGGGCCGCAGCAACATCGTGGGAAAGCCCCTTGCCAATATCATGATGCAGAAGGGCGAGGGCGTGGATGCCACCGTGACCGTGGTGAACTCCCGTACCGAGCGTTTCGAGGACATCATCCGCATGGCGGACATCCTCATCGTGGCCATGGGCAGGCCGCGCTTCATCACCGCCGATATGGTCAAGGAGGGGGCGGTAGTCATCGATGTCGGTACCAACAGGATAGACGACCCGACCGCCAAGAACGGATACAGGGTGGTAGGCGACGTCGATTTCGAAAACGTTAAGGAGAAGGCCTCCGCAATCACTCCCGTACCCGGGGGCGTGGGGCCTATGACCATCTGCATGCTCATGATGAACACCATCAAAGCAGCTGAGATGGGGGTGAGACAGTGATCAACGAGTGTGAGGAACACGGATACTTCCGCAGGGACAAATGTCCTGTCTGCGGGCGTAACGGAAAATTTGTGATGAGCGATTTCGAAGTGGAGAAACTGGGGCGCATGATGGCAGCCATCCTCCGTCACGGGAAGTTCTCCCCCGAGATGAACGAGCAGGGTTTCGTGAACATCCAGGAAATCGTGAGCCTCATCAAGGAGCACAACTCCCGCGTGAAGTGGCTCAGACCCTTCCATATCGATGCTCTGGCACTTACCGATCCCAAGGGTAGATACCAAATCCGCGGAAACACCGTCCGCGCAACCTACGGTCACACGATCAAGCTCAATCTCGAGCTGCCCACCGTCAACATTCCCGCTTACCTTTACTATCCCGCATCCGAGGAGGAAGTGGACGAGATCCTGGAAGAGGGACTGGTGCCCACCGACCGTACCATGGTCCACCTGTCCGCAACCTTCGAGGATGCCCTCCACGCGGGAGAGGTCAGGATCGATGACCCCGTAATCCTTGCCGTGGACAGCAAGAAATGCGCAGAGGCAGGATATCCCATCGGAAAGGCGGCCAAGACCGTCTATCTGTGCGACATGGTTCCCGCAGATTGCATCAGCGTCTCAGAGGGAGACGAGGAATCAGAGGAGTGAGAGAAATGGTTACCACATTAACCCCTGAAGAGGTCAGGGCCAAATACGGCAAGATGTTCTGCAAAGCACTGTACACTCTTGTCGACGAGAAGCACGGAAAAGCACGCGTCATCGAGACCTGCAGTGCCCGTGGACCCGCCGAGTGGGACGTATGCAACCGCAGGAGGAGCGGAGGAGTCATCGACGTCATCAACATCGAGGGCACCACCATCGTCATGGACGTCACCCTCGGAGAGAAGGAAATCAAGTTCGGAGCGGCCTCCGCCGAGATGGGCGGACAGGGACTCAAGGCATGCCGCGTGGAAGGCGACGAGGTCCGCACCACCTGGTACGGTATCGCCGGAGCATCCGTGGGCGTCGGTGCCTGTCTCCCGGGCTGCGAGACGGTCCTGCGTACCGAGTTCCCCGATGATTTCAAGATCGGTGGCGGACACACCGCGCACGTCGACATATTCACTCCCAAGCTCGTGCGCGTCCTCATCGGCGTGGACGATACCGACACCAAGGAAAAGGGTGCCACCTGGGCCACCGCACTCGCCATGGCCAGGGAATGCCCGTACGGACACTTCATGGAGCACAAGATCATTCAGCTGAACCCCCGCTGCCCCAACAAGACCACCAACTGCGTGGCATCCACCGTAAGTTTCGCCATCCGCGAGGAGGAGGTGCCCAAGCTCATCGAGTTCTGCTATGACTACATCAAGAGCCACTCGTACTCCGAGGATGCCGTTATGACTGTCTTCAAGGGTCTGGAGATCCCGGCCCCCCTCAAGAAGTTCGGATGGGACGCCAAGAGCATCCTGTACAAGGTCGAGGACGCCGAGAAGATCGCCGCCGAGAACGGTGTCGAGATCATCAGTGTCACCGGTAACGGCGGAATCATCGGAGCCGTCGCTGCCATCGGCTGTGCCGATCTCGGTACCGAGGCGGCCGGCGTCGCTGAAGACTTCCAGTGAGGTCTCTGATGACAGTCCCAGACATCGTTTCCAAACAGGTATATTCCACCTACGAGCACAAGCTCGACAAGGCCGTCCGCGGCGGACCCATACCGCAGCATATAGGCATCATCATGGACGGCAACAGGCGCTACGCCAAGGAGTTCCTGGATTCGGACATAGATGAGGGACACAGGCTCGGAGAGAAGAAGATCGAGAGCGTCATGGACTGGTGTCTCGACCTCGGCGTCAAGTACGTCACCCTGTATGCCTTTTCCTCCGAGAATTTCAAGAGAGACCGTGAGGAAGTCGATTTCCTCATGGACCTGGCCGAATCCTCCTTCCTGGAGATGGCCGATAACCCCAAGATCCACAAGAACCGCGTGGCCATCCGCGCCATCGGCAAACTGGAGGCCCTTCCGGAGAACGTCTGCAAGGCCATCAACTATGCCTACGAGAAGACCAAGGACTACTCGGACTTCACCATCAGCATCTGCCTCGCCTACGGCGGACGTCAGGAGATCGTGGAAGCAGTCAAGGAGATCGCTGCGAAGATCGAATCCGGCAATATGTCCGTGGACGAAATCACCGAATCCGTCATCTCATCCCACCTGTACACCGGGGACATGCCGGATCCGGATCTGATTCTCCGTACTTCCGGGGAGATCAGGGTATCGAACTTCCTGCTGTGGCAGCTGGCATATTCGGAGCTCTATTTCACCGACATTTACTGGCCCGGATTCAGGCGTATCGACCTGCTCCGTGCCATCCGTTCCTATCAGCAGCGTAAGAGGCGCTACGGGGAGTGAAGCCGTGGCCCATTACGACATGGTCTTCCTCCATGCGCCCAGCGTGTACGATTTCCGCAAGAAGCCCATCTTCTACGGTCCTGTGAGCGATGTCATCCCCTCATCACCGGTTTTCGAGATGTACCCTATAGGGTTCATGACCATCTCGGCCCATCTCATAGCGGCCGGGTACAGGACCCGTATCGTCAACATCGCGGGACAGATGCTGGCTGACCAGAAGTTCGATGCCGAGAAGAAGATCAAGGGCATCGACGCAGACGTATACGGCATCGACCTCCATTGGATGCCCCACGCCCACGGCGCCATCGAACTGGCGAAGATCGTCAAGAAATACCATCCCGACGCGAAGGTGGAGTTCGGAGGGTTTACCTCCTCGTACTTCTACGACGAACTCATCCACAGGCCCGAGATCGACTTGGTGATGCGCGGGGATACCACCGAGGTGCCCACCGTCAAGCTTCTCGACGTCCTTTCCAAGGGAGGCGACCTCTCCGAGGTGCCCAACCTCGTCTGGAAGGATGCTGAGGGGAAGATACACGATAACGGGGTGACCCATGTCCTCGACAGTCTGGACAGCGTGATCTTCGATTACGGTGTCATGATCAAGAACGTGATGAGGACGATGGACGTCAAAGGCTCCCTTCCCTGGAAGAGCTGGGCCGATACTCCCCTCACATCAGTATTCACCGTGCGCGGATGCTCTGTGAACTGTGCCGAGTGCGGCGGTTCCCGCGACGCCAACGGAAGGGTGGCCTGCAGGAAGAAACCGGCCTTTAGGAGCCCCGTCAAACTGGCTGAGGATGTGGCCAACATCAACAGCTACATGAAGGCCCCCATATTCATCGTAGGGGACCTCAGACAGGCCGGGATGAAGTACGCCGACGAGTTCCTCAATGCGGTGAAAGAGCTAGACCCAGACAATCATTTTGTCATCGAACTCTTCAACGGTGCCAACGCTGAATACTTCAAGAAATGCGACCGCGCCTTCGGTGCCGGATGGAGCATCGAGTTCTCGCCCGATTCCTACGACGAAGCAGTCCGCATGGCATTGGGAAAGGGCTACACCAACGAGGCCATCGAGCACACCCTGCCGGCCGCCTTCGAGAACGGCTGCAGCAGGTTCGACCTGTTCTTCATGACCGGTCTCCCCCAGCAGACCAGGGAGTCAGCCATGGAGACCGCAAGGGGCTCCAAGAGGCTGTGGGACTGCGTCAGGAAGGATGACAAGCTGTTCATCTACGATTCTCCCTTCGCGCCGTTCGTCGATCCCGGCAGCCGTGCCTTCGAGGAACCGGAGAAATGGGGTTACAAGCTGCGCGCACGTACCCTGGAGGACCACAGGAAACTGCTCGACAGCCCTTCCTGGAAGCATGTCCTTTCGTACGAGACCGTGTGGATGAACCGCGACGAAATCGCCGAGACCTCCTACGATGCGGCCATCGCGCTCAGCAACGCTCAGCTGGAGAGCGGGCGTCTGACCGAGGAAGGGGCCAAGATAAGGAACGAGCGTACCGAGACCGCCCGCAGCATCATGCACACCATAGACGAGGCTCTCACCTTTGACAGCGAGGAGCGCGACAGGCGTCTGTGGGCGATAAAGGAGGAGGGCGTCAGGATGATGGATTCGACCATCACCGACAAGAACGACCTCGATTGGAAGACAGGATCCATCTGGGCGAATGCCCCCAGGGTCGCGGTCGGATTGCTCAAGAGCATGGTCCGCCGCAAGCGCTGAGAGCATTCGAAAATCAGATGCCTGGCACTATCATTCTTTTCCCATTTCTACGGACCTCTTGACGCAGGCGTCAACGCATCTTACGAAGATGTCCTCCATGTGCTCATCGCGGAGGACCTTGACTCCTTCGATGGTGGTTCCGCCGGGGGAGCAGACACCGTCCACGAGTGCATCGGTGTCCATTCCGGACTCCAGAACCATCTTACCCGCTCCCACCAGGGACTGTCCCGCCAGCAGGGTGGCCTGTTCCTTGGTGAGTCCGTATTTCATTCCTGCCTCGATGAGGGCATGCGCCACCATGTAGAGGTATGCGGGAGAGCTTCCGCAGATCCCGGTGACCGCATCGAGGTCGGATTCGCGGACCTCGGTGGCAAGGCCGAAGGACGACAGGACCGTGTCAACGGTCTTCTTGTCCTCTGCCGTGCATTTCTCGCCCATGACGTATCCGGACGCACCCTCGAGGACCATGCAGCAGTGATTTGGCATGACCCTCACGATTCTCGATTCGGGAGCATAGCTCTGAAGGGCCTTCAGTTTGACACCTGCCGCGATACTGATCAGAAGGTGGTTTTTGCCTAGTGCCAGACCCTCGTCTTTGAACAGCGATGCGATGAGTTTGGGTTTGATGGCGAGGACCAGGACATCTGTCAGATCCACCAGGTCGGCGGCCTTCTCGTACATTCTGATTTTACAAGTCTGGGTCATCCTGTCGCGGGTCTCTTTCGAAGGCGCGCAGGCCACGATCTCGTCGGGCGTGTAGACGTTCCTGGCTATAAGGCCCTTGATCATCGCTCCGGCCATCCTGCCGGCTCCGATGAATCCGATTTTTGCTTTCATGACAGGCACAACCCCATCGTATGATAAAAACATGTCAATATTCTGAAAAGAATATTTAATCATAACAATATTCTTCAGTCCGACGGGCTTTATATACTGACCGTACTTTTACGACGTCTCTTATTATATATAATAAATTCATCGAGCGACTAATGTCACTAATCGCAAGCTATGTGCCCTTCATTTTCGTGGGTATCTTATCGATGAGCTTTGCGCCTTTGGCATGGTTTGTTTCCAGGTTCCTCAGACCTGAGCAATCATCAAAGTGGACAGAGGAGACATACGAGTGTGGTTCGGTTCCTATCGGCGATGCTCGTGTCCAGTTCAGGTTCCAATACTACGCATACGCACTGATTTTCGTGGTATTCGATTTGGTCGTGACATTCCTTATGATCTGGGCTGTTGCTTTCTCCGGACTTTCCGATATCGCAACCGTATGGATGCTTCTGTTCCTTGCAATCATGCTTCTGGGCGTAACGTACGCACTGAAAAAGGAGGAAGAAATATGGATATGAGCCTCTACCCTCATGCTGTTGCCATGAGCGCTGACGAGTTTATGTCGTGGTCCACCGCGATCATAAACGACCTCATCAGCTCCGGTACCAGGAGGACAATAGACAAGCTCACGGGACCTATCTGGTCCTGGGCAATGAAGAACTCCATGCACCCCCTGCACTGGGGACTCGCATGTTGTGCCCTGGAGATGGCACAGGCATCCGCGCCTCGTTTCGACGCAGAGCGTTACGGTATGATCTACAGGTCCTCTCCCAGGCAGACCGATATCCTCCTTGTCAACGGCTGGATCTCCAAGAAGATCCGTAACGACATCAGGAGGCTTTGGGAGGAGATGCCTGCCCCCAAGTGGGCAGTCGCCATGGGTGAGTGCGCTATTTCCGGCGGACCCTGGTACGATGCATACAACTGTATCCAGGGACTCGACCAGATTCTTCCTGTCGACCTTTACATTCCCGGATGCCCTGCAAGGCCTGACGCCATGATCGACGGTTTCATGCTTCTGCAGAAGAAGATTGACGAATACTTCAGAAGAGGAGTCATCCTCAAAGACAAACAGGGGCTTTGATATGGACACCACTATCCGTGAATATCAGGACTCCTGGGAAGCCGAGATCAAAGCCAAGCTCGAGGAGAAATTCCCCGGCAAGATCGAGGTCACCAAGACCGAGACCCGCAGGGTCTACGCCAAGGTCCTCGACAAGGCTGACATCAAAGCTATCTGTAAGTTCGTCCAGGACGACCTCAGCTTCGAGCACATCAACTGTCTCTGCGGTGTTGATTACCCCGACGAGAACAAGATGCAGGTCGTCTACGAGATTGACAACTACACCTTCTACAAAGGCGTCATCCTCGAGCTCGAGGTCGACGTTCCCTACGACGATCTCCACATCGAGACCGTATCCGACGTATGGGGCGGCGCCAACTGGCACGAGAGGGAGACCTGGGAGCTTCTGGGTATCATCTTCGATAACCACCCCAGGCTTGAGAGGCTTCTCACCCCCGACACCTACGAGTTCTTCCCTCTGAGGAAGTCCTATAAACTCAGGGAGGACAAGAGATGACTGACGAGAAAAAGACTCAGATTCCCGACGCACAGGCCATCGCGGAAGGAGCAGAGGTTACCAAGGAAATGGTGCAGGAGTACACCTCCCAGTCCATGGCCACCGACAAGATGTGGATCACCATGGGTCCGCAGCACCCCTTCTCCCACGGTCTCTGGACCCTTAAGATCCAGGCGGACGGAGAAATCGTAACCGATGCCGACCCCATCGTAGGATACCTTCACAGGGGATGGGAGAAGGAGGCCGAGAACAGGACGTATCCCAAGATCATCCCTATGGCCGACCGTCTCTGCTATGCGGCATCGATGATGTACACCCACCTTTACTGCATGACCTGTGAGAAGGCCCTCGGAATCGAGATTCCCGAGAAGACCAAGTACATCAGGATCATGGCTGACGAGATCAACCGTCTCCAGTCCCACCTCATGTGGCTCGCTGCGGTAGGTACCGACCTCGGTAACTTCACCGCCTTCCTCTGGGCCTCCAGGGAGAGGGAGTTCTGGATGGATATGAACGTCAGGCTCTGCGGTGCCAGGAGTACCACCAACTACCCCCGTATCGGAGGAGTCAGGAACGATGTGTTCGACATCGACCCCGACATGAACGACGAGGAGAAATCCAGGTTCATGAGGGATATCATCAGGTGCTGCGACCACTTCGACAAAGCACTCTGGGAAATCATCGCACTTATCGACAACAACTCCACCTTCATTTCCAGGATGGTCGGAACCGGAATCATCACCAGGGAGCAGTGCGCTAACCTCGGTATCACCGGACCCGCCCTCAGGGGAACCGGCGTCGACTTCGATGTCCGCCGCGACGACCCCTACGACGGTTACGACCTCGTGGACTTCGACGTCCCCGTACTCACCGCAGGAGACTCCTACGCCAGGTACATGGTCAGGATCGAAGAGATGTTCCAGGCGACCAGGATCATCAGGCAGTGCGTCGACAAGATCAGGGCTCTCGGAAAGAGCGCTCCCTACAGGCTCAAAGTCCCCAGCAGGATCCCTGCCGGAAAGACCTACGCCCGTATCGAAGACTGCCGTGGAGAGGCCGCCATGTACCTCGTTTCCGACGGTACCGACCACCCCTACAGGCTCAAAGTCCGCAGTGCCATCTTCGTGAACGTTTCTGCGTCCAAAGCACTCCTGCAGGGATGCAGGATCGCTGATGTTCCTGTCATCATGGCAATGATCGACATGTGTCTCGGAGAGACCGACAGGTGATTTGATATGGCATACACTAGTATCATCGATTGGATCACTGGCGTCTATTCCCAGCACGGATGGGCTGACCCCATTCAGGCCAACCCCTACTATCCGTTCGGAGACGCATACAACCTGCCCTACGACATCGGAATGAAACTCTGGAACATCATCGGCGGAGCCATCGCTTGGCTCCTCGACCTGCTGTTCCCCGGCAACGACGTCTCCACCTGGCTCGTCTGCGACATGACCAACAACATCTTCGCACTCGTGCTGTTCATGGTGCTGGTCTTCGCCGTCGTCTTCGTGGCTTGTCTTATATCCCTATGGGAGGAGCGTAAGGTCCTCGGAAGGGGTATGGACCGCCGTGGAACCATGATCGGTATGTGGGGATTCCTCCAGTGTGTCGCTGACGGTCTCAAGACCTTCATGAAAGACAACGTCTTCTCCAAGAAGGTCGACGGAATGACCTACTGGTGGACCGTCGCACTCATCATCGGAACCTCTGTTCTGATCGACTGTATGGTCCCCCTGTCCCCCAGGTGGTTCGTCGTCAACTACGACGCTGGACTCCTGATCATCATGGGTCTCTACGCACTTGCCCCGTTCTTCATTCTCGTATCCGGATGGTCCCAGAACAACAAGTACTCCCTTATCGGAGGAATCAGGGCCGCCGAGATGATGATCTCCTACGAGGTACCCCTCCTGATCATCATCGCCACCGCCGCACTCCTCGCCGGATCCCTCAACATCAACGACATCGTGATGGCTCAGACCAAGCACTTCTGGTATGTCATCCCCATGTTCGTCGGATTCGTCACCTTCATGATCTGCGCTACCGCAGAGTCCGAGCGTGCGCCTTTCGACCTTGCAGAGGCAGAGTCCGAGCTGGTCGAGGGATGGCAGACCGAGTACGGAGGTATGAAATGGGGTCTCATCATGCTCGCTGACTACCTCAGAGGAGCCTGTTCCTGCGGAATCATCGTCCTTCTGTTCTTCGGAGGCTGGAACCTTCCCTTCATGGAGTGGACCTACTTCCTCGGAGACGGAATCGCGAGCTTCCACCAGAACTTCATGTGGTGGTTCCCCGCACCTGAGCTGACCTTCCTCCTGAAGGCCTGGCTGGTGTTCTTCGTCATGATCGCCATCAGGCTCGGAACCGGACGTGTCAGGACCGATACCATCCTCAACCTCGGATGGAAGGTCTTCATGCCCCTCTCCATCCTCAACTTGGTCATCGTCCTCATCTTCAAGCTCTTCATTGGAGGTGTCTTCTGATGTCTATGGAATATATTGAAAAATACAGGGACGGAAGGCACAAGTGCTGGAAGGACCTGTGGATCGTCAGGCCTATCTTCGTCACCCTGAAGCTGATGGCCAAGACCACCGTCCACAGACCCATCACCGTCCTTTACCCTTACGAAGCACTCTGGAACCCCGACAACTACCGCGGCCGTCCCGGACTCGACTTCAACAAATGTCTCGGATGCGGAATGTGCGTCAAGTACTGTCCCTGCACCGCAATCATCCTCGTGGACACTCCCGACGATGCGGGCAAGACCGTTTCTAGGCCACAGATTAACATGGGAAGGTGCTCCTTCTGCGGTTACTGCGCAGAGTACTGTCCCGTCGACGCAATGACCGTCACCCCCGTCGTGGAGCTCGCTGAGTACACCAGGGCAGACCTTATCTACGGTCCCCGCAGGCTCGCCTACGAGAACACCACCGAGGGAATGAAAGTCAAGAATGAGGTCACCCTCTACTCTGACTTCCAGAACGGCAAAGGTGAGATCAGGCACTCGTTCTTCGGACTCGACCGGCCTGAACTCGAAGAGAAGAAATGTATCAGCTGTAAGAAGTGCCAGAAGGTCTGTCCTACCGGTGCTATCACTATGGTTGAGCACGGTACCAACGCCAAGGGTAAACCCATCCTGTGGCCCGAGGTCAGTGCAGACAAGTGCGTATCTTGCGAGAACTGCGTCAACGCATGCCCCAAGAGTGCACTTCACCTTAAGGAGGTGTGCTGATGGCAATTCTTGAAGACATTTGGAATGGATTCTGCGACTTCGTGAACTACCTTTGGTGCAACGGAGATCTTGTGGCATTCGTTATCCTTGCCGCAATCAGCATCACCGCCGCCATCTACGTTATCTACGACAGGCTGCCCGTCCACAGTGCGTTCTATCTTGCACTCGTGTTCGTAACCGTCGCCGTGACCTACTTCTTCCTTGAAGCAGAGTTCATAGGTGTGATACAGCTGCTCGTCTACGTCGGTGCAATCACCATCCTGTTCGCGTTCAGCATTATGCTTACCCGCAGGTACATCCAGGAGGAAGATTTCGATGATGAGTAAAAGAGCCGGAGCCGGTATCGGTGTCGCAGTCGTTCTGCTCGTAGCTCTCGGAGCTTGCATCTATGCAACTTCCTGGGATAACATGAACGACGAACCTACTTCCATCCCCTACAACGGAACCGATGGAATGAACGCCGAGTCCAACACCAACGACGACGGAACCCTGAAAACTAACTCGCTCAACTATGGCGTATTTGAGGCATACGGACCTCTCCTGATCGTGCTGGCACTGCTCATGTTCGGTGCCATGGTCGGAGGAATCTGTGTCGCAAGAGAGGAGGTAGAGAACGATGATACCGATTGAGTATTACCTCACCTTCGCAGCAATCCTCTTCGCCATCGGAGCATACGGTGTTATGGCAAAGCCCAACACCCTGATTGTCCTGATGTGCACTGAGCTCATGCTCAATGCAGCCAACATCAACTTTGTCGCGTTCTCCGCATTCACCGGAGACGTCTACGGTCAGGTCATGGTAATCATGACCATCTCCGTGGCAGCAGCCGAGGTAGCGGTCGGTATCGCTATCCTGCTCAACGCATACAAGGTCAGAAAGTCCACGAACGCCGACGATCTCACGTCCATGAGGTGGTAAACATGGCTACCATGATTATGCAGTATTCCTGGCTCATCCCCCTCATCCCCGTGCTCTGCTTCACCATCGTCGGATTCCTCGGAAGCAAGATGGGTAAGAAGACCCACTACGGAGGATACCTCGTTATCCTCGGTACCGCGGCCTCGTTCATCCTCTCGCTTCTGGTTACCCTCGAGTACACCGGTTTCATCGGAGCCGGCAACTACTACCCTGACGCATACGAGGAGCACATCGACTGGTTCACCGTCGGTAACTTCACCCTTACCTTCGGATTCTACATCGATATCCTTGCATGCCTGATGATGCTCTTCGCATCCTTCATCTCCACGATGATCTTCACCTACTCCCTTGGATACATGGGAGGATATGAGGACGAATACCAGCTCAAGAGGCAGAGGAGGTACTTCGCAGAAGTCGCTCTCTTCCTTACCGGAATGCTCGGACTCGCAGTCTCCAGCACCCTTCTTGAGATGTTCATCTTCTGGGAGATCATGGGTCTCTGCTCCTACCTCCTTATCGGATTCTGGAGCTTCAACCACCCTGAGGGAGACGACAAGGCCGACAACGCCGCATCCGCAGCAAAGAAGGCATTCCTCGTCACCAGGATGGGAGATGTATGTCTCATGGGAGGACTGTTCATCCTGTTCTTCGCAATGAACGGTCACCTCGAGTACACCTACGTATTCAACGTCGACAACCTCGCAGCAGCCTACTCCGCGAACCCCGGTCTCATGACCCTTGCCTCGCTCCTCGTCTTCGGTGGAGTCATCGGCAAGTCCGCCCAGTTCCCCCTGCTCGACTGGCTTCCCGACGCAATGGCCGGACCTACCACTGTGTCCGCACTTATCCACGCCGCAACCATGGTCAAGGCGGGAGTGTACCTTGTCGCAAGGGCCTACCCCCTGTTCCTCCTCGACCCCAATGTGATGCTCGTCGTCGCAGTCATCGGAGGAGTCACTGCGTTCTTCGCGGCCACCATGGCAATGAACAACATGAACATCAAGAAAGTCCTGGCTTACTCGACCCTGTCCCAGCTCGGTTACATGTTCCTGTCTCTCGGAGCAGGAGGATACCTCATGGCATCCGCCATTTCTGTTGAGGGAGGACACATCGTCATCGAGAATATCGCAGAGTTCACAGCTGGTGCACTCGGTTACTCCGCAGGATGTCTCCACATGGTGAACCACGCCTTCTTCAAGGCACTGCTCTTCCTGTGTTCCGGATCCGTCATCCACGCCAACGGTACCGAGGATATGCGCCTCATGGGCGGACTCCACTCCAAGATGCCCAAGACCTCCATCACCATGCTGATCGGATGTCTCTCCATCGCCGGATTCCCCTTCTTCGCCGGATTCTTCTCCAAGGATCTCGTCCTCGATGTCGTGTTCGAACTCTTCGATGGCAACATCAACAACACCGGACTCATCTTCGCACTGCTTTGGTTCCTCGGAATCGTTACCGCCTTCATGACCGCATTCTACATGTTCAGGCTGTGGTTCATGACCTTCAAGGGCGAGTACAGGGGACACCACTGCCACGGCGAGTCTCCTGCAACCATGACCGTTCCCCTCATGATCCTTTCAATCTTCGCCTTCGCGGCAGGATTCATCGTGGTCTTCGGATGGGAGCACGTCTTCACCTTCTCCCAGGTCGGTGCAGCCGCCAACGGTGATGCCATCAGCTACTTCCTCGTCGGAGGAGCAGGCAAGGTCTTCGAGATCTCTCTCGACCCTGTCATCGAGCTCTTCAAGACCTGGAAGACCTACGTGACCATCGTACTCGTACTGGTGGCCATCGCACTCGCATACCTTATGTACGCAAAGAAGAGCATCAACCCCGGAAGGTTCAACAAGAACGGCAAGTCCGCTCTCTACAGGACCATCTCCAACAGGTACTACTTCCCCGAGCTGTACAACCAGATCTCCTGGAAGCTCGGATACGATGTTGCCAAGGGCGTTGAGTTCTTCGACAGGCAGGTCATCGACGGAACCGTCAACGGACTCTCCAGTGCCGTTGTCGGCGGAGGTGACCTTATGAGCAAGGCTCAGGACGGTAACCTGCACACCTACGCATCCGTCGTCGTCGGCGGAATCGTGTTCCTGTTCATCGTCGTCCTGGTTCTCTTCGGTCAGTTCGGAGGTCTGTTCTGATGGAATTCGTATTACCCGCACTTATCCTGGTGCCCCTGATCGGAGCCATCATTACTCTCTTCATGGGCGGATCGAGGCAGAAGTACTCCTGCGCAGTGGCACTTGTGTTCACCGTAGCGACCCTTCTGCTTTCGCTTATACTGATGATTACCAATGTCAACGACCTCTCCAAGTTCGATGTGAACTATGGCTGGATTAACGCCGCCGGACTCAAGATGTCCATCATCCTGACCGTCGACGGACTCAGCCTCCTGATGGTCTTCCTCACCGCAATGCTCGAGGTGCTGGTCATCGCCTTCTCCTACAAGGAGAGCGACAGGCCCAACTACTTCTACGCACTGCTCCTGGCCATCGAGGTCGGACTGATGGGAGTTTACCTCTCTGCAGACTACTTCCTCTTCTACATCATGTGGGAGGTCAGCCTGATTCCTATGTACTTCCTTATCTCTTGGTACGGAGGTCCCAGGAGGCACTACTCTGCCATCAAGTTCTTCATCTACACCCACGTAGCATCGCTGATCATGCTGATCGGAATCTTCTGCATGGTCTTCGAGTCTGCACACCTCGCAGGAAGCGCCACCGTCGACTTCAGCTTCGCATTCGTGAAGCAGTGGATGGCCGGAGCCGACTCCGTGTTCCAGATCCTCGTGTTCGCAATGCTGTTCTTCGGATTCGCTGTCAAGATGCCCGCAGTTCCCTTCCATACCTGGCTTCCCGACGCACACGTCGAGGCGCCTACCGCAGGATCCGTCCTTCTGGCCGGTGTCATGCTTAAGATGGGTTCCTACGGTATCATCAGGGTCTGCATCGAGGCTCTCCCCGGCGCACTCGGCAGCTGGCAGTACATCGTCATCGCCATCGGTCTGGTCTCCATGATCTACGGCGCATACGCCTGTATCGCCCAGAGGGATCTCAAGAAAATGGTCGCATACTCCTCCATCAGCCACATGGGTCTCGTCATGGTCGCCATGGGTGCAGCCATGGGAGGTGCCGCCGCCGGCGACGCCAACCTCGTCAAGATGGGAATCGAGTTTGCAATCTTCCAGATGTTCGCTCACGGACTCATCTCCGGAATGCTGTTCCTTGTCTGCGGTACCGCAGGCCACAACTTCGGAACCAGGGAGATCCCCCTCATGGGAGGAATCGCCTCCAAGGTGCCCGTTTACGCAGCATTCATGATGTTCTGTTTCATGGCATCTCTCGGACTTCCCGGACTCATCGGATTCTGGGGAGAGTTCGGAATCATCTGCGCGTTCTACGACTGGACCCTCGCAAAGGACATGATCTACCTCCTGGTGTTCTGTCTGCTCTCCCTGCTCCTGACCGCAGGTTACTACCTGTGGGCAATGCAGAGGACCCTGTTCGGCAGGCTCACCACCAAGATCGATGTCGTGCACATGCACGATGTCGACAAGGTCGAGGCAGTCGTCCTTGCAGTCCTGGCATTCGCCATCGCTATCTACGGATTCTGGCCTGATCTCGCTATCAGCTACATCTCCGGATACGCAGGAGGTCTGATCTGATGGACGCAACCTTCATTACCGATATCTTCCAGCACTACACCGCAATCGTGCCCATGCTCATCATGATCATCGGCGCACTCATCTCGCCCGCAGTGTACATGGCTTCCAAGAAGACCTCAGTATCTACCGCAGTCTCCTGCGTCATCATACTGATCTCCATGATCCTCAACCTGATCATGCTCACCGCCGACAACGGACTTGCCGGCTTCAACGAGTTCGGTCAGGCCGGGGACGCATTCTTCGGACTGTTCGTGTACAACAAGTTCAGCGGACTCATGATCCTGCTCTTCCAGATCGTCGCACTCATCACAGTGTTCGTATCCGGATCCAGCAGGGAAGTCACCAAGCTGCACTTCGGAGCCTACAACGCTCTCCTCCTCATCGCCACCACCGGCATGATGTTCGTGGCTTGCGCCACCGACCTCATCGGTATCTTCGTCGGTGTCGAGGCAGTCAGTATCAGCTCCTATGCACTCGTGACCCTGAAGAGGAAGGACCCCCGCGCCGCAGAGGCCGGAGTCAAGTATGTCATCATCGGAGGACTGTCCACCGCACTCACGATCTACGGTATCTCTATGATCTACGGATCCCTCGGCACCCTCAAGCTTGCCGCTCTCGGACCCGCTCTGGCAGCCAGCGGATACACCTGGGCCTTCGTCATCGGAATCATCACCATGGTCGCAGGATACGGATTCAAGATCGCAGCAGCTCCCTTCCACATGTGGGCACCCGATGTCTACGAGGGAGCAGCCACCCCTGTCTCCACCTTCCTCGCCACCGGTTCCAAGAAGATGGGTCTCGTCGTGTTCTTCAAGATCTTCCTCGTGATGTTCGTCGCTGCACAGGCCACCGTCTCCATCGAGCCCATGCAGTACCTCTTCGCGATCATCGCAGCGATTTCGATGACCATCGGAAACGTTGTCGCCATCGCCCAGAACAACATCAAGAGGATGCTTGCATACTCCTCCATCGCACAGGCTGGTTACATCCTGATCGCAATGGCAGTCATGAGCCAGTACGCCGTGACCGGAGGTCTCTTCCACATGTTCACCCACGTGTTCATGAAGGGAGGAGCCTTCCTCATCGTCGGAGCACTCATCTGTGCCGGAGTCGGCGAGAAGATCACTGACTACAACGGACTCGCAAAGAGGGCACCCTTCCTGGCATTCGCCATGATGGTCTTCCTGTTCTCTCTTGCAGGAGTGCCTCCTCTCGCAGGATTCACCTCCAAGTTCGTCCTCTTCTCCGGAGCCATCTACGACGGTGGAGCCGGAGCCGTATCCGGATGGGTCTGGCTGGCATTCGTTGCCATCCTGAACTCCGCCATCTCCCTGTACTACTACGTCAGGGTCATCAAGGCCATGTACATCGAGAGGCCCAACAAGGGCTGCGATGCCAAGATCAAGGTCCCCAAGACCTTCCTCGTCGCCATCGTCGTCTGCGTCGTCTTCGTTGTCGTGCTCGGAGTCTACCCCGACCTCATCCTCGGCCCCTGCGCTGACGCAGCTGCAGTGCTGTTCGCCTGAAGTTAGGATCAACAAACCATTTACCGGCCTTCGGGCCGGACCCTTTTTCACCATGTATAATATGATTATAGGGGGATGAATCGCGCAGGGTATGCGCGGTGCTGGCCCTTGTTTTTCCCGAGTCGCATAACTATATATAGGACTTGGATATAGTCAGTCAAGCCGCGATGCGCCAACAGGTGCATGGCGAATATGGAGAGCCAAGATCCCCGCCGGTGACCAACCGGACAACGTGAACTCTTGTGCTCTGACGTTCGATGCTACGAATGTCTCGTGAAATACGGACATTCGAACAGAGTGTGCCGTCACGGGACATAAGGTGAAACGTGGTAAACTGCCAGTTTCAAAGTTTCATTACATCTTGAAGACATATCACAGTCAATAAGATTTGACTCCGGTTGATCCTGCCGGCGGCCACCGCTATAGGAATTCGATTAAGACATGCGAGTCTAGAGAGCAATCTCGGCGGACTGCTCAGTAACACGTGGACAACGTACCCTAAAGTGGAGCATAATCTCGGGAAACTGAGGATAATTCTCCATAGACCATGAGATCTGGAATGACTTATGGTTCAAAGTTCCGGCGCTTTAGGATCGGTCTGCGGCCTATCAGGTAGTAGTGGGTGTAACGTACCCCCTAGCCAATTACGGGTATGGGCCTTGAGAGAGGGAGCCCAGAGTTGGATTCTGAGACACGAATCCAGGCCCTACGGGGCGCAGCAGTCGCGAAAACTTCACAATGGGCGAAAGCCCGATGAGGGAATTCCTAGTGCTAGCACATTTGTGCTAGCTTTTCCTTAGCGTAGATAACTAGGGGAATAAGGGCTGGGTAAGACGGGTGCCAGCCGCCGCGGTAATACCCGCAGCCCGAGTGGTGGTCGATTTTATTGAGTCTAAAACGTTCGTAGCCGGTCTGATAAATCCCTGGGTAAATCGGGTGGCTTAACCATCCGAATTCCGGGGAGACTGTCAGGCTTGGGATCGGGAGAGGTATGAGGTACTTCAGGGGTAGGGGTAAAATCCTGTAATCCTTGGAGGACCACCGGTGGCGAAGGCGTCATACTAGAACGAATCCGACGGTGAGGGACGAAGCCCTAGGTCGCAAACGGGATTAGATACCCCGGTAGTCTAGGGTGTAAACGCTGCAGACTAGGTGTTGGAGGCCCTACGGGGGCACCCAGTGCCCGAGAGAAGTTGTTAAGTCTGCTACTTGGGGAGTACGTCCGCAAGGATGAAACTTAAAGGAATTGGCGGGGGAGCACCGCAACGGGAGGAGCGTGCGGTTTAATTGGATTCAACACCGGAAAACTCACCAAGGGAGACCATCACATGAAAGCCAGGCTAATGACTTTGCTTGATTCTTGGAGAAGTGGTGCATGGCCATCGTCAGTTCGTACTGTAAAGCGTTCTCTTAAGTGAGATAACGAACAAGACCCTCACTTATAATTGCTACTCGTCTGTCCGCAGACGAGGCACATTATCGGGACCGCTGGCGCTAAGTCAGAGGAAGGAGAGGTCAACGGTAGGTCAGTATGCCCTGAATCTCTTGGGCTACACGCGCGCTACAAAGGGCGGGACAATGGGTCCCTACACCGAAAGGTGGAGGCAATCTCGAAACCCGTCCGTAGTTCGGACTGAGGGTTGTAACTCACCCTCACGAAGCTGGATTCCGTAGTAATCGCGAATCAACAACTCGCGGTGAATATGCCCCTGCTCCTTGCACACACCGCCCGTCAAACCACCCGAGTCGGGTTTCAGTGAGGTTACCTTTAATTGGGGTATTCGAACTGAGATTCAGCAAGGGAGGTTAAGTCGTAACAAGGTATCTGTAGGGGAACCTGCAGATGGATCACCTCCTACGCAGGGTGGGCCTCGAGCCCACCCTCACACATATAAAAGCGAAATAATTGCAAGGAAAACACGTAAGTTGTTTTCCCTTCAGTTCCTTGGCAGCTTATCACGCACTAAACGTAGCATCGAACGCCCTTCTCCATTTTTTCACATTCCTTTCAAAGGGGATACTATGCGCACACTTGATTCGATCATCTCCGATTCAATCAATCGCAGGGATATCCCTATCGAGGATTGCATCCGGATGCTTTCTTTCCCTGAGGATTCTCCTGAGGCGGATCGCGTCATCCGTGCCGCTTCCGATTTTGCCCTCGATGTATCCGGAGGGGTCGGCAGGATCGCTGTTCAGATCGGTATCATCACCGGACCCTGCTATGCGGACTGTGAGTTCTGCGTATTCCGTGCTTCATCCCGTCTGATGGAACAGTATGAGATGAGTGCCAGCGAACTATCCACCTATCTTCGGCGTGTTCTCGCTGACGGAGCAGTATCCGCGGTATCCCTAATGTCCATAGCCGATTTCGATTTCAGGCTCTTCCTGGAAAGGGTGGAACTGGCCAGGTCCTTACTCCCTCCTTCCGTGAAGATCTTCACCAACACGGGCGACCTATCCTTCGGGGAGGCGGCACGTCTGAAGGAGGCAGGGGTCGACGGCGCCTATCACGCCATACGTCTTGGCGAGGGTATCGTCAATATGATGGAACCTCTGGACCGTTTCAGGACCCAGGAGAATCTGAAGACCGCGGAGATCCCGCTCTTCACAGGCGTGGAACCCATCGGTCCCGAACATACTCCGGAGGAGATCGCACGTGCCTTCTATGATGCACTCGGTCGCGGGTGTGCCTGCTGTTCGGCATCCGCACGCGAAGTGGTGGACGGAACCCCGATGAAAGACATGGGCGAGATATCTCACCGCAGGCTGCAGCAGATCCGCTCCGCACTTCTTCTTTCCTCCACTTCCCGCAGTATTTCCGGTCTAGGTGGATACGGCGGATTCTACGGAGGCTTCGGGTGGGCGATGGCCGAGTATGCGGGCAGTCCGAAGGATGTGAACGAGGTCTCGGAGAACGGACTCGGAAGGACGGTGGAGTGGGCGAAGGAGCAGCTCCGCCGGGACGGATTCACGAAGATCCTCGGGTCCGACGGAAAGGCCGTCGATCTCTGATAAGGGGACCCTGCTTTCCGGGTATTTTCAGTATGCCTGCAGAGGTGCTTTATAAGGCGGTGCCGGAGGATTAGCCAGCATCGTGTATCCAGACCTCAAGTGTTATATAGTAATCAATGATGGGGAGAAAAGTCGAATCCCGCTGTGAGCAAGTGATTCGATGTCTGTAAAATCAGGCATGATTTCCCTCTAACCTAAGGTATAAATATAACCCAGATATAGAGGGACTTCGCAGATGCTGGACGTAACAATCCAGCCTCTAAAACATGCACTCGGAGAAAAGAGAATTTCTACCGGGGAAGAGGTCGAGGCCTCCGCTATGGAAGATGAGGGCGGATTAAAAGGCTGATGACAACCGATCATACGTAACCTGGACGTGTGCTAGATCATACGCCAGCGGCGTGCTACGCCGTATGGGGGATGGTTCGGCTAGAGTGCTGATGAAGGTCGTGTCAAGCTGCGATAAGCGTCGGGAAGGTGCAAGAAGCCTATGATCCGACGATCACCTAATGGGACTTCCTATTCTTCGGAATTGTCAGTAGTGACAGGGAACGCGGGGGATTGAAGCATCTTAGTACCCGCAGGAAAAGAAATCAACCGAGATACCGTTAGTAAAGGCGATCGAACGCGGTACAGATCAAACCGAATCCCTATGGGAAACCATGGGGAGATGTGGAGTTATGGATCCTTTTACTCCTTGGGCTGGGATATCTGAAGTCGTCTGGAAAGACGCGCCATAGAGGGTGATAGCCCCTTAAGAGAAGGCCAGTACGGAGATTGAAGGTTATCCGGAGTAGCGTGAGTTGGATATCTCGCGTGAACTCGGGGGACATTTGCCTCCAAATCTAAATACAACTCTAGTCCGATAGCGTAATAGTAGCGTGAGCGAAATCTGAAAAGTACCCTTAACGGGAGATGAAAAGACCTGAAACCATACGGTTATAGATTAGTACAGCATGAAAGGGAAGAAGCCGCAAGGTGGACCAGTGTTGTACCATTCGGTTAGAAAACCGATCCATGGAGTTCTGGTCATTGGCGAGGTTAACTGTTCAATCAGGTAGCCGAAGGGAAACCGATATTCCGCAGTTTTTTACGAGGGAAGTCGTGTGCTCGCGATGAGTCAATGGCGCGGAGACCCGAAGCCCGTCGATCTATGCCTGGGCAGCTTGAAGCCTTCCGAAGGGGAGGTGGAGGAGCGAAGTGGTTCTAATGTGCAAATTGTTCATGTGACCTGGGTATAGGGGTGAAAGGCCAATCTAGGCGGGACATAGCTGGTTCCCCGCGAAACAAGTCTCAGCTTGAGATCGATGGAGGCAGAATGTGAGGTAGAGCACCGATTGGATGCTTAGGGAGGGAAACCTCTCGGTGTCTTGTCAAACTCCGAACTTGCGTTCACCGTAGAAGTCGGATCTAAGGCTACCCGGGGTAAGCTTGGTAGCCGTAAGGGAAACAACCCAGACCGAAGTTAAGGTCCCTAAATTCCAGTTAAGTGTAATATGAAATGGCGTCAGTAGTCTAAGACAACCGGGAGGTGAGCTCAGAAGCAGCCACCCTTCAAAGAAAGCGTAACAGCTCACCGGTCGAGATTATGGGCCCAGAAAATGGACGGGGCTAAGCTGGATACCGATACTTCGGAATACAGTAATGTAATTTTGTAGCGGGGCGTGGTGCTTGGGCAGAAGCAGGGCCGTGAGGTCCTGTGGACCGGGTACCAACGAGGATCATGGAGTGAGTAGCAGCATAGCACGGTGAGAATCCGTGTCGCCGCAGGGGCAAGGGTTCCTTGGCAATGTTCGTCAGCCAAGGGTTAGTCGATCTTAACCGTACTCTTAATCGAAGTGCGGGAATAGGAATCAGGTTAATATTCCTGAACTCCGGCAGCCTCTGTCCTCAGTGAAGGATCGGGATAGCATGAGCAAGTCTGTCTGCTTGTCTAAGCGTGCAAGGGGATGAAGAACCGTAATGGTGAGAAGTTCCCGAAAGCGTGACGGGGAGGGAGCAATCCCTCTTCATGTGATTCCTGGTCCCAGTGAAAACACTGAGGAGTCAGTTGCCGGAATCGTACCAAGAACCGACACAGGTGTCCCTAGGTGAGTAGCCTAAGGCGTGTTAGCATAATCGAGGCGAGGGAACTCGGCAAATTAGCCCTGTAACTTCGGGATAAAGGGTGCCAGTAGTGAGAGCTACTGGTCGCAGTGACAAGAGAACACCGACTGTTTAGTAAAAACATAGGTCTCAGCTAGTCCGAAAGGATGTGTATTGGGGCCGAAGCCTGCCCAGTGTCGGCATCTGAAATTCGGTTTCAACCGATCGAAGGACCGATAAACGGCGGGGGTAACTATGACCCTCTTAAGGTAGCGTAATACCTTGTCGCTTAATTGGCGACTTGCATGAAGGCTCAACGAGTGTTCTACTGTCCCCGCCTCGACGCTAGTGAAAACAATCAATCTGGTGCACAATCCAGATCATTCCATCTGAAAGCGAAGACCCCATGGAGTTTCACTGCAACCTGTTGTTGTTGTAGGAGATGGTATGTGTAGGGTAGACGGGAGACGTTACCCAGGAAGGAGCGCTAGCTTCTCTCCGAGTCGACGATGAAACACCGTCCTTACCATTTCTTACGACTCACCCTTTCGAGGGGACAGCTATAGGCGGGCAGTTCGGGTGGGGCGCCACGCCCTCAAAAAGATAACAAGGGCGCCCAAAGGTTAGCTCAGTTAGGTCAGAAATCTAACGAAGAATGTAAAGGTAAAAGCTAGCTTGACTCGGAACCAGACAATAGGGTTCGGAGATAGGAAACTATGGCTTAGCGAACCAATCAGCCTCCCAAGTGGGGGCGATTGATGTCAGAAAAATTACCCTGGGGATAATTGAGTTGTCACGGGCAAGAGTTCATATCGACCCCCGTGACTTGCTACTTCGCTGTCGGCTCTCCCTATCCTGGTGGTGCAGCAGCTGCCAAGGGTGGGGTTGTTCGCCCATTAAAAGGGATCGTGAGCTGGGTTTAAAACGTCGCGAGACAGTTTTGTTGCTTTTTGATGGAATTGTTAATGTCTGACGAGAAGGATCCTTTAGTACGAGAGGAACAGGGATTCGGTGCCTCTAGTTTATCAGTTGTCCGACCGGGCAGGCTGAGTAGCCACGCACCAGTGGATAAGAGCTGAACGCATCTAAGCTCGAAGCCACCTTGAAAAAGAGACATCTTAAGATATCCGTATATGACGGGTTTGATAGAAGCCGGATGTAAGTACCGAGGTTCGCCGAGGTATTCAGTCCTGGCTCACTAACATCTTTGCCGCTGGATGTGGTCTAGCAGTCAAACAGGTTACGTATGAGAAACTCATCTTCTTTTTTGTCATCGGTTGGGTCTGGGAGGAAAAGGGCCCGTGTTATTTCGATTCGCCTTTGCCCGTTCCGATTCTATTATTCCGATTCTATTATTATGTCGCATGTCCATTACGATACGGTGATAACATAGCCGTAAAGGACGAAGTTTTGAAAGCGATGAAGGAAGCCGGAAAGCCTCTCAGCGCAGGTGAGGTCGAGAAGATCACCGGTATCGACAGGAAAGAGATCGACAAAGCGTTCAAGGAACTCAAAGCCGAGAATGCAATCGTCTCTCCTGTACGCTGCAAGTGGGAGCCTGCCTGAGGCTATCCATCAAACCATTTCCCAAACCCCAACCACAAAAATCCACCAACTATTTTATAGGGTCTGGCCATTCATCAACAGATGGCCGAAGATTGGTACAATTGTATTGCATCCGAATTAGAGGATGTCGATAAGGTGATGGAGAACATCACCGACAGGGCGGAGAACCCTCTGCTCAGAGAGATGTGCCAATATGTGCTTTCCAACCACGGTAAGAGGGTCAGGCCCGCTTTATGTCTCCTGGCGTTCCACGCACTCGGGGGACAGGACACCTCCAAGGCCGTCGATATCGGAGCAGCCATCGAGATCATCCACAACGCCACCCTGATCCACGACGATATCAACGATGCAGGAGAGATCAGGCGCGGTGCCAAGGCCCTTTACAAGGAGTACTCCCTCGGAAGGTCCATCGTCGCCGGAGACTTCATGTTCGCTCTCGGATTCCAGCTGATGGGTGCAACCTCCCAGGAAGTCGTCAACTTCGTCATCGACGCTGCCGCAGCCATGGGTTCCGGAGAGTTCGACCAGAAGAAGATGGAGCACAACGTCAGGGCTGACGAGGCGGAATACCTCAAGATTATCACCGGGAAGACCGCACGTCTTCTCGAATGTGCCGCCAAGTGCGGTGCCTACGTCGCAGCACCCGAGGATTTCGATAAGATTGTGGCCCTCGGCAACTTCGCATTCAACATCGGTATGTCCTTCCAGATCATCGACGATCTCCTGGACATTATCGGAGATCAGAGCAACACCGGAAAACTGGTGGGCAATGACATCGTCGAGGGTAAACCGACCCTCCCCATCATCTACGGAATGCGCGATCCCACCGTGGGAATCCGTATTATGGACATTTTCGAGGATGACCGCACCGATTACAACGCAGCCGGAGAAGCGATCACCCTCATCAAGAGGACCGATGCAATTGACCGTTGCTACAACCTCGCCAATTATTATGCAGACAAGGCTATTGCCGAATTGGGCCCCATTCCCGATTCCGTCTACAAGCAGGCCTTGATCGATTTCGCCAAGTTCATCGTTTCCCGTGACAGGTGATTCCAGTGACAGAGAGACTAAAGACCGATATTCTTGTTGTCGGTGCAGGTCCTGCGGGGAGTCTCGCAGCACGTTATGCAGCCGAGAAAGGCGTGAAAGTTACCATGATCGAGGGCCGTTCCGTCATCGGGACCCCCGTCCGCTGCGGAGAGCTCATGCCTTCCGTCGAGGAGATCACGGACATGTTCCCCAACCTTACCGGAGCCGACGAACTATTCAATCTCCCTTCGAATCTGGCAGTCCGCAACGTCGAGGGTATCAGGCTCATCGACCCCAAGGACCGCGTCTGGGAGTTCCCTTTTACAGGATACACCACTGACAGGGACCGTTTCGACCAGTATCTTGCCGACCAGGCGGTGAAATCCGGAGCCGATCTCATCAAGTGCTGCCGTTTCTACGAGAGGGAAGGCAATATCGCCAAAACCTCCGAGGGCGAGATAGAATTCAAAACGATCATCGGTGCCGACGGACCTGGTTCGCGTGTCGCGCAGAGCCTGGGACTCCCCGCTAACCAGAATCCCTATCCCGCTGTTTCCGCCCAGGCCGAGGGCGATTACGATCCGTACATCCAGATGTTCTTCGGAGGTATCGCTCCCGGGGCGTACGCATGGATCATGCCCAAGGCAGGCACCGCCAACGTGGGTGTCGGTTTCTCCCCCAAGTTCTCTAACGGATCCCTCCGCGGATATTTCGACAAGTTCGTGAACGCTCACGACATCAAGGTCATATCCACGGTCCGCGGCAAGTATGTGCCCAGCGAGGGCCCTGTGTCCAAGACCTATGCCGATGTCGGCATGGTGGTGGGAGACGCCGCGGGAGTCGTGATGTCCGTCAACGGAGGAGGAATCCCCCAGGCGATGATTACCGGCCGTATGGCGGGATAGGTCGCTGCCGATAACGTTCTTCACAACCGTTCCCTGGCCGAATACGAACAGGCCTGGCGCAACGTCCTCTACAAACCTCTAAAGATTGCCGCCGGCAACAAGAAGCTGGCGGACACCTTCGCATTCAGGAGCGAGAAGAGCACCGCATTATGCATGAAACTGCTCGGCAAGCGCCGTATGGGAAAACTCATCAGGTGCAAGCGTCTGTTCCCGTGATCAGCGCTTGCGGTGGGCGCGGAGCTCCGAACCGCATATCGGGCAGTCAGGAACCTTTTCCTTGTACCATTTACCGCAGCCGATGCACTGGTAGTTCCATTTCTCCACCTTCTTGATGCCAGCCTGCCCTATCGCCCTGTAAGGTATGCCCATGATGCGGGCCGTGTTCTGGATGGAGTAATCATCGGTCAGGACGGTCCCGTTCACATCCAGGGCAAGTGCCAGCACGGTGATGTCTACCGGCGACAGCCTTCCCAGATCGCCGCTCTTCCTGGCCGCTTCCTCCACTTTCTTGATGGAGTCCTCGGTGCAGTCCGATACCCTCAGGAGATCGCCCCAGAGGTCCAGACGGTGGTCCTTGTACTTGGTGAGCTCCCTGATGACGCCGGGAGGGCAGACAGATTCCTCCTCCGGGAGCTGTTCCATCGAGAACAATGCGGAGCTGTCCAGTACGAGCATATCCTGTGTATGGTGCCGTTCCGATATAAGCCATAGGGCGATATCATTATAGGACCATGCGGCATTCCGACTGTATGGATATCTGGGGCGTCATCGTCATCATCCTCAACGGATTCTGGCTTTTCCTCCCGGCCATGCTGCCCAATTCAGCGGCGGTGGTGTTCGGTAAGATGGGTAAGACCAAGATCGATTTCGGTAAAACCTGGCATGGCAAGAGGATATTCGGCGACGGCAAGTCCTGGGCGGGACTGTTCGGAGGAGGATTCTCCGGCATATTCCTCGGTCTGATCCTCATCGGTGTCTCCGCTCTGTTCGGTTCTTCTGACTATTGGGGTTACGGAGGATTCTGGGCCAACGTCGGCATCCTCGCGTGTCTGTCGTTCGGTGCCATCCTGGGAGACCTCATGGCAGCCTTTATCAAGAGGCGTCTCGGACTGGAACGCGGGGCCAAAGCACCCATTCTGGATCAGTACGATTTCGTCATCGGAGCGTTCCTGATCACGTCCATATTCTTCCCCGGCTGGGTCTATGCCACCTACATCGAGGGATGGCACATCTGTGCACTCATATTCCTGCTGCTGGTGATGTTCGGAATCCACCGCAGCGTCAACATCATAGGTTACAAGATGGGGCTCAAGAAGGAGCCTTGGTGATTACATGAGCGATTTGAAGAAAGCATTGGAAGACTGCGGAGCGCTTCAGTTCGGGGAGTTCACCCTCGCCTCCGGAGCCAAGAGCAACTACTATATAGACATCAAGAAGGCAAGTACCAAACCCGAGGTGCTGGCACTCATCGCCAAGTCCATGGCATCGATGATGAAGGAGAAGGGCATGAAGCCCGCCAGGGTCGCCGGGGTCGTCCTCGGTTCCATCCCTCTGGCCACCGCCCTGTCCCTGGAGACCGGCATCCCGCTCCTGATGGTCCGCAAGGAGAGGAAGGACCACGGTACCGGCAAACTTGTAGAAGGAGACCTCGAGGCAGGGGATGAGGTGCTCGTGGTGGAGGACGTCATCACCACCGCCGGTTCCAGCATGAAGGCCATCGAGGCCCTCCGCGGAGAGGGTGCCAACGTTACCAGGATCTTCTCCGTCATCGACCGTGAGGGAGGAGGAAGGGAGAACCTCGCCGGCATCGGCGTGGAGCTCAATGCCCTGGTCAAGGGTTCCGACCTTCTGAAGGATGCACAATGATCAGTCCCGAGAAGGACTGCAGGCTGTGCGCCCTCTGCGAGGGACGCACCAACCTGGTCCTGCCCTCCGGCGATCTGGAGTCGCCGGTCGTACTGGTGGGCGAAGCGCCCGGAGAGAACGAGGACCTGCAGGGAGCCCCCTTCGTGGGCCGCGCCGGTCAGATACTCAACCAGGCGATGGCGGACGTGGGTCTGGAACGTTCCAGGGTCATGATCACCAATACCGTAAAATGCCGTCCGCCTGCCAACCGCGATCCGGAGCAGTCCGAGATGGCCGCCTGCAGGAAGTACCTGGACAGCGAACTGGCCGGCCGCAAGGCGGTCATCGGGCTCGGGAAATCGGCCATCCGCGACCTTCTGGGATATGAGGGTCCGCTTGCCCCTATTATCAACACCCGGCAGTACATCGAGGTCTGCGGGGAGAGAATCCTCTTCATCCCCACCTACCACCCGATGGCCTGCGTATACCGCAAAGCCGCCCGCGAGGAACTGAGGAAGACGCTCGCCATGGTCAAGGAGGAATTCGGTCTGTGATAGGCTTCGCATTGGACATGGACGGTACCGTATACCACGGCGAGAGGCCCATACCCGGCGCCAGGGAGTTCATATCCCGTCTGAAGGCCGAGGGCATACCGTTCAGATTCATCACCAACAACTCCTCCCATCCCAAGAAGTTCTATGCCGACCGTCTCAGGCGCATGGGATTCGAGATAACCGAGGATCACGTTCTGACCTCCACCATCGCCACCATCCGTTTCATCAAAGAGAACCGTGCCGGGAAGTCAGTATATGTTCTGGCGACACCCGATGTGACAGAGGAGATCCGTTCCGCCGGGATACCCGGACCCAAGGAGGGAGAGGTCCCGGACATAGTCCTGCTGACCTTCGATACCACCATCGGTTACGAGGGACTCAACGATGCTTACCACTATATCCAGAAGGGCGCCGAGCTCATCGCCACCCATCCGGACGACGTATGTCCCACGGAGGACGGTTACGACGTCGACATCGGGCCCTTCATCAGACTTTTCGAGAGCCTTACCGGGAACAAGGCCACGGTCGTGGGCAAGCCCAACCGCCTGATGCTCGACATGGCTGCCCTGGAGATGGGTGTGGAACCCGACCGCGTGGTCATGGTGGGGGACCGTCTCTCGACCGATATCCGTATGGCGGTGGATGCGAACATCGCCTCCATTCTGGTACTGTCCGGGGAGACCGACGAGGCGCTCCTGAAGGCATCCGGAATCAGACCCACCTTCGTCAAAGGCTCGGTCGCAGACATAGTCCCGGAAGAGATTGTCCGTACTCTGTCTGCGTCTGACTTAAAAACCCGTTGAGTATAGATATCCTGAGGCATACCATGGACTTGAAATCATCCCTGACCAAGAAGCGCATCGTCGTCATAGCGGCGGTGGTTCTGATACTGGCCTCCACGGCTGTTTTCTTCTACAATTTCAATGGTAAGTCCTTCGATCTCAACGACCGCGAGACACGCATCATCGTGACTGGTTCCATGGCCAAGAACACGCCTTCGGATGTGGAGATCGGTGCCCTGCCCACGAACTGTATCGTCATGATAGAGAAACTGGACCAGAACGAGCTGAACTCCATCAAGGTAGGTGACGTCATCTCCTTCCACTACAGCGGACGTCTCACCGTGCATCGTGTAGTCGACATAACCACAGACAGCAGCGGCACTCCTACGCAGTTCAAGACCCTGGGAGATACCTATCGCAACAGCGATGTCCCCGATTCTTCCAATACCCACTGTGAGACGATCTCTCCGGAAGATGTTACCGGGAAGGTCGTGGGAGTGTCACCCACTCTGGGCAGCATAGTGCATTTCGCACAGACCAAAGTAGCCTTGCTGGCACTCATGGTGGTCGTTATCATCGTCATGATTACGGTGGTATTCGACATCGTGAAGATCCGCCGGGAGAACGGTCCCGGAGAGGACTGAGAAGAACGATGACCCAGTCTGTGGCTGGATGTCTCTGACAGCCCTTTGGGCCGGACGATCGGACACCGCGTATGTGCCAGACATGGGATAATCGGCTCCGATGCCGTTTATTAGGGGCACTTTTTATATATAATCCACGCATATAATCACGCGCTGTTCGTGTGCGTACGGGCGATCTCCAACTCAGGTTGTTCGGTGCACGGACGGAAATGGGATGCAATACGGGTTACGCCGGAATCTGTCTCGAAGGGGAAAATCGGGATGTATCTAAGACAGATTGAGTTAGAGAACTTCAAATCATTTGGTGGGAAAGTAACAATACCTCTCATGGAGGGGTATATGGCAATCACGGGACCGAACGGTTCCGGAAAATCGAACATCGGCGATGCCATCATGTTCGTGTTAGGGCCCAAGAGCCCCAAGGCCGTCAGGGCCGGCAGGATAACGGATCTGATTTTCAGCGGCGGGGCCTCCAAGTCCAGGGCCAAGTCCATGACCGTTTCCCTGGTATTCGACAACAAGGACCGCATCCTCCCGTGGAACGACGACACCGTCCGTCTCACGCGTTACGTCAAGCTCTCCGACAACGGAGAGGATTACACCTCGTACTTCTACATCAACGACCAGAAATCCACTCTGGGCGAGTTCGATTCCCTGCTCACCAAGGCCAGGATCAGCGCCGACGGATACAATCTGGTCCAGCAGGGTGACGTCACCCACATCGTACAGATGAGCAACCTCGAGAGGAGGCGCATCATCGACGGTATCTCCGGAATCGCCAGTTTCGATGCCGATATCGCGAAGGCACAGGGCGAGAAGAAGGAGGCCACCGACAATCTCAATCTCATCGACGTCCTCCGTGAGGACAAGGAGAGGCAGCTGAAATCCCTCGAGAAGGACAAGGAGCAGGCCCAGATCTACCTGGAGACCAAGAACTCCCTCGACGTGGCCAAAGCACAGCTCACCGTGAGGCAGAGGGACAAGGAGGTTTCTACCCTCGAGAACCTCACCCAATACACCGACAAGCTCCGCGGGGAGCTGGAGGTCCTGAAGAAGGAGAAGGAAACCGTCAGGAACCAGCACGCGGAGAACGAACAGGCCATCATCGCCAAGGAGGCGGAGATCGAGGCCAAGGCCGGCCCCGAGTACCGCAAGGTGAAGGATGACCTGGAGAACACCAAGATCAAACTCGCCACCGAGAAGGACAGGATGGAGACCTCCGAGGCGGACATCAGGAACCAGAACGAGTTCAAGGCAGGCTTCCTGGAGTCCATCGAAGAGAACCGCAACCTGTACAGGACCCTCTCCGAGAGTCTGAACGACCTCAAGATCCAGCACGACGCTGCCAAGGAGGAGTTCGACAACGCCAAGAAGGAAGAGGCACAGATCAGCGAGGAGACCACCCGGCATGGCGGCGAGCTGACCGAGCTCCAGAAGAAGATCGTGACGCTGGACAAGGACATCGACAGCGCCATCATCATCGACCAGGATGCCAGGACCGCGGAGGCTGCGGCCAAGATCGTGCTCGACCACGCCGAGACCGGAAAGGCCGATGCGGAAGAGGCCCTGGAGACCGCCAAATTCGAGATGAAGGATGCCGACCAGAACCTCAAGGAGGTCCAGAACGAGGTCGGCCCCGACAACACCGAGGAGATATCCAAACGCATCCTGGCCCTCAAACAGGAGGAGGCCCAGCTGGAGGACAAGGAGTCCCAGCTCAGGTCCGCCCTGGATCGTGCCAACAACGAATACAACAAACTGTCCGCGGAGAAGCGCGCATCCGATTCCGTCAATGGAGCCGGAGAGGCCGTATCCCGCATACTCGCACTCAAGAACACCGGCCAGATCGCCGGTATCCGCGGTACCGTCGCCGAGCTCGCAAAGGTCGAGCCCGGGTACGAGACCGCTCTCGGAGTAGCTGCCGGAGGTAAGATGCAGGCGGTGGTCGTGGAGACCGACGCCGTTGCCGCGCAGTGCATCCAGTACCTGAAATCCAACGGACTCAGCAGGGTGGTGTTCCTGCCGCTCAACAAGATGATGCCCGGCAAACCCCGCGCCAAGGCCATCATGGTCCTCAAGAGGACCGAGGGATACGCCACCGACTTCCTGGATTTCGCACCCGAGTACACCAACGTGTTCTGGTATGTGTTCCAGGACACCCTTGTGGTCAAATCGCTCGATACCGCCCGTGAGATCATGGGAGGAATCAGGATCGTCACCCGTGAGGGTGAGCTGATCGAGGCCTCCGGTGCCATGGCGGGAGGAACCATCAGGAAGAACACCATCGCCAAGTTCGGACCCACCGCACAGGGAGCACTCGACGAGGCGGCGCAGAACGTGAGGAAGGCAAGCGAGGCCCTGGAGACCGTCCGCGAGATGCTCAGGGACAAGCGCGACGCCATCCGTGCCGCCGACGATGAGATGAGGAGGATCGCAGGCTCCGACAACGCGTCCAGGGACAAATTGGCCGCCGCCAAGGCATCCTTCGAGCAGACCAAGAGGAATCTCAAGACCGCGGAGGACAACCTCACCAGGGCCGTGAAGGAACTGGAGACCGCCAAATCGGACCTGGTCCAGAAGACCGCAGCCGCCCAGACCACCGGACAGAACCTGGAGAACCTCAGGAACGAGCGTACCGCCGCCCGCGAACGCATGGCAGTCATCGCCCCCGCCGACCTGCAGGAGCGCATACAGGCAGTCAGGAACAAGGTCTTCGAATGTAGCCAGACCGTGAACGACCTGGCATCGCAGATCGGAGGAGCCAAGGCCGAGCTGTCGGGTCTCGACAAGCAGAAGGAGGCATACGACCTCCAGGTCGCAGAGGTCGACCGCAAGATCGCGGCCCAGACCGAATCCATCGCCAACAACGAGAAGAACATCGCCGAGCTCACCATTGCCCTCGAAGCACTGAGGAAGATCGAGTCCGAGATGGAATCCGGTCTCGAGGACCTGAAAGTGCAGAAGGACTCCCTCATCGAGAACCGCTACGCCCTCGATGCGAAGATGGGTAAGGTGCAGTCCAACATCGAGAACAAGGAAGGTGTCATCGCCTCCCAGGAAGCCCAGATGATCATCATCAGGCAGAACATCCAGCAGCTCGAAGAGGAAGTGGCCGCCATCCAGATCGAGGTACCCACACCCATCCCCTCCGAGGAGGCCCTCAAACGTACCATCCGTACCTGCGAGGACAAGATCTCCACGCTCGGAGCCGTCAACCTTCGTGCCATCGACGATTACGAGGTCCGCAAGAAGGAATACGACGTCATGCTGGAGCAGATCAAGACACTCAACAAGCAGATCGCTGAGCTGGACAAGCTCACCGACGACCTGACCGCGAAGAAGAAGGGTCTCTTTATGGAGTCCTACGATGCGGTCAACGAGAACTTCAAGCAGATCTACGCCCAGCTGTCCGGCGGAGGCGAGGGATACATGGCCCTCGAGGACCCCGAGGACCCGTTCAACGGCGGACTTCAGATCAACGCCAAACCCAGGAACGGCAAGCTGCTGAGGCTGGAGGCACTCTCCGGAGGAGAGAAGTCTCTCACCGCGCTGTCGTTCATCTTCGCCATCCAGGAGTACCAGCCGTCCCCGTTCTATGTACTGGACGAGGTCGACATGTTCCTGGATGCCGCAAACTCCGAGCTCGTGGCCAAGAGGGTCAAGGAGAGTTCGGCCAAAGCACAGTTCATACAGGTGTCCCTGAGGAAGGTCACGCTCACGCTGGCTGACCACCTCATCGGTGTCACCAGACCGCCCACTGGAATCAGCAGGGTGATCATGCAGCCTGACCTCGAGGAGGTATCCAAATTCGAGGAGGAAGCACTCAAACGCCAGAAGGAGTCGCAAGACTGAGGGATGAAAATGGATGCAAACGTACAGATGGAATTGATGGAACAGCACCTTCTGTTCCACAAGGCTATGGCGGAGGACGAGGAGTCCTTCAAGAGGATAAACGGGTACCTTGAGGTACTTCACGAGGAGAACTCGGGCGAGCAGCTCTCCGACAGTGTGGACGAGTCCATCAGGTCGGTGTTCAGTCTCGTACTGGAGAAGGGCATGGACCCCTGGGCCATCAACCTGGAGGAGTTCGCCAGGCTCTACTCCGAGAAGGTCTCCTCCAACCGCTTCGACATGCTGGTCGCGGGCAGGCTGCTGCTCATGGCCTGGAAGATCCTCAACCTGCAGTCGCAGGAGACCCGCATGACCGCGGAGCCCCCTGCCGAGGAGGAACCCGTCGACCTCAGCGATTTCGAGTTCGAGGATGAGGATGTCATGATCGTTCCCGATGTACCCATCAGCAGGACCTACGCCCGCTGCGAGCTCCGCTCCGTCACCATGCTGGATCTCCTCGACGCTTTCGAGGAGGCCAAGCGCGAGGCAGAGATCTACGAGGCCAGGCAGGCGACCAAGGAGAAGCTCAAGGCGAAGATCCCCATCAAGTTCGACAACAAGGCTCACA
This sequence comes from methanogenic archaeon ISO4-H5, assembly GCA_001560915.1. Lineage (NCBI taxonomy): Archaea > Methanobacteriati > Thermoplasmatota > Thermoplasmata > methanogenic archaeon ISO4-H5. The sequence continues at coordinate 1,725,607 of CP014214.1, read as the reverse complement.
AGGAGGACGACGAGTCCGTCGTCGAGATGGTCTACCAGAGGATCTACGCGATGGGAATGGACCCCATGCCCATCACCGAGTTCTACACCGATGACAGGGAGGCGAACGTCAGCGTCTTCGTATCCGTGCTGCATCTCGTGAGGAACGGCAGGCTGGATGTCTTCCAGGAGACCCTCCCTTACGGCGAGATTATGGTTCAGATCAAGCTCCCGGAGGCAACCGTCCCCCTGGAGACCATGGCGGCGGTGAACTGAGTTGGAAGACAAGACGATGGTCGAAGCGGCGCTCTTCGCCGCCACCGATTCCCTCAGGGTGGCCGACATCGTCAGTCGTACCGGTCTTGACGAGGCCTCCGTCAGATATGCGCTGAAGGACCTGAAGATGGAGTATGATATGCGCGATTCCGCCATAATCATCTCCGACGCCGGCGGGGAGTACCGCATGGTGCTCCGCCCCGACTGCAAGAAGTTCACCGGAATGTTCGCCAGACCCGACATGCCGGCAGGCGTGATGCGTACCCTCAGCACCATCGCCTACAACCAGCCCGTCATGCAGTCCAAGCTGGTGGCGGTCCGCGGACCCCGCGCATACGACGATGTACACATCCTCATCGATATGGGACTGGTGCACGCACGCCCCGTGGGACAGAGCAAGGAGCTCACCACCACCCCCAAGTTCTCGGAACAGTTCGGTGTCGGAAGCACCAAGAAGGCCGACATCAAGAAATGGATTGAGGAACAGGCCAACGCCCAGAAAGAGCAGTCCTGAGGCCTTCGCCCTTTTCTTGCGCAGAGCGCTCCGTTACGTGATGAGCGGAGCGGATTCCGTATGTTCTTCCGATTCCGCTATCGGAAACTATATCCTTTACTGAGCGATAGCTGTCCCCATATTCCTGGCCAGACCAGGTTAGAAGGAGATTCAAATGACCAAGATGTTCGGAACGAATGGTGTCCGCGGTGTAGTTAACCAGGACATGAACGTTCAGCTCGCTCTGCAGATGGGAAAAGCCATCGGGGCAGTGAACCCTGGCGTCACCGCCATCGCTACCGATACCCGTTACACCTGCGATATGCTCAAGATGGCAGTATCCGCGGGACTCATGTCCGTCGGCTGCGACGTCATCGACCTGGGATCGCTTCCCACCCCCGCACTCCAGTATTATGTAAGGACCCACGGAGTGGTCGGTGGTGTGATGATCACCGCATCCCACAATCCCCCTCAGTTCAACGGTATCAAGGTCATCGCCAACGACGGTACCGAAGCATCCCCCGAGCTGGAAGAGGCCATCGAGAACAAGTACGATGAGGATATCGCACCTGTGAACTGGAAGGAGACCGGCCATTCGAGCAAATATCTCGGTGCCGCCGATGAGTATGTGGATGCCATCATCTCCAAGCTCGATGTCGATGCCATCCGCGAGGCGAATCTTACCGTGGTCCTCGACTGTACCAACGGTGCAGCCTACTACACCTCCCCACTGCTTCTCAGGAGGCTGGGAGTCAGAGCCATAACTCTTAACGGCAACCCTCAGGGAGAGTTCCCCGGACACCCCAGCGAGCCTACTGAGGATAACCTTCAGGATCTTATCAAGATGGTCAAGGCCACCGGAGCATGCCTGGGTATAGCGCATGACGGAGATGCAGACAGGTGCGTCTTCATCGACGGAGAAGGTAACTATGTCCCGGGAGACAAGACTCTCGCGATCCTCGCCCGCTCTATCGTCAAGGAGAACGGCGGAGGCATCGTCGTCACTCCTGTTGCCACTTCCTCAGTCATCGATGAGACCGTGGGTGCCGTCGGAGGCACTGTGGAGCGTACCGCAGTCGGATCGCCCAAGGTCGCCCGCAGGATGATTGATAACGGAGGCGTGTTCGGAGGAGAGGAAAACGGAGGTCTCATCTTCGCAGACCACCAGTTCTGCAGGGACGGAGGAATGGCCATCGGAAGGATGCTCGAGAGCATCATCAAGATCGGACCGCTCAAGGAGCAGGTCGATTCACTGGTGCCTTTCTACACTGTCAAGAAGAAACTCGTGTGTCCCAACGAGCTCAAGGAGCCCCTCCTCAAGTTCCTCGAGGAACGCACCGCCGACCTGAGAAGGGATCTGACCGACGGTCTCAAACTCCTGTTCCCCAACGGATGGGTGCTTGCCAGGGCTTCCGGTACCGAACCCATCTTCAGGGTCTACGCCGAATCCAGGGAGCAGGCCATCGCCGAGGAACTCGCATCCAAGTACGAGGCCATGGTGAAAGAGTATCTCAGCTCCTTCGAGTGATTTTAAAACCAATTCCCTGGCACATGTGCCAGGGGCTTATTTTTCCCTCACTGTCTCAGATTCTTTCCGAGGACAGCGAGAGCTTCGTTGATGAGTCTGGCACCCAGGATGGCGGTGATCCCGGAATGGTCCGCCGGGGGACAGATCTCCATTACATCGAATCCTGCCAGACGGTCCCCGACCATGTTGATGGCCTTCTTCACCTGTATGGGGAGCAGGCCGAAAGGCTCGGGCGTTCCGGTACCGGGTGCGTATGCTGGGTCTATACCGTCTATGTCGATCGACAGGTATATCTTGTCAGCTTTGAGACCGTCAAGGGCCTTCTTGACACCCCATTCGATTCCGTGATCGAAGATCTCGAAAGCGGTGACATGGGGGACGACATCCTCCCTGTCCAATTCCTCCCTGCCGATGGCACGGACACCTACCGCACAGACGTTGTCGAGTCCGTGGACGTCCGCCGCGCGCCTGGTGACGCACGCATGGCTGTTGGGGGTTCCCATGTACTCGTCCCTGGAATCCAGGTGGGCGTCGATGGTCATCAGGGCGATGGATCTCTCCTTGTAGCTCTGTATGACCGGGATGGTGCCCGAGTGCTCTCCGCCGATGACGATGGGGAATTTACCGTCGCGGATGGTGGGCCCTACTGCGAACTTTACTTCCTCGAGCATATCCTCGGGAAGGATGAAATCATCACAGTTCCCGTAATCGCATACCACAGGCTGGACCTGGTCCAGTCCGTGTTCGAAGTGGAACTCTTCAAAATTGTAAGATGCCTGCCTGACAGCGGTCGGGGCCTCGCGGGCCCCAGCCTTGAAGCTGGCAGTGTGGTCGTACGGGACACCGAATATCACTGCGTCAGCGTCGCTGTATTCAGCGTCTGCATCAGCATAGGTGACCCCGTACGCCATTTTTGATCCTCACATTAGTTTCATTCTGTCCATCGCGACGATATACATGACCTCGGCACCGTCCGCCAGAACGCTCTCGTGGTCATCGTTGATGGGCATGGTAAAGGTCTCGAAGGTCTCAAGATCCATGATCTGAACTTCGTTGTTGCCCTCGTCGATGGAGATGACCTGTCCCTTCCTCTTGTCGATGATGGGGACCTGGACCTTTGCACTGACGGGTGCGTTGATGGATTTCTTAGCACCGGTGAAAATGTCGGTGGCTTCGATGGAAGCCTTTGCGGATCCGTGCTTTCCGGGTTTGGAGGTAGTGATCGAGATGATCTTACAAGGTGAATCGTCGATGTTTACGTACCTTCCGATTTTGAGCTCCCTGAGCTCCTTCATTTCCCACTCTGCCATTTTGATACCTTCTTTTTATGTTGAAAGTCTGCACTCAGATTATCCGTTTGTTCCTTTCCCTGTCGTATTGGGGCTGAGATAACGATGTCTGGAGCATCCTAATCATTTGCTATAATCGCACGTTAAATATATAGATTAGGTCGGAAGACAGCCCGTAATCGGAGGGCCAGTCAGTTGTGTCTGGGTCCGCCGCGGCGGCCTTTGCCGTGGCCTTTGGGGCCCTTTCCCTTGCCTGCGGGCTTGTCTTTTTTCTTGGGAGGATCAGGATACCTGCGTTTGATATCGGCGATACGGGCCTTCAATTCTTCGTTTAGACGGTCTCCGCAGAACTCTCCTTTGTACTGATCCACTTTGGCGGCGATGAGGACCTTTCCTGCCAGAGCCCTGGCGATGTTACCCCTCTGCCAATAAGGTGCTTTCCTAAGATCTGGGTATTGGTAGATCACACCGTGTTTCGGAGGGTTCTTGCCTGACCTTAAGTGTCTGAACATAGCCTTCTCGGCACCCAGCAGCTGGATGGTCGAGGAGGGCAGCGAGGCGAGCCTCTCCAATCCTCCCGAGAGGGATATGAGCCTGGCGGACAGCGGTCCGCCCAGGATGGCACACATGTTGGGACAGATCTGCTCGACGAGCGCAGTGATGTATTCCTCGGTGCTCTTGCGGTCCTCGTAGGTCCTGTAAAGAGAGTCTGCGAGGTTCTGCACCGCATAAATGTCATCGGGATCGAAATCGGAACCCATGGATTGCAGGTCGAGGGCCAGTTCGTCGATGATGCCCTGTCTGTCCCCGTGCCTGGCGATGAGCAGCGCATACCTGTCGTCTTTGGCCAGATCGGCCAGTTCGGGGAAGTGCATGCCGTACCATTCGTGGAGCCTCTCGCTGAGGAGGTTGGATACCTCGATCAGGTCGTCAAGGTACCTGATGGCCTGTACCAGGTTCTTGTCCCTGGCGATGGGTTCGGAGGCCCTCAGCTTCCCGAGGTTGAGCATGACCTCGTGCATGAATGCGTCATCGTAGCCGAAGTCCTGGGGCTTTATGAAGGACGAGTCGTACATCTCGGGCTTACCGAGTTCGGATTGTCTCCTGTCTCCCACAGCTAGCTTCTGACGGCCATGTGCCAGCTCCTTCTCTTCCGGGAGTATCCCTCCCTTCTGGATCTCCGCCAGTTTCTCGGCGGTCTTCAGGGGGTCCATGGGCATCAGGCGCTTGTCCATGATGCGGTTGGATTTGTTGTCGACCAGGAAAACCCCGAACCATTTCGTGATAAGTATGGCCATGTCAGCGTATCTCCCTGAGTTTCATGATCTCGCTCATAGGCAGTTCCTCAGCATCTCCCGCCAGGATCTGCAGGTGGGCCTGGAACTCGAGTTCCTCCATGCGGTTGTAGGCCTCCTCCAGGGTGCGTCCCTGGGTGATGGCGCCGTGCCTGGCCATCAGCATGGCAGGTGCGCGTGCATATTCCATGACCGCATCCACCAGTTCGTCCGATCCTGGGGTGGCATACCTGCAGGTGGGGACCTGGTCGAGGAGCAGCACACCTTCGGGGGTGAGGGTGCTCTTGAGGTCCTCTCCGCGTGTCAGAACCGCCAGGCAGTAGAGGGGGTGGCAGTGGACCACCGCATTGGTCTCCGGGTTCTCCCTGTATATACCCAGATGGAATTTGTGCTCGATGGAGGGCTTGCCGCCGGACAGCACGTTGCCGTCCATATCCATCTTCACGAGATCGTCCTCGCGGACCAGTCCCTTGTTCACTCCGCTGGGAGTGATGAGGATCTCCCCGTCGTTGAGGCGGACGCTCATGTTGCCTCCGGCGGATACGGTGAGGTTCCTGTCGTAGAGCATGTGGCAGCATTCCACAAGCCGTTTCCTGGCGAAGGCTTCGTTGTTCATTCTTTCATCTCGGAGATTTCCGTCGGTTTGAAGATGCCTTTCTCGGTGATGAAACCTGTGACGAACTCGGCGGGAGTTACGTCGAAGGCAGGGTTGAGGGCCTTGGAGCCCACGGGTGCGATACGGATGTTCTTGACCATGGTCATCTCCTCCTCGGACCTCTGTTCGATGACGATGTCCTTACCGGTCTTGGTGGAGAAGTCGAATGTGGAAACCGGTGCGGCCACGTAGAATGGGATGCCGAAGTGTTTGGCGACGATGGCCTTGTCGAAGGTACCGATCTTGTTGGCGAAGTCGCCGTTGGCGGCGATCCTGTCGGCACCGACGATGATCATGTCGACACCCTGTGACATGTAGTAAGCTGCGGAACCGTCGGGGATGATGGCGTGGTCGATGCCCTCCTGGTTCAGTTCCCAGGCGGTGAGCTGCATTCCCTGGAGACGGGGACGGGTCTCGGAGGCGTAGACGAAGAACTTCTTTCCTACATCGTGGGCGTTCCTCATGGGGGCGAGTGCGGTACCGACATCGACGGTGGCGAGTGCGCCTGCGTTGCAGTGGGTCATGAGCTTCATGCCGTCCTTGATGAGTGCTCCTCCGTATTCCCCGATCTTCCTGCATTTGTCCACGGTGAGATCGGAGTATGCATCCGCGGCCTTCACGGGGTCCTCCCCCGCCTTGAGGCGGTCGTACATCCAGTCGGTGGCGTAGAACAGGTCGTAAGCGGTGGGACGGGCTGCCTTGATGTATTTGGCGGCCTCGTCGAGATTTTCTTTCTTAAGTCCCGCCAGGCACATGGCGTAGGCGGCGCTGGCACCTATGCAGGGTGCGCCTCTGGTGGTCATGTTCTTGATGGCCATGGCGACGTCACGGTAATCCTCGAAATCGACGATGACCAGTTTGAGAGGGAGTTCCCTCTGGTCGATCATCCTGACCTTACCGTTTTCGAACCAGACCGCTTTGATATCCTCGGTCTTTCCGTTTTCCATTCTTGCCTTCATGTGAATCACCAGTTGATTGTCAGTATTTCGGTGTGAACGTCAATAGAGCACCGTTCCCCAGGACCTCTGCGGAGTCCAATGATAGTTTAATGCCTTCGGGGGCCAGCCATCCTACGCCGTCCGCCGGGGTGGGGGAGGTGCGTCCGCCGATGAGCAGGCCTCCCACGAACACGGAGTACCTGTCCACCAGTTTCTCCCTGAAGAACGAGGCGATGACCTCTCCTCCGCCCTCGACGATCATGTTCTCGATGCCCAGGTCCTTGGCCAGGATGTGCAGGACATCGGTGAGGTTGATCCTCCCGCTGCCGCCGCGGATGACGGTCACGTTGCTGCCCCAATCCTTGGTGCATTCGTTGTTAGTGACGATGACGGTGGGAGCACGGTCGTCCAGGACCCTCGCATCGGAGGGGATGCGGCCGTGGCTGTCGAGGACTATCCTAACAGGATTCTCCTCGTATGTGGCGTTCTTGATGGTCAGATGTGGGTCGTCTGCGATGACGGTACCTACACCCACCAGAATGGCATCGTATCTCTTGCGCAGATTCTTGACGCGCACCATGTCCTCCTCGGAGGAGATCCTTACCTGTTTCCTCTCGGGACCGGCCAGTTTGCCGTCCGCGGACATTGCGCAATTCACTAGAACGAAGGGTTTCATCTATATGCACCCGGGGTGACGGAGAAGTGATATCCGTCATCCTTCCTTTCCACACCGAACCTTACGTCCAGGAAGGACTCCAGAGTATCCATCTGGCTCAGAAGATGTTTGCTGATCCTGGAGACGATGAAGCTGCTCTTTCCGTCCGCCATGGCCATGTAAGGCAGGATCTGATCGGCCGTGTGGATGTCGATGGTGGATTTCGCGGTCATCTCCTGCAGGAGATCGCTCGCCGCATCGAGTCCGGACTGCTGGGGGCTGTGGCCCTTGCTGGAAAGTACGTTGCTGGAGAGCAGACCGTTCTCATATTCCGCCACCAGGACGATACCGGCTCCGCGGGAGGTGCCTTCGCATTTCTCGAATTCGATATTGACGTCGTATTTGGGACTGAAGACCTTCTTGCAGGCATCGATCATGTCCTGGCCGATGCGGTCGGACAGGTGCTGCACGAAACACAGTCCCTTGATGCCGATGAAGTCCCCGAGCGTATCGAGGTTCAGCGGTTTTATGTTGCCCATGGGGTCGAGCGTGACCTTGACCTCTCCGCCTCCGATGGGATAGAAACCCCTGCGGATGATGTCGAGATGGGCGTGGATACCCATGCGCTCCATCAGCGGGAACAGGACCATGGAGTAGGTGTCGATGGGAGGTGCCCACATGACGTTGGTGCCTCCTTTGAGGTCCAGGGTGAACCTCTCCTTGTAGTTCCTGGCCGCCAGCAGGGTGGCCTGTACGACCAGGCTGATGCTTCCTGCCGTGCCGATATCCAGTGTGATGTTGGGGACCTGTAGGTTGCCGGGTTCGACCAGCAGCTCGGAGGAACCGAGGTAGTTGCCGGTGACCTTGGATCCGGTCATCTGGGCGATGGCGTTGACCGCGGTGGTGTGCTGTTTGGAAAGTCCGTTGGTGGGGCGGTTCTCCCTGATGCGGGTAAGGCGTGTGGTGGTGCCGGTAAGCGTGGCTAAAGCTACAGATGTACGGACCATCTGTCCTCCGCCTTCGCCCCTAGAACTGTCGATTTCCAGCACCATATTACTCTCCCTATACGCTCACGTTATTTTATTATTGGTACTCCTGATGGTACGTCCGCAAGTGGGAATATCCGTCCATCCGGACCGGAAATCGTTGCATCATACTAGGATAACATTCGGAAACGGAATGTCTGGCACATCGGAATGTTATATGTTTCCAATCGAGGTGAATGCAAAAATGGTGCGACTGCCGGGATTCGAACCCGGGTCAATGGCTTGGGAAGCCACCGTCCTAACCACTGGACTACAATCGCTCAGATGGGGAAGAGATTTCACAGATATAAGAGTACTGAACTCGCAAACTTTTACGCGTTTCGAGGATTTCGTATTTATAGGATGTCTTCTTAAAGGGTGACAACGGACTTGTGGTCTAGTGGTTATGACGTCGCCCTTACAAGGCGAAGGTCGCCGGTTCGAGCCCGGCCAGGTCCACTCATTATTTCTAAAAAAATCAGTCGGAAGAAGGTCATCTCGTCCGGTATCCGCTGTTCTTGACGTACCTCTGTTCCTCTGTCTGGCTCTTTAACTGGGGCAGGTTTTCGAGGACTTCCCGTACCTTGTCGTAAGGGATATCGAGTTTGAGGCTGATGGGAAGGGAACCTATTCCGGATTCCGCCATCTCTATGATGCGTGCATCCAGGACCGGGATGCGGTAGAGTTTGCTGATGCTGTCGATCTTCTGTTCCGGGGTCTGCGAGGACGACAATATGGATTCGGCAGCCAGGGAGAAGACGGAATTGTATTGGGCGCCGTCCCTGATGTCCCGCTCGCTGAATCTCTGACCCTGTGTCTTGAAGAAGGATTCGATGTTGATCTCGCCTACGTATTTGCCGTGGTCGAGGAGGAATGCTTTGTTGTGTCCGTTGCAGATATAGTACAGTGCCAGACCCTTGCCGTTGCCCCAGAGGTGGAGCAGGTTCTTGATCCCCGCGAGGTTCTCCGGAAGGGGATCGTCATGAGTCTGTCTCCTTTCTACGTACATGTCGCAGTAGGGGCACAGGCCGTTGCGGCTGTTGGATCTAAGTGCTCTGGTCCTGCCGCATTTCGGACAGGTGTACACTTTCTTCTCGTAGTTCCACATCGTGGAGTGGCACACGGGACAGTATTTGGGCTGTTCCTCTCCGCGCTGGATCCACTCGGCGTTGCAGCGCAGGCACTTATCCCGGATTACGCGGCGGTTCCATCTGGTAGATTTACAATTGGGACACCTGGTCGGAGTTTCGGATCTCGCACTCCATGAATAATTACATCTTTGACAGGTGTTCCTCATTGTTACCTCCTAAGTACTAATCAAGTTTTAGTTACTTGGATGTATCATCCTAAAAGCTTTTTTCATTATAAATCCTTTGAAGATTGGATTGTATAACTGTGCGTAATCGGTGCGGAAAGGAAAATACGCAGACCCTCAACCTTAGATGGTCTGGGTCTCAGTATATTTTCGATATCCGACAGGGCGTTCATCATTCCATATTTCTCTGAAGCAGTATTGTGTGAAGCGATCAGCAGCTCCCGAAACAATCATAAGGAAATCACGAGAGCTTTGGACTTCACAGATATTTACTTAGGAAATCCTAAATATTATTTAAGTTTAGGTGGTCCTAAAAAGATTTTATCAATCCAATTAAGTAACTTTCAAGAATCAACCTTCGGTGATTCGAGTATGATTCGTTCAGGGAATAGGTGTAGAAAGTATGGTGGACCCAGCCGGATTTGAACCGGCGACCTCCGCCGTGTGAAGGCGACGTCATAACCCCTAGACCATGAGTCCGTAACCAGGCGAACGTGCTTTTTCTATAAATCTTTTGCAGGCGGGGCACACAACTATTATTTTTATTCGCGTACATACCGCAGGCATGTCTGGCGAACCCCTTGTGGACGACGCGAAATTCGAAGAGGCTCTTCAGAGAGTCCTGGACAGGGAGAAGCACGACCTGTCCGCCATCGTCGGAGGAATGAACATTGCCTCCGGAACAGATCTACCCCTGGTCAGCCCAGTGGACAGCACCATCATTTTCGGAACCCTGCAGGAACCCGAGAAGGGAACCGCAACCTATGCCGCCGAGGCCGCAGCTAAGGCCTTCGAGAGCTGGTCCAAGACCTCCCAGGAGGAGCGTTCGAGGATCCTCAGGTTCGTGGTCAATGCCATGGGTACCCGCAGGTACGACCTGGCAGCGGAGGTCGTCCTCAGCACCGGATTCACCCGCAGGGAGGCCATGCTGGAGGTCGACCGTTTCGTCGAGATCCTCCGTCAGGCCGCCGATGATGCCGCCACCATCAAGGGTAAGCCCAAGGGAGTATGGGGCATCATCGCACTCACCAGTTCGCCTCTGGCGGCACCCATGGGATACGCCGCAGCGGCACTCGCGGCCGGCAGCACTGTGGTCATCATGCCCAGCGGAGTCTGCCCCCTGCCCGTTTTCACCGTTTACGACCTCTTCGTGAAGGCAGGCATTCCCAACGGTGTCATCAACATCGTTGCTGACCGTCTCGACCGTTACGTCACCGAACTCTCCGACGACATGAACATCAGCGGAGTCGTGGCGTGCGGATGCGGAAAGGGAATGGATGACCTCATGTTCCTGATGGTCGATGACGGATTGGATTTCATCAATGAGATCAAGGGAATGAACCCCATCGTCGTGGCACACCCCAACGATGTGAAGAAGGCTGCCGCCGATGTTCTTGAGTCCGCATTCAAGTACACCGGACAGGGACTATATTCCACTTCCAAGGTCATCATCCTCGCCGAGGACGAGAGGGATTTCATCAGAGCCCTTATCGAACAGGCCAAAGACCTCAACATCGACGATCCCTGGGAGGCGGATGCCTTCTGCGGACCTCTCATGTCCGACAACGCGAGGACACGCTTCGACAAACTGCTCAGGGATGAGGAGGCCTTCATCCTCTGGGGCGGAAAGAGGATAAAGAAGGAATTCACCGAGAACGGACACTACTTCTCACCCGTCATCCTGGGAAGCATCCCCGAGGAGGACGACACCCTGTTCGTGGACCAGGCACTGCCTGTTCTCGCCATCAGGACCGTCGCCACCGTCGACGATATCCCCGACGAGCTCGATCAGACGGATGTGGGTCTTTCGGTCGGAGTCATCTCCAGGGACAACTCGGTCATCAGCCTCGTGAAGCAGGCCGTAGAGGAGAACGTGCAGGTGTTCGTCAACAAGAGCAACGCCGGTCTCAAGCCTGCAATGAAGGCCGAGATGAAGAACTTCTTAAAGTAAGACAAAAACCCCGTTCCCCCATGTTCCAGGGGGAACGGGAAATGATTTTTTTTGACAGGCTCAGAGGGCCTGGATGGACTTCAGTTCGAAGGTTCCGTTCTGCTTGGCAAGGTGCTCGGGGAGTTTGGATTTCAGCTCCTCGATGCCGATCTTGCTGTTCTTGAGATCGGCGACAACCTCTATGTCCATGGTCTGATAGGAAATCATGACCTTGGTGAACACGGAGATGAGGTTGATTCCCTCCTCTGCCAGGAGCGAGAGGGCGGAGTCGATGGATCCCATGCAGTCGGGGACGTTCATGTTGATCTTGACCAGGTTGGTGTTGGGTTTGAAGATGACGATGGATACCAGCCAGGATCCCGGGTCGAGGGTGACCATGGCCTCCTGTCCGTCCACATCGGTCAGGATGTCGCCGTACTCAGCGCTGAGGTCGAAGTAACCGTCGGAATAGGTGACGGGTGCACCCTTCCTGAGTTCGGTCTTGAGGCTGCCGAGGTCGGTCTTCTCGCGGAAGATCCTTCCGATGTTGGCAGGCTTGATGCTGACGTGGCGGATCTTGTCCACGGATGCGTCGCCTGCTTCCTTGAGCTCCTGGAACCTCTCCTTGATGAGCTCTCCCTCTCCTGCGAAATTGAGGTCGGCGAGGATGTTCCAGATGATGGTGGTGTCGGAGATACCGGTGAGGGATACGGAGTTGAGGATTCTGATCTTCTGGTCGGTGAGGAACTTGGCGGACTGCACGGTGGAACCGGGGACATCGTCCGCGAAGACGGTCACCTGGGCGAGGGTCCTGAAGTTCTCCTGAGGGTACATGGACAGTATGAGTTCGTACCTCTTGGGTCCGTCCTCGGGGTATTTGAACAGGGTGCTGTAGATGCATCCGCCGTCGACCAGGCCCATGGTGTCGGACAGCCAGCTGTCGATCTTGATCTTGTTTCCTTCGATTTTGGTGAACTCCCAGCTCTTCAAGGTAAGGTCTCCTCTAATGTGTGAATGTCAAAGTGTATCCGTGCGCTCATCAAATACCTTTCTTTCAGGGTACTTGGGCGAGGACAGCGGTTTGGTCCATAAGGGGTCGGAATGTGCTTCGGCGCGTATGTCCGCTTCCAGATTGGGGATGCTCCCGGTCATCTCGCGGGAGTGGAGGATCTCATCGATCATCTCCTGGGCATAATCCTGCCTCTGGGGGAAGTTGGTGCCGTCCAGTGATTCTCCGATGAGACGGGATGCCTTGCGGAGGAGGGATGCGGCCTTCCTGAGCTTCCTCAGGCGGATCTCCTGTTCCGTGAGTTCCCTGCCTGCGGTCCTGATGAAGACGTATTTCCCGGGGACCAGCACGGTCTTCCCTACGGAATACGGGCATACGGTGCAGTTGCGCTTGATCTCCGTGATGTCGCCGTCGAGGGTGTTGTTGATGACGGGGGACATGCCGCTGCCGCAGACGGGGCAGAGGTCGGGGAGATCGGAACGGTCCGTTTCACGGTATCCGATATCGAGCTTGACCACGCCTGAGGTAATCGCGACCTTCCTGATGCGCGATGCGCTGATACGGATGTCTGGGTCTTCCTCTTTCAGGGCCTCGGTGACCAGTGCCGCGAACTCCCTCTGACTCTCGATGCGGGGCTTCTTCAGCATGACCTTCCTGACGGCATAGACGATGGTTTCCTCGTCCGGATACTTCTGGGACACAGGGGTTAATCGGACACATCGCTTAAAATGTGTCGCACACTTTATATGGTAAAATGGGCCTTAGAAGGGTATCCGCGGAGGTAGTCGAGCTGGCCAAAGGCGCGGGACTTAAGATCCCGTCCGTAGAGGTTCAAGGGTTCGAATCCCTTTCTCCGCACCATTTTCATTTCGGTCTGTATACGACGCTGTCACGTACCTGCTTCAAGGAGACGCCGTTCTTCCTGGCGGCTTCCTGAAGGTCGTCGTACTCGGGTTTCCATTTGGTCTTCCCGAAGCCTTCGTAGACCTTGACCCTGATCCTGCCGTATTCGGTATCGCAATCCTCATGACGGTAGTCCATGGCGTACCTGTCGCATTCATGGACCCTGGCACCGCTGGTGGATGTGTTGGTCAGGATGATGTCGAGCATGGTCTGGAGGTCCTTGTCCCAGCAGAGGCAGGTGAGTTCGAAACCGGGCCTGCCCTTCTTCATGAGGCAGGGCCTGATGAAGGCATCCCTGGCATCCGCCTTGAGCAGGATATCGATGATCCCGGCCAGGTCCTCGGGGGTCATGTCATCGACGTTGCAGGTGATCTCCTTGATACGTTCCGTTCCCGTGTCGGTCTCGCCCGAGAATGCCCTCAGGATGTTGGCAGTCCTGAATACCTTGGAGCCGAGTCCGCATCCGATACGCCCGACGGTGATCATGGGCATCGGTCCGAAGCTGTCCGCGAAATACTTCACGATGGCCGCCCCAGTGGGAGTGCAGAACTCCCCCTCCTCGTCGCCTGCATAGGCAGGTATCCCTACCAATATGTTAGCGGTGGCGGGTGCGGGGACAGGAAGGATACCATGTGCGCAGTGGACCTCGCCGAAACCGGTGCGGAGAGGCGATGATACTATCCTCTCGGGAGACAGGCGCTCTATCAGCATGCAGGTGCCCACCACGTCGGCAACAGCATCGAGTGCACCGACCTCATGGAAGTGGACCATGTCGACGGGTTTGCCGTGGACCTTGGCCTCCGCCTCGGCGATGATGCCGTAGATGGCACATGCGTCATTCTTCACACGGTCGGAGACATTGAGTCTTTTGATAAGACCCAGAACGTCGGAGACAGGGGTGTGGTGATGGTGGTGTCCGTGACCTTCCTCCTCTCCTTCGATGAAGAAATGCACCCTGTTTCCGGTGATGGCGGACATCTCCCCCTTCTCAAGGGTGAGGGTGAGTCCGGGGATACCTGCGGAATCGATCATGGATACGAATTCCTGCGGGTCGTCGAGCAGTCCTGCCAGGGCGCCGACGATCATGTCGCCGGATGCACCCGCGTTACATTGCAGATAAATCGTCCTCATAACGGTGCACTCCTTCTGTCTATCATGTTTGCGATGTATCCTGCTCCGAAACCGTTGTCGATGTTGACCACGCTGACATCGGATGCACACGAGTCCATCATCGAGAGCAGAGCGGTGATGCCGCCGAACGATGCCCCGTATCCCACCGAGGTGGGTACGGCGATGACCGGGACGTTGACCAATCCTCCCACGACACTGGGGAGAGCGCCCTCCATGCCTGCCACCACGACGACCGCACGGGCCTTCATGATCACATCGGCCTTTGCGAACAGGCGGTGGATACCGGAGACTCCGACGTCGTATACCCTCTCGACCCTGCTTCCCAGGGATTCCGCGGTGACCGCGGCCTCTTCTGCCACCGGCAGGTCGCTGGTGCCTGCGGATACGATGCATACGAAACTGTTGGGAGACGGGGCAGGTGCGGCCCCTACGGTGCAGATCCTGGCATCCGGGTAATAGACGGAATCCCCGAACGCATTCCCCAATGCGGCTGCCATGGTTTCATCGCAGCGGGTGACCAGGACGCATGCGGAACCGCCGTCTTTCAGTGCGGAGACGATGCCGACGGCCTGTTCGGGGGTCTTGCCCGCTCCGTAGATGACCTCGGTGGAGCCCTGACGGATCTTGCGGTGGGTGTCCGCCTTGGCGTAACCGAGGTCGACGAAGGGCTGCATGCGCAGCTGACGCTCAGCGTCCTCGGGGCTGATCTTACCCTCCTTAACCTGTCTGAGAAGCTCCAGGGTGTCCATGTCAACGTCTCCTCTCTGCGAAGATTACGTCTGAGTAGTATTTTAGCAATATCCTCCGGATGGACTCACGGAGGGATTCCGCTTTCTCCTTTTCCTCGGGGACCACTTCGAGTCTGGCGGCTGTACCGGCCGAACGGACCCTGAATTCGCGGAGTCCCAGCAGACGGAGTTCGTCCTCCGCCTTCTCGGTCCTTTCCAGGTTCTCCGCGGTCAGGAGGGTACCGGTGGGGATGCGGGTGGCAAGACAGGAATTGGAAGGTATGTCCCAGGTCGGGAGTCCCGCCTCCTTCGACAGCCTGCGGATCTCTTTCTTGTCGATGCCGCAGAGTCTGAGCGGGGAGACGATACCGAGTTCGTCCAGGGCTTTCATCCCGGGACGTACCGACGGGTCGTCGGAAGCGTTGGTGGCATCTATGACGATTCCCGTATTGTCTTTTTCCGCAGCGCGGAGGATGTTGGAGAACACTATCCTCTTGCAGAGATAGCAGCGGTTGGGCGGATTCGCGGCCACGGCGGCATCGGAGAGGATGTCGCATTCGAGTATCTTCAGCGGAACCCCCAAGGAATCCGCTAATCTGCGTGCATCCTCGGTCTCGAAGTGCGGCTGGAACTGCGAGCTGACATGGTATGCGGTTATCTCCGCACCGCATTTCTTCGCCGCATAGAGGAGATAGGAGGAATCGGTACCTCCCGAGAAGGCCAGGGCCACCCTGGGGTGGGCTGTGAAGAAATCTCTGAGGGCGGGCGTAACTGTTTCCAACTTATCACTGGCCGTGTTTCTTCAGGTTCTTTCCGAAGTTGTGGTTGGCGTAGTAGAGGAGCTCCATACCGTGGAGGTCTATGGTGGACGGCCCGGACCTGACATAGAAGATCTGTTCTTTGCCGTCTGTCAGGAAGACCGGGCGGTCGCTGATCTGACATGCCACGCGCATCACCGACTTGTCGTCGAAATCGACCATGGTGAAGCTGAGGAATGGGAGGAACTCGCTGCCTATCTGGGTCTTTATCAGATTGTTGAGGTGGAGGCCGAATTTGTCCTTACTGTTCTCGAAGGATGCAAGGTCCACTCCGAGGATCGTTCCGTCGTCGGCCACCCCGATGAGGAGGGTACCTCCCCTGCTGTTGAGGAACGCGACGATGGTCTTCAGAACGGCTCTCTCCATGCGGGGATCCTTCTCGCCGGTCTTCAGATTGGTACGGAGGGTGGACTTGAATTCCAGTTTAGAGCTCTCCCCTTCCTCGATCTCCTTGAGGATCTCCTTCTTGGCGCGGTCCTGGACACCCAGTACGTCGGCGTTGTCCTTGATGAAGCGGTTGAGGGTGTGCTCGAACAGTCCGTTGTGCCTGTTGAAATAGAATGCCGCGGCGGTCACCAGCGAACCGAGCATGCTGAAGGTCATGCTCACTATGAATGAGCGCAGGGCATCCTCCGAACCTCCGGAGAGTTCCTCGATCCAGAAATTGACCATGACCAGGAACAGGCTGACGGCGGTTCCGATGCAGAACGCGCTGAACGAGATGAAGAACGGATGCTCCATATCGAATTCCGGAGAGGACCTCAGTATGGCGAGCAGCATCATAAGACCCAGGATGCATGTGAACATGCCTATGAGCACATCGCTGGCGATATCCAGGACCTCGAATCCGGACCCCAGTCTGTTGGAAATCTGGACCAGGATCATGACCGCGGTCAGCAGCACTATGAACAGCGGCGGGATGTACAGCGAGTCCTTCTTCTGGAGAGCGATGAGGGTGAGTATCAGCGTAGAGGCGGCTACCAGCATACTCTCATATGCCGAGGTCCATGCGCCGATCGTCAAGAACACTATCGAGAGTATGAAAAGTATCCATAGACTGGTCTTGTTCTTTTCGAAAACATTGTAGTTTCTTTCCATTTTCGGTCTTCGCCATCCTTGGTGGTTACCGTCCGGAACGGTACTTTTCAGACATATTCACCCATACCCTTTTTATCTTTGTTGATGTTCGCACGCTCGGAGTAGTTCTTTTGGTAGAAGACACAGAGAAACCGCGCAGGCCTGCTAAATCATCGGCAGAACAGAAGCCCATGGGCAGCAGAGGAAATGCGCAGACCGCCGGCCGCCGCGATGAGGCACGCCCGGCAGCACGTTCGAATTCATCCGACCGTCCCCGCGGAGACCGCCCTATGGGAAGGCCTCAGGGACAGGGCGAGGGAAGGCCTCGCGGAGACCGTCCCCAGGGAGCATCCGGAACCGGACCCAGAGGTCCCAGACCCCAGGGATCCGCACCCGCAGGAGCACGTCCCGCTTACGGCAAACCTCAGGGAGCTCCCGGAACCGGACCCAAAGGTCCCAGACCCCAGGGATCCGCACCCGCAGGAGCACGTCCCGCTTACGGCAGGCCCGCTCCCAAGCAGTTCGACGACAAATCCGATGAGACCGCAGGATTAGAGCTCACGGATGCCGGTGACGACATTCCCGCTACCAGGGTCGCGCACGTACCCAAGAAGAGCGACGCCAACTACAGCATGTCCTACAGGGGATCCTCCCAGAAAGCCCCTTCGCGCCCCAATGCGCAGAATAAGAAGAACAACTCCTCCGGGAAGCCCAGCAAGGCAGCCACCCAGAGGCAGTCCATGCTGAACACCCACAAACTCGCACCTTTCAAGTACGACATGAACGAAATCCTCTCCCAGTCCTCCATGGATCCCGGGATGGCATCCTCGTTCCTCGCATCCATCATCGCCAAAGCATCCCGTATCTCCACCAAGGATGCCAAGGATTATGCCAAGACCTTCGTCGACGACGGCTACCTCGGCAAAGAGGAGTACGACAAGATCTGCAAACTGATGGACAGGTACAGCAAGTACAGGTGATCTGTTTGAAATCCAAGGAACTGGGGAGAGGCAGGATTTTCGTCCTCTCCCTATCATCCGGGGAATCCGTCAAGGATTCCGTGGAATCTTTCTGCAAAAGCAATGGCATCTCATGTGCCAGACTTTCTATACTCGGCGGAATACAGGCCGGATCGACATTCGTGGTCGGTCCCCATCTGGTCGATGGGAAGGAGACCGCACCCATCTCTCCGATGACCTACACCACTGACGCCCCCACCGAGTTCGCCGGGGTCGGTACCGTGTTCCCCGACGAGAAAGGGGAACCGGTCATGCACCTTCACGGCTCTCTCGGACGCAACGGTCTCTCCGTGACCGGGTGCTTCCGCAAGGATGCCAAGGCATGGCTCACGCTCGAAGTGGTATTGGAAGAACTCCTCGGGGACGGAATCGTCAGGAAATACGACGATGTCCTGAAGGTCTCGCCGATTGACATCCAGTGATCAGCGGCGGTTGTACCTGTCGGCCCACCTGTTGAAAACCTCGTCCGTGTAATCGTTCATGATACGCTCATCCTCCCTGCCGTTGTTCTTGGGGATGATGAATCCTGCGATGGGGAATTCCGAATCGCAGTACGGACAGCGTACGTTGGGGCAGCGCTGATTCGCTTTGGGACAGTACTTGCAGGCGACAGCCCTGGACTGGAAGAGACTGAACTCCCTTCCGCAGTTGGGGCAGAGATACCTCCTGGCGGCTACCTTGAGCTCGGGAGTGATCTTGGCGGCCTTCTCCTCGGGCGTGAGGTACATCGGTGCCTGAGGCGAGATGGGCGTGTTGTGGTTGAACTCCTCGTATCTTTTTCCCATGGATTTACCTCAGATTCCCTTGGCGGCCTTGACGACGGCCCTCAGGAGGGTGTCGTCGGAGCACTGCTCCACGAAGGTACCGGTGACGATGATGTCAGCACCGGCCTCCCTTGCCGCAGCAGCGGCCTCGGGGGTCCTGATGCCTCCTCCGACGATCAGGGGGACATCGATGTTCATCTTGACGGTCTCGATCATCTCGGGGGGAACGGGCTTGTCGGCACCGCTTCCTGCTTCAAGGTAAACGAGCTGCATACCCATCATCTGGGCGGCGAGAGCGAAGCCGGTGGCGCCCTCGATGTCATCACGGGGGATGAGCTTGGCCTCGGAGACCCTGCCGACGGTCATTCCGGGTTCCACGACGATGTACGCCATGGGGATGGTGGGGATGTTCAGCATCTTGATGTAGGGTGCGGCTTTGGCCTGATAGTGGGTGATGAACTTGGGGTTGCTGCTGTTGACGATGCTCATGAAGAGCATGACATCGACCTCATCGGAGATGGCATGGACATCGGAGGGGAAGTAGATGGTGGGCAGACCGGTGGCTTCCCTGACAGCGATTGCGATGGCACCGAGATTCTCGGTGGTGACCCCGGTGGAACCTCCGATCATGAATGCGTCGGTACCTGCTTCCTGCATCCTCTTGGCGATGACCTTGGCGCTCTCGACGGAGAGCTTTGCGGGATCGGGGTCCAGGAGGGTGAAGTGTACGGTTCCTTTGGCCAGCTTTTCCTTGAGGTATTCTTTCACGTCTATCATAATGCTACACCCAGAATGAATGAAATCAGTGCGACGAACATTGCCACTTTAGCGAGTTTTTCGGATTTGTGTGGGTTGCTGAAGACCAGCACCGCGCAGTAGATGAAGATGGCGTCAGCCACAATCACTACAGCATACAGGATTCCGAACAGTCCTGTGAAGAACGGGATGAAACTGAGGAGGGGTCCGAGAACATAGAACACAGCGGCAACGATGCCCGCATTGCGGTCCCCGATCATCATGGGGAGGGTGCGCCTGCTTCCCTTGTCGGATTCCTCATCCTCGATATCCTTGGCGATCTCGCGTCCCACACTGACGAGTGCGGCGAGGAGGGCAAGGATCCAGACCTGGGAGAAATCTCCCACGATTCCTCCTGCGAACATGAAGACCAGACCGGTGAGGATGGCGATGCAGAGGTTGCCGACGAAGCCTCTCTGTTTCAGGGCGATCTCGTAACCAATCATCATGACCGCTGCGGCCAGAACTATGAGGGTGGCTTCCCAGCGGCGCAGGAAGAGCGAGAGGACCACTGCGATCGCAAGACCGCCGTAACCGCAGATCATGGCGGTCCTGGCAGTCAGTTCGCCCATCGGGACAGGCCTGTCGGGGTGGGCGGTTTTGTCGATCTCAGCATCCACATAATCGTTGAGCGAGTTACCTCCGGCCACGAACGCCACCACGATGACTCCGCCGATGACAATGTTGACCCATTGGTCGAGCATGTCATAACCCGCGGCGATGAAGATCGCGATAAGAAGTCCGATGAACCCCATGACTCCGTTCTGAAGCCTGAAGAGGCGGAGATACTTGTTCACGTGCCTCCCTATCCCGTCCCATAATATAAGGTGTGCGTGCGCGCGACTCAGTTCCGGCCGAAGATGTGGTAGTGTCTCGAGAGGGTGCCGTGCACGAACTGCACGTATACCGCATCGAGGCGCATATCCCCGGTCTGGAAGATATGGGGGAGGACGACACCTGCCTTTCCGGTCTCTGTGAGCACTCCGGGGAATGCTTTCAGAGCACGGGCATAGATGCTGTCGATGTTCTCCCCTCCGGTCTTGGTGGACCTTCCGTAAGGAGGGTCGCAGGCCACGGCGTCGATATCGTGGAATCTCTCGGGGATGTCGCTTATGTCGATGACCTCGAAATCCGCCAGAGGGAGGTTGTAGAACTCCATGTTTTCGCGGGTGCCGGCCACCATCTCGGGGTCGAAGTCCGAGGCAACAGCCTTCATTCCCATGGATGCAGCTTCGATCACTATCCCTCCGGTTCCGCAGAACGGGTCCAGCACAGTGCCTCCGCGTTTCACGCCGGTGAGATTGATGAGCGCTCTCGCATATTTCGGATGGAGCGAGATAGGTGAGAAGAACGGCCTCTCGCTGACCTTGCGTTCCCTCAGGAGATCCGCATCGAATGCCTTCTTCTCGATGTAGAGGTGGATTCTGTCGCTTATGAGCATGCGTACTACGACGTCGGGATGTTTGAGGTCCACGTCGTTGTGTTTCGAGAGGATGTCCCCGATGCGGCGGATCAGTTTCTGGGAATCGACGTCGGGACTCATGCCTGCGAAGCGTCTGTAGCGTATGGCAAAAGTACCCTCGGGGAGGGTCATGCCCTCCACCGAGGAAAGGTCGTCCGCTTCGAACGAGCCGAGGAATTCACCCATCATATGGGTAAGTGCCAGACGGTCGTTTATGCCGTCGATGCATTCCTCCGGCACGGACACTACGACGTATCCGGGACCGTCCGAGATCCTGACCGATCTTCCGTCGCTCTCGGTCTCGGCGGTCTTGAGGACTTCGTCCCTGGGCATGTCCTTCAGTTCGCCCAGCAGTTCGAAGAGGTACGTTTTGTTCACGTTTGGCTGATTCATCAATCCTTAATACCGTCTTCGGTCACATTGAAGACAGCCTCGCCCTCAGGCATGTTGGGTGAATCGATGAGCCTGGCAATCCTCTTGCCGGCCTTACCCTTCCTGAGGTAGATACGGAAGGTGGCGGTGTGTCCCACGACGTGTCCTCCGATGGGCCTGGTGGGGTCTCCGAAGAATGCATCGGGCTTGGCTGCGACCTGGTTGGTGACCACGATGGCCGCGTTGTTGAGGGTGGCGAAGTTCAGCAGGTCGTGCATGTGGCGGTTGAGGATCTGCTGCCTCTCTGCGAGGGAACCCCTTCCGAGGAATTCCGCCCTGAAGTGGGAGGTGAGCGAGTCGACGATGAGGAGCTTCACCTTGATCTCCTTGGCGAGTTCCATGGCCTTGTCGACCAGCAGGACCTGGTGCTGGGAGTTGAATGCTCTGGCTATGTGGATCCTCTTGAGGGTGGTCTCGGGGTCCACGCCGAGGTAGTTGCACATCTGCACAATCCTCTCGGGCCTGAAGGTGTTCTCAGTATCGATGATGATCACATCGGAATCCAGTCCTCCCCTGTCCTCGGGAAGGGTGGCGTTGACGGCCAGCTGGAAGCACACCTGGGTCTTGCAGCTTCCGAACTCTCCGAAGAGCTCAGTGATGGCCTGGCTCTCGATGCCTCCTCCGATCAGCTGGTTGAATGCATCGGAACCGGTGGTGAGCTTGGTAACGGCCGCGCGCCTCTGCATGATGGCGTCACCGGTCTCGAAGCCTCCGACATCTGCGCACAGCTTGGCTCCTTCGATGATGTCCTGTGCCTTCTTCTCTCCGATCTCACAGGTCTCGGCCAGGTCAGAGGGTGCTGCCACAGCGATGGCCATGATCTCAGTGTATCCTGCTTCGCGGAGCTTCTCAGCGATTGCGGGTCCGACTCCGGGTATGTCTTCAAGGGTCTTCTCTCCCATGTTTTTCTCTCCTACGTAACAGACCGAAACGGGAGTATATAAGGTTAAGAGGGGGAGGTCACCGAAAGTACCGAAAGTGACCGAAAGTGAACTTTTTTCCGAGAAAATTTCATTTTTTGCGTTATTTTCGGGGAAGTGAGGATTTCAGAGTCCCCTGTCCCCCGAGAAATCCTCGGCTCCTTGCTTATTATAAAGCGCGCGGGGCGACAAATATTATAAAGGTGTGTCAATTTGTGGCATCAGTATGGCAAAGAAAAGGCGTCTTATTAAGGAGGAGCCCGAGGAAGAATACACGTTCAACCCCTCGGCTTTCGACGAGCGTGAGTTCCTTCTCAAAGGCCTCTATTCGACCAAGGTCCTCATTTTAGCGATAGTTCTCGCTATCGTCGTGGGATTCGTGGCAGCTGTCATTTGGAACAGCCTTTCGGACAAGACCATCGTTACGGTTATCGATACCCTTCTGGTGTTCTTCGTCTGCGCCATCATGAAGAAGCTCTTCGTCACCTGCGGAATCAGGGCAGACCTTCTTGAGACCAAGACCCTGCTGGGTAACTATCTCATCTACCTGACACTGGCCCTCGGAGCCTGCATCCTGTTCATCAACCCTCCCTTCTTCTGAGAGGGTTCATCAGTTCTCCCAGGCTTCCCTGGGGTCCAGAAGTTCGCTGAGGAGCAGCCTGTCGCATTCCTTCACGGCAGTGTCGTGATCCAATACCTTCAGTGAATCGAGCGGGACGTTCTTTCCGACACCCGCCTGGGCAATCTCCTTCCTGATCATATCCTCTGCGGAGGTGTATTGGCGGGGGACCACCGCATACCATTTTCCGTCGCGGATGAACGGTCTGACGATACCTGCCTCGTTCCATTTGTCCAGGAATGCCTGGGCATTCTTGCCGTCCGCCGAGGGGCCTTCGCGCAGCATGCTGTCAGTCAGAGTGTCATGAGCGAGCATGAAGAGGAGGGTGACCCGTCCATCGCTGACACCGTGCACCGCACGGAACACTTCGAAACCGAAGCGCCGGAACTTGTTCTCCAGAGCGTACTGTGACTTCCATACCTGCGCGTAGATGTTGTCGTCAGCGGTATCGGGCTTCCCGAGGCTGATTGCCAGCAGGCGGAACAGTCCGGAACCCGTCCTGGAGAGGATCTCCGATTCCGGAAGGGGCTGCCTGGGACGGGGGAAGAAGAATCTCTCGTCGGGATGTGCCAGATATGCCTTGGATGCTGCGATGAATCTGTTGAATGTGTCCTCGTGCACAGCGGAAGCGACGTTGCGTTTTCCGTCCACAGGGTCGTAGAACACGATGGGCGCGGTCAGTCTGACATGCGCTTTCTCGAGTTCGATCTGAATGCCGGGATGCCATTCCTCTGCCGCGGCTTCGAGGACCTTGCGGAACGACCCGTATCTGAGGACGAGGATCTCGCAGAGGTATCCCGAGAATCCGCGTACGTTGGGTTCCGCTCCGTAGGTGCCGACGCCCTTCATGAATTTCTTGAGCAGGCGGATCTGGTCGGCCTGACCTTCCTTTATGTGGCTGAGGAGGTATTCGGTATGGAACGGGGTGCGGTCCACAGCGGTCTCCAGATGGGAGGTGTCCTTGATGTGGATGTTGGGTACGAGATCGACGTCGACACCCTCGAAGACAGCGCTGGTGTATGGGTGTTCGGCGTACATGCGGGTGCCGTGCAGCACATCCTCTCCGATCTTCAGACCCACGTCGACAAGTTCTTTGCGCGGGGTTTCCGGCGGGAACATGATGAAGAGGTCCAGGTCGGGATTCGCAAGGTATGTACCTTTGGAGTAGGAGCCGACCAGTTTGAGCTCCGCATCGATACCATGCTCGTCCATGTAGCTGCGGACGAAGTCCACCAGGTGTTTGGCCACAGCATCAATGCGTGCGGTCTCCTCCGCGGTGGGGCGTATCCTCACCAGTATCTCGTCTTCCAGGCTCATCTCTTTCCCTCCGGCATGTCCGGTGCCCATCCGGGTATCCACTCGTCGTCGGGATAGGTCTGTGCCTTTCCCAAAGAGAGCTCACGGTCTATGTCCAGGGTCATGAGGTCCTCTCCGGCCACCGTCCTGACTCCGGTGGCATCCTCGCACATGGCCGCCTGTCCGGCAGGGTCGTGTTTGATCATGACGATACCCAGGTGGATGAATATGCATAGTTCCGGTTTCACCTGATCCACCATCTCGATGGCGGTATCGGTGCACAGGTGGTATTTGATGCGGTTGTTATGCGGGGTGGTGACCGGCAGGATGAGCACCCTGCTGCCCTTGTACTGTTCTCCTATTTCCTCCTCGTAATCGGTGTCGCTGACGTAGGATACGACACCGTAGGGGGTGTCGAATCTGAAACCGACGTTGCAGGGGTCGCTGTGTTTGGCCCGGCAGATCTCGGTCTTCATACCGTCCACGTCAAGGACATCCCCGGGTCTGAACGATACGGTCTTTTCCGTAAGACCCAGATGGTACGGGGACAGGCACGGTCCGAGACCTTCCATCCCCTCGATCACTGAGGGACTTCCGTAGGTCGAACCCCTTTTGACCCATCCTCCGCGTGTCATTCCCTCGATCACAGAGGGGGCATCTGAATAGTGGTCGGGATGGGCATGGGAGATGATGACGGATTCCGTCTTCCCGAGATCGTAATGAATGCGTCTCATCTGTGTGAGTGCACCCGGTCCGGGGTCTATGTGAAGATAGTGCGATGGCTCACCGTGCTCGAAGAGCATACCTCCGGTGCAGCGGGTTTGGTACATCGTAGTGTGCCTCCCTCCGCCGGTTCCCAGGAATGTGATACGGTAGACCATCTTATCAGCATCCGAAGGGATTTGCAGTATTTTGTTTTGTCCGTGGGCGGGCGCGCGACTAAGTAACTATTAAACAGGAAGTTCCGTTCACCGTTTCATGATTACAGTCTTCCGTGACGCATGGATCGTCACCCAGAACGCCAACCGCGATGTCCTCAGAGGGGACGTCGTCGTCGACGGTGAGAGGATAGTCTCCGTCGGACCTAAATTCAACGGTACAGCCGACAGGGAGATCGACTGCTCCGGCGACATCGTCATGCCCGGAATGGTCAACACCCACACCCACATCGCCATGACCGTGATGAAGGGCGTCGTCGACGATCTTCTCTTCCCTGACTTCCTCGACAAGACCTTCAAGATCGATGCCGACCGTACCGATGCAGACCTTGCCCTCGGCACCAAGATCGGATGCATGGAGATGATGCTCTCCGGAACCACCACCTTTGTGGACTTCTACTATTCCGAGGATGTCATCGCCAAAGCCACCCAGGAAGCGGGACTCAGAGGAGTCTGCTGCTGGTGCTGCCTCGACGAGGACAAGACCACTCAGAAGGGCAACCCTCTCCAGAACTGCAAGAACTTCTATCAGAAGTTCAAGAACGAGAGGAAGATTATTCCCGGAGCTTCTCTCCAGGGAGTATATGTCTGCAACGAAGAGACCTGCGTGGAGACCAAGGCCTTCTCCGATGAGGTCGGATGTCCTATCACCATGCACCTGTCCGAGACCCGCGGAGAGGTCAACGAGCACAAGAAGCTCACCGGCAAGAGGCCCGCCGAGTGGCTGTACGACATCGGAGTCCTCGGACCCCGCATGATCACCGCCCACTCCGCATGGCTCACCATGAGGGAGGTCAAGCTCATGGGAGAAACCGGAATGTCCGTCTCCTCCTGCCCCGTGTCCAACATGAAACTTGCCACCGGAGGTGTCGCACCCGTCCCTGAGTTCAACAAGTACGGCGTCAACGTATCCCTCGGAACCGACGGAAGCACCACCAACAACACCCTCGACATGATCGCCGAGATGAGGGCCCTCGGACTCCTTCAGAAGTCCAGCAGGTGGGACCCCACCGTCACCCCCGCCCAGGAGCTGCTCGACATCGTCACCATCAACGGTGCCAAGGCCATCGGCATGCAGGATTCCCTCGGTTCTATCGAAGTGGGCAAGTTCGCCGATCTCGTGGTCATCGACGGAAAGGCACCCAACATGAGGCCCCTCCTGCCCGAGAACATCATCGCCAACATGGCCTACTCCATGTGCAATGCGAACGTCAAGACCGTGATGTGCCAGGGTGACCTCGTCGTCGAGGACAGGAACATCCTGACCATGGACAAGGACGCTCTTCTCGATCAGTCAGAGGATGCCTTCAGGGCCCTCTGCCTGAGGTGAAAATCCATTCCCCCGGGATATTGGATCCCGGGGTCTTTGTTCTTAATTTGCACCGGAGAATGCGAGATAATCGTCAATCATCCTGTGCATCGACGCACCGCACAATCTCTCGATCCTACCCATCATCTTGTCGGGGTCGGTCGTCTCCTTGGAGTCGACGCACTCCTCGAACATCCCCGTGAAGAGGTGGGTGAGGAGGTCTGCCAAAGTATCCCATTCCTTAGGGTTGTCCCCTCTGCGATGGTTCGAGAGGAAGTCCGGAACTATGTCCTTGCGGACATGGCTCTTCACAGAATCCAGAAGGGTCTGGCGGTACTTGGTCCCGTAGATGCCTTTGAAGAAATCGTCTCTTTCGTTCAGTGAACGGAACAGACGGTATGTCTCGCGTTTCCAATACGGAACACTGTCCGAGACATCGATAATACTGTCTTGGTCCTCGCATATCATGTAATCGATGATGCGATCCATCCCACCGAGATGGTGGTAATATAGGGTTTGCCTGCTGCAATTACACCGCTTGGCGACACCAGATATGGTGAGTCTCTGGATGCCCTTTTCCCGCGCTTCTTGAATTACAGCGTTAATTATCCTTGAATTGTCCGCTGCAGGGAGCATCTGCGGTTAGAATTTCCTTGCAGGGTTAAAAAGGCTTTTCCCTGAATCTAGCAGAGATCTCAGTTTTCCCTGACATTTCCGTCCGGATAGACGGTGAACACCTTGACAGGAATGATCTTACCGCTCTTCTCCACGGCGGATACGGCGGCATTGGCCAGTCCTGAGCAGCAGGGAACCTCCATCCTGGTGACGGTGATGCTCCTGATGCTGTGCTGTGCCACTATGTCCGAGAGCTTCTTCCAGGACTCGGCGGGGTCCAGTTTGGGACATCCGATGAGTACGATCCTGCCCTTGATGAAGCGTTCGTGGAAGTTGCCGCAGGCGAATGCGGAGCAATCCGAAGCGAGGAGGAGGTCGCAATTCTCCAGATAGGGTGCGGAAGCCGGCACCAGACGCAGCTGTACGGGCCACTGGGACAGCTGTCCGGAGACATCCCCGGTCTGAGCGGAAGGAGTGTGCTGGATCCTGCGGGGGCCGGAACCGGAGCACCCTGCCATCGGGATGGAGGATGCCATAGGGATGGTTTCGGGTTTCTTCGCCGAGGGAGGCTCTTCGAAAGGAACAGCTTCGCGCTTCTCGATGGAGATGGCATCCGCCGGACAGGCAGGCAGACATGCGCCGAGCCCGTCGCAGTAGGCATCGCTTACCAGTACTGCCTTGCCGTCAATCATACGAATCGCTCCTTCGGCGCAGGCTTCCGCACAGGCACCGCATCCGGTGCACTTCTCGCTGTCGATCTTCACGATGTTCCTTATCATGACGATACCTTGATTCTCATCAACGTCTATAAACGGACGGTATCCGGGAGGATACCAGTCAGAGATACCTGCCGGTCATGCTCTCGGGACAGGCTTTGACCTCTTCAGGAGTGCCTGCGACCACAATCCTGCCGCCCTGCTCCCCCCCTTTCGGGCCGAGGTCTATGACATAATCGGCGGAGCGGATGACGTCCAGGTCGTGCTCAATGACAACGACCGTGGCACCTTTCTCGATGAGATGCTGGAATATGCCCATGAGGACCTGCACGTCGAGCGGGTGGAGACCTATGGTCGGTTCATCGAATACGAATACGGTGTCGTCCTGTCCGCGGCCCATCTCGCTGGCGAGTTTGAGCCTCTGTGCCTCCCCTCCGGACAGGCCGGGAGTGGCCTCTCCCAAGGTTAGATAACCGAGTCCGACTTCCTGCAGGACCTTCAGACGTGACTTCACGACAGACAGATCGTCGCATAGTGCCAGTGCCTCGTTGACGCTGAGTTCCATGAGCTGCGGCAGGGATTGCACTGAGCCGTCCTTCCGGGTCCTGGTCAGGGTGAATGCCTTTTGGCAGTAACGGGAGCCTCCGCAGTCGGGGCAGGGGATGTCCACATCCGGAAGGAACTGAACATCGAGGCTGATGGCGCCAGTTCCGTCGCAGGTAGGGCAGCGGAGCGATCCCGTGTTGTATGAAAGATCTCCCGCTTTGACGCCTGCTTCTTTTGCCTTCTGGGTCTTTGCGAAAACTTTACGGAGTTCATCATGGATGTTGGCGTAGGTGGCCACGGTGGAACGGATGTTGATCCCTATCGGGGTGGCATCGATGAGCTTCACATGTTCGATGCCTTCCGCAGAGATGGACTTCACGTGCTGCGGCAGCGGTTTACCCTCGATTTTCGCCTCCAGGGCAGGTATCAGGCTGTCCAGGGCCATGGTGGTCTTCCCGCTTCCCGACATACCGGTCACGACCGTGAACCTCCCTTTGGGGATCTTCACGTCCAGCGGTTTGACGGTATGGATGCGGTCTGTCTTCATCTCGATGGTACCTAGTTCGAACATCTTCTCGGCCGGGGTGCGGGGACGCAGTCCGGGATTACCGTCCTCGAGGAAGGGACCTATGATTGATTTCGGATTCTTCTCCAGGTCCTCCACGGTGCCTTCGGCTATGATGTTGCCTCCTTCGGCCCCGGCTTTGGGTCCGAGCTCGACCATCCAGTCGGAACGGCGCAGGATCTGTGTATCGTGGTCGACCAATACGATCGAGTTTCCATCGGCGATCAGGGCATCCATGACTCCGATGAGCCCTTCGATGTTGGAGGGGTGGAGACCGATGGACGGTTCGTCGAGGACGTACAGTACGCCGGTGGTCCTGTTGCGTACGGACCTTGCCATCTGAGTGCGCTGTCTTTCTCCGGTGGACAGGGTGGATGTGGGGCGGTCGAGGGTCAGGTATCCCAGACCCAGATCCATCAAACGTGCTGCTGTGTCATGGAACGACTCGCAGATGTTCTCTGCCATCTGTTTCATCTCGGAGGGGAGGGAATCGGGAACGCCTTTGACCCATTCCACGAGATCCGAGAGGGTCATCTCGCATACCTTGTCGAGGGAGATTCCCCTGAGAAGTGGTTCCCTGGCCCGCTCGCACAATCTGGATCCGTGGCAGCAGGGGCAGGTACTGCTCTTGAGGAACCTCTCCACCCTCTTCATCCCCTTCTCGTCCTTGACTTTGGCGAGGGCGTTCTCAACGGTATAAATTGCGTTGTAGTAGGTGAAGTCCATCTCCCCCGCGTTACCGGATTTCTCGTTGTAATAGAGCAGGTGCTTCTTCTCGGCCGGAGCGTGGAAGACTATCCACCTCTCCTTCTCGGTGAGGTCCTTGAACGGGACGTCGGTACGCACTCCCATATCCCTTGCGATATCCTTCATCAGGGACCACATGAGGGTCTGCCACGGGGCAACGGCACCTTCGTCGATGGTCTTGTTCTCGTCGGGGACCAGGGTGGTCTCGTCCACTTCCTGAACCACGCCGGTACCGTTGCATTCCCTGCATGCGCCGGTGCTGTTGAAAGCAAGTTCCTCTGCGCTAGGGGGTGAGACCTCGGCACCGCATACGGGGCATCTGATCTCAAGCATGCCCGCGAAGTTGATGCTCGGTTCCAGGTAGTGGCCGTTGGGGCAGCGGTGGTTGGCGAGCCTGGAGAACATGAGCCTGATGCTGTTGAGCAGCTCCGTGGAAGTACCGAACGTGCTCCTGATCCCGGGCACCCCGGGACGCTGATGAAGTGCCAAAGCGGCAGGCACATAGCGGACGTCGTCGACCTCGGAACGCGATGCCTGGGTCATGCGTCTGCGGGTGTAGGTGGAGAGGGCTTCCAGATAACGTCTGGAACCTTCCGAATAGAGAGTGCCGAGGGCGAGGGAGGATTTCCCCGAACCGGAAACTCCGGCGATTCCCACGACCTTGTTGAGAGGTATGTCGACATCGATATCCTTGAGGTTGTGGATCCTTGCACCGCGAACCTCGATATGGTCCGGGACCTTCATGGGAAGAGGCTCCTTTGAATCCTGTGCTGCCTCATCTGTCCTTCGGAGGTTATTGAACCCATCTCGTGGATCAGGTAATCGGGGGCGAGTCTGTCCACCAGATCCTTCACACCAGGGTCGGTGAATGGCTGATGCGCGTCCATGGTCCCGATGTGGTGGTGGGCGAAGAGGATGCGTTCCTCCGCGCTCATACCCGTGGTGTCGGGCTTCCTAAAACTGCGCATGTACTCCGCGGTGGTGTTCACATGGAGATGGACGTTGGTGATCCTGTCCTTCATATCTGAAGAATATCTATCGATGCAGGCGTTCAGTCTATCCAGGGCCTCGGGCTCCGAATGGACGCTTCCCATGGAGACCAGCAGGTGGCCGGTGTCGAGGCAGATGCCCCAGTTGTCGAATTCGAGCTTGTTCTCGAGTATATCCAATCCCCTGTTGTCCTGCATCATGAGTCCGGGACACCAGGTGTTCTCGAATACCAGTCTGAGAGGGGGCTTGCCTCCGGGGAAAACGGAGCATGCCTCGTTGAGCATCTCGCACATCGTCCTCACCACGGAGTCAGGATCATCGGTGAATTCTACACCCGTGATCTCATCGTAGTTGCCGGAGGCGGCATGGAACACCCCATACGCGGGATTCAGGTCTCCTGCGCATTTCATCATGATGCGGATGTTTTCCACGATCTCCTTCCGGTCCTTCCCGTAGGAGTTCCATCTGGCGAATTCCTGCTGTTTCGATTCGGGCACCTGTCTCTTCCCTGTGAACGGGCCGTACCAGTCGGTGGCGTAGGGCAGATGGACACCGATCATGCACTCTGCCATGGGCTTCGGAATCGGATCGTAGCCCGTGAGGATCTCCAGACCGTCGGTGCGGTTGGCCGGGTCCTTTACGAACTCCCTGGCAGCTTTCAGCTCGTCGGGGAGATGGAATACGCTGATGTTGAACAGATGCTTCATCGTCATAAGCGGATGGCGTTTCGTACTATTCAAATTAACGTTTATTCATCTTTTGCCCGCCATGCGTCCGCGGACGGATGGGGAGCAGGTCAGGAGATATACGAGAAGGGCCACAAGACCTACCGCGGCCATGACAGTATAACATTCGGAGTACCCCACGGATGACACCGCATATCCGTATGCCACTGGTCCGACGATGTAGGACAGGTCGATGAAGACCTGCACCACGGCCAGCGCCATGCCCTGGGCCCTTATGTCCAGCCCCTCCACCGCCATGACATTGCCGGCGGAACCGAGGGCCGCCAGCGCCAGGCCTATCACGAAGGCGGACACCAGGATGGCCTCTCCGAAGGGGGCCGCACCCAGGAGTAGCATGCCGAGGATATACAGAACAATCAGCGGGATCAGTATGGGGTCCGGACCCACAGTATCGTATTTCCCCATGATGCCCAGTCTGCTGACGACGGTGGCCACCGACAGCACCACGAAGAACACGGCTGTGTACGTTTCCATCCCCAGTTCGATTCCGTAGGGGGCGATGAATGTGAGCACCCCGGAGTAGGATATCAGGAATATCAGCAGGACCATCGATATGGGCAGAGTCTTACGTAATATAGGCCGGTAATCCGCTGTCTGGGTCTTACGGATCTGTCCTCTCTCCGTATCTTTTCCGAGGAATAGCGCACACGCTGCGGAGGCGGCAGAAGCAACCAGCCCCAGCAGGAATATCTCACGAAAGAGACCGACATTTACCAGGTGGATGCTGAGCAGCGGACCCACTGCACTGGCGAGGCTGTAGCTCAGGGTGAAATACCCGAGACCTCTGCCGCGGACACTGGGAGAGAGGTCGGCCGTGACTCTTGCGAATACAGCGAGTTCAGCCACGCCGTACGTGAATCCGTGAACCAATCCTATGATGCAGAGTGCAGGAACATTCTCGGTCAGGAGGTAAAGGATCGAAATCGCAGTGCCTGCGGCCATGGACAGGAAGCAGAGCCTGTTGGGACCGAATCTCCATACATGTCTGCCCAGAAGGAGACGGCCCGCGATATCCCCTACGATGAAGATGCCTGCCACGAAACCGGCCACCGTGGCATCGGTGCCGAGGACGGTTATCGAATACGACGGGATGGAACTGAAATGGGCGAAGAACACGACCGTCATGAAGAAGCACGAGGCCGCCGCCAGTATGAAGCGGCCGGTGACGATCGTGTTCTCTCCCATGTTTACACGACTCAGTGTTCGCGGTAATGTGCCAGTGCCATCAGGTTCTCGTTCGGAGTCTGAGGAGGCACACCGCATTCGGGGGTGACGATGTCGAATCCTATTTCGGCGGCATGCTTTGCTTCTGCGAGAACATCCTCCGGCTTTTTCATCATAAGCGTATCCACTGGACGGACTCCGCCCAGTTTTACGATCTCCTTGCCCATTGCCTGCATGTATGCATCAGGGTCGCTGTCGGTCTGGAGGGAGATCCCGTCCTGTCCGAGGGCACAGAGTCTGTCTGCGATGTCGAGGGTCTCTCCGCAGGTGTGGGTGGTGCAGAACGCTCCTTTGTGGGCGCCTGCGATGACATCCGGGATATAAGCCTGGAAAACGTCGTCGAAGTATTCCGGAGGGGTGAACTCCGAAGATGCCTCCTCCGTAATCATTATGCAATCCGCGGTTTCGGATAGGACACGGGCGAACTCGGAGAGATGCGGGGTCACCGCCTTCAGCCATGAATACATTCTGTCCGGTTCCATCATGAGTGCCATCATGGTGTTCTCCATGCCGAGCAGGTTGTTGACGCAGGCCATGGGTCCGTTGACTGCCGCAATCAGGAAGAGGTCCTCGTTTTTGGAGAGGATATCCGCAGCTTCCTTTACGATGCTGGGTCTTTTGCTTGTGATGAATTCGTCCGGAGAAATGAGGTCCTCCGGGACATCGAGGATCTCCCCTTCGGGACAGTATCTGAATGATTCCACCGAGGGCTGTGAGTCGTTGCTTCCGGGATAAATCCCGCATCCGAATGCATCCGCATCCACGGTAATGCAGAACGGCACTCTGACGGTGGCGAAACCGAATATCTTATTGGTCTGAAGTGCGAGCTCCGCCATCTTCTCTGCATCGAAGTTGGCTTCCGGCCAGTGAGATCCGCAGGAGTCCATCTGTCCGACAGTCCCAGACTGGGTGAAGATTGCGGGAGGGTGGGCATCCCCTCTGTCGCCGTCGAACATCCTGACGATTTCATCCTTGCTGTTCATGTTTTATGAAGCGGATTAATCCTTGAAAAAGGTTCTTTAACACTTTGAGTGGGTGGGCTTCTCCCCACCACCTGATTTGTTGCAATGAATGTGTATAATTCCCCCCCCCATATATGTTGCAATTTAAATACTAAATAAGGTCCCTGGGCAACAATCTGGTGAGGATGTTCTCCAACCACAGGTGATTGCAGTCACCTGTTGTTTTGTTAATCATAATTAGTCGAAATAATTCAAAAAACTTTGGAAAAAATCGATTATCCCCGATTCAGTGGGAACGCCTTGTACCGTATCGTTCTCACGGATCTTCTGGATTAGGGGCCTTTATCATTCTAAAGTAGTACTGGGACTCTTTATTGCGTTGTAGAGTTCTCACGGCCTATGATTCCTCAGCAGCTTCCCTTTCATACCACACTCTGGCATCATCATTTACAACTCCTATCAATAAGCGGTAATGACTCCATGACAGGCAGGAAAAAGATTGTGTCCACACTGTGGACAATATCTTCGGAAACAGTTTGTAGAATCTGACATACTTATAGAGGGTGCTAGGGCTGAATCCCTTACCGTATTCGGAGGTAAGTTTTCTAGATAGGTCCACAATCAGTGGTTCTTTCTGATTTTCAGTGGGCCAGAACGAAATAAGTGCAATCGCACCCGCGATTGCACGTTAACAAAATCTGTCACAATCAGGAAAACACCGAGAAGCGTACGTATTCCTCGGGGGAGGACGGGCTCCCCCTCGTCATACGTCCGTTGAACATAGGGACTGCCCCCTACCTGTCTACCTACAAGAGTCAGCACAATCCGGAACAGCGGAGGTAGATCATCGTCCGGTATCTCTCGAAACTGCGGTATCCCCTTGCACGGCCTTTGAATGCATGAAGAACGCTGTTGAACCCTTCCATCACACCGTTGCTGATATGCGAATCATACCAATTGAGAATACCTTTCGAATGATTCTCCAGCAGGTTCGTCACCTTGATCAATTCCGGAATCCCTGTTCTCCTGGCAGACTCGATCCAATCCATCAGGAATTTCCACGCATCAAACTTGCAGGACATGTCCCAGAGTTTCCGTAAGGTCTCTTTGAACCTGTACACTATTCCCAGATCGTGGAATATCGACAGCAGATCGTGCAGTTTCCCTTTCTTCCCGTCATCCAGGTTGTCGTAGTTCTTCAGGAACAGGTACTTCTGCCCTTTCATCATCCCCCGTTCGTCGGGAGTGTAGTTCACCAGGTCGCAGTATTCGCGTTTCTTGGTATCGTTGACTGCTTCGGTCATGTGTTCGGTGACATGGAATCTGTCGAACGTCGGTTCGGCGTCGGGAAAGTACTCTTCGGCACCTTTCTTGAAACCGGCGCCCATGTCCATGCTGATGTGCCGGATGTTACCGGCACATCCGTTGCGGGATTCCAGATGTTCCCTGAATCCTCTCACCGTCTCGGAGGTGTTGTCCTCTCCCACATAGATTACCCTGTGGTTCTGGTCCAGGAAGGTACTGAGATAACGGCGGCCTTTCCTGATGCATTTCTCGTCCACGTAATAAGTGTCCACATAAGCCAGATCCTGATGATCCATGCAGCGGTCCACGTGTCTTTCGATGATGGTCCAGACCGTGCTGTCGTCAAGCCGCATCTCTTTGCATACGTCGGAGACGGGCATCTTCTTCGTCAGACCGATGACCTTCTCCTCGAATTTCTGCGTGAACTTGCTGATGGAATCCGATGCCCAGGGGGCGTTGATTCTGGTCACGCTGCCGCATGATCCGCATTTCACTCTGGGGATTACACCGTGAACGATACACATCCAGTCGCAGACATCCGTGTGTCTCCAGGTCTTCTCCACCATATCGTAATAGCTGCATTCCCCGCCGCAGCGGGGACAGGCCGGAGCAGCCGGCCTGTGCTTCCTGTCGAATCCCAATTCGACATTGACGGTCTCCACCCCGTCATATTCCACAGACTTCACGAACCAAGGCGGGACGATTCCGATTGCCTTCTCCATGAAACTGTTGAGAGGATTCATGGAAACGGAATGTGGAATCAGACGTTTGTACTTTTGTCCAACCGATTACCCACTGTTTTTCAGAAAGAGGCCAATCAGTTTCTTACCATAATTATCTTCGAAACTTTGATCCTTTAGAATCTCCTGATCAATTCTTCTTCCAATCAACCAGTTGCGTAGAACCAGGGCTCTGTTTACGTACAGATATGCTATGTTACGGGAACGATTGATAATTTGTTCCATATCACCAATTATGTCTGAGGTACTGTCCATTTTACATAATTTCTTAAGTTCACTATCCATCGATTCACCTCTGTTTGCGTTATTTCAGTCCTTTTTAGAAGAGTCTGATATTACAGGGTAGAATGTGTTCACCGCGTACCATTCGATCATATCTCCGAATTTCTCCAGCATTTCCTCCCTGAACGAGAGGCAGTCCATAACTTCGTGTTCAGTGAAGAGATGGCTGCAATACTGCGGAAAACTCCCCCTCGGCATAATCCCGATGTAATCCTCTCCCTTCAGGGCGTTTACGACCTTGCTCGCTTCGTATATCTTCATCGGGATTCCCATGGAGGTCAATTCCAGGGCGATGTGCACAAAGTGATTGCGATGGAACGGTCCGTTCAGGTAAAGATACCATCCGTTCTCGTCAGTGTGGGGATACAGGTGTATGCGGGAATAGCTATGGCCCGGAAAAATCTCCCAAACATGGCCGCTGTGGGAACTCTTGCAGAACAGTCTGAACGCATCCGGATCATCCGGATCTAGCTCCAGCAGGCCCTCGTCACGTCCATCGGCGAACCTTTTGAACTGTTCTGCGGGGGATTTATCCGCAATGTCCCTCCCGAATATTCTGAAACATACCGAACACAGTGTCAGATAATCATTCAAGGTCATAGATTCCAGTTTTTCCTTAGGTTCCTGTTCAATCCCCCCGTCCACCAGTTCGATGAATCTCTCAATCTCCTCGTCGGTGATGCCGTCAAGATCGTCATCTCTGGACCAATATCCGCTTTTCCAGATATCCGATCTTTTGACCACTCCCTTGCGGTAACCTATGGGCAGTTGGCTGACGACCAAGTCGTGATATGTGCCGTCCTTCACGGAATCCACGGTCTCTCTCAGTATACCCACCAGCCATTTCAGAAGACCGGTGTGGCCCCTTGAATAATCCCTAAACGATTTGTCTTCTTCTTCGCAGAACAAGCCCAAATTACCCAAGGCGACATATCTGGGGCCCCAGGGTATTTTTTCATACTGGAATACATACCAATCCTTTTCATCAGGATGTTCGTACTTCCAAAGATTTACGAATTCCTCGTAGTTGTAATCTTCCTTGTAGTCCTCGTAATCGCCGAAGTCCTCGATGGGGCCGCGGGGTATGCTGATCCATAAGGTACGTACGTCAAGGTTCTTCTCCGAGGAGGGTAGTTCCCTGACGATGCGTTCGATCTCTTCGAATAGTTCGATGTCGCCCGGGTCCTTCAGACAGTACTCGTCATGCATCCTGTTTTTTGTAAGATACTTCAGAAGACTAGCGGTCATGCGCTGTTCGTCTCCGTCCTGCATACCTGGTCCTTGCATAGGTTTGATTTGTTTTGGGGATTGAAAAGCATTGTTAGATTTTGTGTTCCTGGCTATATGTTGGTGTGAGCGAGAGGAACACAAAATCTAACATACTTTATCTGCACCGACATGCTCTGATCCTCATGGTGCGCGAGTACACCAAATTCGAATGCGAGAACTGCAACAGGACGTTCTATGACCGCAAGTCTGCGGAGGAGCATGAATCTCTATGTATGGATGAGGAAAGGAAACTCCAGGAGGCCCGGGAACTCATAGGGAGGTGTTTCAGGCAGTATGGTGAATACGGAACGTTCACGTTGTACAAGATTACCGGGGCATACATGGATTATAGGTGGAGCGGGGATGACCGCAAGAAGACTCTGGTGGAGACGCTCCAGGTCCACATATAGCCCAGGACAAATGGTACCGATAGTGTGCGCATCTCCGAAGAGGAATTCGTTCCGGAACTGGTGGCAAATCTGGAAGAGATAGATGAACGCGTTTTCCTTTCGGAATCGTTGCAACATATAGCGGAGATGTTCAACATTAGTATAACGTTTTGAATCATTCAGTTTCCGAGAAAATTTCGTGAGTGCAGGGCAAGAAATATTTTGGGTGTTAAATTTAATATTCAAAACTCTTCATTTGATTTGTTTGTGTGCGTATGTAAAATGGTACACGTCAAATTTTCGAGAAAATTTTTAAACGGGTCTCCGCCGGGAGATCTGGACAATAATGGTCCCCACTCCCTGATACGATGCGTACCACTATGTCTGGCTACCCCTAAATCGAGGTGATTCGGAACCCCTGAAAAGGTAGTCCACTGTTCATTTTTCCTGCTCATTCCGTTCATGGTGTTCACTGATCCTGTCATCACTAAGTGGGGGCCGCCGGGCACTCCGACGGCCCCGTTAAAAGGCTACTCCAACCATTTTATTGGTTGGAGAAGATGATGTGCCAGACTGGGGATTTATCTCTTCTTTACCCCCATCTTGTTGTCGTATGCGTCGAGCTTCTTCATGCCCTCGTCCATATCGTCCAGGTTGATCCCCAGGTACTTGAGGGTCTCAGCGGTGGATTCGTGGCCGAGGAACTTGGAGATGGTCTCAATTGGTACGCCCGCATGGTAGAGCCTGCGGCCGAAGGTCCTCCTCAGGTCGTGGTTGGAGAAATGGAATCCGACCTTGGGTCTGAGAGGGTCCAGGACGGCATCGTCCAGGCTTCCCGTGTGCTCCCTGTAGTAGCCCACGTCAGGGTGGTTCTTGTAGTGGCACCACAGGAGGACGTATCCCGGGTCCTGCCAGTGGGGGATGTTCTCCCGGGCGATCCGGACAATCCTCTCGCGTTCGTCCAGCCACCTGTTGAGGACGGCCCTGGTGTCCCTATGGAAGCGTACGGTCCTGTACTTCCCGTTTCCGCGTCCCTTTCCCCTAACGTTGAAGTAGGGTTTGGTGCCGCTGTCGTTGATGTCGCTGAGGGTGAGGCGGCAGCACTCCGCGTTCCTGAATCCAAGGCACAGCTCCAGGTGGATGACTATGTCCTGCAGGGGCGTCTTCTTTACATCCATGAGGGTCTGGTACTGGTCCTCCTCGAGCCAGTGGACGTTCACCCTCATGTCCTGGGAGAATTGGGGGTTCATGTCCACTATCGTATAGTTCCTGAAGAACTTCAGGTAGCGGTTGAGGTAGGCGATCTCCCCCTCGAGGTAACTGTCAAGTTTTCCTCTGGCGCGGTATTCATCCATGATGTAGTTGACCGCATCCTCATCGATCTTGAACGGGGAGGCATCGAAACCGCCCGCTTCGAGGATCCTCGTCATGCGGCGGAGGCTCCACCTGCATTTGTCGCGGGTGTATTTCTTGGCGTTCCTAAACTTGGCGTTCAGGAACTCATAGATACAGCCGTCCGGGGTGTGGACGTTTCTGGTGTTGGTCTTGCCGCCGTACCCGACATCCGCCTTGGGATGGCGCGCACTGCCGCTGTACGGGCTGTACAGATAGTCCTGCCTGTATCCGCCGAGGTCAGCCTCGGACATGTGATTGCGGGACATATCACCACCACCCGTACGGAAGGGAATCGTGGTGTCTGGGTCTTCTCCTGCGAGGGCGCTCGTCATCGGGGAGGGGGTCGTAGTGATCCAGGTACCTTACGACCCCGTTCTCGAAGTATTCGACGGTCATAAATACACCTCCGATGAGGGGGAATCTGTCGGTTTCACAGTATCGATTGCTGATGAAAAAGGGTTAAACCCTTCGGCAGCATAATCATACGTGGGAAGACGGAGAGGGGACGAGCTAGCCTTCAATTAGCATCCCTCCTCGTTTTCCCTACTTTCACTAATCTTCAGTACCTTGTCCAAAACGGCCTCTTCGACGAAGTCGTTAATGGAATGGAATCTGTTCTCTTCTCTGACGATCCTTCTAACGGCCTCATTTAGCGAGTAGGATATTTTGGCGCATACCACCTTCTCCCTTTTGCCGATGAAGATTTTACGGCCCTCACAGTTGTCTTTATTATTGTTCATACTATCTTTCTCCTATGTGTTTAGCTGTGTCTGAGACAGTATTCCAGAGTTGCTTTGCGGACAAGATCCGCTCTGCTTTTGGAGTCATACTGTTCTTTCACAAGTCTGTCGACTTCCTCCAGTTCTTTTTCGGTCAGTATCACCTGTATCGGTGTCATGGCTTCCTCCTTGGTTCTAATTAGCACCAAAGTAAACTATAATACACTTAGTGTATATATAAAACCAATGTAATATCTTAGACACCACAAAAACGATTACGGGGAGAGACATGGTCAGCTATATCGGGATAACTGGAAAGGTACCTACAAAGAAGGTCAAAATTACCTGTTCCACACAATTGTACAATGAGATATTCAGTTTGATCGATGATTCAGGAGAATACACCAGCATCTCCGATTACGCTGCGTCCGCAGCAAAGTATCTGCTGGAAGATTACTTCACTTATTTTCTTCCGGCAATGTGGAAGAAGATGGCATCTATGGGGTTCAAGTACGGGGAGCAGATAGTGCGTACTTTCAAATTGAAACCCAAGTCGAAATATAATGATAAAAGGATGAGTTTTCAAGCTTCACTGCCGATAGGATTGATCAATTCGTATTCTGACGCGATATTCTGTGCGTACAACATCGTTGATTTCCCCGAGGTCCTGAGATTTTCCCTGGAGTACTACAAGGAGATTGTCATTCACAGGAGAGTTCGTGCCAATAACGTTCTACTCGCCCATTTGAATAAACAGGAACACGTAGATCCAGAACCGTGGAAGCCGACAATCGAGTTCGAATGAATCGTCGTTAGGGCAGAAACCCACCAATAAAATATACGTAGGATGTTAGGGAATCGATGAGGTCCCAATATCCTGTGGAATTTTTCGTGAACATCCATCGGATAGCCGTATCCATCAATCCGTCCGAGGCGGATCTGGCGGGGCTCATTCGCTCAGAGTCGGATCTTTATTTCCTCGGACAGAAGCTGGAGTCCTGTACGGACAAGTATGAGAGAGCAGCCAATGCTCTGTATGGTATTGCATACTACCATCCGTTCTATGAGGGGAACAAAAGGACGGCTCTCCTGACCTGTGAACTTCTTCTGGAGGATCAGATTATCTGTGCAAAGGAAGAAGAGATTTATCACTTCGTGCTGGATGTTGCCTGCGGCAACGCGGACATAGAATCCATCACGGAGTGGCTCAAGAACAATACTCACTGACCCAGCAGTGAGAGGGACTTCTCATGGAGCTTCATGGAATTGTTGAGCTTCTCGAGCTCCTGAGCAGTCAGAGTTCCGGGGTTGTCGGTCGAACCTACGGTAACATACTGGTACATGACCTGTGCAGAATATCCGGTCTGGGCGAATGCGGATGCGGAATTGCTCACATTGGTGCCGTAGTA
Source organism: methanogenic archaeon ISO4-H5 (assembly GCA_001560915.1). NCBI lineage: Archaea > Methanobacteriati > Thermoplasmatota > Thermoplasmata > methanogenic archaeon ISO4-H5. Next base: position 1,684,391 of record CP014214.1, on the reverse strand, counting down.
GGACATGCTATCATCCCGTTTTTGACCTTACCCATCCTAAGGCAGATGATACTACGTTGAACGATATATTTATACCGTTGCCTGAGCCGATTATTTGATCTCTTACATCGTAGTGGCTGGAAAACTGTTTGCTTTCCACGACTGCTATCTTCTGCACTTCTGATGCGGTGAGTGTGTAAGGCAAACCCATGTTTATATTGTTCGTCAGGGCAGCACTCATCTTCGGATTCGCGGTGAGTGCAATCAGCGGATCGAATGGAACGTTGCATTTGAGTTCGGATGAGAGGTCAGTCCATACGGCCCACATCAATTTTTCCAATTGTTTGGACGGGTATTCGACAGGCAGACCGGATTCCTTCGCCTCCTTGCGTCCGATGGTGTAACCGTGATGGGTCATCGTGTTGAATTTCTTCACGATACCTTCGACTTGCTTCTTGTCGGTCATATGCAGCAACAGCAGTTTTTCCGCAAGACCCTCGGACAGTTTCATGCTCTTCTTCACGATGCCTATCTCCGTGGGATTCAGTTCCTTGACCAGGTGATCGAGGACATTGGGGTTGAATCCAGATGGTTCGGAATCTGCAGGGCTGTTCTTCGATGCCGTAATTCCCAGGTCCTTTTTGACGAATTCCAGGTATGCTTGGATGTCCTCTACCGAGAATGTTTTCGGAGGCATCTGCAGATTGTTGCTCTGAATGGTTATCTGCGGGTCTATCGGCCCCAGGCAGGAGAAAGGGTGCATAACGATGTGATCGGCACCGAACGAGAGGACCGTTGCTGCACTCTGGGCCACATAGGGGACGAGTACATCAACCTCATCGAAGCGCTCCCTCAGGAGATTGATCACCCTCCATGCGACGATCGCATCACCTCCCTGGCTTACCAATAGCAGATCCACTTTCTTCGAATTGGACGGGGTCTGGAGAATCTGTTCGCAGAATTCCGGAATGGAATCCATACTCATAGAACCGCTGTTGTAGTTGGAAAATCTCGTGGAGTAAACGATGAGAGGGCGTTTCCTCAGTCTTTCAATCTTCTTGTATAGCCCTACGCGGGCCTCATACGTCATGATTCCGAATCATTTCTTCGATATTTAATCGGTGCATAGAAAGGAATTCGTTTCATAAGTGGTAATTATGTGTATCATAAGTTTCCCGTAAGAAGTACCATCACTGCTCAACTGCTTTCTTAAACAATTTCATTTCCGCCGAGCGGATTTTTCATATTTTCCGCAAAGATCGGATATTTACGCTCATCATTTCATCGGTTTTGAGGTATTTCATGGTTATAAGAGGCTGTTGGAACGGTCTTTCTGTTTAGACTTTATTTATAAATGATGGTACTTTATAGGATACTATTTATACTATAAGTACCATAATAGTTGTGAAAAATATGGCAGTCCCGGAACACATTCGCAAGGTGGAGAGACCGAAAGGTACGGTAGTGGGAGACGAGCGTAACGGAGTCTATCCCGTGAGGGAGAAACTTTCTTCCAAGTCGTGGGTCGATGAGAACGGTAAGAGACACAGGCCCTCGAAGAACGGCAAGGTGGTCGGGCATATAGTCAACGGGACTTTCATCCCGTTGGCGGAGAAGCCTGAGACCGTATCCGTATGCGACGTGGACATCAAGGACTGGGGAGAATACTGCCTCTGCGATTCGCAGAACAGGAACCTACTGGAGGAACTCAGAACAGTCTATGCCGAGGAGGACGCGGTAAGACTGTACGTAATGGCGATGATGAGGTCTCTGAGACGCGGGCTGACAGACAGGCTGATGATGAGGACCTATCAGGAGAGTTTCATATCGGAAATCTATCCCGGTATGAATCTCAGTAAGAACCAGGTGTGCACGTTCCTGCGGAACGTGGGCAGAGCTTACAAAAAGACCGTGGATTTCATGCGCAACCGCGTGTCGTCCTGCGGAGCGGACGACCGTCTCATCATCGACGGGAGCATCAAACAGGATCACAGCAAGATCAATTCTCTGTCAGCCGTTTCGAGGAAGACCTGCCAGACCAAACACCGCGACATGTCCATCATGTACTGCTACGGGATGAAATCCCGTGAGCCTCTCTGCTGCAAAGCATATCCGGGGAACATGGTGGACCTCAGGGCTGTGAGCGACTTCATCAGCGAGAACAAGATCACTGAGGGGATACTCATAGCGGATAAGGGATTCCCCATAGAATCCATGGAGGACGAAATCAGGAAACACGAAGGACTCCACTTCCTGCTACCGATGAAAAGGGACCGTCCCGAGATCAGGAAGCACTCGATGCTGGCATTCGATTCATGTCTTCCGGACGCACGCGGCATATCGTGCAAGAAGGTCGGGGCAATATGGAAAAACCGCAAGGTCTGGCTCTACTCGTTCAGAGATCCGCAGATCGCCAAAGAGGAAGAGATCCTGTATCTCAATGGAAAGGATTCCTCCCAAGTGGACGCCAGGGAACTGGCGTCCAAGAGGAGGGAGTTCGGAACTCTGGTGTTCATATCGGATCTGAACCTGGGGTGTGAGGAAGTTGATAGGATCTACGACGAACGGTGGTTGATAGAACTGATGTTCAGATTCGAGAGGGACATCCTGGAGATGGATGACACGCGTGAACACAGCGATTACACCTCCATAGCCAGTGAATTCGTCGACTACCTCGCCGCCATCATGTCGGCGAGGATCTACAAGCATCTCGATTCCAAGAAACTCTTTGAGAAATGCACTTACGGCGATGCCTTGCACCGGTTGGGCAGATTCAAGATGGTGCGTACCGATGACGGGAAGTGGCGTATGAACAGAACCGCCCTGACGGACGCGGAATTCGCGTCCGAGGTCGGAATCCTAATCAAACCCGTGATCCCGTATGAAGTGAAGAAGATCGGCAGGCCGAAGGGTAGTAAAGACAGACGCCCCCGTAAGAAGAGGTCTGCCACCCTCTCGGAATGAATGCAAGGGGTTGCCCGGTTATGGTACTTATTGCGGGAAATCTATGGTGTATATTTCTTCGAAGACTGTCACATCAGCATCGTGTCCATGCGTGCAGGATCGGAACTTTCCGACTATGGGGATGACAGTCCGGTAATATTTGCAGGAAGATTGCCACATCTTACACTGTATATGCATGAGTGAGACATTCCATGTAGGCTCCGCGGCCTCCGTTCAAGATGCCGATCATGAATCTTGAACGTATTCCGTCCGTAAGATGGAAACGGAGATCCGGGGAAGACGGAAGATATCGCGATCCATCGCCCTTGGGTACCTTTGGGGAACGGCAGTCGGGATGCCCGGGTCTTCCGGAAAGGAACCTGAGCAGAGAACGGCCGGAAGGTCTTTCCTTCGGTCTCTGTTCCGCGGTGTTATATTATCCCATCTCAACATTGGATGGATAAATCCTCCATCCCCCTCAATCCTTCGCAAAACGTCATTTTTGGCATTGGATGGGAGGGTCGCTGACCTATCGCGAGTTTTAATAAATATTGGTTGAAAGCATATAGCCTAAGATGACGCAACAAGTAGCACTAGACTTTTGAAACCTTGATTTCCTAAGAGTTTTCTTAGAGTTTTTCTATCTTTTCTTTTATTTTCGATTGTTTTTCATTGAAAAACAACCAGTATTTTCGAATCGTTCCCAGTTTTCTGCTCCGATAATTTTTAATTGTCTAGTGCTATGTAGCACTAGATTGGGATGACATTCATAAGGGTTCAGAAAGGGCGGAAAGATGCCGCGGGGAATTATATCGGCGGCAGTGCATCGTTGGTCAACAGTCACTATCAACCCGAGCTGGATAATCCCTACAAACAGGAGCTCGTGGAAAGTTTAGGGAAAATCATATTTCTTGATTCTGATCGTAAAAAAGGTACGTTTCTTTCAAAAACCCGCGGTTTAGTGGAATATGATGTGGATTCCGGTCTTTTCAGATCAGTTTCAGACCCTTCCTTCAAGGAAGAATTCTGTGATTTCCGTCCGTCCGAGACCGTATTCGGAGATTCATATGCGGTTCTTGAAATGATGAAATCCTCTGGTATGATCGGTATTCTCAACAACATTTCGAAAAATGAGTTCTTTGCGGAGAAACTGTTGTGTCACACCGTATATGAGGTTCTGAAAAACGGCACTAAGATTACCTGCGACCGTTTCATAGAACGTTCATTCCTGTCCTCCGTGCTCCAACTCCGCCCCCAATCCCTGCGTACCGACAGTGAGTATTTCAAAAAAATGGGAGAATTCGACACCAGGAAGCATTTTTTCAGGGAATTCGTGCAGCTTATGAGGAAGAGGAATCCCGATTTCGGTACCGCATGCTATGTGGATTCGACTCCTTTGGACAATGCGATCAGGAATCTTCCCACCAACAGACTGTGCTCTCACGGTCTGGACTCAGTCGGAGTGCAGACCCGTTTGGCCCTGGTGCTGGATCGGGCCACGGGACTGCCTGTCTGGTATGATATTTTTCCGGGAAACGTTCCCGATGTCTCCACTGTCGATAGGATTTCCGCGGATGTCGGCGAGTATCTAGGCATCCAGATCTCAGATCTCGTACTCGATGCGGGGTATGTCAGGAAGGAATTGGTATCCAGATACCGTATCGGCAGCTCGGAAAAATCCCTGATCGCCCGCATGCCCGACCGTCATGGGTATGGAGTGAAGACGATTTTTGCCAAATACCGCAATCAATTCTCCAACGGTAAGTACCATTTCGTAAGGGAAAATCACACTTATTTCGGAAAAAAGCATCTTCATAAGGTGTTCGGACACGAGGTTTTTGCCTACGTGTATCTCGACAACGAGAATGCGGATGCGGCATTCCGCGACTACATGTCGGAAAACAAGGAAGAATATGACAAGATGGGTATGGGCGAGAAGAACTGGGTGAGGTATCGCGGCGGATTTTTCATCCTGATATCCAATCTGGATAAGACTCCGGCGGAGATCCTTGATGATTATTTCGGGAGAGCCTTCATCGAAACCGTGTTCAAGACAGAAAAGGAGTATCTGAAGTTGCTTCCGCTCTGCAAAAATAATGAAGATACAGTCAACGGAAAGATTCTGCAGGACGTCATCAGCACCATAGTTTACATGGGAATCCGTTCGAAATGCAGACAATCCGGACGTTCGGTTTCGGATATTTTATGGGATTTGCAGTACCTGAAAGCGGTCAGACGTTCTGACGGAACATTACATATGTCGATATATAACAAACAGGCCCGTGAAGTTTTGGAATTGTTCGGCGTAAATCCTGTTCAAATTATCAAGTCTGGCACATATAGGAATTCATTAATTTTCCAAAAATAATAATATTTAAATATTTTCATTTAGAAACCCATCCAAAACTACATTTATATATAAAGTTGGATGTATATTCTAACGTGGTCGAGGGCACATAATGACCCTCCCTGCAAGCTGGTCCGAGGGCGGATCGGCCGTCCGATCCGCACAAGGCGGATCAGGAGGAATGTCAAATGAAAAGTATGAATCAAGTTAGTATTGCAAGTGGAAAATCTAGTGCTACTTCTGGTGGCATCGTAGGATATAGTATCAACTCTCCCGATGGACTTCCCGATGGAGGTCTATCCCGGAATAGTATTCCGTGGGGGATAGGGGAGAGCAGCCCCCGGGTTCGGAGGCCCCCCCCCCGTCTCTGAGCAGAGCGCTCGGGGCGAACCCTAGCGGCCCGGTCCCTCGAAGGGGAGGGCAAGTAGCTACGTCCGAAAGACGGCGGTTACGGAAGAACGAGAAGAAGAACGGTATAAGAACGTGATAAGATGAAAGCGAAAGTATACGCAATCATGGTCGCAGCCCTTATCGCCGTTGCGGGAGTCATCGTCTACACATCACAGAGTGATGCGGACGGAACCAACGATCCCGTGACGAACGGAAAGATGACTGTGAATATCAGCTACGGCGGCGGATGGGAGCTTCCCAAGACCGTCGATGCATACAACGGGGCTATTGCACTTGACAGTGCACTTGGAACGACAAATCATGTCATCGACATGAACCTCTACACCCAGTCTGGACAGTACGTCTCTATTAACTATGAGTACGGAAAGATCACATCCATTAACAACATTGCTGCATCTGGCAGCGATGTCTGGAATGTTTACATTCTTAATGCATCTGGTTCTTGGGTCAGCGCCACCGACACACTCGGATGGTACAAACCCTTCGGGGACTATGACGTCAACCACAGGACTGCGAACATTGCAGTGATTTACGGAACTCCTCAGGAGGCTCAGACCAAGATTAGTGCTTTCAACCCAACGGTTACTTCCACAATTGTGCCTGTCTCGGACATTGTCGGAAATTCTAACTTCGAAGTAACATTTTACTTGAAGGTTAGTCAGGATTCTGCCGTTCAGGCAGCACTTAACAACGCGCATATGTCCGTTACAACTGGACGTGCCGATGTGACCGCAAGCAACATTAATGCAGGAGTCGAAGTGGTAGGTTACGGATCCGATTTGTATCTCGCACTGAAGAATGCATTCCCCGGATACGTTACCGGACAGGAAGTTGTGCCCTATTACGATAATGGATCTTACCAGACTGTTTACAGTTGGATTAGTGCTTTCCTTACGCTCTACACTGTGCAGGTTACGGGAGCGAACACGCCCTCTGTATACACAGATGATTCATGGGCATGGTGGCAGGAGTATTCTGAGTGGACTGTGGATTCAACCGGAGAGGTATCAGGCAATACGTCCGATTTCGCTCTTGGGCTTATCAGTCCGCTTGATGATGCTCCGCTGACCAGCGATTCGTATGCGTTGTACTTCGCAATCGGAGGCATGTGAAACACCATTTGAACCAAACGCAATAATTCAATCCAGCGAGATTATTGCATATCTCGCTGGATTGAAACAAGTACTGAATAACACTCAGAGGGTTGGTACCCTCTGGGTTGTTTAGGATCACGTCTGGTTTCGTGGCAGATATTGCCACTGACTTTCTATGATCCGGATCAGTCGGCGCATATTTGGATAAATGGATTACCTTGACTTTGGAGGGGACATCTGTCTGCACAATCTGATGATTGTGAATGTGATTCTTTCACATAAGGTCTCATCTCCAGGGGGTAGTATGAAAAAGTATTATGCTTTAGCATCGGTCGCCGTTTTGGTACTGGCATCTTCCTTGACAGTTGTTTATCTGGAGGGGTCTTTCGCAGACCCAACTAACAGTTATACCTATTCGTACGAAGGATATGAGGTAACTCAGACCTCCTGCTCAATAGAGGGTAATATAGCCACAGTTGGCTATACAATTACCGGAGAGGGATGTGGGAATGAAAATAATACCTATACCATAGCGTATGAAATAGGTGATGAGAATGCATTAAGTTTCGGTACGGGAAACATAACTGGCAGTTCCACTATCGTTCTTGTCCCTCCGAAAGTTGTAGATGACTCCGGTACCTATGTTGTTTCTGGTCTGAAATTGGGAAGCACTGGTGGTTCTGCACAATCCATCCAAAAATTGTTAATCTCCATGGTGGACGATGATGGCAACTTGCGTGAGTTAAACATACCTTCTACAATCAGCCCATTTAGTTATGCAACTAGTTTGAATGAATTATACATCAATGCTGATGTGACGATTGGAGGAAAATTAATCAGTAGTAATAGCGCAGCTAGCGATGTTCCGATCCATAAGATTCACATTAGCAAATTGTCAAATTGTGCTGCTTCCACAGTTATTCAGCTCAAGAATAATACCGATGCCGATCATGATTTGATAGTTGAGGCGCAGGTGGGTGCCGGGACTACGGTTGGTAATTTTGACAATAAAGATAGAGTAAAAGGTACAACCACATTGAAATTACTGCCTGGTTCTGTAAAAGCGACCAGTCTTAATTTGACAACCTTCGATCGCGTGCTTTGCAATGCGGCAGAATGGCCTGCCAGTACTGAATTGAGCGATTTGGCGAATGCCATAACATCAACGGCTACCATTGGCTTTTATGGGCCTGCTATTAGGGTGAATTTGGCTGACGATTCCGTCGATAAGGGGGCATCAACAACTGTGACTATATCCGCGCTGGACTTAAGCGGTGTCAGTTCGTTGTATTTCAATATATCATACGACGAGACAAAATTCAACCTGAAATCTCCCGCATACTCTGACGCATTGGATTCTGCGGACATCAAGGGCGATTTGGCCGGTGGTGAATATGTGGTTGCTTTTGCATCACCTCAGGACATCACAGGGGATCTCATGACCTTCCAGTTGGAAGCGAAGGATGATGCGGCCGCAGGAGAGTATCAGATTAGTTGTGTTGTTGAAGTCAACGGCACTGTTGTTGATGGAGTCAACCACCCTGAGCATACGTACAGCGGTTCGGCAATGTTGACTATCGGTAACACGCTCGGTGATCTGAATGGGGATGACGTTGTGGATGAGAATGATGCGGTATACTTGCTGCTTTATACATTCCGTGCATCGACCCACCCGATCCCCGAGGGACAGAATGTGGACTACAACAATGATGGAGTGGTCAATTCCGATGATGCGATCTATCTGAAGAATTATGTTGTCAACCCCACACAATACCCTCTCGGAGGTGCCTGAAACCATATCCCCCAATCTTTGATTGGGGGTCTCTTTAATTATCAGAGAGGGGACGATGAAGAGAGCATTAACGATTTTTGCATTGTTGATTGTCGTAATAGCGTCATTGTCTCTTCTCGCTATTTTTACGAATGAAGCGGATGCTTCGGGCGACAATTATCTGGATTATTCCATTACTGTAAGAGATTGTGAAAACGTAAAGTCCGCCTATTTCGAGATAAACTATTCTCAGACCGATCTGGAATTGGAATCTGCAGAGTGGAACCCGAAACTCGTCGATTCTGCGGCGTTGTACAGAGTTATTCCGGCGGACAATTGCGGTGTCATCGCATTCTTGGACTATACGGACATCGTCAGCGGAGAACCTTTGGTATTACTGCATTTCAAATTATCGGGAGACGATGATCATCCTACAGTGAACTTCCATGTGGAATTCAAAAACGGTACTGAACAATCGCCGGATGATGTGCTATATGAAGAAGAAGGACAGGCCTTCGAAGGGATAGCTACCTTTTTCGGAGATAAAACAGCAATCCAGGGGATGTCTACAAAGAGCGGATCCTCGGTGACTGTTCCGTATTCCGTATATGAGAATGATGTGCTGCTGTACAGATATTCTCTAAGATTCACCGCTACAAACAACCATATGGACTTGGCAGGGGCAACTGTTTCCGGGGAAGCCCACCTATTCGTGCCTAATCTGGTAATGGTCAATGGAACGATAAATACGGTGGACGCCATTGCAGACAGGGCATTTGACGGAGTTTCCAATCTGAAAGAAATAGCACTGAGCGAAGGTCTCAAGACAATCGGTGTTTATTCATTCAGCAGGAGTGGTCTGGAATCGATTTCTTTACCAACCACCCTGCAGTCAATCGGGACATACGCGTTCAGTGGTTGTGCATCTCTCCGGTTCATAACGACAGCCGAAGTCAGAGGCATTGATTCAGAAGGGTATTGTTTGCGGTCCATAGACGGGTTTGCGTTTATGGGTTGCACCAATCTCAGGAGTGTCGCGTTGCCATTCGCTACACTGACTGAACTATCGGGAAATCCATTTTACAATAGCGAAGAACTGGAGCAGATAACATCCGTCAATGGTAATGGAACTTTCAGGGTCATAGATAACCAGGTTTATTGCGAGAATACACTGGTCATTGCAGTTGCATCTTCGGACGCCTATACTGTGCCTAGCAATGTGACAGAGATCTCGCCGAGGGCATTTATGGCCTGTAAGGCTTTGCGTACTGTAACCATACAAAATGAAGGAACATTGAACATTGATGGTGATGCTTTTAGCGGTACAGGTTTGACATCAATCATCATCAATGGACCTGTCGGGATAATAGGTCAAAATGCATTCAAGGACAATGATTTGGAATCGATTGTATTAACCGGAGTTAAAGAAGTATCGAAGTATGCGTTTAGAAACAATCCAGATCTGAGGGAAGTTACCTTTATCGACAGTACAGCCGTGATTTATCAAGAGGCATTTGCCGGGTCCCCCGTTACATCAATCAGTTGCAGTGTCAATTCCTCGATTACACTGAATTCAAAGGTATTTAGTGGTTCAGAAGTGACCGAGTTGTCCATAAACGGACCCTTTACATTAGGAGAGGGGTCGATTGGATCGATGAGTGTCCTCAGGACTGTAACGATGTCCGGTATTTTGAATATCAATCAGAAGGCATTTGTCAATTCAGACAATCTCGAATTGTTTGTTATTCTGGGCAATGATGGGGATTACTCTTCTGACGGTGGAGCGATTCTGAAGGACGGTAAGGTATACATCGTTCCGCCCAAACTGAAGAATGCTGTGTTCACGGTCCCGATTTCAGGTCTGTATGCAGATGCGTTCAAAGGCAAAACAAATCTTATACAGGTCACATTCCCTGTTAATTCCACACTGACAACGATACCAGACGACGCGTTCGAAGGATGTACATCACTTGTTGCAATCAACATCCCCGACTCAGTTGGAGTCATCGGAAACGATGCATTCAAAGGATGCAGCAATCTATCGGATGTCAGCATAAGGGACAGCAGTTCACTTCAGTCGTTGGGAAGCGGCGCTTTTTCAGAAACTTCGTTGATGTCAATTGTTCTGCCTGCCGATTTAAGGAGCATCGGGGACAGTTGTTTTGAGGGTTGTTTAAGTCTTGTTGAGGTATCGTTCAACGGCAATTCCCTGGAGAGTATCGGCAGCAGGGCATTCTACGAAACCGGGTTGAGAGCCATCGAGGTCCCGGGCAGCGTGCAGGAAATAAACTCCACATCTTTCGGATCCTGTCCCAATTTGAGCAAAATCATATTCGGACAGGGTTCTCCATATCGGTTCGACGGGGATGCAGTCTACAGGGGGGACAGATTGGTATTCGTCCTTCCCACCGTCAGGTCATATTCCCTCCCATCAACGGTAAGTTCTATCGAAAACGATGCATTCGATATAGCTGTCGATTTGACGGAAATCCTGTGTGAGGGTAACGTGAGTTATACAGGTTACAGCGGCATCCTGTTCAATAAAGAACGCAACGAGATTGTTGCAATACCCTTAGCAATCAAAGAAGTCAGGATTCCCGACACGATAACACAATTGAACGGTTCCATATTTTCCAACTCCAAGGAGATCGAGTTGTTCTATTGGGAGGCACCTTCAATTGAACTTGATCAGAACTCGAACTTAGTTGCAGAAAAGGTCGTGTTCGTTTCAAGCGGAGACATTACGCTGGGGATGTTTGCGATAAACGATTCGGGTCAGGTACTTCTCATTGCGGATGGAAAGATTACCCTTGGAACCCGTTCGATCAGAGGTGCAGATCTGGTGTATCTCAATTCGACGGATGCTACCGTGGAAAGCACATCCATAACCTCGGATGAATTATGCATTTGCCCCGGAGACGGAGTCGCATACAGTACGTATCTCCAAAAATTCAATTCCCTTACCAGGTACTCCACCCTCTATCTCCCCAGCGAAACGATGGAGTGTGACAATGACAAATACGGCGGTGTGTTCGAGTATGATGGTACAACATACAGCATCTCAACACCATTCGGTTATGTTCAGGATACCTCCATCTTTGTCGATAACTCACTGGATTCGGTTGCCGTTTCCGATATCGGTATCACTTCAGGCACATTATCATTCAGATTGAATAACGTAGAGTCTGTGGTCGGAGATGTCGCAGTATATGTCGATGGCAACCTGATAGATGTGGGTGCAGAGGGGTCGTTCGAACATCATCTTGCTGATGGTGTAAGAAAAATCCACATCTCTATCCAGTTGCTGTCTTCGGACATATTACATGATGTATCATTCGATCTCATGGGAGGAGAAGGAATCGGAACCGTGAAGGTCCAGCACGGCGGAACGTTGAAAGCTCTTCAGTTGAGTATTCCGACCAAATCCGGTTACACTTTCGACGGTTGGTATTCGGATTCATCTTTCACGCAGAGTTTCGACCTTACCAACAAGATCCTTTCCGATACTCAGCTTTATGCAAAGTGGGCGTATAACGATGGAAAGTATCTGGTCAATGTCCTTTCCCATCCCGAAGCTGTTCAACTCATAAAAGATAACCAGCCTGTAGCTTTCGGTGAGCTTATTGATGGCGGTTCGATTGTAAATGTCAGTTACTGTGACAGCTTATCCTGGGAATGCATCGGATGGAGAATCAACGGTGTCGACAGCGGGAGTATTGGTGTCCAGTTGACGCTGGACAGGGACTATTACATCGAACCGCTTCTCCGCTATACCTCTCCTTCCAATGTCCTCACGGATGTCGTCGATGTGAAGACTCCCGAATACGGGCAGGATGTCGTTCTTCAATGGAGCAAGCAATACAAGATAGACGCGTCGATGAGTGTCTGGTCCGGATTCCCGAGTACCCCTGCAATCATGGATAATGCAGTGTATGTGCGTGCAGGAACAACTCTCTACAAATACGATGCGGATACAGGAGAGTTGTTGGCCACTGCAGAATCCAGGGTGCTGGTCAGCTATTATCTCTACTTAGGTGTGGGCGGAGGCATGGTCTACGATTATGCCACGCACACCGTATACGATGCGGATCTCGTCAAACAGTATGATTCCCCAAAGGAGTTCACTGCCGTATTCTACGATTCCGGTTATTTCTACGGTCTTTCAGGAGGAAAGATCTACAAGATGGAGGCATCCACCGGTTCCCTCGTATCCAACGGACAGTGGGCGAACGGTGTGGGTTGTACCTGGTTCGGAATGTATGGTACCACATCGGCACCCGTATTCGCTGACGGCCACATGTTCTTCATCGAAGCCCTGACCAATTCGGATTATAGGGGCCTTGCATCGGTGGATCTGACAACAGGTTCCAAGACGACCATAGAACTGACCTCGCAGAGCGGCAGGCTCCTCGACGACGGCTGGCTCTCCTGTGATACGAAAGACGGAAGGGCCATACTGTTCATGACAGCATATTCTCAGGGGCTGTTCGATAACGGAACATTCCGGAATGCCACGATCACTGCGGTCGTTGTGAATTCCGACGGAACATTGAGCGACCAATGTCCTATCGTGGATATCGAGTTCAATTCATCCTCTCTTTCCAAATTGGTGATATTCAACGGAAGAGGATACGTGAACGGTACACATCTTCATGTTCTGGATATGAACAAACTCGAGACCATGGTATTGAACTGCAGTTCAGGTGTGACGTCAGTGAATGCGATCACTCTTGAATCAGAGTACCTGTTCTACAAGGATCTGTCCGTATCGACTCACGGTTCTATCGTCGTCTCTTCCGGATACTACGGCACTACGGGCAAGATCTATGTGTACATCCTGCCCTATAATCCCCCTAACGCAGTATACATCTTCGAGGATTATGAGGGTAAGACCGAACCAACCGGGTATTTCGTAACCTCAAAGACCGGAAGCCAGTACAGTTCTCAGGCAGTCAGGGTGACGCTGAAAGGAAACCTCGTGTGGTATCTGGATTCGGGAACGGTCTATTGCTATGGAACGCCCGAAGCCAATCCTTACAGTTTCCAGATAACTGTCGGTGACGAATCGTATAAGATTGCCGGCAACGGAAAGACCGCATTGGATGCATTCCGCGATGCACTGAACAAATCCCGTATACAGAACACTGTATCGTCATCCGGGAACATCATCGAGATCGCTGGTACCGAAGGCAACTGGATCATCGATTCCTATTTCGACGGCAAATGGAATTCCGTCATTTCGATGGCGTCCAAATCCAATGACATGCACCACATCTACAGGATCTATGTGAGGTCGGATGCACCGGTCAAGGAGGAGGTGGCATTCGATGTCAATCCTGATGTCCTCGATCTCGTCATCAACACAAACGAGAATGTCGGAACGGTCACCGTTACCGGGGACATCCCAGAAGGGGTAATATTCACCTGGGAAGCGGTCGATGACGACATCGTATCCATCACGGTTTCCGACGATTCACGTATAGCCACCGTCACCGCACTCGGTACCGGTTCCACAACAATCAATGTGTACCTTTCCGGTGATATGTACTTCGGACAGATGCAGTTTACCGTATCCGTCACCGAGGATCTTAGTTCGAAACAGTACGTTTTCACGTTGCGTATGGCGGAGGATGCGGATAAGGCGGATTACGGAGAATCCGGTTACACCGCATCGGATCTCAGGAACGGGATTACCTTCACAGCTATCGGAAGCAGCGCGGGCGAAGCCCTCGAAACCGCGCTCACCCATGCCAAGGTTCCCTGTAATTTCTGGACCAAGGAAGATAACACCATAAGATACTGGGTGGATGACATCTTCGGCCTCGGCGACGTGAAGATGGACGGCGGTCTGTGGAAATACTGGATTCAGTACCAGATTGTCGATGGACAGGAATCATACAACCAGTGGTCCCTCGGATTCTACACCGGCGGTGGCGAGTTCTATCTCCTTTACGGCATAACCGAGGAGAGCGGGCAGGCCGTACATCCAGGTGACGAAGAGCCAGACACGCCCGAACAGCCTGAAATCCCGGAGCAGTTCGACAACTCCGGCTCCCAGACCACCATCGAGGTGAAGGAGAACGATGACGGCTCCACTACGGTCATCGCGGACTCCACATCCGTCATCGACGGTACCCAGACCGTATCGGAGATAACCACCAAGGAGAACGAGGACGGAACGACCACCATCACCGAGAACACAACGGTGACCAACCCCGACGGTTCCTCGTCGACCACCAGTTCCGTCACCACAGTGGACGCTGACGGTTCGAAGACGACCGAGAGCACTTCCACCAACTCCGACGGCACATCGTCGGAGACCGTATTCACAGTCGAACAGACCGCGAACGGCACCGTTACCACCAGCACCGAGACGTCCAAGGACGCCTCTGGCAACACCTTGCAGACCACGGAGATCGTATCCACAGTCGAACAGACCGCGAACGGCACCGTTACCACCAGCACCGAGACGTCCAAGGACGCCTCTGGCAACACCTTGCAGACCACAGAGACCGTCACCACTGTGACGGACGCCACCGTCGACGGCGTCAGGACCACCGAGACCCAGACCGAGTCCACGGTTACGGATTCATCCGGCAACACGACGACCGTGAGCGTCTCGGAGACCGCCGTCAAACAGGCCGACGGTTCCAGCACCGTCGTCAGGACCACCGAGACAACGAAGGACGGGAAGACCGTCACCGAGGTCTCCGCAGGCTCCATATCCGCCGACGGTAAGGTGCACACCACCGCCGTATCGACGGACTCCGAGATCATAACCAGCGTGAAGGCGGACGGAGAGGACGGAAGCTACGTCGTTTCCGACGGATCCGTCCAGGCCGCCCTGCAGCAGCAGGCTGCGGTCGCCGATGCAGTCGGAGCGGAGAAGGACAGGGTCATCGAGATCACCTCGGACACCTCCGACGTCTCCGCATCCGTCGCGAAGGAATCCTTCGGTAGCATGGCCGAGGATAACGCCAGCCTCAGGATGGTCTCCACCCAGGGCACTATGACCTTCGGGAAGGATGTCCTGTCCTCGATGTCCGGCAAGGATGATGTGACGCTTTCGTTCGCCATCGCCGACAGGTCCTCCATGACCTCCGCCCAGCGCGAGGTCATCGAAGCGGGATCCACAGTCGTGAGTCTCACTGCCACATCTGCCGGCCAGAGCATCGGAAGCGATCTCGGCGGAAAGGTCATCGTCACCGTGAAGCATGCCGCCGTTGACGGGAAGACGCCCATGGCATATTATGTAGACGGGGACGGCAACAGGACGAGGGTCGCAGAGCAGCACTACGATGCGGAGAAGGAGGAGATGACCATGGTCCTCGACCACTTCTCCATCTACACCATAGTGGACGAATCGCCCGCAGGGGAGGAGATCCCCGTGGCCGTGCTCGTCATGACCGCGGTCATCGTTCTGATCTGTCTTGGTATCCTGCTGCCGCAGGTGGTCGGAAGGAAGCAGTAAACGTGTTAATCAAAGCCCGCCCGGGAGGGCGGGCAATATCCGACAGACTTCAGTATGCAACAAGCATTATAATCGGCAAGGGCGCATAAGGAATTATGATGTTCGAGGACAAGATCAGGATGATTGTCGACAGGGTCACAGAGCACTACGATCCAAAGGCAATCATAGTATTCGGTTCAGTCGCTAGGGGCGATTCTACCGAAGACAGCGATCTTGATATCGCAATCATCATGGATTCCGATCTTTCTGAGCATGAACGCAATGTGAAGGTCCGCGTCTGTATCGGGTCCATCGGCATGGCCATGGATCTGTTGGTCTTCACGCCAGAAGAGATAGAGGCCGAAAGGGATGACGAATCATCGATAATATCGGAGATAATGAGGACAGGGAAGGTCGTTTATGGTTTCGCACGAGTCTGTGGAGTCGTTGAGGGCCTCTGTTAAAGAGGATCTTCGGACTGCGAATCTTGTCAAAGACCTGTTATAAAATAATTTAACTTAAAGAATTTTCTATTAAAGAACATTCAAATACCCTTACGTTCATTGCGTATTATGGAATTCATAGGCAGAGAGGAAGAACTGAAGATTCTGGAGGAACAGTATGCTCTGGATCATTCCTTTGTCATCCTCAAAGGAAGGCGCAGGGTCGGCAAGAGCAGACTGCTGGAGGAGTTCCTGAAGAACAAGGAGCACCTTTATTTCGAGGTCGACCGCGAGACTTCCGCTTCCATCCTGACATCCCTTTCCGCCGAGATATCCGGGCCGTCTGATATATCTCTGAGATTCAGCAGCTGGTCCGATGCACTGAGGTATTACGCTTCCCACGCAAAGGGGAAGGCCGTGATCGCCATAGACGAGTTCCCCTATGCCGTATCTGCGGACAAGAACCTCCTCAAAGAATTCCAGGCGCTCTGGGACAGGTACCTTTCGCGCATGGACGTCATGCTCATCCTTTGTGGTTCATCACTCGTGTCCATGAACGGGCTCACGGAGAATTCCAAAAGTCCCTTGTATGGAAGGAACACATGCGACCTGATGCTCCTGCCGTTCACTTTCCGTCAGACGTTCACGGATGGTGATTACAGGACAGCGGTGGAGAGGTTCGCGATAACGGGTGGGGTCCCCCATTATATGATGCTGTTGGGCAGCAAGGAACCGATTGAAGGGGCGATAGCCATGACCATGAAACCTGGCGCACCTTTGCTCAACGAAGGGGAATACCTTCTGGGTTCGGAATTCAGCAATCTGTCCAGTTACAACACTTACCTTAAGGCAATGGCGAACGGGAACAGGACCATGGAGAAGATCACCGGCGCCGTGCAGGCCCCGTCGAACGAGATACTTCCGTACATAAAGAGGCTCATGGATACAGGCATGGTGACGAAGATTGTACCCGTGACGGAGGATAAGCCTGAGAAGAGCAGGAACAGCCAGTATCTGATATCTGACCATTTCCTCGCATTATGGTTCCGGTTCGTGTATCCGTATGCCAAATCCATATCCAGAAGGGAGAGTGAGGTGGCAGTACAGGACCTGAAGGAGCACTTCGTGGATGCGCATGTCGCGTTCGTATTCGAGGACGTATGCAGGGAGGAACTGCGCAGATACCTGCTTTCCCAAGGTATATGTGCTGAATACGGGAAATACTGGGGTAAGGGAGAGATAGA
The DNA here is from genome assembly GCA_001560915.1 of methanogenic archaeon ISO4-H5. Taxonomy (NCBI): domain Archaea; kingdom Methanobacteriati; phylum Thermoplasmatota; class Thermoplasmata; species methanogenic archaeon ISO4-H5. The sequence goes on along the minus strand of CP014214.1, from coordinate 1,666,709 downwards.
CCTCATCGCCCTGGAAAGGAAGAACGGCAGGGCCTATGTGGCCGAATGCAAGTTCACCTCAAAACCCATGGGCTTGACGGTACTTAATTCACTCAAGAGCAAAGTATCGATGGTGAAGGAGTTAGACGATTTTGACATTACTTATTGTCTGTTCTCCGTATCGGGATACAATGACGACATGGCCGGAAAATGCGGCGATGATGTGCTGCTGTTCGACAGAGGGGAACTTGTGAACTGAGGCTGATTATTAAATCAGATATGGTAGGTCCCGGACAGTCTTGAACATATAGGTTTTCGGAGCAGATTCATCTCCAGGATGTTTGACACGCTGTTGGCCGTCTCCTAATCGATTAGAATCGATTGTAATCGATTAACGAATAGAAACGATTCGAAGTTTTGTGATGATGGCGGAGTTAAGAAATCATTCTCTCTTATGACGGACGAAAACGACTAACCCTAGAGTTATCAAGATAATTCCAGGTACGATGATATAAAGGATGTTGAATGAATTCTTGTTCAGATCATCTTTAACGGATGCATCAGTCTGCGAGTTCTTCCAGGAATCGTAATTATCCTTGGAACAGTGGATTGTCACCGGATCATTGAGGAACACAGTATCATCCAGAGCTGGACAGGGACCGTATGCGTCGATGTCCGACAGTTTGGTGCAGTCCGCGAAACAGTATTTTCCCAAAGATTCCACCGTGGACGGGAGATCGAACGATTTCACGGAGGTGCAGTTCCTGAACGCGCCATGGTCTATCGAGACCACCTTTCCCAGATCCAGATTTGTGAGCGATGTGCAGTTCCAGAATGCTTCTGGACCTATTGTCCTCACGGAATCCGGTATGCTGACCGATTTGAGGGAGGGGCAGTTGTAGAATGCGGAAGCCATGATCTCGGACGGGCTGCAATCGAACGTAATTTCGGTCAGAGATGTGCAGTACCCGAACCCTCTGACGGGGATCGATTGTACGCCGGAACCGATTCTGAGTGTTTCGGCGGAACTGCAGATGTAGAAACAGCCGTCTCCCAGGAATTTAACGCTGTCCGGCACGGTTATCGAGGTCAATGCATGGCAGTCGCGATAGCATTCGAATCCGATGTATTTCACGGATTGTGTGATCGACGCATCCGAAAGCTTCTGTGCCGAACGGAATGCCTCATCGTGTATGCCAGATACCGAATCTGGCATCACTATGTCCCGGACGTCGCAGTAGTAGAATGCACGTTCGCGGATGTCCGTTATCCCCGACTCTATATGGACTGAAACGATATCGGTACGTCTCTCCACCTCGCCGCTGGACTGCATGGTGCCGGAGAACGCATACGGGCCGATCGATGTGACCTTTCCTCCGCTGATTTCTGATCTGATCGTGATGGTGCCGTCCGTCGGTGTTCCTCCGATGGCCATCCATCCATCGGGGAACTGAGCGTAGGTTATGCCTTCGGAGACCACTGTTGTTATGGTAGTTTCCGAGCCCCATCCCTCAGTTCCTTCAAAGCGGTGGATGTTCACCCCCGTCGGGAACGCGTCGTCCATTGCAGGCCTGTCTCCCAAGAAGTATACGTCCGTGAGATGCGTACAGCCGGTGAATGCACCTGCTGAGATGCTTTTCACGTTTACGGGGATTATGACGCTTGTCGCCGAGCATCCGTCGAACGCTCCAGAGAGGATGTTGCGCACATCGTATCCTTCGAGAACGGTCGGTATGTGGACCGTTTCGCTCTTCACATCCGCAGACGTTATCTCGCAGTAGTAGTTCGGATGCCCGGAGCCGTAGGTGTCGTATGAATATACGGAGCCGTCCGGAACGGTCTCGGACGATGTCGCATCCGATACATCCTCCTGGATGCATATGAATGCATATGACAATGCAACAAGCATTACGACGGCCAAGGTGAGGGGTCTCATATGGTTTCCAGCCCGATCCCTGCCGCGGCGATCCTGGACGTCGGGAGACTGTCCGAACCGACGATTATCAGTACATCCCCCTCGGACATCCCGGTGGAGCGGATCTCCTTCGCGAACTCCGGATCGCTTTCATCCACGTTTACGTCTTTCGGGAATATAATGGAGCCGTTCCTCATAATGAATACCGAAGCTCCGTCGGATCCGTACTTGATGCCTATATCCCTTTGTTTCATTCCGTTCTGGATATCCTCGGATCTGCCCTTGATGATGATTCCCTGCTGGTATTCGCCCCTTACGTATTCGTGATTGGAGATGCTGACGAATCTGATTGGGAGAGTCTCGAGCGTTTCCCTGCCGAGTGACGATAATCTGATTCCTGTCTGGCGGACATCTATCTGTTTCCAGGTACGCATGGTCTTGATGAGGTTACGTGTGCTTCCTTCGCCGAGTCCCAGTTCCTCCGACAGATCGCTGCGGCTGATGCATTCCTTTTCGGATATGATGCTTAAGGCGGCGAAGAGGTGTGCATCCGAGTGCCTTGCCGCCGGGCCGTTCTTGTTCTCCGTGGTCCACTTCATGTCAATGTGCTTCCGTTCCAGCCGCATCTATGTACGGCACTATGGTCTCGAACACGACACCCAGGGGGATGCCGAGTTCCAACGCTATATCCACAGGTTTCTGTTCGTTCATGTAGCGGACGAGGATATCCGCTTCCGTCGGTCCGAATCCGATCTTGTTCAGGTAGACCAGTCTGGAGTAATCATCGGGCTGTTCGGACAGTCTCTCCACGTCCGTGCAGCCTATGGGCGGAGGGTTGCCTGTCGGTTTCCGATCATTATCGGGTTCAGGGTTATCGGCCCGGGGTACGATCTTGATATCATCGCGGGAGATCGTTCCGCATTTCGGACAGTTAACCTCGGTCCTGTTCATGTCATCCTCCCAACGGCTGCCGCATCTTTTGCAGGATACAGTCAGTGTCTCGGAGTCGTAGGTTCTGGATTTGCAATGTGGGCACATCGTCGGATGTTTTATGTTGGTGACCCATTCGTGACCGCATCTGTAGCATCTCAGTTTCCTTGCCAGAGCACTGTTCCATATGGTGGAATGGCAACTCGGACACGATTTGGGATTGGGGTTAGATCTGCGAATTTTCCAAACATGATTGCACATTTTGCATATGTGATACCCACCGACAGCTTCCGGAGAGACGGCATCGGCGCCGTCGGTCTGTCGATTCTTGTTGGTGATCCGTATCAGGCGTGCCATGCCTTCCTGGAAAGTGCTCTCGTCCAAGTGCCCACCTCTAATTGGAGTATACATCCATATAGGCCCGACGGGTTTAACTATCTTATTTGGAATTTCTTGATAATCGGTAGGTAATGGCCCTGTAAATCGCCATATTATGTAAGATATTGACAATCAGTAGGTGACAAAAGGATAATGCTCTCATTACACCGGAACCGTCAGAGGCATCCGTCCGCGGATTCGTATAGTGCGATGGGGTCCTCTGTGAAGATGGAATCGTTGACCACTATCCCGTTGTCGGAATACGCCTTCATTATCCTGTCGAATACCTCCCTTATGTCCTTTATAGGTCTCTGGAGACGGATGGCTATGACCTCGGGGCAGAATCCCATGAAGTGGAGTGCCAGTACCTCTGCGTCCTCTTCGCAGAGCCCCAGGCGTTTCATGAAATAGGGTATGTTCTCACGGTATTCGTCGCGGTGTTTGTATATGTAGTCCGCAACCTCTCCCCAGAACTCATCGTATTCGATGGACAGAGCTCTGATCGTGATGTCTGAGACGGTGAGCCTGGTCCCTTTGAGGAAGGTCTCCAATCCGATCGCCGCTACGGGGTAATCATCATGCCATAGGTATATGCACCCGTAATCGTACAGATCGGTATAGGTCAGCTTGACGGAACCATTCATCCAGAGCGTTGCCGAACCCTCCAGGGCGAAGGTCGGCAAGAGATTCAGAGGTATGCCGCAATTGGGACATATCGGGGTGTTAGTGGAGAGCGAGGTCCATTCCGCATGGCAGAATTCGCAGTGGTAGTTCTTCACGGCCAGACCCTTGTGCTTCTCGGAACAGTTTGGGCATTGGCTCCCTTTCTTCTGATGGATATAGACGGTCCCGCAGTTGGAGCATCTGAGGGTCTTAGGAGGTTCGTTCCAATTCGGTGATTTGCAGACGGGACACACCTTCACCCCCTTGGATCCCTCCGGGTTGGTGGACATCCATTTGTGCCCGCATCTCTTGCATTGGAGCTTGAAGGTCATCTCGTTCCATTTGGTGGAGAAGCATCTGGGGCATTTCTTGGGGTTATCGACCTTGTTCCTCCAGACGAATCCGCATCTCCTGCACATGAACTGGTTCAGTTTCTTGTCGTTCCAGTTGTGGGAATCGCATTTGGGGCATCTCTCGGGAACCTTGTCGGTACGCGGAAGCCATTCATGATCGCATTGGTTGCAGTGGCATACCTTGGAATCGGAGAACATGCTGAAGGTATGCCCGCATTCGGGGCACTTGTCTGTGATCGATCCGAGTGTCCAGACGTTCCCGCAATAGGTACATTTGTGCTCCCTCTTTATCGGCGTATTATAGCGTGAGGAACGGCATCTGGGACAGGTCCTCGGAGGCTTGTCGTTGCGTACGGTCCAGAAGTGTCCGCACATGTAGCAGTACAGTTTCCTTCCGTTCCAGGATTCGTTCTCATTCATTTGAGCACCCGAATATTTTGGAGTATACATCCATATGTTATATGGGTTGTTAGAGACGAAACTTCAAACAACTTCAAATTTCAAAAAAATAATTTTTTAATATTTAGACGTTATTTGAAGAAACATGAAGAGACCAAAAAATGCTCCAGATCTGTCGCAGATCAAGCCAAGTCCAGAGATACTGTTCGATCCCAATTCCATGGATCTGGCAAGGAACTACAATGAAAAGTATATTCACTGGGATAAACTCCAATATTATGATTGCGGTCATTATGGTCGTGAAAGTCTCTGGTATCTCATGAAGATCATGAGATTGAATACTTGCAAGAGGGTAAACATTGGGGATCTCTCTATATCATATAACCTATTGGACAGATTCCAGAAGCCTCTGCACCAGATAGATATGGCATTGTCCACAGGCCTGTTGCCGATTAACGGTTTCGATGACAAGAGGAAGATGATGCTGTCCATCAGTTCCATGATGGAAGAGTCCATAGCATCCAGTCAGATGGAGGGTGCCGCTACAACAACAAAAGTTGCTAAGAGGATGCTACGTGATAAGATAGATCCTAAGAATAGATCGGAAAGGATGATCCTGGACAACTATCGTGCCATGGAGTTCATAAGATCCAATCTGGACAGGGCTCTTTCTCCAGAATTCATCAGGGAGCTGCACGGCATAGTCACGCATGATACGCTGGAAGACCCCGGATATGAGGGGAATTTCCGCAAGGATAATTCTATCGCGGTTCGCGACATACTCACAGGGGAGACATATCACGAACCTGTTTCGTACGAACTCATCGACCCGATGATAGACGGCCTCTGTAGATTTGTCAACGATGAGAGTGATTACATCCATCCGATAATCAAGGGGATACTGCTTCATTTCATCGTTGCTTACATCCATCCATTCATGGACGGTAACGGACGTGTCTCCAGATCGCTTTTCTATTGGTATACGATGAGAGAGGGATATTCGGTGATGGAATACCTTTCGATATCTAAGGCGATAAAGGAGCACAAAGGGGGTTACGAGGAAGCATACCAGCTGTGCGAGACCGACGGTAATGACGTGACCTACTTCATTGACTATAACATCAGGATGGTAATGCTGTCCATCGAGATATTCACGAATTATCTCAGAGAGAAGATCGATGAGCGTAGGCATGTAAGGGATTTGACTGATGCGGGAGATATAACCCAGAGACAGACGGATATATTGGTATCTTTGATGAATTCGGATGGTCCACAGAGTGTTTACGAGTTGGCCTCGAAGTCAGGGGTCTCTCCTCAGACGATACGCAATGACGTAAACTTGTTGATCGGTAAGGGGTATGTGAAAGAATCCTCCAAAGAAGGACACAAGCATATGTACACCTATGCGGTGAAGGGGAAGAAATGAGGGCTGTCGAGGAGCAGTCAAAGGCTGCCCTCGACGTACCTCTTGGGCAGTACGTATATCTCCCCATCCACATCCAATCCGACGCGTGCCTCCACGTCGTATACGTCGCGTATCAGGTCCTCGGTGATGATCTCCTTGGGGTCGCCCACGGCCACGATCTCGCCCTTCTTCATGATGACACAGACGTCGCAGTACCTTGCCATCAGTGAGATGTCGTGTTCGGCCACTATGACGGTCATGTCCGATCTGGCCATCTTCTGCAGGTATTCCATGACCTGGAGTTTGTATTTCATATCGAGGTGCGACGTGGGCTCGTCGACCAACATGAGCTTGGGCTGCTGGACGTATGCTTTAGCGATCAGTGCACGCTGCCTTTCTCCGGAGGAGCAGAGCGCCACCTGTTTCCGTCTGAGGTGATCTATGCCGAACGTCTTCATTGCCTCGATGGTGACCCTCTCGTCTTCGGGGTTCTCCCACCATATCTTCTCGACGAAAGGATACCTTCCGAGCATCACCATGTCCATGACGCTTATGCCGAAGGTCTGTCCCGCTTCAGCGGGAACGGTGGCCACCATCTTGGCGACCTCCGCAGGCTTCATCTCGGAGACGTTCTTCCCGTCCACTTCGATTGTACCTGATGTCTGAGGATGCAGGCGGCTGATGCACTTCATCATGGTGGATTTGCCGCATCCGTTGGGGCCGATGAGCCCTACTAGGAGGCCCTTTCCGAACTCCAGGTCGATACCCTTTAGGGCTCTGAAATCCCCGAAGTCCTTGATAAGTCCCTGAATCTTCAGGAGAGGAGTTTCATCCGTCATAGTTGCGCCCCCTCTTCATGAGCATGTAAGCGAATACCGGGGTACCGATGATCGCCGTGATGGCACCCACGGGCAGTTCTGCAGGGGACATCACGGTCCTCGCCACCAGATCTGCGAACAGCATAAGCATCGCACCGATGACCACGGATGCAGGCATAATTAGCCTGTGGTCGCTACCGAGGGCCATACGGCACGCGTGCGGTACAACGAGTCCGACGAATCCGATGATACCGACAAACGCAACGCAGAGTGCGGTGAGGATGGATGCGGTAATCATGGTCAGTCTCTTGAATCTCTTCACGTTGAGACCGAGCTGGGCGGCCTGATCCTCACCCATGGAGTACAGGTTGAACTCCCTCGCCCAGATCATGGCCACGATGGCAATGCCCATCGCGGGGATGAATATGATCCATGCGTTCTCCCAGGTGATGTTGGCGAAGCTTCCGTACAGCCACCACATCACGTCCGTCAGATTGTCCTTCCCCATGCTCATGAAGATGGTCTGCACGGAGGAGAACGCGAAACCGACGATGGTTCCTGCAAGGATGTAGTTGATGGAGGATCCGCCGGATCCCTCCGCGACGGTCATGGTGATGAAGAATGCCACGATACCTCCGATGATCGCTACCACGGGGATGATGTACAGGGTGTTGTCAGCAAGGAAGGGTATGCTGAACCCAAGTGCGGTGGCGGCCATGGCGAGACACCCTGCACCCGAGGACACTCCCGTGATATATGGGTCGACAAGGGGGTTGCGGATGATCGCCTGATACATACATCCCGCAACGGCCAGTCCGGCACCCACCGCGATGGCGGCGATGGTCCTGGGGAGTCTGGCGTTGTAGATGTACAGCTCGATCATATCCAGGTTCCTGTCGCCGCTGAAGGCCTTGCCTATGGAGGAGAACAGCGCCGAGACCGCCTCGGATACTGGGATAACACCTCCGGATGATATCGAGATGGATATCAGGAACGCGATCACCGACATGACCAGTCCGAATATCACTATCAGAGTGAACCTCTTCTTCTTCCTTGCAATCTCGGAGTCGTCCTGCGAACCCAGGTCCTCCTTCAGTCCCTTGTATCCCTTCTTCAGCGAAGTGAACAGTTTTCCTTTTTCAGCCATTCAGCCCCTCCTGTACAATATGGCGAATCCCGCTATCGTTACGGCGGCCACAGCCACGGTGAGATACCACGACCAGTGGGCGAATCCCACCGACTGCAGCGCCTGCACCCTCTCCTCTTCGGTGCCTTCGCCCTTCACGTCGCTCAGGCAGTATACTGCACCGAAGTCGTTGCCGGTGTAGATCTTGCCGTCGATGACGGTCGGCTGCACCATGGAATACGAGTCCTGGGTATAGGGTGAGAGCAGGACCCTCCATAACTCCGAACCGTCGCTGGAATCCCATGCGGTCAGAGCGCCGCCGGTGGGCCAGAAGCTCCCGGCGGAGTAATCGGTGCCGTACAGGATGCCGTCGGCATCCATCGTCAGCGCACCTTTGATCATCTGATACTCTCCCGTCTTCCAGACGACCTTCCCGTCCCAGTCGAAGAAATAGACGGAATTGGTGACGGTATCGTCTCCGCCGCCGGCCTTCGGGAAGGTGTCCGAACCTGCGGATAGCGGGGACACATAGGAGTAGAAACCGCCTGCGGTAATCACCGGGGATGTGAACAGTCCGTCCAGTTTCCATTCGGAACTGTCCGAACGGGTGAGTCCGTTACCTGTGAGCGGATCGAGCGCCAGAAGGTATCCTTCCAGCGAGAAAAGAGCACCGTCGGTGCACCCTACCAGCAGGTGCGATCCGTCGGGTGACATCGAGACCGATGCGGCGGAACCAGGGGTCCCAGGGGCGGCACGGTTGTTGGCGGTCATGTCGATGACCCTCTTCACCCATACGGGATTACCCGTATCCGCGTTCACGGCATGTACGTAGCCGTCGTAGTTCCCGATGAACAGCATCCTCTGTCCGCTTATGGTATAGATTGTCGGGGCATGGAAGTAGAAGCATCCGCGGGTGCCCGTGTATTGGCTGCCGTCGACTGTCGATGGCGGCACGTACTCCCAGTCATCGGAGAATGTCCCTGAGGAAGAAAGTGCCAGGCATCTGACGGTTCCAGATGATGTTCCGAAGTAGATGCGTCCGGAGTCATATACCGGTGTGGTGCCTCCGGTGTAGAAGGTCCTGCCGTTCCATACGACGTTCCCGTCCCCGTCCAGCGGTGGGGTGTTGTCCACGGTGATCTTATCCTTCACTGCCCCGGTGTGGCGGTCGAAGCAGATGACGTCGCCGCAGGTGAATGTGACGATGAGATAATCCCCGACGATGAGCGGAGTCGTGACCTCGTATCCTGCGCCCTTGGTCCCGTGGTACTTCCATACTGCCGAACCCGAGAACCTGTCCAGGCCGTAGACCCAGGCATCCGCATCCTCCCCTGCTCCCTCGTAGACGCCTCCCGTGGTGTGGTACAGCATATCCCCTGCCACGACCAATCCGGAGTCGACATATCCTGTGGTGTATGTGTTGTACCACTCCACCGGGACCTTCGGGTTCTTCTGACCGTGGGACACGGAGATGTTGGACGCGGTCGACGAACCGCCGAGTGTGGTCCAGGAATCCCTGTACTCCGGGGTGGAGACGGGTGCGAACCCTTCCGGGTAGTATCCGAACGCGACGGTCCCGGAGCATGTTGCGGAAAGGTCTGTGCCCTTATCCTCCCAGCTGCCGTTCCAGACGAACAGTCTCCAATGGCAGTCCGAGGTGTGCACGTTTCTGATCGTATCCGCTGTGCCGGAATCCACTGACGAATCCAGGACTGCATCGAAAGTGGATCCACCGCTGTTCGGATACCAGCGGTATGAGCCGTTCCCGAAATCCACCAGCACGCTGTCCTCGGCAGAATCCGCAGAGGATACGGGAACCACGGCCAGAGCCGTCAGCAATGCGATCAGTATGATGGCGGCCCTCCTCATGCTATCTCCCTCTGATACTTCAGATAGATGTCATAGTCGTTGCCCAGATACTTCGGGATGGAATCCAGCGGGTCCCTCTGCAGGAAGGCATCGGGGTGCAGGGCCTTCCCGAGCAATTCCGCGGCCTCGCACAATCTGGGCCCTGGCCTGGACAGGAGATCAGCGGCCTTCCCGGTGAACAGGTACACGTTGCCGTTGCGGTACGCTGGAGTCTCTTGCCACACGGGGTCTATCCAGCCCATGACCTGGTCGTACTGTTCCTGTGTCGTTATCTCGCCGCCATGTACTATGATTATGACCTGCGGCTGTTTGGAGTGGATCTGCTCCTTGGATACCATGAACCAAGACGACGACTGCGAATCGAACACGTTGGTTCCAGATACCTTGGAGATTATGTCGGATGCGAAGGTATTGGATCCGGATGTCCAAGGGGAAGGGTCCGCAGAGAGGGCTACGAACGTTCTGACGGATGCCTGGTATCCGATCACTCCCGCGACCGCATCCATCGTGCCCCTGAATGCCGATATCACCGAATTCGCGTTCCCGCTGAGCCCCATCGCCGATGCAACCATCCAGATGTTGTCGTACAGCTTCTCCACGTCCGTGACATCATATGTCACGACGCAGTCGATGCCGGATTTTCTGAGTTTGTCGGCCATGGCCACGTGCTCACCGGTGCCGCCTTCGCAGAACACCACGTCCGGACCCAGCTTCACTATCCATTCGTAGTTCGGGTCCGAGTATCCGCCGACATTCTTGATCTTCCCGTCATTCTTCGCCTGAGTTACTCCCTCGGGATAGTTGCTGTACAGGTCGGTACCGACTATGTAGTCCAGTCCGCCGATGGCGCAGATGGTCTCGGTCACCGACGGGGCCAGGGATACCACCCGGAGCTTCTCGCCGGTCCTGAGGGAATAACCGTTGTCCGCGTAACTGTAGTACGAGAACCCGGATTGGTCGGTGCCCGGAACTATATCTTCCGAGTCATTCGCTCTCGCCCAGGTTATTATCTCGTTCTTGCCCAGGGATATGCCGGAGGGATCGTCACAGGGGATCCAGTCGCCTCCGTGAAGGGTATACATCCCCCATTTCTTTCCCTGGAGGTTCGATTGGTCGTTGATCGAATAGACCTGGGTATGGGCATCGTCCGTGTATGTGACCGTGAAACCCTTGAGCTCGCAGGCCTTCTCCAGTGCCTGGTAGCCGTTCATCCCGTCGCCGAAGTCCATCGTCACCCATTCGGTGTTCCAGTAACCGAAGTCCAGCACCACGCCGCTCCTTCCGTCGCGCTCCGCGTTGGTCAGCCCCATGGCAGGGGTGAGTATCACTACGGCAAGCATCACGACGACGCTCAGGGCGATCTTGGTGCGGGTGATCTTCATGCCTTGAGCTCCTCGGGGATCGCCGAAGGCGTCGGGATGGGGACATCGACATCGAAGTCCCCTCCGTCCTTTTGCGGGGTGGTCTGCAGGACCAGCGCGACATACTTGTACAGGTCCATGTCATAGAATCCGAGCGCCCACTGGTCGTATTCCCACTGGCGTGCGTCGTCCAGGGTCTTCGCGTTGGGGTTGTACGTATACTGCGACCAGTAGGTCCAATCACCGTTGTTCAGCTGGGTGTCACCCCATCCGAGGAAATCCACGAACCATCCGTAGAGGTCGCTCTTCTTCAGCGAGGAATGCATGACATCGCCGTTGATGCAGTAGTCGATGGTCACACCGTCATCCTCGACCGTCATGGTCTCGCCGGAGAAGAACGTGTCGTATAGGCCGTTGGCCAGGGCCTCGTTCATGTACGATCCGGTACCTTTGATCCAAAATCCGTTCCTGAGGTCGTTGTTGTTCAGTCCGGCATTGACGGTCCAGGCCTTCAGTTCGTTATAGCAGTCCTCGACGCTCTTCAGCGGATTTCCGTTGGAGTCCTCCCTGACCTTGAAGGAACCGGATTCCACGCATTCCTTTATGTCGTCCAATGCGGGGATCTGGATGAAGAACCACACGGTCTTCTTGACTTCGAGGGTCGGCACCTTGTAAGTGGTCTTCCCGCCCTCCACGATCTTCTCCGAGAATTCCAGTGCCAGCGTGGCACCTTCCGCCAGGTTGTCATCCGTGGCGTTCACCCATCCCTTGGGCGTCTGGTACCTGAACACTACCCAGGAGTGGTCAGAGTCGTTCTTCTGTTCCTTGTAGGATGACACGTTGCCGTTGGCACCTACTTTCACATCGTCTCCCAGAGCGGATTCGAGGATCTCCTTGACGGTCTTCCCCGTTCCGCTGAACGATTTGTATTCGTCATCTATCTTCACGTTGACGTCGGCATTGTATGTGGGTCTCTCCGCAGAGCCGCCGTCGTTGTTCATGAATACGGACACACCCACGCCGGCGACCGCGACCGTGGCCACGATGGCTATGGCGATGAATGTGATCTTCATCTTCCCTTCCATTTCAATCACACTCTGTCCTTGATCCCTAATGCGGAATCGGTCGCGAAGGTGATCGAAATCTCGCCTCTGCTTTCATCATCGCCTTTCAGTTCGAATGTCAGTTTGCCGTCGGTGACCGTGCTTGTGACCCTGACGGATTTGGTCTCATCGAAATAGCATACATCGTACGTCTCGCCGTTGTGGCTGGATCCGACCTCGATCTTCACTGTGTAGGTGAGGTCGGGATGGACGCCGTCGCCCTTCAGATAAATCCTGAGGCTGTCCGGATTGGCGTCGGGGTGAACTTTCTTGTACTCGCCGACGACCGATTTGCAAGAGGCGGTGGTGCTCGGAGGTACGTTGACAGTCAGTGCGGCATCGTCAGGCATCCGCCCGGTGATGCTGACGCCGTTCCCGTTATCCTTGGTAATCTCGTCGTTCTTAATCCATTTCGCCTTCAGTGTCACAGCGTAACTGTTCGGATATACGGTATCCTTGGTGTATTCAGTCTCGTTGAAGTACCATCCGTCGAACGAGTATCCTGCCTTCAGTGTGACCGGGAGCTTCCCGATCGCCTTGCCCTGTTCGACCTTGTATGTACCTTTCACGGCGGATCCGCCGTCGGTGTCGAACTTCAGGGTGATTATCTTTACCCATTTGGCGAACAGGTCGAGGTCCGAGTTCACGGCCGTTGTACCGGAGAGGTAGATATCCTCGGAGTCGGTCATCCACCCGTCGAACCTGTATCCGGCACGGACGGGCTCATCGATGTAAGGCAGTTTGGAACCTGCTGCGACCTGCATGGTGACGGCGGACTCCCCGTTGTCCGGGTCCGCCTTGACCGTGAAGGCATTCGCGTAGACTGGTGTCAGTACGGTATCGGATATCACTGCATCGCTGAAGGAGCACCACGGAGATCCGCCGGATTCCCAGCCGGTGACGATCTTCCCGCTGGGGGTCGAAACGGACGGGATGTCCATCAGGCATCCCTTCGGAACGGTCAGCACCTTGTCACCTGATGCTGTCTTGAGGGTGAGCGACACACATGCTTTCTCCAGGTCGGCATAGTTGCCGACGGCATCCTTCCCGCTCTGGTCCAGTGCGTCGTATCTTGCCTTTATCCTGAGATAGTCGGTGTAATTCGCATTGCCATCCTCGTTCATGGCCACGAATCTGGATATCGCCGAGCTGACGTCCGATGCGGAATATGCGGAAGCGGATTCGTAGCAGAAGAGGGTTGAATCGTTCTTGATGAGCAGATGTCCGTCCTTGGATATGCTGAAGCTCTGGAAGCAGAACTGTTCCGGTTCGGGCCTAATGGTGAAGACGATCTCCGTGCCCGTGGTCTTGGAGTCTTTGATGACGTAGATGTCCGCGTATCCCTTGGTGCTGAGGATATCCTCACCGGGAGCTACGTGGCCGTATTCCATGAGGTAGATATAGACGGCGTAACCGTTCTCCTTGGTGGCGTAGGCGGTGGTAATGGCAGCGGTACCCTTGGTCTTCAGATCAGGGAAGCTGGCACGTGTGGACATCGACCCGTCCTGTGCTATATCGATGATCCAGAACGGTTCGTCGGAACCGGTCGTCAGCCCTCCGCCTCCGATGTAGATGGTGTCGTTCCATATCACGGGGATGGATTGGGTACTGCCTTCCGCGCAGTTCGATTCCCATGATTTGATGGACGGTTTGTCGAATCCGGAATCGCTGACCTCGTAGGAATAGATGATCAGGTGTTTCGGTGTCTCCGCCTTGGGCTGTTCCACCGTTCTGTCGATAACCCTGCTGAGGGGGATGTACACCCTGCCCTCGTAGGCCGTGGCGCCCGATGACGAGTATTCCTTGTCGAATTTGATGGTGTCGATGATCACCCCAGTCTCAGAATCTATCATATATGCGGTGGCACCGCCGTCATCGAATCCCCTCTGGACGATGACGATCTTGTCGTCTAGGAATGCGGGCGTGGCGTTGTACCAGCCATCGGATTTCAGCAGCCAGAGGGGTTTCACGGTCTCATCCGATCTCTCCTTGTCCGTGTCGGCGGTACGGAAGCAGGCGTAATCGCCGCTGTATGTTCCGAAGAACACCTTGCCGTCGTTGTATGTGATCGTACCCTGGACCTCGTCGGAGGCCACAGGGACGCTCTGGAAGAGATGATCCAGCGTATTGGCGTCGAAAGCATGCAGCACCGTCGCGTAATTCGCCTTGTCGTAGGCGCAGATGAATATCTTCCCGTCACCGTAGGCCAGGGCCATGTTGTATACGGAAGAGGATTCGCATTTCACGCTAGCGATCTCCTTTCCGGTGACCACTGAACAGCGGCAGAGGGACTTTTCCATTCCGCTGTAGAAGAACACGCTGTCCTCCACGCAAATGGCGGAACTCGGGACCTCCCATGTGCCGCCGGCCTGATCGAGCTTCGCTTTGTCGTATTTCCAGGCCAGTTTCATATCGGCCTGGGTTATCGGCGTCTTCGCATCCGTCACTCCGAAGCTGCCAACGTCCCCGCCGAAATAGGACCATTGGGACGGAGTCGTGTTCTCGGGATCTATCGGCGTGTAGTAATCATTCGATGAGCTGTTGTTCATCAGTATGAATACGCCCACTCCTGCTGCGGCCAACGATGCGACGACTATGATGGCTATCGGGACGGTCTTGTTCATGGAAGAATCCTCCAACTGGAAGGTATATGCGTTTTATAAGAATATAATAAAAATCGCGACAAATCAGCGACCTACCATCCAATGTGAAAATCATGGTTTTTCAAAGGGTCGAAAATATGTTATTTTCAGAGATTCCGCAAGTTTTTCAAACGGGTATACTCGGGTATACTGAAGCCGTCAAACCTGCATTTCTTGGTAGAGCCATTCTGAAATCCGTATACGGGGCAATCGATTATCAATCCGTACTTTGTCGTATCTGATTATGTCTGCGATAGGCAACAATTCAACAGGAAAGGTAAGTGAGGGGGTACGTACGATTTCCAGAATCGTGTATACTTCCGAAAGAACGCATACTGAAGAGGAGGCCTCTGAATGAGTGAAATCCAAAAAGCCCTGGAAGCCGAATCTCGCCAGCAGGGTTCCGGAAGCGGAGAGGCCGATCCCCTGACGGTTCCCGACCATAGCTTCTGTGGTATATTGACCGACTATGATGATGACGAAAGTCTCTTCGGGGAGATGCTTCAGCCGAGATTGTTCCATTCGATCAGCGGGGACAGGAAATCAGGGAAGACGCATCTGTGTGTGAACCTGATGTACCTGCTCGCTATCGGATTTCAGGGATGCGGAGATTGGGAGATCATCACCAACATCTTCATGTATCGTAAGGAGGGGACAGGAATCAAGGTCTCCACTCCAGAACACGTGCACCATGTGGACAGTATAGACGAGTTATTCGTGAAAATCATCGAATTGTACGGCCGCGGAAGGAATGTGGCCCTAATTCTCGATGATATCGACAACTTCTATTCCGAGAGCGGGAAAGACATCGTCACGGAACAGATACGTAAGCTGATAGTCAACAGGGACAAACTGGGTATCCTACTCATCACGACCTGTCGGAACGGCTTTCTTGAATTCGAGAGCGACCGCAGGAACAGCGATTACCGGTGCGACTCCGACTGGAGCAGGTACGACAACGAGAAGATCTGGGAGAATTCCAGGAAGGACCACAATTTCGATCCTAAATGGAAACGTCTCGATGCCAACGAGCTCTGTCTTCCGGACGGGGATTGGATCAATGTGTTCCTGTCTGTAACCGACTGGACCGAAGGGGACAAGGAGAGCGGATGGTTCTTCGACAGAGGAACATGCTCCTCCATACTCAGATATGACAAGGCCTTTGATTTCGACACGTTCTGGAAGGGATTCGGGAACATATCCAGCCTAGAGGTCACGGATTATGTGCAGAGGTATTGCGAATCCCATCCTGCAACACCTAAATCCGAAAAGACCCAGATGGTAGAAAAGTATGCCGAGATCGCTGCCGTTCTGAAATCCATGGGCCTGACTGACGAGGCCATAGAGTACGCTTTGAAGATCCCGAAGACGACATTGAGAAGGTGGACGGAGAAACAAGGATACGAGTGGAGGAAATGGTCGATGGACCACCCCTTCAGATTCAAGAAGGTATGTGGTGAGAAACAGGGTTCTGGCCAATCGGAATGATGAATGCGATACCATTTGACGGCGGTTTTGTCCACCACCACTTCTCCATGTACAGACAGACATCGAGGGCCGCGCGAACGGATATAGATATATCTTACCCTCCTGTTTTTCGAAGGGTTTCGAGAGGGAGCATTGTCTCTTATCCCGCGAGAGTTTCCTCGTATGGACAATCATGTTTCCCGACCCATGATTTGCACTCTATCTTGATTGCGAGAGTCTAATCCTCAATCAGACGATAGAGGTAAGGATTGCAGGGCCAGAGACAGAGTATACTCAAAGGTTTCTTTCGGACGACTCATTCATCGGACGCGGCTACGATTTTACGTATACTTTGCTCTGGCGAAGTGGTTTTTTGAATGGGTTTTGGATTTTTCTACCTGCTTTCTTCATTGTTACACTGTTACAGATGTTTCAGGGGTGTCATAATCTGGTTGAGTATGCATCCGCGTATGTACGATCTTTATGTAACGCTGTAACAGTGTAACATCATTCCCCCAGCCTGTGGGTCAGGGCTGGTGCCTCGTATCCGGGCGGCTGCAGTCTCTCCCTGCACCTTTGGACTGTGGTCCCCTTCTTCAGCCACTCCCTGCGGTCATCGGCATTGATCCTCATGACATCGATTCCGCTCCACTCGGGATGCGGTGTCCTCATCCAAATGTCTGCAGCTTCGGCAGCCTCTTCCCCGTATGCCATCGAGTTAGAAACCAGAATATGTTCCAGATCCTTTCTGCAGACCCTTTCGCCGGGAAGAGGATACAGTTCATCCAGAAGTTCGGACAGGATGTCGACGTTAGGATTGTTGATGGTGGAAGCTTCTTGGGATTCCTTGGCCAGCTGTACCGTTCTCGGATCCAGATCCCAGCTTTCTTTGGACATGTATCTGTGATACGCTTCCGCCCAGACCTGGAGAATGTATTCCTTCGCCTCGGAGGACCTGAACCCTTTCTCTCCGAAGCCTATTACGGAACTTTCCGGGTCAACCTCGAACGGGAAGTATCTCCTGTTCCCGGTTGGGTCCGACAGGAACTCGGCTTCGTTGGTGGTACCGATGATGACGAATCTGCGGATGTTCTCGCTGGCACATCTGTCGTACGGAAGCCTGATGTGGTCGGATGCCCTGGAGATGAATCCCTTCAGGTAGTCGTTGTCCATGCCCTTGGTGGCCTTCATTTCCGCCAGTTCGATTATAAGTCCGCCCTTCGTATCCTCTACAAACCTCTTCTCGCTGATATCGAGCGGATCCCTGTAGAACTCATCGCAGGTAGCCATCCATCTAACGGCCGAGGATTTCCTGGTCCCAGTGGCACCGATCATGATGGGTATGATATCCAGTTGGATCGCTCTGTGCTGACGTGCCACGGCTCCGAGGAACCAGCATTTGCACACGTCCTTCAGTACGGTCTCGGAATCCTCCTGGGAAAGTCTGCGCATCCTCGCACCGAAGACGTCGATGAACAGTCTGTCCAGGCGCGGTTGCTTATCCCAGAAATGGGTGCGCATCATGTCAAGGAATGCGTTCCTGGAGTTGAGTTCCGCTTCCGCTATGAAGACGTCCCTGATGATGTCCTTTCCCGGGTGTCTTCCGCAGCATCCGAGTTTCGTCAGCCGATCCTGCACGTACGCGGTGATGCGCGTGATCATCGGATCGTCGAGGCTCTTCAGTCCTTCCTCTCCGATGAGTGAGAGATCCACCATGACGTAGTTCGTCGTGATCTCCTTCCAACATTTTTCCCTGAAGTCGGGGAAGACGTATCTCCAGGCGTTCATGAGGTCGGATATGCTGTATGGCATCAGGAATCCCTGTCCGTTGGGGTTCGGTTTCAGGCCTGAGTATCTCTCGGCAGCAGGCAGTTCGGAACGTTTCAGTTCCATTCTGGTACCGTCGGGTCTGATGATACTGAGGTTGTGTCCGAAGGCACCGCAATCAGTATCCTCGAAGCTCGCAATCTCCGTCCATGCGATCGGGATCGCGGGATCCCCCTCGGGAAGGAAAGCATCTTCGGAAATCCTCCCGTAGCGGTATCTGCCGAAGAAGATGTATCCGTATTCGATGCGATACCCAATCTCCATCAGATTCATGATTATAGCGGAGGGAGTCATGCCTGAGCGCCTCCGAAGGCCGAATCTACAACAATCGTGGTAATCCCGGGGTCAATGGTTTCCAAGCGAAGCAGAGGTATGTGTTTAGGAGGGAATCCGCAGGTGGTACCGTGCAAATTTTCCGAACGAATCCTTACTTTGGATTTTCCGAGAATGCTGGGTAGATATGGTCCCCACTCCCTGATACGATGCGTACCACTATGTCTGGCTACCCCTAAAACGATGTGATTCGGAACCCCTGAAAAGGTAGTCCACTGTTCATTTTTCCTGCTCATTCCGTTCATGGTGTTCACTGATCCTGTCATCACTAAGTGGGGGCCGCCGGGCACTCCGACGGACCCGTTAAAAGGCCACTCCAACCATTTTATTGGTTGGAGAAGATGATGTGCCAGACTGGAGGTTTTATCTTTTCTTTACCCCCATCTTGTTGTCGTACGCGTCGAGCTTCTTCATGCCCTCGTCCATATCATCTAGGTTGATCCCCAGGTACTTGAGCGTCTCAGCAGGGGATTCGTGTCCGAGGAACTTGGAGATGGTCTCAATTGGTACGCCCGCATGGTAGAGCCTGCGTCCGAATGTCCTCCTCAGGTCGTGGTTGGAGAAATGGAATCCGACCTTGGGTCTGAGAGGGTCCAGGACGGCATCGTCCAGGCTTCCCGTGTGCTCCCTGTAGTAGCCCACGTCAGGGTGGTTCTTGTAGTGGCACCACAGAAGGACATATCCCGGGTCCTGCCAGTGGGGGATGTTCTCCCGGGCGATCTGGACAATCCTCTCGCGTTCGTCCAGCCACCTGTTGAGGACGGCCCTGGTGTCCCTATGGAAGCGTACGGTCCTGTACTTCCCGTTTCCGCGTCCCTTCCCCCTGACGTTGAAGTGGGGTTTGGTGCCGCTGTCTTTGATGTCGCTGAGGGTGAGGCGGCAGCACTCCGCGTTCCTGAACCCAAGGCACAGCTCCAGATGGATGACTATATCCTGCAGGGGCGTCTTCTTCACATCCATGAGGGTCTGGTACTGGTCCTCCTCGAGCCAGTGGACGTTCACCCTCATGTCCTGGGAGAATTGGGGGTTCATGTCCACTATCGTGTAGTTCCTGAAGAACTTCAGGTAGCGGTTGAGGTAGGCGATCTCCCCCTCGAGGTAGCTGTCAAGTTTTCCTCTGGCGCGGTATTCGTCCATGATGTAGTTGACCGCATCCTCATCGATCTTGAACGGGGAGGCATCGAAACCGCCCGCTTCGAGGATCCTCGTCATGCGGCGGAGGCTCCACCTGCATTTGTCGCGGGTGTATTTCTTGGCGTTCCTGAACTTGGCGTTCAGGAACTCATAGATACAGCCGTCCGGGGTGTGGACGTTCCTGGTGTTGGTCTTGCCGCCGTACCCGACATCCGCCTTGGGATGGCGCGCACTGCCGCCGTATATATTGTAATTTGGATAAGATTTAAACGATGTCAAATCTTCCTGTCTGTCGGGAGAAATCCTAGAGGGGTGTCTGGCGACCAAACTCAGCACCCCCCTTCAGTGATTTCTTTCATCGCCTTCTCGAGGATTGCTTCCTCTACGAAGTCGTTGATCGTTCTGTACTTCCTGTCCTTCACGAGATCATGGACCCAATCCGAGAGGGATTGGGACACCTTCCCGCAGAGGACGGCTCTCCTCGGCCCGGAAAACTGGTTCCCTGGCACATTGTTTTCTTTAGTCATTTCTTCACATCCTGTAATCGGTTTTTTATCCTTCTCGGACTCCAGGTTTCCAGGGCCTTCCACACCAGCATGCGGATTGCTTCGCTGCGGTTGCGGAAATAGCCCTGATCGATGTAACCATCGATGATCTCCATCTCACTTGCCGTAAAACGGCAGGTGACTACGCTTGTATTCGAAATCGTGTGTTTTCGCCTCCATATCAACTGTTGATATACATGTAGAGTTGATAGAATATTTAAAATGTGTAGTTGATAATATATGAAATGTTGATATCCTGTGGTAAATAAAAAGAAAGAGGGCAAGGAGAGTCTCCGGTTCAACGTGAGCGTCACCCAGTTATGCTACGACAAGATTCAGGAGATGATGGCAAGGGCAGGTATGTTCCGCGGGCTGTCCGATTTTGCGATGACCGCATTCAGGGATTTCCTTTTCAGTTCAGTATCCAATTACCGCAAGATATTCGATAATGTGGAGAAGGACGCAAAGAGGCACAGGGTTCCGAAGGAAGAGATATTGGATACATTCTATCAGGAGATGTATGATGCCATCGTTGCATTGGGGCAGGTGGCCGATGAATTCTTTGGAACCGGGTTCGTAAGGCAGATACATGTCTCCATCCCGTACGATCTGCAGAACGCAATCCAGAACTTCGGGTGGAGCCAGAACAATCTCCAGATTCTGTTCAGGGTGTCGTTCTACTTCTACATCAAGAAAATGCAGACCAACTGCGAAGAATGGGATGATTTGAGGAAAAAACTGCTGGAATACATCCCCAGGGAAACGGAGTCTGTGATCAACGCAAGGAAGAATTACGCCTCGCTGTGGCTTGATGAATAATCAAGTCAGTCCTTGATTGCGTCAAAGGACTTTCCTTCGAACAAATCTTTTTGCATTGATATTTTTTCTTCCCTGATTTTTATGAGGAATTTTGTTTCTTCGATTTTAACAATGTGTGTATCAATGTGATCTCCAGGTTCTTTCTCACATTCATTACGCATACAAGAGGCTATGTATGTTGTATATTGTGTGAAGTCTGCTAGAAATTCATTGGAAGTGGTTGCAGCTATTTTTCCCCTTATGGCTAATAAATGATCAAGTGATAGTTTGTATTTTTCCCCATATTCCGATAGTTTTTTTTCATCAACTGGTTGGCCATAGCTACTACAAAGCTTTTCATAATCGATACGGCTAATGATCATTTCAGTTGCAAATGAAATTTTAGCTGTAACATCGTCTAGTAAAATCAAAGCAGATCTGTAATATTCGCAACCACGTTCCAATCTACCCTGAAGTCTTGCTAATTCATCCTCCCATTCGTGTAATTTTTGGTCTCTTTCTTTGTCGTGACGATAATTAAAAATCAGCTGGGCCGCTATTACAATTAACGGAATAATTACGGCGGCCACATCCCAGTAATCAACGGTATTCATAGTTCTGGAATGGGGATAGGAGTACTACTAGTTGTTTCTTTTTGGCTGTAGCAAAACAGTAATTCTTCTTGATGAAAGTTTTAAGTTCTATCAAAGAGTTACGATTATTAGAGGCATAAGTCTGGAGCTCCGTTGCGTGTACACGGGACGACTCCAGACCTCTATGCTCATTCTTGCAGTTTCGACAGTAGTGTAACTGTGCATTTGAAATTGGTATCGAAATTGTTATTGCCTTTACCGTACAGTTCCTTGAGTTGAATCAGCATTTCTTTCGCTTGAGGTATTGTGATTTTTCCTGAATCCAATAGATACATCACAAGTGTGGGCTTATTGTAGTCTTTAATTCCATGGAATGGATCGGTTATTGATATATCGGTCCTTTCGAATATTTTTCTGGAATTAAGAATCTTGTTTTGAAGTTGTTCTTCCTTTCTGGTCAGGAATTCTTTCAATTTGGCAGAATAGCTGTCGGGAGTCAGTTTTGATGAGCGTATGTACGGATACAGGGGGATGTACATATTGGGTTGGAGATTGGAGTATACCGAGAAATAACGTACAACAGAATCCGGGTCCATCGCTGACTCCTCCGCGAGGTAGTCGTTAATCAACAAATCCGGTGTAATCGGAGTGTATTCTTTCAGTAATCTGCCGACCTCTTTATCTGTTAAGATCAGTGTGATTCTATCGCTGTCTTCTGAATCCAAACTGTCTATTCCGATCTTCATGTATTGTTTTTCGGTAGGCTGAGCAGTTAAAACTATATTTTTCACTAATTGGCGAATCTTTCTTATCTCCCGTGGAGAAGCACTTGGGGTATAAGCTCCCAATTCTTCATAAATGGCATTAAAATCGGAAGTACGAATCGTGCGGAGAGTGAATTCGCCCTGTTCATTCTTGAAAGTTTTAGTACCAGGTATCGGTTCCGGAAGATCTTTTTCGTAGACGATGTAAATCATGTTCTTTTTGATGGTCTGTAGACCCTTTTCATTTAGACTGGACATGAGGTCGTAAATCATCCGTGATACGTCATCGTCCGAGAGTGAATAGCCGATTATCAGCAGAGGATAATCGCACATCATCGACAGCACCTTGGCCGAAACAACTTTGGATTTTTCCGAATATCCTTCATAATCCTTACTGGTAACTATCAACGACTCTGGGTCATCTGCTGAACCGTGGATCTTGTAAATCTCGCCAATCCCTTCAGAATGGAAGTAATAGTAGTCCGATACGGAAGTATACACAGAGAATTCTTTGAATACCTCGTTTTCGAGGAAACAGTCGTAGTTGGTTGTAATCACTGCAGGTATGATGTTGATTAGATTTCTGAAGGATTCAAGCTCCTTCATCGTAGTCGAATCATCAAGTACTGAATATGTTACAACTTCCGATGAGATGAGGATCTTGAATGGATCAATCCCACTGTCGTACATTTTCAGTTCTTCTTCACTGGTAAAGATATCGGTAGCTTTGACTTTCCCTGAAACAAGTTGTTCGAATAAAAGCTGCCTGAGATTATATGCCAGTTCCGGAAGTGTACCAGATTTTCCAGGGGAATCCTCGGCGATGTGCTTGTGTGCAATGTATGTTCTCTTATCGATGCCCATGCGCATTGCAACGGCTTGAAGTAATTCATCCCAGGTCTTGAAGTCTGAAAGATACCTTTTAGGGATGCCAGAACCAACCATCAATATCGGAGGTTTGTCAAAATCGAACAGTTTGGTAGTATGTATTTTAGATTCGGGCATCAATCGTGGGAATGCTTTATTGTCATATTATTCTTGGCCTCTTAGATTCAGTATGCTGTAGAAAGAAAACTGTAACATGAAATCAACGATTGGAATTATCGAACACGGTTTTCATTTCCAAAAAGTTATTTTGATTCTGCCTCATACGTGACCCCCATTATGACCCATTACGACTACCAGGCAGGTTCGCAGAGGATAAACAACTTCCTCAATCAGAAGATGGATGAGGAAGACCGCAAGAAGATTCCCCCGGAAAGCCAGATGACATATTCCAATGGATATTCAATGTGGATAGGCGCCATATTCGTCGACATCCGCAGGTCTACGGAACTGTTCGCGAGTAAGGACCGCGATATGGTCACCCGTATCGCCCGTTCCTTCGTATCAGAGGTCATACAGATACTGCAATCCGACCCTTACTCAGAGATCGGGATAAGGGGTGACTGCGTATACGGTATTTATTCCACGCCCAGTCAGGGCAGCATTTACGAGCTGTACGAAAAAGCGGTATATGTCAATACCCTTATGGAACTGCTCAACCGCCATTATGCCAAGAAGAAGTATCCCCAGCTCAGAGTCGGCATCGGGTTGGCAGTGAATGACGATCTGGTTGTCAAAGCAGGTTCTAAGGGTTCCGGTATAAATGACCGTATTTGGGTGGGGAAAGCCGTACCGACCGCTTCGAACCTTTCCAAGTATGGCAGCAAGAACGGCATAAAACCGATTGTCATGTCCGAGACCGTGTACAAGAATGCCATCGAACCATATCTCGGCAAAGGAATCGATTCCAGCTGGTTCAGCAAAGCGAATCAGGGCAACGATTCGTTCTATCACGGCGATGTCGTGAATATCAAATTCAACAATTGGGTGAAAAACAACAGCGGATTGTGATATGGTGATTCTAGAAGATACGTTGGAGAAGGACCTGGCGAGGATTATCGGATTCATCGGGAACTGCGATAGCAAATCCTCGATAATGCTTGGTTCAACCTTAACGGCTGTATCGCTGATTCTGGGATTGTGCGGAAAAGAAATCATCGGAGCCCTGATGAATTCTGATGCCTGGATATCAATATCGACGTGTATTGTGTTGATCATATCGCTTTTCATGGTCGTTGCAGGTATTGCCAACGTCATCATGTCCATACGTGCAAGATTGGATCCTTCCGAGTACGAGGACGACAGTTCGGTTATATTTTATGGGAAGATAGCTGCGCTAGGTCTTCCGCAGTACAGGGGAGCCGCTTTGGCAAGGGATCGGGAATCCTATCTGGTCGGTCTTACCGCACAGATCCATACATGTTCGATAATCTGTCAGAAGAAGTTCGAGTACTACAACCGCGGTCTTAGTTATTCTGTTCTGGGCGTTGTATTGCTGGTTCTTGTTGCCGGCATCTCCCTGTTCGTTTGAGCTTTGCTTCGGAGTCCTAGACCGCTCGATACCCGGGACGTTTCCTCCGGTAAAGACAACGTCCCCATGTCATTTCGACATTGGATGGATAAATCCTCCATCCCCCTCAATCTTCCGCAAAACGTCATTTTTGGCATTGGATGGGCTGGTCGATAACCTATCGCGAGTTTTAATAAATATTAGTGCAACGCATATTGTATACGCTCACCCAATGGACTCCTTCCGGAGAGGAAGGGGACTATGCAATGACATTCCATGGGGCAGGGGGAGTATGGGCCCATGGGATGGGAAGGGCCCCCCCCCCGTCATACGAGGGAGGATTCCCGGAAAACTGATTCGGAGGTGCACGAAATCCGAGAAGAAGGAAACGACGGAAACGGATCTGGTCAGCGCATGTCTGGATCAGTAAACGATTCGAAACAAACGGCTTAACCGAAAAAAAGGTGATAACGTGAATACAAAGAAATACACAATTGGTGTGTTTGCAATCGCGATTGCGGCCATGGTCATGGTGGCCGGCGTTTTCGTGATTACGAACAGTGATGACTCGGAAGCAACGAACTTGACTCCGACTGTGAATGTTTATTCCATTGTGGAAGACGAATGGACTTGTTCTCCGCAGAATGCATACAATTTATATCAGGCGATAGATGGTGCTAAATCTACTCTAGGGTATACCGTATCCACATCAAATGGTAGTTGGGTTTCTGGTTATAATCCAGACAAGGATTATGGAATGATTACGCAGATCAATGGTTCTAGTTCATTCACAATTTATGCATATGACGGTGTATCCCAGTGGGTAGATGTCACCACCTCATCACTTGGATGGATAAGGCCATTCGCAGATTACGGTGCGATTGTGAATGTCCCCAATGCGGATATTTCTGCTTCGGCCAATGTTGCAATTGTAACCGGGGATGAAGATGTTGATGACATCACAGGGATGATTGCTCTTGGAGATGTGCATGGTCATTCGAATACCCTTTACAAGTTCACCCTCCACGATTCTGTCGGTGGAGATAGAGGCGTTTCATTCACAAATGTGCCTGTTAAAACGATGGTAAACGGAGTTTGGACCACGGTATTCATTTCAGCATCCGATATACAGGGTAACAACAGCTTTGATGTATACGGGTATGGATCAGATGCCTATCTTGCTTTGATCGATGCTGTTGGTGCCAGCCTCGTCAGCGACAATATGAACAACAACAAGATCGATGCATGGGTAGAACACCAGGTGTTTAATGAAAATCAGGTGTATCAGTACTCCTACTACACCTATTACTCTTGGGTCGTGAGTTTGTTTGGAATTGGTACCGACTCTAACTTCGATAATGGCAGCACGTATTGGTATTGGATGTCAAGTGCACCTAACAATCCGTATCTGAGCTTTAACTTCGGTTATTACTCACAATTGACCGGTGCGTATAACAACGTCGGAGGGATGTTCAACTACACCTACTTTACGGAGACCTATCCCTGAGTAATTAAACGGGGGCGAATGCCCCCTTTCTTCCTCAATTTAGTATTACGCTGGTTGTCACTATGGCTGGCTTATGCTGTGTGGGGGCGGGATCATCAAGGAAAAAATTTTAGCCATAATTGCGGTATCGCTTGTTTTGTCTGTCTCACTGGGGATGTGCATCCCAGGAGAATCAGAAGCTACGCAGTCAGCGGATTATTCCGTCGATCTGTCATCGGGCAACATGTATATCCTGTCACCGATTTCTTTGGATTCAACAGAGTTCAGCGTAGAGTGCACATTGAATGCTAATGATGATGCCTCTGCTGTGAGCGCCCCTTCTGGAACTAATTTTAAGAAATACACC
Organism: methanogenic archaeon ISO4-H5; assembly: GCA_001560915.1. Lineage (NCBI taxonomy): Archaea > Methanobacteriati > Thermoplasmatota > Thermoplasmata > methanogenic archaeon ISO4-H5. The sequence goes on along the minus strand of CP014214.1, from coordinate 1,640,059 downwards.
CCCGCATTCTCTACCTCCGGTGGTGCAACAGTATCGAATATGACTGCCGATATAACTTCCAGGGACGCGGGTAACAATAAAGTCACCATAAGTTTCACCGTGAATGGAAGCCTCAGCGCAGATGAGAGGTACCAGGCAAAGGTCGGAAGTAAAAGCTTCTATTTCGTCACAGCCGGATCGGTATCGCAGATCGTGGATGCCGCAGATCTCGCCAGTCCGATCAATATCGATCTTAGAGGTGGCGATATACAGTATATTTGGGTGAAGGGCCTGAGTGTGGGGACGGACTACACCCCCAATTCCAATTTGGATTGGGTCAGTGCGATGGGCACTATTAACACAAAGTGGTCGGGGTTGTATTATGTCAAACTGGATTTGCAGAATGTGGAGACAGGTGCGTACAGTTTCACATTAAACGATGGAGAAACTCCGTACACCGTAACTTTGAATGTAACCGACAGCTCGCAGCCACAGGCATTGCCTGATTATTCCGTCGATCTGTCATCGGGCAACATGTATATCCTGTCACCGATTTCTTTGGATTCAACAGAGTTCAGCGTAGAGTGCACATTGAATGCTAATGATGATGCCTCTGCTGTGAGCGCCCCTTCTGGAACTAATTTTAAGAAATACACCCCCGCATTCTCTACCTCCGGTGGTGCAACAGTATCGAATATGACTGCCGATATAACTTCCAGGGACGCGGGTAACAATAAAGTCACCATAAGTTTCACCGTGAATGGAAGCCTCAGCGCAGATGAGAGGTACCAGGCAAAGGTCGGAAGTAAAAGCTTCTATTTCGTCACAGCCGGATCGGTATCGCAGATCGTGGATGCCGCAGATCTCGCCAGTCCGATCAATATCGATCTTAGAGGTGGCGATATACAGTATATTTGGGTGAAGGGCCTGAGTGTGGGGACGGACTACACCCCCAATTCCAATTTGGATTGGGTCAGTGCGATGGGCACTATTAACACAAAGTGGTCGGGGTTGTATTATGTCAAACTGGATTTGCAGAATGTGGAGACAGGTGCGTACAGTTTCACATTAAACGATGGAGAAACTCCGTACACCGTAACTTTGAATGTAACCGACAGCTCGCAGCCACAGGTTGTTAAGCATCATGTGACATATGTTTTGAATGAGGGCTCAGGAATCGCACCGACTCAAGCAGATGTCGCAGAGGGAGGAACATTCACAGTCGCATCCTATGATGGGACCAAGGATGGGTTTATGTTCGGCGGATGGAATGACGGAACGAATACGTACAATGCGGGCGTGGCATACACCATGGGCACATCAGATGTGACTCTGACTGCCGTATGGGTCGCTGTTCCTGTTTCGTTTAATTATGAGGTAATAGGCAATTCCGCAGCTATTGCTTATGAGATTCCGATTAGTGTTAATTCTTATACCGTCAAATGGTCAAATACGATGGGTGTGAACACTACTGGAGGTACGGTTGACGCCTCTTCGATAACTGTGAAAATCAATGGAACGATCTCTTCTGATGTTGATGTGTTGATATACAGAGCTACTGGAACGATTGGATATGCAACTGTTTACCTCATTGTTAATGAACAATTGCCCGTTGCTTCTGTGATTACAATTTCAGTTGATAATCAGACTGGTCACTTGTTTTCGATGGGTTCAGTAGCTTCTTTGACGGTGTACGTTGCGGGATATAGCGAGGGGATTGTCGATTTGAGTGGTGAAGCCACCAATCCATTGGAACTGGATGCGACTATTTGTTCTACCGGTGTACATTACATAACAATCCGTGGAATAAATACAGTGCCGACTGAAATGACCTGCGCAGGCATAGTTTTTAACATCCCAGAGGATGATACAGTCAGTAAAACTGTAAATAATGGATTTGTGCAGATTCCGATAACCACAGACAATGGAACGTTAACAAACGGACTACACGAGGTAACTGTGGTCGTGGGTAATGCAACTTACAGATTCAACGTGAATATTGTGAACGGTGTGTCTCCGACCGCATCTCATGACCAGGACTATGTCTTGTCTGTACAGTACAACGGAACTGTGTCGGATTCAGCGAATGCTGTGTTGGACATAGGGATACAGAAGAGTGCGAATGCAGCTAATCTCGAGGATATGCGTCTGTTGGTGATTGCGAAATATTCCGGACAATACTATGTATTCAACTTCTACAGTAAACCTGTGATGGATGGTAACACTGGTACCGATAGGATTGTTTTGTCGAAACAGGACTTGTCATGTGTGATTGTAGAGGTCGTCGATGGAATTCAAACACTGGATGTAACATTCTATGGGGTTGGTACATACATGGTATGAGGTCCTAAAATGTACCGCGGCACAATCATCGTAATGGCGTTGACATTGGCATGCTGTTTGTTGATGGCAATACCTGGGTATTCCGATGCGGATGGAGATCAACCAGTGATAACACTTGATGTTCCAGTGTACGATGGTGGAAACCTTTCGTATTCAGGTACGTCGACAACAGGGATTGTGAATCTCAGATTGTATTCCGCAGATGGGACGGGATATTCGTCCGTCATAGATGCAAGTATAGTCGAAAACGGCTCTTATTCCGGAACAGTGAACGTCGGCGTACTTGAGGAAGGACGTTACGAGTTACGTGCCTCGTACAACCAGACGATCGTATCCAGGACGTTCCTGGTCGGCGAGGAGTACATTGCAATAACATCTGTTTCGTTCGAGGATGGTCTTCTGAGGTACAGTGGTGAGACCAATGCCAGTCTCCTAAACGCTGTAGTTTACAACGATGACTACCGTTCAGTGATAATCGCCTCAATTCCTCAATCTGGCAGTTTCAGTGAAATCGTTAATTTAGGGGAACTGCAAGGCGGCGATTACACCTTGAAGGTAATGGGAGTGCGTTCTGAACGTACGACCACATTCTCAGTCGACGGGGAACCGATGGACCAATCGACATATAGCGAGGACGGAAAGATCCTCATCGTTTGCAGAGTCGTGAACGGGTCTGAATATGTGATCCCAAGTCATGTCGAGGAGATTGCGGATAGTGCCTTCGACAATTCGAACATTGATAAGTTGGTCCTGACCAAGGATCTCGAATGGAACATCACAATCAAAGACAACATGTTCCCGATGCAGATCGCAGGTATAACCGAATTGGAAATACAAGACGGAGTAACTACGATTCCGGATTATCTTTTCGCGTGTACTGACATCGAAAGATTGGTGATTCCGTCATCTGTCAGGACCATTGGGGTAAAGGCATTCTATAACTGCCCCAATCTCAGTCATGTCGAATTCCAGTCAAATTCCAAGATTCAGACTATTGGGCAGTTCGCATTCAGCAACAACCCAAGTTTGAGGGACGTTCAATTCGGTTCTTCGGCAGACGGTTATTCGTGTTCTTTGGAAAAAGGATGTTTCTATTCCAGTAGTTTGGGTACAGTTCGCTTTGACAATCAATTCAATCTGTATTCCATAGGTGACGGTTGTTTTGCCAATTGCAGTATTTTTTCAATGTTGATCGGTGACGAGAACGGAAAAATCACCCACATCCCCGGAACCGTCGGTTATATCGGGCATTCAGCTTTCGCATATGTTCAACCAGCAACAACGACACAGGAGCCTGGAAAGAATACATTCGCGGGTCTGATCGGGTATACAAAAGGAACCAATTTCCTTACGGAGTCGATATCCGAGTATGAGTTGGTATTCCAATCCAACAATACCTTAACCAGGGTTGAACCAAAATGCTTTGAAGGCAAAGCATTCAACAAGATAGATCTCAGCGAGTGTCACATTCTCGAATCGATTGGGGCGGGTTCATTTAACGGGTGTTTGAATGTCGGTAACAACAATCTGATTCTGCCCTCCTCCATAAAAACAATTGAGGACGGGGCATTCAAGTGCAATGGTCAACCTGGTAATGTCAAAGGGATGAGTGATATCGAATTGACAGTTCCAGCAAGTGTAGAATCTGTAGGGGAGTATGCTTTTTCAGGTTTATCTAATATAATATCCTTCGAAAGTAACTCTAGGTTACAAATACTGAAAGAGGTCAGTCCATCGGATCTATATCGTTTGGTGGATCTGTCAAATTGTCACGAACTCAATCAGTTGTATGCCGATCGGTCCCCAGTCAAATCACCTGTCGGTCTGTTCTTTGTGAAATATACAGGATTCACTGTGATCGATGGGGCACCTGTGGCAAAGATCAGCAATAACAGACTGGATATAGGGGCAGACACGGTCGCAATCGCTTTACCAAGAGATAATTTTGGTAATGTGACTTGTTTGTCTGACAGCATAACGATAACATGCAGTTCATCCAACCCGTACTTCCGTTATATCGACGGCGTTCTGACAATAAATGACGGCGTTCAGAACAAAATCCTTTACATTACAAGTAAGACCTCAATAAGATTCGGTTCAGAACTGACATCTGGGACAATAATCGCCGCCGATTCGCTATCCGATTCGCTTAAGACACTGTACATTGACAATCCCAACATTCGCATCGAGAATTCGCTGATAGAAGGGTCGAATAATCTAAGAAGTGTATTCATAACAACAAATCCAACTTCTTGGAGCATCCCGCAGGTTTTCTCCTCAGTACCGGAAGGAATCTCGTTCTATGTACCCAATACATTGTCGCAGGAAGATTTGTTGTACCTTATGGGTGCAGGTGATGTTTATGTTGGTTACACTTCGGGAAACAGAGTAATCTATGTGCCAGTCACATACCACGGATCTGCAATCCACCTGGACAACATTGTCACAACCGACAACAGTTTCTCTGCCGACATTACATCCTCTGGATTGGTTTCTGATGAGGTTGATTACATCGCCATGGGTGCCTGTGTAAGTACCGATGGTAATAGGGTGACAATCACCAACTATTCCGGGGCTCAGTCAATCGTAATATTGAAAATGATGAGTGCCCTGAAAGAGTCTGATAGGACATTCACGGTACAATTCGATGGTTGTGGCGGCACTACTCATGAAGGTGACGGCATTGTGACGTTGAGTGTTAGTGAAGGTTCTGCCATCGATCAGTTATGTGTGCCTGTTTTCTATAACCCGCTGCACATGGCAGACGGGTGGGTTGATGAGAACGGAGACAATTACACAATAGGATCAGTCGTAGACAGGGACATGGTCCTGAAGCAGGTATGGAAACAGCGTGCGCCGATCATCAAACTGGATCAATCATCCGCCATGATATATCTCGGGGGTGAAGTGTCCAGCAGTACCATTCTCTATTCCGGCGGTCAGCTGGAGTTAGTAGCCGAACCCAGGCCAGGATATGAACTGGTCAGCTGGGTTGTTAACGGAGCCAGTCGCGGTTCGGCATCGGAACCGTTGGTGTTAAGTAATCTCAGTTCTGACACCGAGATTACATTGACATACCGTTACTATTCCTTGAGTTCAGATATCAATTCCATCAACAACACAGGATTGCCCACTATGGATGATATCTCGGAGTTGGTAAGATCCTATGTGTTGGGCGGGTATGTGGACACTTCTATGTCAACATGGAAAGGTACGGTATCAGTACCGCTGGTTGTTGATAATTTCACTTATATTCGTATCGCTGAGAGTTTGTACAAGGTCGAGTCTGATACAGGGTATGTGGTTAAGCGTGTGGATTCTCAATCCAGTACCGTTTTCTATCACCACTTAGGCTATGGTAACGGTGTAATAATAGATTACAATTCATCAAAGGTCTATGATCTGGATCTGAATCAACTATATATTCTGGACAGAAGCATATCCTCCGCGTATTACTACAACGGATCATTCTATGTCCTTGGAGAGAAGGTATATTCCTTCGACCCCGTGGATGAAGATCTCTCCATTGTTGGGGAGACCAAGAGTCTCGAATATGTAGGGGCGATTGACAACATATACGGTTCATACGGAACGTTCTCCCACGAATTCGTCGGCAATATTCTGTACTGCATCACGGCTGAAGGAAACAACAGGGGCGTAGCAGCAATGAATTTGATGACTGGCGAATCGAGTTACAAGAATCTGAGCAGCATCACTTCTATGTATCTCGATGACGGCTGGATGTCTTATTACAACGGATATCTGTTCCTAACGGCTTATTCTGAAGGTTTGTTCGGAGCGGTCGCATCCACAAACGGCGATAGAATCGTCTACCTCCCGGTGGAAGGGATGACTTTCGGTGAGGAGAGATATTATGAGTCCACCCCGCGCACATTCTCAGGCAGAATGGCCGTTTATGACGGGAGGGCTTTCGTTACTCTCGGAGGCTCTCTTCTTGTCTTTGAGTTACCAAACGATATGACCAACCTCAATCTTGACAATTTGGTGCACAGGTCCACCACTTTGGTCGGAGGTCATGGCAATTTTGTTCTGGATGTCAGTCACATAGAGGAGGAAGGGTCGCCAATTTATGCATACGGCATACCATACGACACCCACTATAACGAAACTCTTTGGATTGCCGTAGATCGTGCCGGAACGGCTTCGTCGATGCCACTCTATTCGACCGAGAGGGAATGGAATTCCCAGGCCATCCGTTCCGACATCGACGGAAGGATGCTGTGGTATAACGACTCCGGTTGGTTGTACTCGTACACGACATCAGACAAGAACGTCTATTACTTCTTCATCGAGGACGGCGATTCCGCAATCTGGTACAGGGTATACGGTGCCAATGCTGCCGATGCGCTCGCGTCCTTAGGCGATAACGTGGCCACGCTCAACGCTGCCAAGATCATACAAACGGTCAACGGTCACTCCGTCACCGATGAAATAACCCTGCAGATGCTGAAGGCCACTTACGGAACCACGGACAACAATGGTCAGTTCAATAATCTCGACCAGTATTCATGGGTCAACATAACCAACCTGGGCGACACATCCTATTCACTGAACCACTACTTCCGCATCATCTGCGGAAACGGAAGCTCCGTCTCACCAGGTGATGTGTTCACACACATCGACAACGGAGAGACCAAGACCTACACCTTCGCCGACAACATCGGCGACAGGAGCATCATCGGCAAACAGCTCAGCAGAGGTACCGATGTCGTGTACATCAGATTCGTAGAGGACAATACCGAGATCCCCGGGACCGCGTCCATCGTGAAGAGGGGTTCCGAAGCTAAGGTGCACTTCCCTGAAGTGGTCAAGGTTGGATACGTTCCGATCTGGAAGAACGCTTCCGGCGAGGAGGTCGCGGACATATACGGACAGACAATATCTTCCGATGCGACATTCTATCTCAGCTGGCAGGAACTCCCGGCAGGATACGTCATCTCAGGAACCATGGATGTCTCCGACGGCGTCACCACATGGTCCGCAGACGTGGACATCAGAACCGGAATCGGTACTACAGACGGACTGAGCATCAAGGTGACCGCAATGACCTCTGACGGCAGGGTACTGACCGATATTAAGACCACAGGAACAAACGGTCTGGCATCCGGTTCTCTGAATGCTGCGAACATCAGACTGATGTACATACGCATAGTCGATGAACACGTAGAGGGCAACCTGGGCTACGTCATGATCGAAAGGGAGGCGACAGCATGAGAGGAAGGACGATTGCAGTATTGTCAGTCCTGTTAGCGATATTCATGCTAACGGTTTCGGCTCCACTCAGCAGCGCCACAGGAGAACCATCATTCACAAGTGCCAGTTACGACCCCGCCAGTGGCAAGGTGTCATTCGCAGGCACCTTCGACAGCGATGTTTCAGTCTCAGTACATGCGAACGGATACTACTCCGGGGAGACCGTATTCCAGCTAAACAACGGTGGATTCTCAGGTGAGATTGCCGTAGGCAAACTCGCCAGAGGCGTCTACAGGATAATCGCTATGTCCGTCGACGACCCCACCGATTACATAGTCGGCGATTTCCGTGTCGACGGGTATCTGTTCCTGGATTCGGCCGAGTATTCTTACGACTCCGGTAAGGTCACCGTCACGGGATGGGCATCCGACGAAGATCTGGAACTCACCATCCGTGACATGTCCGACAATGTGCTGGTCGACGGAGCGCCCATCAAGTGCGGCGACGACCGCAGGTTCTCCGCGTCCGTATCTCCCGGAACAACGCTCACCTCTGATCTGAGGGTCTCAGTGGCCCTCGCCGGGGAGACCTCTGTTCACAAGGATGCAACCGTACAGGTACGCAGGGTCACCACCGATTCCGATTCGACTGTAACGATGATACAGGGCGAATCCGAGACTGTCCATCTGAATGTCATCGGATGCACCTATGCTGATCTGCAGATATATCCTGAGAATGCAGAGATAGCGACTATCAAATTCTCCACGGAAACTGGAAACCTGACCATTACCGGAAAAGCCGTCGGAGAAACGAAGGTCACAGCGTCCGTCGGAGATTCTGTAGTGGAATTCAGCGTAACGGTGAACGAGATACCGCCGCATGATTCCGAGTATACTTTCACGCTCCGTATGGAGTATGACTACGACAAAGCGGATTACGGAACCTCGGGCCTTACCGCTTCCGACCTCAGGAGGGGCATAACCCTAACCGCCGTCGGGACCAACGCGGGAGAGGCCCTCGAGACCGCCCTCAACGAGGCAAAGATTCCATGTCAGTTCTGGTCCAAAGAGGATGGGTCCATAAAGTACTGGGTCGACGGTATCTTCGGTCTTGGCGATGTCAAGATGGAGGGCGGTCTATGGAAATATTGGATTCAGTACCAGATTGTGGATGGGAATGAGGCCTATAATCAGTGGTCTCTCGGATTCTATACCGATGGCGGAGAATTCCATTTGCTTTACGGCATTACAGAGGAGAGCGGACAGGCCCTTCACCCCGATGAGGAGGAACCTGAGATCCCCGAACAGTTTGACAATTCCGGTTCGCAGACCACCATCGAGGTGAAGGAGAACGATGACGGTTCCACCACGGTCATCGCGGATTCCACCTCCGTCATCGACGGCACCCAGACCGTATCGGAGATTACCACCAAGGAGAACGAGGACGGAACGACTACCATCACCGAGAACACGACGGTGACCAACCCCGACGGTTCCTCGTCGACCACCAGTTCCGTCACCACCGTGGACGCCAATGGTTCGAAGACCACAGAGAGCACTTCCACCAACTCCGATGGCACCTCGTCGGAGACCGTATCCACCGTCGAACAGACCGCGAACGGCACCGTTACCACCAGCACCGAGACGTCCAAGGACGCCTCCGGAAACACCGTGCAGACCACGGAGACAGTCACCACCGTCGAACAGACCGCGAACGGCACCGTTACCACCAGCACCGAGACGTCCAAGGACGCCTCCGGAAACACCGTGCAGACCACGGAGACAGTCACCACCGTGACGGACGCCACCGTCGACGGTGTCAGGACCACCGAGACCCAGACCGAGTCCACGGTTACGGATTCATCCGGCAACACGACGACCGTGAGCGTCTCGGAGACCGCCGTCAAACAGGCGGACGGTTCCAGCACGGTCGTCAGGACCACGGAGACCACATCCGACGGGAAGACCGTCACCGAGGTCTCCGCAGGCTCCATATCCGCCGACGGTAAGGTGCACACCACCGCCGTGTCGACGGACTCCGAGATTATAACCAGCGTGAAGGCGGACGGAGAGGACGGAAGCTACGTCGTTTCCGACGGATCCGTCCAGGCCGCCCTGCAGCAGCAGGCTGCGGTCGCCGATGCAGTCGGAGCAGAGAAGGACAGGGTCATCGAAATCACCTCGGACACCTCCGACGTCTCCGCATCCGTCGGCAAGGAATCCCTCAGTGACATGGCCGAGGAGAACGCCAGCCTCAGGATGGTCTCCACCCAGGGCACTATGACCTTCGGGAAGGATGCCCTGTCCTCATTATCCGATAAGGACGATGTAACACTGTCCTTCGCCATTGCCGACAGATCCTCCATGACCTCCGCACAGCGCGAGGTCATCGAGGTGGGTTCCACCGTCGTGAATCTCACCGCCACATCTGCTGGACAGAGCATCGGCAAAGATCTCGGCGGGAAAGTCATCGTCACCGTGAAGCATGCAGCTACGGATGGAAAGACCCCTGTGGCATACTACGTCGACGAGAACGGCAATAGGACGAAGGTCGCGGAACAGAGTTACGACGCGGAAAAGGGGGAGATGACCATGGTCCTCGACCACTTCTCGCTCTACACCATCGTGGATGAGGATCTGTCATCTGACGCACTCCCGTACGCGGTCCTCTTCACATTGGGGCTGATCGTAATCCTCTGTCTGTGCATCATGGTGCCGTACGCGAGGAAGGGACAGTAAACATGTTAAACAAGCCCGCCCGAAAGGGCGGGCTGATATCAATTCTTCAAAATTCTCAAAGTTCTTCAAAATTCCGAGAGAGAATTTTAAATTCTTACGCATCCCCGTTCTTCGGTTCAGAGGCATTATTGTTTTGCATAACCTTCCATGAACCCGATCTTTTGGAACCTTCTCTTGCCAGAACGCCTTCTTGCTGTAGTTTGATAATTATCTTTCCAAGGGTCCCTCTTTTGATACCGACGATTTCGGACAGTTCGGACAGGGTGCATTCGGGATTGATCGAGAGATACTGGAGTATCTTGGCCGTTTCGGGGTTTTTATCCTTCAATGAGTGCTGAACCATGGATCCGTTTCTTTCGAATCTGTACCTGAGTGTGACTTTTACCGTTCCCCCGGTAATCTCGAACGCCTCACGTCCGTATTCTCTTACGATAACCGGTACTCCATGTCCGGTGTGTTCGCTGATACCAGCAGCGATGAATATCCGCATGAGTGATTCGTTGATCGGCATACTCCTGCCGTTGAAGAATTCCTCCGTGGTCTGGATGTATGGTATGCTTCCGTTGGATATTATCTCCACTCTGTCCGAGAAGAACTGTACCGTGGGCGGGATTCCGAGGGTCCACGTGTTATGGGCACATGCATTCACCCACGCTTCCCTGAATGCGTCCATTTCGAATTGCTGCGTCTCTTTCCTCACGAGTCCTTCCATCACGACCCTGTTCTCATTCATCGATTCCGCGAACATCTGGACCTGTTCCAGTTCGTCGAACAGATTGCGTCCGGAGAAATCCTTGCGGATGGATATCGCTGTTCTGTCGGTTCCATCGAAGACCACTGCGGTCAGTGGTACCTTGTTCTGATCCGAGAGCAGTTCGGCCTGGATGTTGAATTTCCCATCGATACGCATCAGCTCATAGTTGTCATACAACTTACGATCGTCATTCACATGAAGCCCTTTGGCACGGAGACGTCCGACAAGACCATTGAACGTCAAATCCTGACGGAATGCCACGGTATCTTTGAGAAGGTCGGAATAACTTTGGAACATCTGTCTGAGTTCGGTTATAGGAACCTTCTTGTTCTCTTCTCCGGAGCGGATGTAAATGTTGTTCTTGTACGCGTAGGGTCTGTTCAGCCCGGATACTGCAACAGTGATTGCCCCCTTACCCTTTTCAAGTTCGGTAACCTCGATGGTGGGGATGACTCTGGGTTCAACGAAATTTTGGATATGTTGGGAGATTGTCTTCAGCGTATCTTTGCCGATATCTTGTCCTACAAGGGTACCGTCATTTTTTGCACCGAAGATTACCTTCCCGTAACCGTTTTTATTGAGCATGGCAGATAATGCCAGAACGGCATCTTCCAGTTCGGTGGTGCTTTCCTTGTATTCTACGCATTCTGTTTCAACAGTCATTGTAATGATGTCGTGTAAGTTGTGGTGATATTAAAATTCTGTTAAAATTCCATTTTAGAATTTTAAGAATTTTAAATTTCCGTCAAGTATGCAGCGTGAATGGAAAGGCTTCGACGGCTTATTACATCGACGAGAACGGCAACAAGACGAAGTCGCAGAGTAGCATTATGATGCGGAAAAGAATGAGATGACCATGGTCCTCAATCATTTTCCAATACACCATAGTGGACGAGAATCAGTTTTCCGATGTACACGATATGCGGCTCTCCTGTCCTGTCGGACCGATATTGATTTTTTATTTATTCCACCATAATGTAGTTAGACTTGTCAGTTGTAAGGTGTGTTTCTTCCGGAATATGAAGTTTGTTTTGCTCTTAGGTGATATCAATAATCGATTAGAATCGATTATAATCGATTAACGAATAGAACCGATTTGATATTTCGTGATTGATGGCAGAGTGAAGAGATCATTGTCTCTTATGGCTGATGAATATGAATGACCCTATGGCCGCCAGAGCAATCCCCAGTATGACGATATACAGGATGTTGAATGATTTCTTGTTCAGATCATCTTTAACGGATGCATCGGTCAGCGAGTTCTTCCAGGAATCGTAATCGTCCTTGGAGCAGTGGATCGTCACGGGGTCGTTGAGGAATACCGTGTCATCCAATACCGGACACGGCCCGTATGCATCGATATCCGACAGTTTGGTACAGTCCGCGAAGCAGTATTTCCCTAATGATTCCATCGTGGACGGAAGGTCGAACGATCTCAGCGATGTGCAGTTCCTGAACGCACCGTACTCTATCGAGGTCACCTTTCCGAGACTCAGTTCCGTAAGAGATGTGCAGTTCCAGAACGCTTCCTGACCGATCGTCTTCACGGAATCAGGTATGCTGATCGATCTGAGAGATGGGCAGTTGTAGAATGCGGATGCTTTTATTTCGGTCGGGCTGCAATTGAATGTAACATCTGTCAGGGAGGTGCAGTAGCCGAATCCCCTGACAGGGATAGATTGTACGCCCGAACCGATCTTCAGAGTTTCGGCAGAGTTACAGATATAGAAACAGCCGTCACCCATGAATCTCACGCTGTCCGGCACGGTTATCGATGTCAAAGCTTGGCAGTCGCGGTAGCATTCGAATCCGATGTATTCCGCAGACGGTGAAATCGAAGCATCCGTAAGCTCCAATGCAGAACGGAAGGCCTCGTCATGGATATTGAAGACAGAACCAGGCATCACGATGGTCTGTATGTCGCAATAGTAGAACGCGCGCTCACGAATATCTGTTATCCCCGATTCTATGCGGACCGAAACGATATCGGTACGCCTTTCGACCTCTCCGCTGGGCTGCATGGTGCCGGAGAACGCATAGGGGCCGATTGATGTGACCTTCCCTCCGCCGATATCCGACTTGATGGTGATGACACCGTCCGTGGGCGTCCCCCCGATGGCCATCCATCCGTCTGGGAACTGGGCATAGGTTATGCCGTCCGATGTCTCGGTCGTGATGGCGGTTTCCGTTCCCCAGCCCGTCGTTCCCGGAAGGCGATGGATGTTTACCCCTGTCGAGAATGCACCGTCCATCGCAGGCCCGTCTCCCATGAAGTATACGTCCGTGAGCTGCGTACAGCCTGTGAATGCTCCCGCAGAGATGCTCTTCACGTTTACGGGGATTATGACGCATTTGGCGGCGCATCCGTCGAACGCACCCGGAAGGATGTTGCGTACATCATATCCCTCGAGAACGGTCGGAATGTGCACTACATTTCCAGCAGTGTCCGCATCCGTGATCTCGCAGTAATAGTTGGGATGCCCCGAACCGTATGTGTCGTATTGATATACCGAACCGTCGGGTGCCGTCTCGGAGGAAGCGGCATCCGATCCTTCGTTCGGGATGTACATGAACAGAACTGAAAGGGTGATCAGCAGTACTATGGTTGCGGCGGCATATCTCATATCGTTTCCAGCCCGATCCCCGCCGCGGCTATCCTCGATTTCGGAAGGTCCTCCGAACCGACGATCACCAGGACGTCCCCTTCGGACATCCCGACGGCACGAATCTTCTTTGCGAATTCCGGATCGCGTTCATCCACTTTAACATCTGGCGGGAATATTATGCGATCGTTCCTCATGACGAACACGGAAGCGCCCTCCGACCCGTATTTGATCCCGATATCCCTCTGTTTCATACCGTTGGTGATAGCATCGGCTTTGTCCTTGATGAGGATCCCCTGTTGATACTCTCCTTTCACATAGGTGGAGCTTGTTATTCTGACGAATTTGATGGGAAGGCTTTCCAGGGTCTCCATGCCGAACTTGGATAGTTCGATCCCGTGCTGGTGGACATCTATCTGTTTCCAGGTTTTCATGGTCTTGAGGAGATTGCGGGTGCTCCCTTCCCCCAATCCCAGCTCTTCTGACAGGTCCTTGCGGCTGATGCATCCGTTCTCCACGATTATGTTCAGTGCGGCGAACAGATGGGCATCGGAATGCCTTGCCGCCGGTCCGCGATTGGTCTCTGTGCTCCACTTCATCTCAGTTTACTTCCGTTCCTGCCGCATCGATGTACGGGGCGATCGTTTCGAACACTATCCCCAGCGGGATGTCGAGTTCAAGTGCTATATCCACTGGTTTCTGCTCGTTCATATAGCGGATCAGGATGTCCGCCTCCGTCGGTCCGAGCCCGATCTTGTTGAGATAGACGAATCTGGAATAATCATCTGGCTGTTTCGACAGGCTGTCCACATCCTCTCTACTGATGGACAGGGGCTTCTTCCTGGGTTCCACTTTGTCGTTGGCCACCATGTCCTCTATGCGGGGGAGGATCTTCACACTGTCGCGCGGTATCTTCCCGCAATTCGGGCAGGTCGCATCGGATTGGTTCATGGCATCTTCCCAGCGCCTTCCGCAGATCTTGCAGCGAACCATCAGTGTTGGGAGATCATAGGTTCTGGATCTGCAATTGGGACAGACCGCCGGATGTTTGAGGTTGGTCACCCATTCATGCCCGCATCTGGCACACCTGATCTTCCGGGCGTTGGGACTGTTCCATATGGTGGAATGGCAGCTGGGGCACGATTTGGGATTGGGATTGGATTTGCGAATTTTCCATACATGGTTGCACATCTTGCATATGTGGAAGTCCCCCACTTTCTCGGGGGATTCCCTGGCGGACGGACCGGAGTGCCCGTTCTGATGTGTCATTCTGATCAGACGCGCCATGCCCTCCTGAAAAGTACTCTCGTCCAAATGCTCATCCCCAATTGGAGTATACATCCATATATATCGCGAGGGGTTTAACTATCTTATTTGGAATATCTTGATAATTAGTATGTGATAATATCCCAGTCTTACATAGTGTGTATTATCTTGAGTATAGGTATGTTATAAATTGGATTTATTAACCAGGCACATCGTCGATGAGCGTGCCAGTCACAGATATTTGTCTGCGGAATCATACAGGGCTATTGGGTCCTCGGTGAAGATGGAATCATTGACGACGATCTTGTTGTCGGAATATGCCTTCATGATGTGGTCGAATACAACCCTGATTTCCTTGAGCGGTTTCTGGAGACGTATCGCGATGGCCTCGGGGCAGAATCCCATGAAATGGAGTGCGAGGATCTCCGCATCCAGATCGCTGAGGCCCAGGCGCTGTTTGAAATAGGGGATATTCTCCCGGTATTCATCGCGGTGCTCGGAGAGATAATCGGCCACGTCCCTCCAGAAGGTTTCGTACTGGACCGAGAGTATCCTCAGCGAGAAATCCGTGACGTTGAGTCTGGCTCCTTTCAGGAACGATTCCAGACCTATGGAAGCCACGGGGTAGTCCCCCTGCCAAAGGTAGATGCATCCGTAATCGTAAAGATCGGTATAGGTGAGCTTCATCGACTCCCCCACCCACAACGTGACGGAGCCTTCCAACGCGAACGTGGGCGACATGTTCAGAGGAATCCCGCATGTTGGGCATATGGGGCTGTTCCGGGACAGTGAGGTCCACTCCGCATGGCAGAATTCGCAGTGGTACCTCTTCACGGCCTTACCGCTGCGTCTCTCGTAACAGTTGGGACACTGGTCGCCCTTCTTCTGATAGATGTAGATGGTACCGCAGTTTGAACACCTGGCGGTCTTGAGAGTCTCGTTCCATTTCGGGGATTTGCACGCAGGGCAGACCTTCACTCCTTCGGATCCATCGGGATTCGTGGACATCCATTTATGCCCGCATCTCTTGCATTGGAGTTTGAACGTAGTCTCGTTCCATTTCGTGGAGAAGCAGTTGGGGCATTTTTTCGGATTGTCGACCTTGTTCCTCCAGACGAATCCGCATCTCCTGCACATGAACTGGTGGAGTTTCTTGTCGTTCCAGTCGTGGGAATCGCATTTGGGGCATCTTTCGGGTGTCTTCTCCGTGCGGGGGATCCATTCGTGATCGCATTGGTTGCAATGGCATACCCTGGAGTCGGACATCATGCTGAAGACGTGACCGCATTCGGGACACTTGTCGGATATGGATTCCAGCATCCACACATGTCCGCAGTAGGTGCATTTGTGCTCTCTCTTTATCGGGGTGTCGTAGCGGGAGGAACGGCATCTGGGGCAGGTCTTCGGAGGTTTGTCGTTGCGGACGGTCCAGAAGTGGCCGCACATGTAGCAGTACAGCTTCTTTCCGTTCCAGGATCCATCTTCACCCATCTGAACACCCGAGTTGATTGGAGTATACATCCGTATGTTATATGGGTTGTCAATGTGCAACTTCAAATTTCAAAAAAATTATTTTTTAGAAATTGCAAGTCGCTTGAACGTAATCATTTCCATGAGTATAACAGTTCTCAAGTTTATTTCTGAATCCTAATGAGATAACCTCAATTTGATTGCTTTTTCCAAGCAAAGGAATAGAATAAGTAACGCATTGGTGATGCAGTATTGTCCCAATCAGGGGGCTCGACAGAGGGATGTGGCTCCCAAGCGACCTAACTCTGTCATATTTCCGTTTTATGGATATAATTTCGACCCGTGTTCTTCATCCGTATTGCTATCTGACAAGGTCAGAAATCGACTGAAGAGTTATATTTGATTATGATTCGAATTGAATTCATAAGCTTCCTTCGACATATCTTTTCGGCAGGACATAGATCTCCCCGTCGACATCCAGCCCTACGCGTGCCTCCACGTCGTACACATCGCGTATGAGGTCCTCGGTGATGATGACTTTCGGGTCGCCTACCGCTACGATCTCACCTTTCTTCATGATGACGCAGATGTCGCAGTATCTGGCCATCAGGGAGATGTCGTGCTCCGCAACGATTACTGTCATGTCGGTTCTGGCCATCTTCTGCAGGTATTCCATGACCTGCAGTTTGTATTTCATATCCAGATGGGATGTGGGTTCGTCCACCAGCATGAGCTTGGGCTGCTGTACGTACGCTTTTGCGATGAGGGCACGCTGCCTTTCACCCGATGAACACAGGGCGACCTGTTTTCTCCTGAGATGGTCGATGCCGAATGTGCGCATAGCTTCGATGGTGACCCTCTCGTCCTCGGGATTCTCCCACCAGATCTTCTCGACGAAAGGATAACGACCGAGCATTACCATATCCATGACGCTTATACCGAAGGTCTGACCCGCTTCGGCGGGAACGGTGGCAACGATCTTGGCCACTTCTGCAGGTTTAAGCGAGGTCACATCCTTCCCGTCGACCTCGATGGTACCGGAGGTCTGCGGGTGCAAGCGGCTGATACATTTCATCATCGTCGATTTTCCGCATCCGTTAGGGCCGATTAGACCTACCAAAAGACCTCTTCCGAATTCGAGGTCGATGCCCTTGAGGGCTCTGAAATCCCCGAAGTCCTTAACCAGACCCTGTATCTTAAGGAGAGGAATCTCATCCGTCATAGTTGCGCCCCCTCTTCATGAGCATGTAGGCGAATACTGGCGTACCGATGATCGCGGTGATGGCACCGACGGGCAGTTCCGCAGGGGACATGACTGTTCTGGCCACAAGATCGGCGAAGAGCATCAGCATCGCACCGATGACTACCGATGCGGGCATGATGAGCCTGTGGTCGCTTCCCAGGGCCAT
Organism: methanogenic archaeon ISO4-H5; assembly: GCA_001560915.1. Lineage (NCBI taxonomy): Archaea > Methanobacteriati > Thermoplasmatota > Thermoplasmata > methanogenic archaeon ISO4-H5. The sequence goes on along the minus strand of CP014214.1, from coordinate 1,622,283 downwards.
ACGGCATGCGTGCGGGACAACCAATCCCACGAATCCGATAATCCCCACAAAGGCAACGCAGAGCGCGGTGAGGATGGATGCGGTGATCATGGTGAGTCTCTTGAATCTCTTGACGTTCAGTCCGAGCTGTGCGGCCTGGTCCTCCCCCATCGAATAGAGGTTGAACTCCCTTGCCCAAATCATGGCCACGATGGCGATGCCCATCGCGGGGATGAATATGATCCAAGCGTTCTCCCAGGTTATGTTGGCGAACGAGCCGTACAGCCACCACATGACATCGGTGAGGTTGTCCTTGCCCATGCTCATGAAGATTGTCTGCACGGATGAGAACGCGAAACCGACGATGGTTCCAGCCAGGATGTAGTTGATGGAGGATCCTCCGGAACCTTCTGCCACGGTCATGGTGATGAAGAATGCCGCGATACCTCCGATGATGGCCACGACGGGTATGATGTACAGGGTGTTGTCAGCAAGGAAGGGTATGCTGAATCCGAGTGCGGTGGCAGCCATGGCGAGACATCCGGCACCAGAGGACACTCCGGTGATGTAGGGATCCACCAGAGGGTTGCGGATGATGGCCTGGTACATGCATCCCGCGACCGCCAGTCCAGCACCGACAGCGATGGCGGCGATGGTCCTGGGCAGTCTGGCGTTGTAGATGTACAGTTCGATCATATCGAGGTTCTTGTCCCCGTTGAAGGCCTTCCCTATCGATGAGAACAGTGCCGATACCGCTTCGGATACCGGAATCACCCCTCCGGATGAGATGGATATCGATATCAGGAACGCTATCACGGACATGATCAGTCCGAAGATCACGATCAGGACGAATCTCTTCTTCTTCCTGGCGATCTCGGATTCGTCCTGCGCTCCGATATCCTCCTTCAGTCCTTTGTATCCCTTCTTCAGCGAAGTGAACAGTCTTCCTTTTTCAGCCATTCAGCCCCTCCTGTACAATATGGTGAATCCCGCGATGGTAATGGCGGCAACCGCGACTGTGAGATACCACGACCAATGCGCGAATCCCACCGACTGCAGTGCCTGGACCCTCTCCTCTTCGGTACCTTCGCCCTTGATGTCGCTGAGACAGTATACCGCACCGTAGTCGTTGCCGGTGTAGATCTTGCCGTCGATGACGGTGGGCTGTACCATGGAATACGAGTCCTGGGTGTAGGGTGAGAGCAGGACCCTCCAGATTTCCGAACCGTTGCTGGAGTCCCAGGCGGTCAGAGCGCCGCCGGTGGGCCAGAAGCTCCCGGCGGAATAGTCGGTGCCGTACAGGATGCCGTCGGCATCCATTGTCAGGGCACCCTTGATCATTTGATACTCCCCTGTCTTCCATACTACCTTCCCGTCCCAGTTGAAGAAGTAGACGGAATTCGTGACCGCGTCGCTGCTTCCGTCGGCTTTCGGGAAGATGTCCGAACCCGCCGAGAGCGGGGAAACGTAGGAGTAGAATCCATCAACGGTGATGACCGGCGATGTGAACAGCCCGTCTAGTTTCCAGGCGGTGCTGTCGGACCGCGTCATTTCATTCCCGGTGAGCGGATCGAGTGCCAACAGGTATCCTTCCAGGGAGAACAATGCCCCGTCGGTGCATCCCACCAGCAGATGCGAACCGTCGGGTGACATGGATACTGATGCTGCGGAACCAGGGGTACCGGGAGCGGCGCGGTTATCGGCGGACATGTCGATGACCCTCCTCACCCATATCATTACACCAGTATCCGCGTTCACCGCGTGGACATAGCCGTCGTAATTGCCGATGAACAGCATCCTCTGTCCGTCCACGGTGTAGACGGTGGGTGCGTGGAAGTAGAAGCATCCGCGGGTGCCCGTGTAATGGTTGTCCTCGACAGTTGACGGCGGGACGTATTCCCATGCGGTGGAGAAAGTCCCCGATGCAGAAAGTTGCAGGCACAAGACGGTGCCTGCGGATGTTCCGAAATAGATCCTTCCTGAATCATACACAGGCGTTGTTCCGCCGGTGTAGAACGTTCTTCCGTTCCAGACGACGTTGCCGTCGCTGTCCAACGGCGGGGTGTTGTCCACAGTCATCTTGTCCTTTATGGTTCCTGTGAAGCGGTCGAAACAGACCACATCGCCGCAGGTGAACGTGACGATGAGGTAGTCGCCGACGATCAGCGGTGTAGTGACCTCGTATCCTGCCCCTTTGACGCCGTGGTATTTCCACACGACGGAACCGGAGAACCTGTCGAGAGCATAGACCCAGGCATCTGCATCTTCCCCCGCTCCCTCGTAGACTCCGCCTGTTGTGTGGTACAGCATATTGCCGGCAACGACCAGTCCTGAATCGACGTATCCCGTGGTGTAGGTGTTGTACCATTCCACGGGGACCTTGGGATTCCTCTGTCCGTGCGAGACCGATATGTTGGAGGCCGTCGAGGATCCGCCCAGTGTTGTCCATGAATCCCTATATTCGGGGGTGGAGACGGGAGCGAACCCTTCGGGATAGTATCCGTACGCTACCGTGCCGGAGCAGGAAGCGGAGAGGGAGGTGCCTTTATCCTCCCAGCTGCCGTTCCATACGAATAGTCTCCATTTGCAATCCGACGTGCTGACGTTCCTGATCGTATCCGCGGTACCTGCATCGACGGAGGAATCCAGCACGGCATTGAAGGTGCCTCCGCCGTTGTTGCTATACCATTTGTACGAACCGTTGCCGAAATCCACCAGAACGGTATCCTCGGACGAATCCGCCGACGAGACGGGGACGACCACCAGTGCGGTCATGAGAACCAGGATGATGATGGCGGTCTTCTTCATGCTATCGCCCTCTGATACGTCAGATAGATGTCGTAGTCGTTCCCCAGGTACTTGGGGATGGAATCTAAAGGATCTCTCTGCAGGAACGAGTCCGGGTGCAGGGCCTTTCCCAGGAGTTCTGCCGCCTCGCACAGTCTCGGACCGGGTCTGGACAGCAGGTCCGCGGCCTTCCCAGTGAATAGATACACGTTTCCGTTCCTGTATGCGGGGGTCTCCTGCCATACGGGGTCGATCCACCCCATCACCTGGTCGTACTGCTCCTGCGTGGTAATCTCGCCGGAATGGACTATGATGATCACCTGAGGCTGTTTGGAATGGATCTGCTCTTTCGATACCATGAACCATGATGATGACTGGGAATCGAATACGTTGGTGCCGGATACCTTGGATATTATGTCGGATGCGAAGGTATCGGAACCGGATGTCCACGGGGAAGGATCCGCCGACAGGGCCACGAACGTCCTGACCGATGCCTGGTATCCGATGACTCCCGCGACCGCATCGATCGTCCCTCTGAAGGCCGATATCACGGAGTTGGCGTTCCCGCTGAGTCCCATCGCCGATGCGACGATCCAGATGTTGTCGTACAGTTTCTCCACGTTGGTGACGTCGTATGTGACGACGCAGTCTATGCCCGATTTGCGGAGCTTGTCGGCCATGGCAACATGTTCTCCCGTACCGCCCTCGCAGAACACCACATCCGGTCCTAATTTCACGATCCATTCGTAGTTCGGATCCGAGTATCCGCCGACGTTCTTGATCTTCCCGTCGTTCTTCGCCTGTGTGACACCTTCGGGATAGTTGCTGTAAAGATCGGTGCCGACTATGTAGTCCAGCCCGCCCACTGCGCATATGGTCTCGGTGACCGACGGGGCCAGGGAGACGACCTTCAGCTTCTCGCCCGTCCTGAGCGAGTAACCGTTGTCCGCGTAGCCGTAGTATGAGAATCCGGATTGGTCCGTGCCGGGAACTATATCTCCTGCATCGCTCGCTCTCGCCCAAGTTATTATGTCCTTCTTTCCCAGGGAGATATCCGAGGGATCGTCGCATGGGACCCAGTTCCCTCCGCTCAGCGTGTACATGCCCCATTTTTTGCCCTGGAGGTTGGATTGGTCGTTCACCGAGTACACCTGTGTGTGTGCATCGTCGGTGTACGTGACCGTGAACCCTTTCAGCTCGCAGGCCTTCTCCAGCGCCTGGTATCCGTTCATTCCGTCGCCGAAGTCCATCGTGACCCATTCGGTATTCCAATATCCGAAGTCCAGCACCACGCCGCTCCTTCCGTCGCGCTCCGCATTGGTCAGTCCCATCGCTGGAGTGAGCACCGCTACCGCTAGCAGCACAGTGACGGTCAGGAGGATCTTGGTGCGGGTCACCTTCATGCTTTGAGCTCCTCGGGTATCGTCGATGGCGTGGGGATGGTGATGTCCACATCAATTTCCCCTCCGTCCTTCTGGGCGGTTGTCTGGAGGACGAGCGCGACGTACTTGTACAGGTCCATGTCGTAGAATCCCAGCGCCCACTGGTCGTATTCCCACTGGCGTCCGTCGTCGAGGGTCTTCGCGTTGGGATTGTAAGTGTATTGCGACCAGTAGGTCCAGTCGCCGTTGTTGAGCTGGGTGTCGCCCCATCCGAGGAAGTCAACGAACCAGCCGTAGAGATCGCTCTTCTTCAGGGAGGAGTGCATGACCTCTCCGTTGATGCAGTAGTCGATGGTGACCCCGTCGTCCTCGACGGTCATGGCATCGTCCTTGAAGAATGTCTCGTGCAGACCGTTGGCCAGGGCTTCGTTCATGTACGATCCCGTGCCCTTGATCCAGAACCCGGTTCTGAGGTCGTTGCTGCTGAGTCCGGCGCTGACCGTCCAGTCTTTCAGTTCGTTGTAGCAGTCCTCTACGCTCTTCAGGGGGTTGCCGTTCGAATCCTCTCTTACTTTGAAGGATCCGGAATCCACGCAGTCCTTGATGTCGTCGAGTGCGGGAATCTGGATGAAGAACCACACTGTCTTGGTCACGGCGAGGGTCGGCTTGCTGTAGGACACCTTCCCGTTCTCGGTGATCTTCTCCGAGAATTCAAGAGCCAGAGTCGCGCCTTCCACGAGATTGTCGTCTGTTGCGTTCACCCACCCGTTGGGTGTCTGGAACCTGAACACCACCCACGAGTGGCTGCTGTCGTTCTTCTGTTCCTTGTACGATGCAACGTTCCCGTTGGCACCCACTTTCACATCCTCTCCGAGGGCACTCTCGAGGATCTCCTTCACGGTCTTTCCGCTGCCGTTGAAGGATTTGTACTCATCATCGATCTTCACGTTGACTTCGGCATTGTAGGTCGGTCTCTCCTCCGAGCCGTTGTCGTTCCCCACGAGGACCGATACGCCGACTCCGCCGGCCGCGACCATGGCCACGACAACTATGGCGATGAATGCGATCTTTGTTTTCCCTTCCATTTCCATCACAACCTGTCCTTGATCCCCAATGTGGGATCGGTGGCGAAGGTGATCGAGATCTCGCCCCTGCTCTCGTCATCGCCCTTGACATCGAAAGTCAGTTTGCCGTCGGTAACGGTTCCTGTGACCTTGACCGACTTCGTCTCATCGAAATAACAGACGTCGTACGTCTCTCCGTTGTGTTCCGTTCCAACATCGATCCTCACGGTGTACGTCAGGGACGGATCCACACCGTCGCCCACGAGATACAGCCTGAGGCTATCAGGGTTGTCAGTCGGATGCGATTTCTTGTACTCGTTGATGACCGATTTGCAGGAGGCCGTGGTGCTGGGCGGATCCATGACGCTCAGCACGGCGTCGTTGGGCATCTGTCCGGTGATGCTGATCCCGTTCCCGTTGTCCTTCGTGACGACGGGGTTCTCCACCCAGTGCGCTTTGAGCGTCACTGCATAATTGTACGTGTAAGTGGAATCCTTGGTGTATTCCACGCTGTTGTAGAACCATCCGCCGAACGAGTAACCAGCTTTTAGCGTAGTCGGGAGTTTACCTATGGTCTTTCCCTGTTCGACCTTGTACGTTCCCTTCACGGCGGATCCGCCGTCGGTGTCGAATTTGAGGGTGATTATCTTGACCCATTTGGCGAACATGTCGAGGTCGGAGTTCACCACCGTGGTGCCTGAGAGATAGATGTCCTCCGAATCGGTCATCCATCCGTCGAATCTGTATCCGGAACGGACGGGTTCGTCGATGTACGGCAGCTTCGAGCCCTTGGCCACCTGCAGCGTCGTGGCGGGGTCGCCGTTGTCCGGGTCCGCTCTGACCGTACATGCATCGGCATAGACGGGTGTGAGCACGGTATTTGCGGTCACACAATCCCTGAAGGAACACCAGGGGGAGCCGCCGGACTCCCAGCCGGTAATGATTTTGCCGTTGGGGACGGATACCGCAGGGATATCCACCAGACTACCCTTGGGTACGGTCAGGACCTTGTCCCCAGATGCCGTCTTCAGAGTGAGGGAGACGCACGCCCCTTCCAAATCGGCGTAGTTGCCGACCGCTTCCTTCCCGCTCTGGTCCAGTGCATCGTATCTCGCTTTGATTCTGAGATAATCCGTGTAATTCGCATTCCCTTCCTCGTTCATCGATACGAACCTGGAGATCGCGGAACTGACATCGGATGCAGTGTATTCTGATCCGGGTTGGTAGCAGAAGAGCGTGGAGTCGTTCTTGATGAGGAGATATCCGTCCTTGGATATGCTGAAGCTCTGGAAGCAGAACTGTTCGGGTTCCGGCCTTATGGTGAACGCAACACTGGCACCTTCGGTCTTGGAGTCCTTTATCACGAATATATCAGCATACCCCTTGGTGCTAAGTATGTCCTCCCCGGGCTGGACATGGCCGTATTCCATCAGATAGATGTAAACGGCATATCCGTTCTCTTTGGTGGCGTATGCAGTGGTTATGGCCGCCGTTCCCTTGGTCTTGATGTCAGGGAAGCTGGCGCGCGTGGACATTGTCCCGTCATCTGCGATATCGACGATCCAGAACGGTTCATCGGAACCGGTTGTGAGGCCTCCGCCTCCGATGTAGATGGTGTCGTTCCAGATGACGGGTATGGATTGGGTGCTGCCCTCGGCGCAGTTCGATTCCCAGGACTTCACCGAGGTCTTGTCGAATCCAGAATCCTTGACCTCGTAGGAGTAGATTATCAGATGTTTTGGGGTCTCCGCCTTCGGCTGGTCGATTGTCCTGTCGATGACCCTGCTGAGAGGGATGTAGACCCTTCCCTCGTATGCCGTAGCACCGGACGAGGAGTACTCCCTGTCGAATTTTATGGTATCGAGAACGACGCCCGTATCGGAATCGATGAGATATGCGGTCGCACCGCCGTCGTCGAATCCACGCTGGACAATGACGATTCTGTCGTCGAAGAAGGCCGGCGTGGCGTTGTACCACCCGTCCGATTTCAGCAGCCAGAGGGGTTTGACGGTCTCGTCGGACCTGTCCTTATCGGTATCGGTTGTGAGGAAGCAGGCATAATCCCCGCTGTACGTTCCGAAGTAGACCTTGCCGTCGTTGTAGGTTATGGTCCCCTGGACCTCGTCGGAGGATACCGGGACGCTCTGGAAGAGATGTTCCAGCGTGTTCGCGTCGAACGCGTGGAGCACGGTGGCGTAATTAGATTTGTCATAAGCACAGATGAAGACCTTGCCGTCACCGTAGGCCAGAGCCATGTTGTATACGGAGGAGGATTCGCATTTCGCGGTGGCGATCTCTTTCCCCGTGGATACGGAGCAGCGGTAGAGGGTCTTTTCCATCCCGCTGTAGAAGAACACGCTGTCCTCAACGCAGATCGACGAACTCGGTACTTCCCATGTACCTCCCGCCTGGTCGAGTTTCGCCTTGTCGAATTTCCACGCCAATTTCATGTCATCCTTTGTTATAGGGGTCTTGGCATCGGTCACTCCAAAGCTCCCCACATCCCCTCCGAAATAGGACCACTGCGAAGGCGGGGTGTTCTCTGCATCAATGGGCGTGTAGTAATCGTCCGACGAACCGTTGTTCATCAGCACGTAGGCTCCCACACCTGCCGCTACCAAAGCTACGGCGACAACGATCACAACCGGGACAGTCTTGTTCATGGACCAATGCTCCAACTGGATGGTATATTCGTCTTATTAGAATATAATAAAACTCGCGATAGATTATCGACTAACCATCCAATGAAAAATTCCACATTTTTTTAGCCAGTAAAAAACGAGCGTTTCGGAGCATTTCGGCCATTTCCTGAATAGGTATACTCCAGGTATACCTCTGTCACAAAACGGCGGAAATCGGGCAAAAACCCGACCTTTCCCGTATACTGGGAAACAGGTTATCAACGCATAACGCGTTCTATCCAGTTATGTCCGAGAAAAAGATTTCTGGCAAGAACAAGACGGATATAGGGGTACGCGCAGAAGATGAAATCGCGTATACTTCCAAGGGAGACGCAAAGAAAAGGACGCCCTCCGAAAGGGAGTTGGACATCAGGGAACTGAAGTACCACTACCGGGAGTGCCTGTCCTGCATGGAATACGGGGAACGTTATTCCGACGATCTGCTCAATCTGCAGGCGTACATCGGGTACTGTCTGGGAAGGACGGTGAACGTAATCCCGGAAGGCTCGATTCCCAAGAGGGCCCCCATAAGCCAATTGGCCTATGCGAGATGCATCGGACAGATAACCTCGCTCCTCCTCACGACCGGGCTGCTGGAGGAGATGCTGGATCTGGATTGCTGCGAAGAGATAGAGGATGCGGTTTTCGATGAATGATTATCGTTCGAAACGCCGTCACAGGCAGGAGGGGAGGGATTACACCAAATCCTCGATATCGAGAGCGATACTGGCACACTGCAACACACCCGAAGGCCGTGCAGAGATGGCCGAGTGGAGGGAAAAGGCAGCGAAGAAGACCGAAGCGCCCAAACCCAAAGTGGATCCCGCTCTTGAGTACTATCAGATGGCTTTCAAACCGGGCTCTCTCATGGTGACTTCCGGCCGCAGGGGAGGCGGAAAGACCCATGCCGCGATCTCATTCGGACAGATGCTGGTCAGCGGGAAGTATCCCGAACTCGGCAGATGGAGGATCGCCACCAATGTGATCTTCCTGAGGAAGGAGGGGAACAGATTCGTTACCGACTATCCGAAAGGAGTGCATCACATAATATCGATGAAGGAACTCTTCCCGATAGCCGCCGATGTTCTGGAGAAAGGAGAGAATCTCCTCCTAATCCTCGACGAGGCCCAGAACTTTCTTCTCGGGGAGCACAACGGTACCGCCACCGTGACCTCCATGAAGACGTTCATGGGCATCATAAGGAAGTTCAATATCGCAGTCTGGCTCTTATCACCTGTTGTCAAGAACATGGGGCCTGCATTCAGGTATTTCATAGACGATGAGGAGGTCGCCGGCAACGTCAACATCATGTGGATGAAGGATGAGAAACAAGCCAAAGCGGTAATCAACAGACTCCATTCGAAAAGGGATCCCCGCGATGCGATATTCATGCAGTACAGCGCGAAGGAGGACCCAGTGGGCATGTGGGTACCACGTCTTTCCTGGACCGCTCCTCCGGAGAAACTGAAGGAGGGGGAGTTCTGTTATGACCACAAGGCCTCGGCGGAGTTCTCCGTCGGGGACGGATTCGATTTCAAGGCCTTCATCTCTGCCACGGGCAACGTCTCCAGTTACGAGATGGTCGATGCCATCAGAGGATTCTACCGCGACATGAAGGAGATCGAATCGGAGGGGGCGAAGAGCTCGGAGGATATCCTGGTGACCGCGGCGGCGAAGATCAAGTCTATGGGACTAACGGACGAATCGATATCCAGGGCCTTCGGCATACCGGCGACCACCCTGAGGAGGAAATCCGAGCAGCTGGGGTACGTTTGGTCAGCAGATAAGTCCGAGACCAACCCCGATCGTTACAAACGTATCAAAACCGGCGGAGAGTAAATCCTCCACCACCGAAACACCCCTCGCGCGCGTATATATCTATCTTGTCTCCCCGAAATACGAGCAGTTTTTCGAGTCTGTCGGTGACAGCATCGCTCAGAAACGGCATGTGAGGTTACCATCTTCACGTCGGAATCGGTAATCGAAAAGAGGTACACAGAGGCGGAGTATACATCAATTGCACTCCCGGACGACTCATTCATCGGATGAGGTTCCGTTTTTGTGTATACTCTGTCCTGGTGAAGTGGTTTTTCGAGTGGGTTTCGGAATTTTTTAGTCATTCTCTTACTTGTTACACTGTTACACTTGTTACAGTGATTATATGATTTGAGCATGCATACATGCGCGTGCGTATGAATTCGGTGTAACACTGTAACAGTGTAACATCACTCGCCCAACCTGTGGGTCAGGGCCGGTGCCTTGTATCCTGGTGGATGCAGTCTCTCCCTGCATCTTTGGACGGTTGTGCTTTTCTTCAGCCATTCCCTGCGTCCATCGGCGTTGATCCTATTGACATCGATCCCGCTCCATTCGGGATGCGGTGTCCTCATCCAAATGTCTGCAGCTTCGGCAGCCTCTTCCCCGTATGCCATCGAGTTCGTTATCAGAATATGTTCCAGATCTTTTCTGCAGACCCTTTCGCCTGGAAGAGGATAAAGTTCATCCAGCAGTTCGGACAGCATATCGACGTTCGGATTGTTGATGGTAGAGGCCTCCTGAGCCTCCTTGGCCAGCTGTACCGTTCTCGGATCGAGTTCCCAGCCTTCCTTGGACATGTATCTGTGATAGGCTTCCGCCCATACTTGGAGGATGTATTCCTTCGCTTCGGAGGACCTGAACCCATTCTCGCCGAATCCTACGACCGCTCTTTCCGGACTCACTTCGAATGGGAAGTATCTCCTGTTTCCGGTCGGATCCGATAGGAACTCCGCTTCATTTGTCGTACCGATGATCACGAATCTTCTGATGTTCTCGCTGGCACACCTGTCGTACGGCAGCCTGATGTGGTCGGATGCTCTGGAGATGAATCCCTTCAGGTAATCATTGTCCATGCCCTTGGTGGCCTTCATCTCCGCCAGTTCGATTATGAGTCCGCCCTTCGTATCTTCGACAAATCTCTTCTCGCTGATATCGAGCGGATCCCTGTAGAATTCATCGCAAGTGGCCATCCATCTGACTGCGGAGGACTTCCTCGTTCCCGTGGCTCCGATCATGATGGGGATGATGTCGAGTTGAATTGCCTTGTGCTGACGTGCTACGGCTCCGAGGAACCAGCATTTGCACACATCCTTCAGCACGGTCTCGGAATCCTCCGGGGACAGTCCGCGCATCCTTGCGCCGAAGACATCGATGAATAATCTGTCCAAACGGGGTTGCTTGTCCCAGAAATGGGTGCGCATCATGTCCAGGAAAGCGTTCCTGGAGTTGAGCTCCGCTTCAGCTATGAAGACATCCCTGATGATGTCCTTCCCCGGATGCCTTCCGGTACATCCCAGTTTCGTCAGTTTGTCCTGAACGAACGCTGCGATGCGTGTGATCATAGGATCGTCGAGGCTCTTTAGTCCCTTTTCTCCGATGAGGGATAGATCCATCATGATGTAGTTTGTCGTGATCTCCTTCCAGCATTTCTCCCTGAAGTCAGGGAAGACGTACCTCCAGGCATTCATCAGGTCAGATATGCTGTATGGCATCAGGAATCCATGTCCGTTCGGATTCGGTCTCAGTCCCGAGTATTTCTCGGCGGCAGGCAGTTCGGAACGTTTCAGTTCCATTCTGGTACCGTCGGGTCTGATGATACTGAGGTTGTGTCCGAAGGAACCCTGGTCGGTATCCTCGAACCCGGCTATCTCCGTCCACGGGATGGGAATGGAAGGATCACCTTCGGTGAGCAGTGCATCCTCGGATATCCTTCCGTAGCGGTATCTGTCGAAGAAGAGGTACCCGTACTCGACACGGTATCCGATGGCTATCAGGTCCATGAACGCATCGGAGGGAATCATGGTAAATTGCCTCCGAAGACTGAATCAACAATTTTTATGGTAACCCCGAATCCGGGGGCTTCCAAAGGAAGCGGAGGTATGCATCTCGGAGGGGGTTCGCAGGTGGTACCGTGCAAATTTTCGACACGGAACCTTACTTTGATTTTTCCGGAGATGCTGGATAATAATGGTCCCCACTCCCTGATTTGAACAGGGGACCTGCTGATTTCAGCGGCTGTATCGGATCTCTCCGAGAACACTCTACAGTCAGCCGCTCTAGCCAGTCTGAGCTAAGTGGGGATTATTTGGAGGATAGGTCAACGATATAAATAGCTATGGGCGAGGCGGTTTTCCTCATCCGATATAGCCCAAATCGGTGGTCTTCTCGACCATCTGCTCGGCTGCTTTGTCGGTAAGTTCCGCGAGCTTCTGGGACTCTGCTTCCAGGTCCTTCAGGTCGAGGTCTTCGATACCGAACATCTTCCCCAGGACCTTCAGTATCTCTATCGCACTTCCGTGGTCGATGAAGAATCCGGACGTCTCCCCCATGAGGCAGAAGGAGTCGATGCCGTTCATCTGTCCGAGTCCGATGAGCAGTCCCGCGGCACCGACTATGCCTGCGCGGGGTTCTCCGGGCAGGAAGGTGACTCCGCAGTCCGTGAGTTCATCCTTGAGTTCTATCCTGGAAACCGCGCCGTACACATGGCGTTCCTTCACAATCTGGCCGGTGCCGAATCCGCCCAGAGTGATGATGCGGGATACTCCGTAGGACATCATAATCTCCAGCATGTCCTGGGCCAGGATGAACTGTCCTTCGGGTGTGGAACCCTGATAATCTCCTTTCAGGAAAACCAGATCCTGACCGGAAGGGGTCTTGGCATGCCACAGTTCGTTGCACGCCATCTTAACGACATTGTCCTCGCCGGGGATCACCTGGGCGGGGAAGTTCATGGAATAAATGACAGCGAATCTCTCCGCTTTCAGTAACTGTGCCAGATGGTCTCCGGCCACTTTTCCGACGTTGCCGATCCCGGGCAGGGCCTCGATGAGGATGGGGTCCTTCAGAACGGGTTTGTAATCATACTTTACGATACTTTCCATTCTCTCCATACTCCTGTTTGATGGCGATACGGCGGTATTTGCCGTACAGATCCTCGGGGGAATACCTCGGGGGTATCGGCGAAACGGTTTTCTCGGAGCACTGCGCGCAGGTATCAAAAAGTGTGTAACGTCCGCATCTGGGACATTTGCGCAGCTGAGAGTTCATCTCACTTGCTCTCGCGCTTCAGGACCGCGACCCCGCCGTCGTCTTCGAGACTCTTGATGGCGGTGGCGGACACCCTTTTGAGGATGTCCTCGGCGGTCTTGTACTCCGCAGCGTTGACTACGATCCTGTATCTGGGGGAACCGACGCTGGTGATCTTTGCATCTGCACCGTCGGCGGCCTCGATTCCGGCAAGGAGTGCCTTCCTGATGAGCTCGACGCCGTTGGGGGCGGAGGAGGTCATCTCGAGGGTACCCTCGATCTGCACTGCAGGGAGGGTTATGTTCTCCTGGGCGACTTCGATGAAGGTGACAATCCAGTCGCCCTCGTAGTCTTCCTTGAACGATTCGGGGTCCGCTACGACGCTTTCGAAGGCATCGTAGAGGGTCCCGTAGTCCTCCAGCAGGGTGTTGCCGAAGAGGTCGTAGGCGTCATCGACGCTGGTAGAAAGCCTCTGGGCGACGATCTCAAGGAGCTTTTCTGCCTTGTTCTCGTTCTTCCACTGCTGGATTCTCTCTCTTTTCTGGTGATCGTTGACGGACTTCAGAGAAAGGTCGATGTGACCTTTCTGAGAGTCGACGCCGAGAACCTTACAGACGATTTTCTGTCCTTCTCTGATGTAGTCTCTGATGTATTTAACCCAGCCAGTGGCAACATCCCTAACGTGAATGAATCCTTCCTTGTTGTCGTATTCGTCGAGAGTGACGAACGCACCAAAGTTCTTCACCGAGGTGACGGTGCAGACGACAAGTTCTCCATTCTCGGGGAAGCCCCTGGCCCTGGACATCAGCCAACCACCTCAAGCACTTCGCCGCTGATCTCTCCGTTTCCTCCCTTGGGAGTAACGAGGACGGATCCGCAAACGTGGCAAAGTACTTTGGTTGCTGCCCTCTTGAAGACGATCTGCTCGTTTCCGCAGTCGGGGCATTTGACTTTGACAAAGTTGTTAACCATTGGAATCACTCCGTGAGCTCGAATTTCTTGGCCCTGATGCAGGTGGTGAGGTGTGCCTTCTTGCACTGTTCGCACCTGAACCTGATGTTGACCCTCTTGGTGGGCTTCTCACGTCCCTCGGGCTTAGGCCTGGGGAAACCTCCGTATCCGGAGGTGACTTCCCTGAATCTCCTCTGACCCCATTTGAGCTCGCTTGCTTTCTTCTTCTTTACCCTCTCGACTGCGTGGCTGGTGTGTGCCGCACAGAAGGGGCAGTATGTTTTGATAGTTCTCGGCATTTTCATTGTAATCACCTAATGAAACGCTAATGCAGAGTGCGCTTATACGCAGGTTCTATTTAAAGTTCGCCTACCTTTATTCCTATAATAAAGGAATAGAAAGGCATCTGGACGGTACTGTCCAGCGGTTTCACTCGCGAATCTCTACGGACCCGTCCTTGTGGGCGATGACGACGGCCCTCACCATGTTGATGAAGAGACCGCATTCCACGACACCGGGGATGGCGTCCAGGGCGGACTCCTTGAATGAGAGGTAATCGATACCGCCTTCGAAGCGGCAGTCGTAGATCAGGTTGCCCCCGTCGGTGACGAACGGTTCGCTGCCCTTCATCCTCAGGACGGGCTCGCAGCCCTGCCTCTTCAGTCCGTAGGCGGTTTTGAGGTGTCCGAAGGGGAGGACCTCCACGGGCAGGGAGCACCTGGTACCGATCTTCTCGACCAGCTTGCTCTCGTCCACGACGATTATCTCCTCCACAGAGGCGGCGGCCACGATCTTCTCCCTGAGGAGTGCTCCTCCGAGACCCTTGATGAGGTTCATCTTGGGATCGACCTCGTCCGCACCGTCGATGGTGACATCTACATGGTCGACGTCGTTGAGGTCTACGATGGGGATGCCGTTCTCTAGTGCCAGATTCTCGGATGCGACCGAGGTGGCGACGCATTTCAGCTTGTAACCTTTCTTGACGAGCTCGGCGACCTTGAGGATGACGTAATATGCTGTGGAGCCGGTTCCGAGTCCGACGGTCATGCCGTCCTTCACAAAAGTCTCGACCGCTTTCTCCGCTGCAATCCTCTTCATCTCGTTCTGGTCTACCTCTGCCATCAAGTCTCACCAAACCCCCATTAACGAAAATTTACTTTAATGTAGCGCCAGATAAGGTAACATGCGTTTGGCCTCACTGTACTCCGGCGGCAAGGATTCGTCGTTTTCACTGTATGTCGCGGAGCAGAGCGGCCACGAGGTGCCGTATCTGGTGAACATCGTCCCCCAGGACCGGGCTTCATGGATCTTCCACACCCCCAACCTCAACGTCGTCCCGACTCTGGCGGAGGCCATGGGCAAGGAAGTAATCCTCGGCAGCAGCACCGGCGAAGAGGACAGCGATATGGAGGGACTCCGCAGGGCCCTCGAGGGATTGGACATCGACGGAGTCGTCACCGGAGCCGTATGGTCCGATTACCAGTGGGATAGGATGAACCTCGTCTGCGGAGATCTGGGTCTTAAGGTCATATCACCTATGTGGAGGAAGGATCAGGACATGCTCATGGAGCAGATCATCGACTCAGGCATCAGAGCCGTGATCGTGGGATGCTATGCCGAGGGATTCGACGAATCATGGCTGGGGCGCCCAATCAACCATGACACCCTGAAGGATCTGAAGGCACTCAGGTCGAAGTACGGCATCAGCATCATGGGCGAGGGAGGGGAATACGAGTCGATGACTCTGTATATTCCCGGTTTTTCCCATGGTTTCGAGATCGCCGAGGCTGAGAAGGAATGGAAGCGTAACGACGGAACGCTCCGCGTGAAATCGCTGCGTCCCGTTCACTGATTCGCGAACGCCGGTCTGTATCCGCGCATCCTCAGAGCGTTGAGGGTAACCGATACCGAGGAGCAGGACATGGCCGCGGCCGCCAGCATGGGCATGTGGCTGAATTCCCCCATACCCAGAAGGTACGGGAGTCCTGCTGCGATGGGTATACATATCGCATTGTAAACGAAGGCAAGGAATAGATTCTGACGGATGTTGGTGACCGTCTTCCTGCCGATGTCCATGGCGACAGGCACCGATCTCGGATCGCTGTTCATGAGGACCACGTCCGCCGCGCCTATGGCGATGTCTGTGCCGGAACCCACTGCCATGCCTACGTTGGCCTGGGTCAGTGCGGGGGCATCGTTTATCCCGTCTCCGGCCATGGCCACGGTCTTCTGCATAATCTGGTATTTCTTCACGATAGCCAGCTTGTCCTGGGGAAGGACTTCGGACTTGACTTCATTGATACCGACGGCGTGTGCCACGGCCTCCGCGGTCTGTCTGTTGTCCCCGGTCACCATGACCGGCATGGCACCCATCGATTTGATGAGTGAAACAGCCTCTGATGAGGTGGGTCTGAGCGGGTCAGCTACCGCCACGATTCCTGCGATGGTTCCGTCCGCAGAGACGAACATGCAGGTCTTGGCCTCTGCGGTGAGCGAATTGTAGTGTTCAGCAGCGGCGGAGATGTCCGTGCCGACTTCCTCCATAAGGGATGCATTGCCCACTGCGACCTTCCTGCCGTTCACGGTGCAGACAATTCCCTTTCCGACCACGGTGTCGAATCCGGATACAGATGCGATTTCCATGCCCCTTTCCTCAGCGCTTCTGACGATGGCCTTGGCGATGGGGTGCTGCGATCCGAACTCTGCCGAAGCCGTAAGTGCCAGCAGTTCGTTTTCGGTCATATTCAGCGGAACAATATCGGTCACTTCCGGATGGCCTTCGGTGATAGTTCCCGTCTTGTCGAGGACCACCAGGTCTATGTTCCCCGCGGCCTCCAGGGTGGCGGCGTTCTTGAACAGGATGCCCTGTCTCGCCGCATTGCCGGTGCCCACTATGATCGCCAGAGGAGTCGCCAGTCCGAGGGCGCAGGGACAGGAGATCACCAGCACGGACACCATGACCGTGATGGAGAACGACACACTCCTGCCGGAAAGGAACCATGCCGCACAGCACACCGCAGCGATGAGGAGCACCGCAGGGACGAATACTCCTGCGACCTTGTCTGCCATGCGTGCGATGGGGGCTTTGGTGCCCTGTGCACCTTCGATCATTGTTATTATCTGATGCAGAAGGGTGTTCTTGCCGGTCTGTTGCGTCCTGATGCGGAGGCTGCCGGAGCCGTTGACGGTAGCAGTGTATACCGTGTCTCCGGTTTTCTTCATCACGGGGATGCTCTCGCCGGTGAGCATGGACTCATCGATATCGGAGTCGCCTTCCGTGATGACCCCGTCTACCGGGATGCTCTCGCCCGCCCTCACCAGGACCGTATCGCCGATCGCTATCTCCGATACAGGGATCCTGGTTTCCTTCCCGTCGCGGATGACGGAGGCCTCCTGCGGTTCCTTCTTCAGCAGTTCGCTGACCGCATCGTTGGTCTTGACCTTGCCCATGGCCTCCAGGTACTTCCCGATGGAGACGAAGGCGATAATCATGGCCGCGGAATCGAAGGCAAGATGCATCATGTAGTCCATGTTGGCTTCGGGTTCGTTGACCGAAATCATCATACCCAGAAGGTAAAGACTGTAGCAGAATCCGATACCTGTTCCGAGGGCCACGAGAGTGTCCATGTTCGGACTTCTGCGCAGGAGTGCGGGTATCCCGCGGATGTAGAATCTCCTTCCCGACCACAGGACCGGGATGCACAACACCATCTGAATGACGGCGTAGGTGATGTGGTTGTTGTCGTGTTCGAAGGGGACGTTTATGTCGGTGAGCATGCCCACCATCGCGTAGATCGTGAGGGGGATGGCGAAGACCATCGCGATGGCGAGATTGATCTTCCTTTCCCTGGCTTCCCTGCGGTCAGCTTCGGTGGTATCTCCCTCGATGACCGTGTAGCCGGCCTTGACGATGGCCTTGACGACCTCCTCACGGGAGGATCTCTCATCATCGTAGGTGATTGTGGCAGTGTTGTTGCCGAAATTGGCCACGCTGTCGGTGACGCCGGGGAGCTTCTTGGTGAACGTCTCGATTTTCACCGCACAGGCGGCGCATGACATGCCGCCGATGCGGAACGTCTCCTTCTGTTCGCTCATATCAGAACAGGCCCTTCTTGACCTTGGCGGGGAACCCTGCGTCCACCACGGCCTCGACGAGCTGTTCCTCGGAGACCGAGGACTCATCGTAGGTGCATGAGGCGGAGCCTATCTTGACGTGGAGGTCGGAGACGCCCTTGTTCTTCAGAGCCTCCTCTACCTTTGCGACGCACTTTTCACAGGCCATTCCTTCAATCTTGAGTTTAAGTTTTGCCATACCTAAATATCTGGCAGCGCCTATAAAGTTTTGACCCCTGGAGCGAGGTCAAATCTCCTATTCTGGTTCCTGGAGGACGGTCCGTTCTTACGGGAATCATAACATAAAAATACCTTATTTGCCAAAATTCGGACGATTTCATATTTAAATAAAATTACAAAAAAATACATTTTTGTTGATGGATGATGCAAGTATAGTGCATATTTTCCATCTCGATGATCAGAGTGCAGCTACCTTTCGAAGGCGATATTTTTCCCCTTTTTCCACCGAAATCAATTGATGTTTTTGAAAATAATATTGTTTCGGTATTGGATTTATAATTTAGGCATAACTAAAACTTTTAAACAGCCGTAATAGTTATTTTTAGTGATGCCTAAATTTATAAACTATTGGATGTATTGTCAGTTGGATATTATGTCATCAAAATCCCTGATAATCGCCGTCGTGGCAATCGTAGTGGTTGCCGCAGGAGCAGGAGCCTTTGTGGTCCTCTCCAATAACAACGGCAGCAGTAACGAAAAAGCCGCCGATGTGGCCGGTTCATACGGTCTCGTCTACGGTAATGCCGACGGAGATACCAAATTCAGCGACGCGGATTTGAATATCATCAAAAAGGTGATGGACACCCCCAGCCTCCTGAAGGATTATCCCCTGGCAGACGCTGACAACAACGGAACCGTCGAACAGGCCGACTATGACTTTGTCAAGTCCCTTGTGGACGGAACCCAGCCTGCCGATGCCACTGTCAAGGTCATCGATGCCCTGAAGAATGTCGTCACAGTGCCCTTCCCCCTGAAGAGTATCTTCTTTTTCGGACAGGTAAACGGACGTACCGTTGCCAATGTCCTCGATCTGCAGGACAACATCGTCTGTCTTGCTACCAACGATACCTACCTCAACGATATCGACAAAGAGCTCATGTCTGTCACCAATGCGGATGGATTTTCCGGAAAGATCCCCCGCCTGACCTCCAATGCCACTGAGCAAGACATCTCCGATCTGTCTAAGACCACGTTCCAGGCCGCCATCCTCGAGGAGAGCGGAATGGGCGGTTACAACGGAGATGCCGCCAGGTCGTTCTATGATTCGATCGGAGCAAAGGTCCTCCAGTTCAACTTTGACAGCGCAACCACCAGTCTCCAGTCCGTGGCCACCATCGGAATCCTCGTTCAGAAGTCCGACAAGGCTGCCAACTACATCGATCTGGTCGAGGATGTCACCGACACCATCAAGAACAAGACCGGCAGCAAGTTCGGTACCGCCACCGTTCTCAGTGTCGTTATGAGTAATTCCGTCAGCGGAACTCCCTCCGACTACTATGCGGCCACTGTCCTCGCCGGCGGTAAGAACATTGCTGACTGGACCACCAGCACCAAGAAGTTCAACCCCAGCAACGGAGACACCTGGCTGTACGAGTCCAAATACAATGCCAATTACATGATCCACTTCAAGTCCATGGGAGGTCACAGCCTCGATATGGATGCGGAGACTATCAAGGACAATCTCAAGGAGTATTCTGCTTACTTCTCCGAGACCACTATGTTCAAGAACGGAGGCTACTACCTCCTCAACGGACTCATCCCTCTGCCCGCCAGGCTGGCATACATGGCCGAGGTCATGTACACCGACAGTGTCGGCAAAGGATACGGAGCAACCGTCTTCCAGGATTTCGTCGATTCATTCACTGATCTGAAGGATTGGAAGGCCGCCGATCACACCGTCATGTGGTCATTCAAGGAGGGATCCGGATACGTGCCCGCTAAATCCGTGACCCTTTCCGAGGAATCTCTGACTCTCGGACTCAGTAACAGTGCCCAGCTTACATACACCATTAACGACGGTGCTACCGACACCACTCCTATCTGGACCTCTGACAACACCTCTGTTGCCACGGTCTCGCTCGGAAAGATCACCGCACTGGCTGCCGGTATCGCCACCATCACTATTTCGATCGGTGATGCCACCGATACCTGTACCGTCACCGTCCAGGATGTAAAGGCCACCGAGATCCAGCTCTCCAAAGATACAGTATCTCTCGGAAAAGATGGCAAAGCCACCCTGACATACACCATCACTCCTTCCAACGCAAGCATCGACAGCTTCTCTCTGACCAGCAGCGACGACAGTATCGTGGCGGTAGGAGATGGGGTCGTCATCGCCAAGGCCATTGGTATCGCAACCATTACTGCATCCGTGGGCGACGTCTCGGACACATGTGTCGTTACTGTCAGTGACAAAGCTGTTACCGGAATCACCTGGACGGAAGGCCAGACCGTATCGAAAGGTGTGGTCCAGGACTACAAGACCATGAGGGGCACCTCATCCTACGATTACGAGTTCGTCTTCACTGTCGCACCCGAAGCAGCCAACATTGATGACCTGGCCGTCACCAGCAGCAACGACTCCATCGTGAAGGTCGTCAGTTTCGACGAGTGTGACGGAAAGGTGACCGTCGTCCTCAAGCGTGTCGATGATACGACTGCAGAGGTTGTGAACATCACCGTTTCCGCCGGAGACCAGTCCTGCATTGCCAAGTGCAAGTGCAACGGAGCCAAGTGAGTACAAACCGGGGGAGAAATCCCCTTTCTTCCATTTTGATAACATGGTGCAAGTGGACATTCAGGACCTGGAGTATTCCTACTCCCAGGAGGCCATCGTTCTCAATGGGATCAATATCAGTATCAGGAAGCCGCAGCTGGTCTCCATCATCGGACCCAACGGTGTCGGGAAATCCACTCTGATACACTGTATCGACCGGATCCTCCAACCCACCAAGGGTACTGTTCTGGTCGACGAAAAACCCGTGACGGAATACGGCGCCAAGGAACTGGCCAAGGTAGTGGGATATGTCCCCTATGCTGCCACAGACACGTTCCCGATGACAGTGGTGGATACGATCCTCATGGGACGTAATCCGCACAGGAAATGGAAGTCCCTTCACGATGACATGGTGGTCGTCGAAGAGGCCATGGAGCTCATGGACATCAAGCCGCTGGCTATGCGCAACTTCAACGAGCTTTCAGCAGGACAGCATCAGCGTGTCATGCTCGCCAGGGGACTGGCCCAGGAACCCCAGATCCTCCTTCTGGACGAACCAACGGCGAATCTCGACATAAGACACCAGATGGAGGTCACGCGTCTTCTCAAGACCCTGTCCGTACGCAAGGGCGTCATGGTGGTAATGATAAGTCACGATCTGAATCTGGCGGCCAAGTATTCCGACAATATCATCATGCTTTCCAAAGGGAAGGTGTTCGCCGTCGGGACTCCCGAGGAGATCATAACCGCCGAGAATATCCGCGAGGTATACGGCGTGGAATCCGAGGTCATCCAGTCCGAGGGACGTCCGTTCATGATCATCAAGGACCCATCGTTCGAGAACTGCGGATGCGAGGGGGAGATCGAAGCTTCCGTTCATTGCGAAGACGCATGTTCCAGCACATCCGTTCCCGAGATATCCAAAGAGGTTTCCGATGGTCAGTGACGAGCAGAAGAGCGAGATAGAGCTGGCGTACGGGCGTTATACCTTCCGTAAGCTGCTCCTGATTTTCGGGATCATCTGTGTTGTAATCATAATCGCAGGCGTATCCCTGTCCCAGAATGATGTGGGTGTAGGGTTCGTCGAAAGCTACAGATACATAATCGATCACCTGGCCGGAAAGACCTACGACCGTACCACCGATCTCGAATCATGGGTGGCGGATTACAATCTGTGGAACTTCCGTCTCCCGCGTATCTGCATGGCGATCATCGTCGGTATGGGACTCGCTGCCTGCGGAGTCACCATGCAGGCTCTTATGAAGAACCCGCTCGCCGATCCTTACACAGTCGGTATCTCCGACGGAGCGTGTTTCGGAGCAGTGGCAGCCATCGTCGTCGGATATTCGTTTTCCATGTTCAATTCGTCTATCGGTCTGGTATCCAATGCCTTCCTGGGCGGAATGATTCCTGCCGTGGTCATCATCCTCCTCTCGCGTTTCGTCAACATGAGTCCGGCTACGACCATTCTGGTGGGTGTTGCTTTATCCTACATATTCAGCGGTCTGGAGACCGCGATAATGGTAACAACCGATGCAGAGACCCTGAAAGAGGCTTATCTGTGGCAGATCGGTAACTTCAACGGTGTATCCTGGAACGACTGCAGGATACCGTTCATCGTGACCGCGGTATGCGGTGCTTTCCTAATCTTCGTGAGCAATAAACTCAACCTGCTGGCACTAGGCGATGACAGTGCCTCCAGTCTGGGACTGGACGTCGATACCTTCCGTACGATATGCATGATAGTGGTGTCCGTCACCGTGGCCGCTCTGGTGAGTTTCGTGGGCATCATCGGTTTCGTCGGATTGGTGGCTCCGCACATCGTGCGCATGGTCACCGGCGGCGATAACCGCTATCTTATCCCCGCCTCCATGGTGTCCGGCGCGGCATTCATGCTGTTGGCTGACCTGTTATCCAGGCTTCCGAACATGTACGGTTACACGGAGATGGAGCTGCGTGTCGGACTTATCGTGTCCATCATCGGTGCGCCGCTGTTCCTCTACATGATCGTCCGCAGGAAGCAGAAGTACGGAGAGGGTTTCTGATGGATGAGTGCAGCCCTCTGGAGACCGAATACCGTGCGGGGATCCGGCGCAGATACATTCTGGCAACGGCCCTTGCGGTGGTGGCAGTGGCCGTCGCAGCGGTATCGATATTCTGTTCCAGATTCTCCACGCTCAATCCTTCGGTAACGTGGGACATCCTGTCTGTGCATCTCGGAGGAGACACGTATCCCGACTATTACGAGAATCTCATCGTATGGGAGATGTACGTCCCCCGGGCCATACTCGGAGTCGTGGCCGGTGCGGGTCTGGCAGTCGCCGGAGTCGTGATGCAGTCGCTTCTGCGCAACCCCCTTGCCGAACCGTACACGACCGGTGTGGCGTCGGGAGCATCGTTCGGTGCGGCATTGTACATCATGCTCGGGATATCCATCATCCCGGTCGACGATTATAATCTGGGACTCACGATCAACGCATCTATCCTGGCACTGGTCCCGACATTCGCCATCCTGGCGATTTCTCAAAGGCGTTCGATCACCCCGACCACCATGATCCTGGCAGGAATCGCCGTCATGTACGTGTTCAGGGCAGCCACCTCGCTCATGACCCTGTATGCGGACCCTGAGGCGGTGGAATCGCTGTACATGTGGAACGTCGGAACGGTCGGATCTGCCAGGTGGGACAATATCTGGATAATCGCGGGTTCCACCCTCATAGGTATCATCCTGCTTTGGGTGCTCAGCCATCAGGTCACGATGATGACCGCGGGTGAGAACAGTGCGAAATCCATGGGTGTGCGCACCAGACTGGTGCGCATGGTGTGTCTCGTGGTCATAGCGATAATGACCGCAGTGATCGTCGGTTACTGCGGTACCATCGGATTCATGGGACTCGTCGCTCCGCATATCGCCAGGATCCTGGTGGGTTCCAATCTCAAACGTCTTCTTCCGTGTTCCGCGGCCGTGGGGGCTGCAGTGCTGGTGATCTGCGATCTGATTGCGAAGATGGCCTCCGACACCATGCACGTGGGAGTCATCACGGCGATTATCGGTGGTCCGATATTCATCATGCTTCTCATCAAGGGAGCTAGGAAGGTGTGGTATTGACGGAAGAACCGATCATCGAAGGTTTCGGTCTCGTCAAGAGATTCGGAGATCTCACTGCCGTAGACCATCTGGACATAACCGTCCGCAAAGGTGAGATCTACGGATTCCTCGGACCTAACGGTGCGGGCAAGACCACCACTGTCCGTATGCTGACCACCGTCGATCTCCCCGACGAGGGAACCATAAAGATCGAGGGCTTCGACACCAAGACCCGTTTCATAGATGCCCGCCGGAACATAGGGATGATCCAGCAGCAGAACAGTCTTGACAAGGACATCTCGGTCAAGGAGAACATCCTGCATCATGCACTCATGCAGAACCTCTCGCTGAAGGAGGCGAAGCAGCGCATGGCGGAGCTTTCATCCATAATGGAGCTGGACCGCCGTATGGACACACTGGTCTCCAAACTCTCCGGAGGATGGAAGAAGAGGGTGGCCATCGTATGTTCGCTGATCCATGACCCAGACATACTTTTCATGGACGAACCCACCACCGGATTGGACACCCAGTCGAGGAACATGCTGTGGAAGATGATCCGCAGCATCAACAAGCGCGGAACCACGATTTTCCTCACCACACACTACATATTCGAGGCGGACTCGCTATGCGACCGTGTCGGCATCATCAACAAAGGGAAGATGATTGCCGAGGGCACACCCGACGAACTGAAATCCCGCATTGGGAACATAACCCTGGTATCCACCGACCCCGAGGGTAACGAATCCTTCTCGTACTTCGACGACAGAGATTCTGCCAAGAAAGCATCTCTCGAGATAGGGGAGAACAACAACATCAGCATCCGCGAGACCAATCTGGAGGATGTGTTCCTCGAACTGACCGGGAGGAAGCTCTGATGCACAATATCCTGTCGGAGACGTTCAGGGTCGCCTATGGGGACCTGTGCTACATGAAGCGCAACGCGATCCAGGTGATGGTCTCCTCGCTGGTAGGTCCGCTGCTGTACCTGATCGCATTCGGTTACGGTATGCGTTCCGGGGATTCGGGATACATTGCATATGTGATCCCGGGTATCGTGGCGATCTCCTCGATGAATTCCGGGTTCTCATCCTCATCGCAGAAGATCCTCATCCAGAGGCTGTTCCATTCCAGTTTCGATGAGCTGATCCTCTGCCCCATGCATACGACCTCCATAATCTTCGGAAAGTGTATAATGGGAATCATCAGAGGACTCATGAGCGGAGTAATCATCCTATGTCTGGGTATGTTACTGACCGATGGTCTTTTCATCACACCGTGGCTGATTCTCATGATGATCCTGTCGAGCATCACCTTCTCGCTGCTGGGAGTCGCCGCGGGTCTTCTCGCCAACTCCACTCCCACGCTGATGATGTTCAACAGTGTCCTGATTCTGCCCATGTCGTTCATGTGCGGAACGCTGTTCGATGTAGATGCTCTGCCCCAGGCCGCATCATACATAGTCTGGGCGCTACCGCTATCCCACACGACCAGCCTGCTGCGTGCCGCAGCGAATGCCCCTGGCATCGGTTGGATTGGGGATCAGTGGATCCCCATCCTCGTGATGCTGATTTACTTGGCAGCGTTCTATGCGATATGCCACATCGTGATCAGGAAGAAGCTTTACTGATCAGACGCTTCCCGCACGTTCGGCCAGGATATCGGCTATCTTGGGATGCATGCCGATCTCCTGACAGTAGATCACTTCGGTATTTCCGACGGCAGTCTTCCTGCCTTCCTTGATACCGAGTTTCGCGGGGATCTCCTCGGTGCTGTGGACGCTGGGAGAGACGAACATGGGGATGGCGATTATCTGTTTGCATCCTGTTCCCAAAGCGCTCTTCAGGGCTTCCTCAACCGTCGGGGACTGCATCTCATTGTATGCACAGAACACCTCGTAACCCATTTCGGATACGAAGGACGCATTGTATCTGACCGTAGCAGAATTCTTTCCGTCCTTGGAACCGTGTCCGATCAGAATGACCGCGGTGTCTTTCGCAGACGCTCCGCACGAGGATATCACCTCCCGAAGGACGTCTTTCATTCCGGGATGGTCGCCGAACACACCGGTTATACGGATTCTGATAGTATGCCCTTCTATCGTAACCTCGCCCTCAGTGGTCTCGGGTTCCATGCCCAGTGCTTTGGGAACTATTTTGTTCGCCAAGAATCCCGGTGCGAAGAAAAGGGGGATGACGATGACGTTATCGAAACCGTCCGCCGACATCTTGTGTAAAGCATCCGTTATGGAAGGTTCCTCGCTGGCGTTGAATCCGTAATACACCGGAAAGCCGGTCAGCGACGATACGCGGGCGCTGTGTTCTCTTACCGCACTGCCTGTCTCAGACTCTGTCGAACCATGTGCACAGATGAGGATTCCTTTCATGTGCCAGACATGTGGTTTTTAATATTTAGGTTATCTGAAATCTGCCATCGTAGGCTGTCCGCAGCTGAATCTGCCGATGCCGTTGACAAGACTGTCGAGGAGGTATCTCGCACCTCCGAATCCGACCAGGCTCTTGTCGGTGAGTTCGGTTTTGCGGGAATAGGGCATACCGATTTCGACACAGGATGCATGCGGGTGCTCCATGGAATAGAGTCTCGCGGAGAGTCCGTCGGAGAATACAGCATGTGTGGCGAGCGGATCCGCTTCGGCACCCAGGGCCCCGGAACAGCCGACCACGTCCAGGAAGGAAGTTATCCTCTCATCGTACGGTGAGGTCTTAGAGAACCTGTATCTGACCGATCCCGGAACCAGCGAGAACATGTTGTACATCCATTCCATCAGCGGCAGGAGATCGGAAGGAATCGCCTCCAGGGTCATCAGCTGGCCCCTGAATCCGCGGATATCCTTGTCACAGTTGTTCAGTATCCTCTTGACTGCCTTTTCCTCCTCGTCGACGGCGTGCAGTGCAGTATCCGGAGAAAGTCCGAGTGCATCCGAGACCTGGGTGACGAACGAGCGTATGGAAGGATATCCGATGGGCGACCCCACCCTAGGCGTGATGTTCCTGACTCCCATATCCGAGAGGTATTCCGCAGTGAGCGAGGACATCTCGGGATGAATCGATATGGATGCGGAGCACGTTCCGGCCTTTCTGATAGCCTCTTTATCCGAACCGCACCCGACGAATACAACATCAGTGATTCCCAGCAGTGCCAGCATCTCAGATATGTTACGTTTTCCGTATAGCCAGGAACTGTCTGCCAGAGAATATCCCAGAATCGCCACGGAGTTCTTCCTTTCCCCGGAAGCGAGACCTGTGCGTTCCATGACGGAGCGTACGGTCCTGTCGAATCCTTCTGCCAGCGAGAGGCCCGAGAGATCCCCCTCGGTCAGTATTACCCTGTCCTCCGTGCCCGAACGTTTCACTGCCGCTTCCATGTCGGTCACCTGAACGGACGCGCCGAGGGTGTCGATGAGCACGATGTCTTTATCCGTGGCCGATGCCACCGAGGACAGCCCGTCGGAGATCTTGTTCCCGG
This sequence comes from methanogenic archaeon ISO4-H5, assembly GCA_001560915.1. Classification (NCBI taxonomy): domain Archaea; kingdom Methanobacteriati; phylum Thermoplasmatota; class Thermoplasmata; species methanogenic archaeon ISO4-H5. Next base: position 1,594,954 of record CP014214.1, on the reverse strand, counting down.
AACCCAGGATCATGTCGTCGGAATTCAGATAGGTGCAGGGGATGTTGGATTGCCTGCTCATGTATTTCGAGCGGCAGCACCCACTCTCCTCGCCGGAGTATTCGACAGATAGTTCGCGGTAGAGGTTGACGGTACGCGATCTGCACCCTCCGGGTCCGTTGATCATAGCTTTCAGTCCGCACCCCTGTGCGGCCAATACCGCTCCGAGAAATCCGTCAGGTTCTGTCATCATTGGGAGACCTCCATGTTCCACCCTTCTCCGGGTTTGATGCTGAGGCACCTGCTGAGGCGTTTGGCCCATTGTACCGCACCGATACGTCCGATGTAAGGGACTGCCATCCCCGACCAGGGGATTCCCGCACGTCCGGCCCTTGTATCCCCGGAGATTATCAGGTCCGCTCCCAGGGATTCGGCCGTACTTTTGAGATGGCATAGCTCCACATCAGGCATCCTCTTGATCCCGGAGTAGGTGCATTTCTTCCTGGAGCGGTCCTCGAATCTCTTCTTCCAGAGGACTATAGCCAGTACCTCGATTCCGAGATCATCGAGGACCTCGACATACCAGTCAAGGGAGTCGGTGTCGGAACCTGTATAGATGATGGCCTTCCTTCCCTCGGTCCTCTTTCTTATCTCGGATATCTCGGAACGGTAGAGCCTCTCCTCCGTTTCGAGGAATCTCTCCGCATCCTCGGGTCTGCCGGTAACCTTTCCGAGGGTCTCGCACCAGGTGCGCAGCCCTTTCATGCCGTCCATCGACTCCAGGTGCAGGATGTCGCGACGGTCCGAAACCACATCCATTATGCGCTTGGTGAAGAACGTCTGTCCCATCGCTATGAGGTATTGGGAGGTGGGGACCTTCATCAGCTCGGCAACAGTCTCTACTGCGATGAAGTCGCCGTTGCGTCTAAGTCCGAAATTCGCCAGGACGGAATCCATGTACCTGCTGTTCTCGTCCCTCTTCGGGTAGTTATCCATGCCGATGAATGAGACTGTGCCAGGGATTCTGGGGGCGCCCCAATCCATCATGCTGGACAGTGCCAGGACCGAACCGGTGTAGGAACCGAATTTACTGGAAAGGAAACTTCTGTCCGCGGATACGGGTATGATCGTAACGCCTTCTTCCTCGGCGCTCTCCGCTATGCCGCGTATGTCGGTCCCGATGATCTCGGAAGTGCATGTGGGTATTACGAAGATGTAGCGGAACCCGTCGGAGGCCGCCTTATGTATGGTCTTCTTCAGAATCTCGGTGTCTCCGGTGAATACCGTCTTCTCATCGAGCCCGGTCGAGTATATGTTGCATTTCCTGGATCTCCCGGAACTGAAACTGACCCAATAGGTCTCCCTGTTCCAGGCATACTCGTCCAGGAACGCGCAGTTGTTCGCCCCGTGAAGAATCATGGCGGCATCGGTCAGGTTCGCCAGCATCTCGAACGCACCGTGGGAGGTGCATGCCGGCATGACGAAGTCCCCGCTGTATACGACGTTGCGTTCCCTGTCGTAGGAGTCGAAACTGCAGGATGTTCGTACCTTGGGGGGTTCGTCATCGGTCACTTCTTTTCCGGCCGCGATCTGCATCATGGCACGGTCGGAGAGAGGTTTGGCAGGCAGAGGTTCCAGCCTGCCAGCCATTGCATCCTGGATCATATCCGCTATATGTGCCAGCTCCCTGTAAGAGGGAGAATCTGGGAACAGTTCGCTGACTGTCTTGCCGCTGGATTCCGCTTTGGAGAAGAGGGCGCTGCGGGAAACGATGCCGAGGATCCTTATCCCCGCCGCTTTGGCGAACGATTCGATTCTTGCGGAATCCTCAGGGTCGCGGCTGTTGATCACCATCCCGAGGACGCAGGCCGTGCCGTTGAGGTTGGCGATACCTCTGAGGATGTTGTTGGCGGCATATATGGACATGAACTCCTCGGATGCGATTATTACGATTCCATCCACGTTGTTCCTGCGCATGGGCACGGAGAAACCTCCGCACACGACATCCCCCAGGACATCGCAGACCCTTACCTGCGTATCCTCCGGTGTGTGTTCCGAGATATAATTGAACATAGCGGTCATACCCTTTCCGGCACATCCGATACCCGGTTCGGCACCGCCGCATTCCATACAGTAGATGCCGTTAGATCCTTTCGCTATGACTTCATCCTTCCCTTTTTCGGTAAGGGATTCCATGAACGTACTCTGGGGGATCCCGTCCGTGAGCAGTCTGGTGCTATCGTGTTTGGGGTCGCATCCGACGTGGAGAACCTTCAGGCCCCTTGTTGAAAGGATATACGATAGGTTGGACGATATCGATGATTTCCCGATACCCCCTTTTCCGTAGACCGCCAACTTGTACATATATGGGGGAAATATATCAATGGATATATAATCCACAGATTTGCTGGATGCTCCCGTATATCCGCATTTTCTGGAAACTTAGGGATTGATCGTCAGGGAGCCAATTCCGCATGCTCGATGGCCGTGACGATCTTGGAGATCTCCGCCTCGGGGTTCTTGTACATACCCGGGGTCCATACCCTGTGGATGTGCCATCCCCTTGATTCGAGGTATTTCTGGCGGTGGTAATCCCTCTCCCTGGTGTCCTTCGAGAGCGAGTAGATGTGGCTGTCGCATTCGATACCTAGGATGAACCTATTGTCCTGCTTGACCGCCAGATCGATGGTGTATCCGCCGATACCGATGTTCTTCTCGACGGTGTATCCCTTCCTGACCAGAGCAGTGTACACCCTGTTCATGACAGGGGTCTCGCTGCCGATCTCGTCTGCATACTCGTCCCTGGAGGGGATGAAGCTCTGCAGGATGGAATGTGCCAGCGGGGTGTTTCCGTCGCTGACGGCCTTGGCGTACTGGAGATATTTCTTGAGGATCCTGGGGCCGTCGCTCTTGAGGCCGTCGACCTGGAGGTCCTCGGGTTCGATGGAATCGACGATGAAGATCTTCTTCTTGGCACGGGAGATGGCGACGTTGAGCCTGTTCTCCCCTCCGCGCATGTTGAGCCATCCGAACCTCTGCATGAGCTTGCCGTCCTCGTTCTTGGCGTAGGCCACGGAGAAGATGATGACATCCCTCTCGTCACCCTGCACGGACTCGATGTTCTTCACGAAGAGACCGACATCCTCTCCGTTGTCGAAACGCTTCATCTCCTCCGAGACTGCGGTGGCGAATGCGGGGTCGGTGGCGGCGTACTCCTCGATCCTGTCGTAGACCAGGTCGCGCTGCGACACGTTGAAGGTGATGATACCGACGGTCTCGCGGTTCTGCCTGGTCAGGAAGAACTCCCTGAGGAGCTCCACGACCTTGTCGGCTTCGGCCTCGTTGTGCCTGTCGACCCAGGTACCGTCCACTTTTATGACCTCGATGGGAGGCCTCTCGGGCTGGACGATGTTGGGCGACACATACAGCTTGCCGCCGTAGAACGCATAGTTGGAGAAGGCGATGAGCTCCTCGTAACGGGACCTGTAATGGAAGTTGAGCAGGATGCTGTCGTACCTTGCACGGGCGAGATCCAGGAGGCTCTCCTCCTCGAGGGCGCCGTTCATCATCTCCTCCTCGTCATCCTCGTCCTCGTCGTAGGTGACCCTTCCGGTACCGAGGCTGGAAGGCCTCAGCTGTTTGTGGTCACCGGCGATGACGACCTTCTTGGCACGGTAGATGGAGGGGATACCCTTCTCGACGTACATCTGCGAAGCCTCGTCGAAGATAAGCAGGTCGAACAGACCCATCTCCATGGGGATGATGTCGGATACGACCTCGGGGGTGAGCAGCCATACGCGGATTCCCTTGAACAGTTCGAATCCGTAACGGTTGATGAACTTGTTGAGGCTCCACTTCCTCTTGTTCTCGACGATCCTGGCTATGTCGCCCCTCCTCTTGGATTCGGTGATATACCTGAGGTCGTTGCTGAGGATGCCCTCCATCAGCCTGCGGGTCATGGCGCGCTTCTGTTCCATGTTGCGGTCGATGTTGCTGATGATGCTGTCGAAGTCGTGGAGCTCCTGGAGGATGTCCTTGTGGGAGGCATCGAACCTCTGCAGGTGGTCGTTGAGGATGAACCTGTAGATCTCGTCGTTGGTGGTGGCGTCCGAGCTCTTGGTCACCTTGCTGAGGTCCAGGACGCTTCTGCCGTACTCTTTCTCCAGGTCGGTCAGGCCGCGGTACACGGTGGACCTGGCGCAGAACACGTCGTAATCGTCAACGGTGTCGATGAGGGAGACCGGGTCGTTCTTGATCTCCTCGATGGTCTTGTTGCTGAAGTTGGTGAAGTATTTGTTGGCAAGGTCGGTGGCGTCGCGGGTGACCTTTCCCTTGGAGAAGAGCCTGGAGATGAATCCCTTGCTGTTGAGGTCCCTGACCTCGGCATCTAGCCTCTCCAGGTCAGCTTTCATCTCGCTGAGCTCGTAGCTGCTGAGGTCCGATTTCATGAAGGCCATCCATGGGGATTTGTCGAGGACGTTCTCGTAGTCGCGGATGTTGTTGATAAGCGAGGGGTTGGCGAACTTCATGTGCAGGTCCTTGATCGTCGAGAAGTCGGTGCGGGTGAGGGAGGCGGCGACGTTGTCCTTGTAACGCTTGTATGTCTCGTACTGCACCTTGTCGCTGAGGTCCAGCCACCTGTCCATGGCGTACAGGCTGCAGGCAGGGACCCCGAAGTCGCCTTCGTCGTAGACCTCCGATGCGATGTGCGTGAGTTTTCCGATGTCGCGGTCGATCTCCGCGGATATGGCATCCAGGCTGACGCTGTTGGCCACGGGCTGGATGCTGAGCATGGTGGACAGCTGCTTGTAGAAGCTGTCCTTGTCGGCGGTGTCGTCGATCTGCATGCAGAACTTCGAAAGTGTACCCATCCTCGAGTACACGACATCCAGTGCCGTTTTCTTTTCCGAGACCATCAGCACGGTCTTGCCGGTGGCGACCGCGGCGGAGATGAGCCCGGTGATGACCTGCGACTTACCGGTGCCGGGAGGTCCCTGGACGACGAGTTCGTCCTTCTTCTGGATGGCGGTCAGGATGTTCTCCTGGGCGCTGTTGAGCGAGTTGATGTAATAGAGGTCCTTCTCCGATGCCATGACTCCCTGGGACTTCATGTCCTCGTCGGACAGGGGCATGGGGTAGTCGGAGTAGAAATCCTCGTTGTTGAGGTCCTTGATGAGGTCGGCGAGGCTGTTGTTGATCTCCTTGCCGGAGAGGAGGGTGTCGAAGTCCCTCTGGATGAAGCTGGAGTAGGAGGGATATTTCCCGACCACGATGTTGTGGACCACATGCAGGTCCCCGGGGGCATAGTCGGGGAACTCGGCTACCTTGTATTCGACGAATTCGGTAACGGATTTCTTGGAGGGGAATACGAGATGCATTCCCTCGCTCTCGTAGAACTGTTTGAGGTCGTTGATGAAGTTCTTCTCGTCGTAGGTCTCGATGACATTGTCGGGCAGGGGACGGTTCCTGCCTCCGATCTTCATGGCCGCGAGCAGGAGGGTGTTGTTGAATACCGCATCCCTGGAGTCGTCCATCCTGAGCTTGATGGCCGTACCTTCCTTCTCGAGGGTCACGGGGAAGAGGGCGAGCGGGGCGCGGATGGGGAAATCGTCGTCGCCGACCAGGCGTCCTTCTACGAAGGGATAGGCCAGATAGAGGTCGAAGGCTCCCTTCTCCCTCTGGTCGCGGCTGACCTCCCTGATGATCTCGTTGACGCGTTTGAATGCCTTGGCGTCCTCTTTGGATTTGGAGTCGCACAGATTGACGACCCTCTTGTTTCCGAATATGAGACCCAGGGCCTCGGTGCCCTTGCCGGTGACGCAGGGGTCGAAGGAATACTTCTTGCTGGTCTTGGGCTGGAAGAGGAGACGGTTCGCCTTGCTGATGTTGACGAGCTTCTTCTGCAGTTCCCTCAGGGTCTGGGCCAGACGGCGGTCGATGGCGGAACCCTTGGCGGCAGTAACCGCATATTTCTTGGTGATTGCCAGGAAAGCGGGTCCGTATTGTTCCACGAAACGGTCGCCGATTCCCTCGATGGCTTTGAAATCCTCAAGCTTGGTCGGTACACGCTGTGCCATCTCCTGAAGGGCGGCGTCGCTGCATATGGGCGGCTCCCTTCCGCTGGCATTCGCATTCTTTTTTCTGAGGTCATCCCTCTTCAATAACAGCTCGTGGAATAATTCGTTCTCCAAGCTCATGGTCCCATCCGCGGAGGGTATGTTTATTCCCTAATAAATTGGTTCCGTGGATTGGATGTTGCAGGAGTTCCCCAATGTCCAAATATCGGTTCCAGAATGGGGAATTCATGATAGTCCCAGGACTCGTTTTCGAGAAGAAGCTCACGGTCGGAGAAAAGGATACAGCACTCTCATGGGGGAGCGGCACACTTCCTGTACTCGCGACGCCCAGGATGATCCTCCTGGTGGAGGAGGCGGCCTCGGCCGCTGTGGCACCGTATCTTTCCGAGGGGGACACCACCGTGGGAACCCTGGTGGACATCAGGCATGTATCCGCTTCTCCGGTAGGGTCCGAGGTCTTATGCAGGGTCACCATAACCGAAGTGGACAGGGCCCGTATCAGATTCGCAGTATCGGTCACCGATGCCTTCGGCGATGTAGGTACAGGATTCCACGAGCGCTTCATCGTCCATTCTGACAAGTTCATGGCCAGGGCCGATGCGAAGCTCCGCTGAGCTCAGAATCTCTTTTCATCTTTCACGATGAATGACAGCACCGCGATGGTCAGGGAGATAATGAACAGTATCGCAGCGGTGGCGGTTATGCCGCTGAGGAACTGGGCGGAGGTTACCGAGTCGATGTCGATTCCGTCGGTACCGGATGCTATGGTGAATGCAAGTGCCGCCAGGGCGGTACCTATGGCGCCTCCGATATAATATGCCTCGTTGGTCAGGGAAGAGGCCATCTCAGGTTCGTTACCGGCATGTTCCACCAGACGAGAGGCCATGGGTCCTCCGACACATGCCCACGAGAGACCCATAAGGATCATGGTGGCAAGGAACAGTACCCAATGCATGTTGTCGGACGCGAACATGAATATTGCGAAGGCCATCATGGCGAATACTCCCGACAGGACGCAGAATATCTTCCTGCCTCTTACGTCGGACATCCTTGCTATGGGCATGCCGAGGATGGCGGTGAGGAGCGGTGAGGACAGAAGGAACAGTCCGGTGGTGAGCGAGGACATCCCCAGGCAGATCTCCGCGTAGAAGGGGACCAGATAGAGGATGCCCATGAAGACCATGTTGATCTCCATCAGGGTTGTGAAGATCAGCGAGAAGTCCCAGCGTCTGAACATGGACAGTTTCAGCAGGGGATTCTCGCGGTGTTTCTCCACATATATGAATGCGAACAGGACGCACAGTCCCACCGCCGCCGCGATCACGGAGTACCTTCTCATATCCGAATGGGAGAGGGTCTCGATCGAGAACGTGATGAGGACGATGGCCACCAGCAGGAGAATGGCCCCCGTATGGTCCAGAGTGGATTTCCTGGCGGGTTCGATGCTCTTGGGCACGGCCTTGAGCATGAGCGGGATGGCAATCGCTCCCAGCGGGATGTTTATCAGGAAGATCCATTCCCAATCAGCGAAGTTCACGATGGCTCCGCCCAGTGCGGGGCCGATGGCGAATCCTACCGAGGCCCCGATGGTCACGATGGAAAGTCCGAAGGCCAGTTTCTCCGGGGGGAGGTGGACCACGCAGCACATGGGACCGGCAGCGGCCATCATGCCCGCTCCCACCGCCTGAACGGCCCTGGCCGCGATGAGCATGGGGAAAGAGACCGATATGCCGCAGACGAAGGAACTGACCGTGAAGATGAACAGTCCGAGCGCCATGATCAGTCTGATACCTTTGTCGGCGGCTATCCTGGCGAAAGCCACGAGGGTGCCTGCCAGGATCATCATGTAGGTGATGGACACCCATGATACGGTTCCCGTATCGACACCGAACGAACTGCCTATGTCGGGGAGGGCGACGTTGACGATACTGCCATCTACTCCGTCCATGAATGTGGCAAAGAAGACCACTGCCAGTAACATACCGGTATGTTTCCTGTCAAGCAGCTCGTTCATACCGTTTTCTATGGACTGGATGTATTTAGCATTTCACAAAAATACATTGAGAACCACCGGGAGCATCAGACATCCTGTCAGGCATACTCTGCTGACTCCGAGTGCCGGAGGTATGCGCCCCACCGCAGCCGATACCACCAGGACAGCGAGTCCGAACGGCCCCGTGAAGAGCAGGACCAATATCACGATGAGTCCCAGCACCGCATCCCCCATCGCTACGGGGGAGATTCTGTCGGATATCCTGACCATGAGCTTTCCCGCACCGATGGTGGATACATATCCCAGCAGAGTGGCGAGGGCCATGCTGAGCAAGATCAGGACGAATGCCTCGGAACAGAATCCGCCGAGCGAATCCCCGATGACCTGTTTGACGGCCATCGACGGTCCCGACCTTCCGCTTCCGGAGACGGACAGCGTCACCAGTGAGAACACCGAGGTGACGGTCCCTATGCTGGCGGTCATGGATATGAATCTGGCGGGATCGTTCTCGCGGGTGACAGCAGAGGCCAGAGTGGCCCCCGCTGTGGCGGTTATGCCGGGAAACCATCCCGCAAGTATGCCCGTGGCAACACCTTTGATCCCGGGCATCGGACCTACTGGGTCATTGCCCTCATCGTATTGGGCGGGGATCCTCCCGCCGGCCGCATTATCCAGAAGAGGAGGGAGTCCGAAGAGTCCCGTAAGGAGCGGGAAGAGGAGTGTGCCCCCTTCCATGATGCCAATCACAGGGATGATTTCTGAGTTAATCGCTATTCCCATGAACCCGGTGAGAAGGAGCATCGCGGCCGTGATCAGCCTGTCGGAGGACACGAGGATTATCACCAGGATGGTCACGGTCACCACTCCAAAGGTGAAGCAGTCGATGATCTCCGAACCTCCGCGGAGCATCAGCCATTGCAGCGGAATCGACAGTGCCAGTGCAGCTACGGAACCCACCGCGCTGCCTATCGCCGCAGCCCTGACTGCAGCCATACCCCTGCCCTCCGAGAGAAGTCTGTGACCGGGGAGGACAGTGAGGGAATCGTCAGGGTCCGGAGCGCCGATGAACACCGAGGGAACGAAGTCAACGAACGAGTGGACCGTCGCTGCGGACATGATGCAGCAGGATATCAGGATCGGTGTGAAAGAGGGGTCGCAGAAGTCTGATACGACCTCCTCCATCAGGGGATATGAACCTAGGAGAACGGTCGCAGCGGTGTTGACGTGTATGCCGGGAACGATCCCGGTGAACGTACCGATGGCGGCGCCGATGATACCTGCGGCCAGGACTAATGCGATGATTTCCGGACCCATCGCGGAGTCCACGGTTTGGACCTTTTAAGAAGGGAGTATTACAGTTAGCAGATACTGCACCGGACCTTACCGTCCGTCACCGAGACCTTCACCAGGGTCTTGACCTTGAGGCCGGTCTTTTCGAGAACCAGGTCCTTACCGTCGTTCTTCTCGACCGGAATGAGGATATCCGTGATTTCAGCACCGGTGGATCTGATTGCCTCGATCAATGCCACCAGCGTCCCTCCGGTACTGATGACATCGTCGATGATTACGACCCTGTCCCCTTTCTTCAGGCCGTTGAGACTCATCCTGTTCCCTGAGTATCCAGTCTTCTGGTCGAAGACCACCTCTCCGGGGAGCCCGTAGATCTTCTTCCTGACGACGGTGTAGGGGATGCCCTTCTCAAGAGATATGGGAACTGCCAGCGGTATGCCCATGGCCTCAGGTGCAACGAGGTAATCGCAGTCGAAGTCGCAGACCTCGTACATCCACGCGAGGACCTCCTTCAGGACCTTGGGATCCATATGGGGGACGCCGTCGGTGAGCGGGTGGACGAAGTAGGGGTATCCGTTCTTCATTACCACGGGCGAGGATTCCAGGCTTTCCACCAGATCATCATACATCGGGAACGGTATCGCATCGTCGGGATAAGCGTTTTCTCCCTTAGCGACTCATGAGGATATCCAGAACCCCGTCGGCCACGTACAGCCTGCCCTTCTTCCGCCCGGTGGTCTCTCTTAGGATACCTGCGGATTCCATCTTGGAGAGGAGTTTCATCGCAGTTGGCGAGGATACTCCGCATTTGTCTGCAACATCCTTCGAACTCAGGTACGGATTCACGAAGAAGAGTTTGACCAGATCCGTTTCCGTTTTGCTGGCACAGCGGGAGTACAGCTGCTTTCTGTATGCGGCCAGGGCGGAGATCATAGCGAACGATCTGTCAGCCTGTTCTTTCAAAGCACCCAGGAAGAAAGAGAACCATTCCGTGAACCGGTCTTCCGAACTCACCTCGAAGAGGAGGTCGATGTATCTGCTGCGGTTCCTGTCGAAGTATTCGCTTGGGTAGATCACAGGGTAGGTCAGGATGCCTTCCTTACAGAGGAGCAGCATGATCAACAGCCTCCCGATCCTCCCGTTGCCGTCTCTGTATGGGTGTATCGTTTCGAACTGGTAGTGGATCAAAGCGATCTTTATTAGGGGGTCCTCGTCGGAATCGATGTAGTCAAGGAGATTGTCTATGAGACGTTCTACCGCAGCAGGCGGCGCAGGGACCATCTTGGCAGTCTCTAGGGTATCGCCAGGGGTACCGATGGCATTCTGGGAGGTTTTGAATTCCCCGGGAGATTTGTTGCCTCCGCGGACACCGTTCATCAGGGTCCGGTGAAGGCTGTGCATAAGCCTGACATCGATCTTCCCGCCGTTCTTAAGGTGTGCGATACCGCTGAGGAGGGCTTCCCGATAGTTGTTGATCTCTTCGACATCCCTCCGGACGGTTTCATCCACCTTGTCCTTCTCCGAACGGTACATGTCTCCGATCGTGGACCTGGTTCCTTCGATGGATGAGCTATGGACCGATTCCTTGAGTACAAGCGTGTTCAGAAGGATGTCCTTTTCCTCCTCTTCCATGCCCGATACCCTTCCGTTCAGATTGCTGAGGGAGATGAGCGTCTCGCGGGACTTTCTGATCATGTCCTTACCGATCTGCAGGTCGAAAGGCAGTTCGCTTGGTTGGAAGTATGAAAACATGCCGTCCGTATCGAATCTTACTTTTCCTGCTATGGAAGAGATGAATTTTGATTCATCCATATTTGATAATATACTAAATTAGTATTTATATTCATTTTCTTAAAATAGATTATATTAAAAAAATTTAGAAAAATTTTATTATGTTCGATTATACTATACTGAATTTAACTATTCGGACCGTTATTAAAGCGGTTTATATACCCACTTTATTATCGACAGGAATCCGTCTCTTCCCAGGGCTGCTCTCCCCCTATTTTTTTAAGGAAGGAGCATATCCGTACCACAACGGTTGTCGATAAAGATGGCATCAAACAACATGACTGTGGAAGAGAGACTTGCGCTTATCAAAAGGAACACGATGGAGGTCGTGAGCGAGGAAGAGCTCAGGACCGTCCTTGAGACCAAGGAGCAGCCTCTGGCCTATATCGGTTTCGAGCCATCCGGAATCGTCCACATGGGATGGGCACTCGTGACCGCCAAGATCAAGGACCTCTGCGACGCAGGTTTCAAGGTCATCATCCTCTGGGCCGACTGGCACGCATCCATCAACGACAAGGTCGGCGGCAATCTCGACAACATCCGTGCTGTCGCCAGGTACATGGAGGACTGTTTCGTCGCCTTGGGTGTACCTGCGGATAAGGTGGAGTTCAGGTACGCGCAGGACGTCGTCAACGACCTCTCCTACTGGGAGAATATCATCAAGGTAGGTAAGATTACCTCCCTGTCCAGGATCAAGAGGACCATGACCATCATGGGAAGGAAGGAGGATGAGGCGGAGCTCGACTCCTCCAAGATCATCTACCCCCTCATGCAGTGCGTCGACATGTTCCAGCTTGGAGTGGATGTCGCTTACGCTGGAATCGATCAGAGGAGGGTCAATATGCTGGCCCGCGAGGTCGCCGAGAAGTTCGGATGGAAGAAACCCATCGCCATCCACACTCCCCTGCTCCCCGGACTGAAGGGCGGAGCGAGGATGAACGGCGACGGTGCCAAGGATAAGACCGTCCGCGAGGAGGCCAAGTCGATGGACGAGCAGTCCGCGGCCATGATCGACATGAAGATGTCGAAGAGCGACCCCACCAGCAGCATCAACATCCACGACACCCCCGACTCAGTCAGGCAGAAGATCAAGAAGGCCTACTGTCCTCCCGAGAAGGAGAACGAGAGTACCAACCCCATGCTGATGATCGCCAAGTACATCATCTTCCCCAGGTTCGGAAGGATGGACATCGAGCGTCCCGAGAAGTACGGCGGAAACGTATCCTACGATTCCTACGAGGCCCTCACCGAGGCATACTTCTCCGGAGCACTCGGGCCCGTTGATCTCAAATCCGGAGTCGCCGAGGGTATCAACAAGGTGCTGGCACCTGTCAACGAGTTCTTCACGGCACATCCCGAGAACTACGACAAGGTAGTCGAGATCCTGAAGGGTCTCGGAAAACTCCGTTAAACGGAAAAAAGTTTATCACTCGCCGGGGGAACCCGGCGAGTCCCTTTCCGCTTCCATCTTCTTTTTGATGTTGCGGAACTCGTCCATGGTCTTCATCATGCACATGTGAACCATGGCCTCTGCATCGCCGATCCCGGTCATGCCTGCGGCTCCGCCGTGACCTCCACCGTCGGTGGTGGTCTCCTTGCTGAGCTGGCCCATGATGGCGTCGAGCTTGATACCTCTCCTCACCATCTCCTGGGTTGCTCTGGCACTTACACGGAACTCCTCGTCCCTCTGCGATCCGACGAAGACCACATCGGCTCCGGAGGCCATCAGTGCCCTGCAGGATGCGGCCTCGAAGCTGCTTCCGTAGGATACGGCGACGATCATGTCAGCCACCTTCTCGAACTTGGAACGGCCGATGGCCTTCATGGCAGCTGTACGTTCGGACATGCTGACCGGTGCGCGTACCAGGAGAAGGGCCTCGTCCATAGGGATCTGGCACTTGTCAAGGATGTCGGCGAAGGTCCTCAGCATCCTGCTGTCGGCGAACTGGAAGTGTCCGCTGTCCGTGAGCATCCCTCCGAGAAGTGCCAGACCGGTCTTGCGGTCTATCTCGATACCTGCGGAGGTGATGAGGTCGTAGACGATCTCGCAGCAGGATGTGCGGGATTCGTCACAGTTGAAATCCATGTCGTCCCACTTACCGGTGGGCGCGTGATGGTCGATGATCAGACTGTTCGGAGGTACCGTCAGCCCTTCGGTCTGGAGGAGGTCGGGAGAGGATGTGTCCACCACTACGACAAGGTCGTAATCCTTGAAATCGGCGGTCTCCAGGATGGGGATCTCCAGTTTGTCAGCCACCATCTTGGCCACACGGTCCACACCTGCCGGTGCCCAGATATCAGCGGGTTCGAAGCAGCTCTTGAGGGCGTATGCCGAACCGATGGCATCCATGTCGGAGTTCCCGTGCGTCAGGATGATCTTTTTGCTCCCGCGGAGCCTGTTGAGTATCTCATTCGTCCTCATGCTCTCCCCTCTTAGTGAATATCTTCTGAATCCTGACCACGGTCTTGTTCTGGCCGAGACCGGTGATCAGTATGTCTGAGTTGTATATCCTTACCGTGATAAGAATCATGATGATGTCGAATACCACCAGATAGGCGATTCCGAACAGTACGATGCTCATATCGCCGAATATCAGGTTGTCCATGGCCATCATCGGATGCGAGAATGGTATCAGGAACATCAATGCCTGACCCACGGTACCGAGGCTCTCCCAGCTAGAGAACATGAATACGAACATGGGGATGATCGCCAGTCCGCTGATGGGCAGTGTCATGGTCTGCGCCATCTTGTAGTTCTTGGTGAAGGCACCGAGAATCATGCAGATACCCAGTGCGCTGAAGATGGCGAGGAAGAGGACCACCAGGAGGATAATCCAGTCGAAGGTGTCCATCACGAGACCGTACTGTGCCAGATCCACAGAACTGTCGGTGAGTCCGCTGGTCAGTCCTTTGGAATACATCATCATTCCGCCCATGTAACAGACTCCGTAGACGAGTCCCATGATGGCTGCCGCCAGCAGTTTTCCGCCCACGATGGTGGTCCTGCGGATGGGCATGGTAAGCAGGGTCTCGAGTGTCTTGTTCTCCTTCTCGCTTCCCATGGAGGAGATGACCACGCTGCCGACCATGATGATCACAATCATGACGATGATGGGGACGATGAGGGTTTGACCCATCATGGAGCTGTAAATCTGATACGGAGTTACTCCCTGACGGACTTGGCCTGCGACCTCCGTGTAGGAGTAATCGATGTCCGATGTGATAGGTTTGGTAGCGAATACCGCAGTGGCGGGGTCGGAACTGGCCTCGATTGCGTAAGTGAGCAGGGTGGACATCTTGTCGACCATGAGTGTGCCGGTTGAGCTGGATACGCTGCTGAACAGCCCGCCCTGCTTGTAGACGAAGTATGTGGAGATCGTCGTCTGTTGTTTGGCAGTGTAATTCTCTTTCAACTCGGTGGGGATGGAAAGGACATACTCGTAGTTGTTAGATCTCATCTCATCGAGTATAGCCTGATCCTGCCCGTATGCCGCAGTCATGAAGTGGAGATGGTTCGCTATGACCGTAGGGTCTGTGACCCCGTATGTCGAGCTGTATGCGTTGGTAATGAGCCATCTGGGGGTGACACTAATCGTATCGCCACCCATAGGAGTGTAATGCGTAAGCTCGGTATCCAGTTCTCCGCCGTATACGATGCCTATCTCTTTGGGGGCCGCAACATCTTCGCTCTGACCACTCATCATGGTTCCGAGGCAGGAGAAGAGGATGACCACCATGATGATGGAGACGATAGTGCCAGGCGTCAGGAGTTCCTTCAGTTCCTTCTTGGTTATGTTGGCGAGATGGTTCATTTTCTCACCGCCTTGATGAAGACCTCTTCGAGGTTGTTCGCATCGAACTGCTCCTTGAGTTCCTTCGGGGTCCCGCAGAGGATGAGCTCTCCGTGATTGATCATCGCAACACGGTCGCAGAGGTTCTCGACCTCGTACATGTTATGTGATGAAATAAGGACAGTAACGCCGTGGTTTGTGAGTTCTCTGACAAGTTCGCGGATCTCGAATGCGTTCATCACATCGAGTCCGGATGTGATCTCGTCCATTACCGCCAGCCTGGGCTCGGACATAATCGCCCTGGCGATGAGCAGCCTCCTGGACATTCCCTTGCTGTAGGTGCTGATCTTGGAGTCGATACGGTCGCACAGATTGCTGACTTCGATGGCCTTGGCCACCATTCTCTCGAACTCCTCTCCGGAAGTGAAGAATCCTGCCATGAATTTCAGGTAGTCCCTGCCGGTCAGGTCCTTGTAGGCTCCCGCATCCTCTGGGAGATAGCTGAGGATCTTCCTTACTTCGGCTGCCTCCGAGCGGTTGTCGTGGCCGCATATAGTGATAGTGCCAGACGTGGGTTCGAGCAATGTGCAGATCATACGGAGCGTGGTGGTCTTGCCGGCTCCGTTGGGCCCGATGAGTCCGAAGATTTCCCCTTCCTTGATGGAGAATGAGATACCTTTTACGGCCTCGCGTTCGCCGTAGCTCTTGCGTACGTCATTCAGTATCAAGGCATCAGTCATAGGGGGTCAATAGGATAATTGCCTTAAAATCTTATATGGGAAATGTGCCGGGGCCCGAAGGCCCCTGAAAAGGTAAGCGGGTTCACTCCTCTTCGTCAGCGGAGCGGGCGGGGGCGTTGCCCATGGCCCTGTTGATGGAGTCCTGGAGGGCCTCGAACCTCTCGCGAAGGCTCTGTTCCTGCCTTTCGAGGCTCTTAATCCTGATCTCCAGGGTCTCAAGGCTCTCCTCCAGGTCTGCTTTGACGGCTTCTTTGTCGTCCACCTTGATGAGGAGGGCTCCGGCAGTCTTGTAGACGTCGCCGGTGGATTTGTTCAGCTCTTCCAGACTCCTCTGCATCTCCTTCTGCTGGGACTGCATCTGGACCTTCTGGGTGGTGGTGGCCTGGAGCTGCTGCTGGGTCTGTTGGTATTGGGTAATCTGGTTCTGAAGCTGAGGGCTCATTCCGTTCATAGTGTTCCCTTCGTAATCTTATCGATGTCCTCAGTGATCATGACGCATTCGAGGAACGAATTGAGTGCCGCCCTCATGGCTGAGGTGTCAGCGGCTTCAATCGTCATGACCGCTTCATCGCCCTCCATGCGTATCTCCGTATGGGTACGCATGAGGTCGCGGCGGGCCTCCGGGCTCAGTGAGGAGACCGTATTGGCCGCACCGCTCTCTGCGATGGTGAGGACGGCTGAAGGCATATCAGTCCGACTTGAGTGTCTTCTTCTCGTTGGGTCTTTCTTTGATGAAGATCCAGGAGCCGCACTTGTCGCACTGGTGTGCCCTGTCGCCGTATTCATTCTTGATGGGCTCGCCGCAGTTGGCGCATCTGTAATCGGACATCGGGATCACCGGTAAGCTTACTGCTCAACGGAGGCAGTGGACATGTCCTCTGCCCTCTTGATCTTAGGGCTGTATGCACCGGCTGCGAACTTGTTGCCGCAGCGGCTGCACTGCCAGATTCCGGCAGAGACCCTCTTGACGTTCATGTGGTGGCAGTTGGGGCACTCGTGTTTTGCCTTCTCGTGGGCCTCGATTGCCTTGACCCTGTTGCGGACAACGACTCCGTACCTTGCTCCGAACCTGCCTGCTGTTCCTGCTTTCTCAGTTCTCTTTGACATTTTTAATCACCCAATGATTTTTCTGATCTGTTTACCGATTTCGACGGCCCTGTCCAGACATAGGGACAGGTCGCTGCGGGTAATGGATCCCCTGCCGCCCTTCTGCATGGCCCTGAAGTTGCCATCGTCGTCGGTTGTAACCGTCAGACGGGCTGCAGCTATAGCTTCTTCGTCGAAATTAGGGTCTACTATTAAATCATTACCTATTTTGCACTCTGTTACAGAGATGGGGAGACAGGTGACGGGCATGGGGAGGTCCTCCTCGCCCTTTCCGTACTGCTTCCACGGGACCTTGGCGGACCTGAGGGCACATACAGCAGCGAGGTTGCATGCGTCGAAGAGGTTGCCGTCGTAGTCGAGAGCGTAGATGTCGATGAAGACCATCCAGATCTCCTCGCCCTCTTTGATGCAGAGTTTCTTGACATCGATCATTCCGGACTCGCGGATACCGCGGTCGACCACACGTGCGAGTTCGATGGCGTCCTCGCTGGGAGGTCCGGGCTCGAAGCTGGCGTGTGCCAGGGGGATGAGTTCAGCACCGGTGGTGATGACTCCGTCTCCGGGGGCGTCCATGTAAGGTGCGCCGGGGATGATCTTGATTCCCGCCATGACGGTGGTGTTTCCGAGGCTGACCTTGGCGGAACCCTCGGCGGATTCGATGACGCCGGTCTCGACGGTGATCTTCCTGACCTCGTCGAGCTGCCTGCCGTCCTCCCTCCTGCCCTCTGCGAGGAGGTTCATGAGGTGGTCTCTCTTGATCTGTGAAGTTACGTAGTTACTCATCGGAATCACCCTCCTTCTTGGACATCTCGGTGTAGCGCCTCTTCAGCGCGTCCCTCTGGAGCTCGTAGACCTCGTGGGCGGCCGCGAAGGCCATGTCGAGTCCGTGGTCGAGTTCGGCCCTGGTCATGTTACCGTCCATCTGGAGGAGGACGATCTCGTCGGTGGAGGGGACGATGGCGAGGGGCACATCGGCCTGTCCGTAGTTGTCCTCTTCCTTGTTGAGGTCGAGGAGGACGTTGCCGTCGGCCTTTCCGCAGGCGATGGCGGGCACCAGGTCCCTCATGGGGATTCCTGCATCGGCGATTGCCACGGATGCGGCGGTGAGTCCGGCGCACCTGGTTCCGGCGTTGGCCTGGAGGATCTCGATGTACACATCGATGGATGCGCGGGGGTAGAGCTCGGTCTGGACGACATTCTCGAGGGCCTCGGCGATGAGCTTGGAGATCTCGACGGACCTCCTGTCGGTTCCGGGCCTCTTCCTGTCGGTGACGGAGTAGGCTTCCATGTTGTATTTGACCTGGACGACGGCCTTGGTGGGGTCCTGCAGGTGCCTGGGTTTGCACTCCCTGGGGCCGTATACGGCGCACAGGACCTTGTTCTTGCCGATCTCGAGGTAGCAGGAACCGTCCGCGTTCTTCAGGACGCCCGCCTCGATCTTGATGGGCCTTTTCTCGTCAATCCTACGGCCATCGATCCTGATGCCGTCCTCGTTTACCAATACCATGTCTGTATGTCCGCTCATTCGGAATCCTCCTCTTCGTCCTCTTCGGACTGCGGGAGTCTTTTCTCGATGAACTCCCTGACCCTGTCCGTGAGGTTGGCGGACCGGGACTCTCTCTCGATAATTCTGATCGCCTCTGCGGCGACATCCACGTTCTCTCCGTCTCCGTCGATCCAGATCCTTCCGTTCTGGCCGACGAAAATGCGGCAGTCGGTCATGTTCTTCAGCATCTGGATCATGGATCCGCTCTTGCCGATGACCCTGGAGATCTTGGAATAGGAGATCTCCACCAGCTGTCCGCCCTCGATCTTCCTGAGGCCGGAATCCTTCATGGTGACCTGAATCTTCTTGCTCTCGTCGACCATGAGGATCTTCAGCAGGACGACGTCGCCCACGGTGAGGAATCTGGAGGTGTCTCCGAACTCCACCTTCCACGGGACCTCGCTGACATGCAGGGGTGCGGGGTAGGGGGCGTTGATGTCCAACATCCAGTTGGAGGGACCCACGTCGTTGATTATTCCTATGACTGTATCGCCGGTGACGGGCATGTAGAATCCACCCATCACGGTTACTCCGACCGCGTCGTTGGTGTAGGTCTTGGTTCCTACAACGTTGGCGCGGATCTTGCCGTCCAGCTCGTAAGCGTTCTCTCCGGCCTTGTACTCGTCAGCATTGCCGAGCACGTCTCCGGGGATCACGATCTCACGTGTCCTTCTGGCGCTTCTTTTTTCCATTTTATCACTCTTGAATGTAATCATGCGCTCAGCAGCTTGACCGAGGCGGTTCCCTTGGTCTTCTGCCTGAGCTTCTCCTGGAGTTCGGGCAGGAGTCCCGCGGGGATCTCCATGAGCCCGATCCACGAACCGTCCGCGGCCCACTCCTCCCTCTCGACCATACCGTACTTGATGAGGTCGTCGTAGCACCTTCCGTAGTCGTCGCCGTGGAGTTTGATGGCGATGCGGCTCTTCTCGAAACGGATGGGCAGCAGGGGGCGGAGTACCTTCATGGCGTCCTCGACCTGTTTGTCGAAGGGACGGGAGATATCCGCGTGGAATTTGCCTTCCTCGAGGGCCAGCTCGATACGGAGCGGGGGGTGGGGCAGTTTGGTCTGGGGGTTGATTGCGTTGGCCGCGATGTAGGCGATGATCTGCTTCTTCTTCGCATCGACCAGCTCCTTGCGCTGCTCGGTGGTCATCTGGACCTCGCCCTTCTCGATGATGTGTTTGGCGATGGCAATGATATCCTCGGTGCCGAATACCTCGTTGATCTTCGATTTCTCGGGACGGGTGCCCTTGTGGGCATCCTTGAAAACATCCTCCACTGCCAGGTACTCGCTGAGATCGATTTCCTTGCCTTTCTTGATCTCGTCCATGGCGACGGGGTCGAGAAGGATCTCGAACCTCTCGCCGTGGCTCTCGAGTCTGGCGATTATTGCATCGTCGAGTTCGACCAAACTATCCGCCTTCAGGCCTTCTCGGTCTTCTTGGAGGCTGCCTTGGGCTTTTCAGCACTCTTGGCGAGGACCTTGGACATCTCGTCCTCGGTGAGCCTTCTGAATTTGGCGTCGGTGCGGACCACTCCGACCTCGATGGAGTCTGCCTTGAGCTTCTCGTCGATGGCGGTGGAGAGTGCCTTGAGTCCGAGCTTGAGGGCAGCATCGTAGGTCATATCGTCCTTGAACTCCTTCTCGAGGATGTCCATGACGACAGGGCGGCCGGAGCCGATGCAGGTAGCTTTGTAAGCGACGAGGGCTCCTGACGGGTCGGTCTCGAAGAGGTGGATTCCGACGTCGTCGGTTCCTGCGACCAGCAGGGAGGTTCCGAAGGGACGTGCCCCGCCGTACTGGGTGAAGTTCTGCTCGTAATCGCAGACCTTCTTGGTGAGCATCTCTACGCCGATGTTCTCGCCGTAGTTGACCTTGTGGATCTGCGCCTCTTTCCTGGCGTCGTCCACGAGGATCCTGGCATCGGCAACGAGACCGGAGCTGGCGCATCCGATGTAGTCGTCGATGTCGTAGATTTTTTCGATAGATTTCTCCACGAGTTTGCTGGAGACCCTCTTATCGACGATGAGAATTACGCCGTCTTTGAACTTGATTCCGATGGTCGTCGTTCCTTTCTTGACGGCCTCGCGGGCGTATTCCACCTGAAACAGCCTTCCGTCGGGGGAGAAAACGGTGATTCCCCGATCATATGCCATTTGTCCTGGTTGCATATTGATTCCTCTTGGGGGAGTACTTGCTTCGCCCTATTAATTATATCGTGAGAAGGAGACCGTCAGACCTTGGGCTTGGGGGCGCGGGAGGGCTTCGGCGGAGCGTTGCGTTTCAGCACGGGATAGCGGTCCCTGAGGGTCTTTAGGGTGCCCGACAGGGTGACCAGTTCGGCGGAGGGTTCCGCGCATCTCACGGCATCGGTGCACTCCTCTATCTCGTCGGGAGCGCAGCGTACGATAGCCATCCCCTCTGCGCACTGGATGACGTTGAACCTCTTGCCTCCGGGGATGCTGCGGATCATGCTTTCGCGGGACGCGGATCCGGGGACGGTGAACACCAGGTACCTCCTCCTTCCGCGCTTCGATTTGACGGTCATCTTGATGCCTCCAACGTTACCGGGGCTTATAACCGTTGGTTCTCCTAGCGACGTATCTGCAGCCGCATCTGCGGCATGCGAGTTCGGAAGGCAGCACGTTCGAGCCGCACTCGGAACACCTGAAGGTACCGTCCCTGCGGGGGTATGTGGCACCGCATTCGGGACACTGTCCGCCGGGGGCCGGGACCAGGCATTGGGGGCACATGAAGACCGACGGACTGCGGACCTGCATGTGGCGCAGATCGTTGCCGCAGCCGGGGCATTCCGTCTCCGCAATGCACTCGGGATGGAACTTCTTCCCGCATGCGCAGACCGCGATTTCCGAGGTCCCCAGCTTGCCGTGGCAGAGGTCGCAGAACGCCGAGTCCTCACCCTCTTCCGGGTAGGGAAGCGGGTGTAAAAAGTGCTGGAATCTGCCCGATGAGGGGCGGAGGAAGAGCCTGTAACGATGGATGTACAGCTCTATGCAGATGGTTGCAATAACGACCATCCAGATCAATAGTGCCAGCAGTAAGGTGGTACTCATTTCGTTCCGTTGATAGGTTATAAAGTTTATTATGATTTCGTCCAGCGGTAAAAATTTTAGGTAATTCCTAAAATGCATAAGAATTAATTAATTCGTATGTCGATTTTCTTACTCAAAAATTGGTTGAATTAACCTTTTTTGAAAAACCGATTTTGAGGCTGATTTTGATATGCTGGCCATAGAAATGTTTTGACAACCCTAAATTTTGTTCGATAAGAAATTCGACCAGTAAGAAAAGGAGTAATAAAATCTATTAATAATATTTAAAAGTACTGTAATAAGGGTTTTAATAAATCCCGCCTTCTTAATAATCATTCCAACCAACAATTGGGAACGGAGGCATAAAATGACAACCAAATCTGCACTAGTGATTGGCGGAGGAATTGCCGGTATTCAGGCATCCCTGGACCTTGCAGACAGAAACATCCATGTCTACCTCGTGGACAGGCTGCCCACGATCGGTGGAACGATGTGTATGCTTGACAAGACCTTCCCGACCAACGACTGTTCCGCATGTATCCTGTCGCCTAAGATGGCTGATGCTGCTGGACACCCCAACATCACGCTCATGACCTACACTGAGGTCGAGAAGATCGAGGGAGAGGCCGGAAACTTCACCGTCACCCTGAAGAAGAAAGCCAGGTACGTCGACGAGGAGTCCTGTACCGCTTGCGGTGACTGTGTCGCAAAATGTCCCACCAGGGGCATCCCCGATGAGTACAACTACGGACTGACCACCAGGAGGGCAATCTACATCCCCCACGCTCAGGCTGTCCCCAGGAAAGCACTCATTGACCCTACCAAGTGTAAGATGATCCTCGATGGCAAGTGCGGTGTCTGCGCTAAGACCTGCGGTAAGAATGCCATCCACTACGATGACAAGGACAAGATCGAGACCATCGAGGTCGGATCCGTCATCGCCGCCTGCGGATTCAGCGTCTGGGACGCAAAGGCCGCAACCGAGTACGGATACGGAAGGATCGCCAACGTCGTCACTGCCATCGAGTACGAGAGGCTCGAGGGAGCAGCAGGACCCTTCGACGGTCACATCCCCGTACCTTCCACCATTGTCAAGGACAAGTGGGGAGTACCCGACAAGCACAACGAGGCCACCAAGGGACCCAAGTCCGTCGCATGGATTCAGTGCTGCGGTTCCAGGTCTCACAAGAAGAAATGGAGGCAGTACTGCTCCTCTGTCTGCTGTATGTACGCAACCAAGCAGGCAATGATCACCAAGGAGCACGGAGATGTCGACGAGGACATCTTCTTCATGGACATCAGGTCCTACGGAAAGGAGTTCGAGGCCTACATCATCAGGGGAGAGACCGAGTACGGTATCCACATGCACCGCGGTGCACGTGTCTCCAACCTCGAGGAAGACCCCGTCACCAAACAGGTCATCGTCAACTACACCGACAAGGACAACAACGGTGTCTCCAAGACCTTCGACATGGTCGTTCTCTCTATCGGACTTGAGGCCCCTGAGGGAGCAGAGGAGTTCGCAAAGGTTCTCGGAATCGAGCTCAACCAGTACGGATTCGCAAAGACCACTGTCTTCAACCCCCTCGAGACCACCAGGCCCGGAATCTACGTCACCGGTGCATTCGCAGCACCTAAGGACATTCCTACCTCCGTCGCAGAGGCTTCCGGTGCAGCCGCCAAGGCCGGTGCCAACATCGTCAACGACCCCAGCTGGGAACCCTGCAAGCCCAAGGTCTACCCCCCTGAGAAGGACGTCTCCGGAAAGGAGCCCCGTGTCGGTGTATGGGTCTGCCACTGCGGTATCAACATCGGTTCCGTCGTGAACGTACCCGAGGTCGCCAAGTACGCAGAGACCCTGCCTCACGTTGTCGTTTCTAAAGAGACCAAATACGCGTGCGCACAGGACACTCTCAACGAGATCTCCCAGTTCATCACCGACTACGACCTCAACAGGGTCGTCGTCGCATCCTGCACCCCCAGGACCCACGAGCCTCTGTTCAGGGAAGCATGCAGGAACGGTGGACTCAACATGTACCTCTACAACATGGCCAACATCCGTGACCAGTGCTCCTGGATCCACATGCACAGCCCCGAGGCAGCAACCGAGAAGGCAAAGGACCTCGTCAGGATGGCCATCGCAAAGGCATGCCTCCTCGAGCCTCTCGAGGGAGCTGAGATCCCCGTCACCCAGGCCGCAGCCGTCATCGGTGGAGGTATCACCGGTATGACCACCGCTCTGGACATCGCCGCCCAGAAGATCCCTGTTCACATCTTCGAGCGCGAGGACCACCTCGGAGGATTCGCCACCAACTTCACCCACGCAGAGGACGGAAAACTCGTCTCTGAGTTCCTCGCCGAGACCATCAAGAAGATCGAGGCCTGCCCCTACATCACCGTGCACCTCAACGCAAAGGTCAAGGAGATCCCCGGATACGTCGGTAACTTCCGCGTCGTCCTCGAGGACGGAACCGAGATCCCCGTCGGAGCAGTCGAGTTCGCAGTCGGAGCAGCCCAGTACAAACCCGTCGAGTACAACTACGGATCTGACCCCAAGGTCAAGACCTACGTCGAGCTCGAGAAGGAGATCAACGCTGGCAAGTTCCAGGGCAAGAACGTCGTCTTCATCCAGTGCGTCGGTTCCAGGAACGAGAAGGTCGGTTACTGTTCCCGTGTTTGCTGCGCTGCATCCATCCGCAACGCGATCGCAATCAAGAAGAAGGACCCCACCGCCAACGTCACCATCATCCACAAGGACATCAGGACCTACGGATTCCGCGAGGACATGTACTATGAGGCATCCTCTCTCGGAGTCAGGTTCCTCAGGCGCTGCAACGACAACGAGCTGCCCGCATACGACGGCAACTTCGTCGAGGCATACGACACCACTCTCGGAGAGAAGGTCAAGATCCCCGTGGACACCCTTGCTCTCGCAGTCGGTATCGCACCCATGAGGGAGGAGAAGGAGAAGCTCGCCATTATGGTCAAGGTCCCCCTCTCCAAGGACGGATTCTACTTCGAGGCCCACCAGAAGCTCAGGCCCGTCGACTTCGCAACCGAGGGAGTCTTCGTTGCAGGAGCCGCACACTGGCCCAAGTTCATGGACGAGTGCATCGCTCAGGGATCCGGTGCAGCATCCAGGATGCTGACCATCATCACCAAGGACCACCTCGTATCCGAGGGTATCACCGCATCTGTCTCCAACCCCAACAACTGTAACGGTTGCGGAACCTGTGTCGGATGCTGTGAGTACAACGCAATCTCCATCGTCATCGGCCCCGACGGAAACCCCGTGTCTTCCGTCAACGCAGGTCTCTGCAAGGGATGCGGATGCTGTGTAGCAGCATGCCCCTCCGGAGCAATGGAGCAGCGCGGATTCAGGAACGCACAGATCATCGCAGAGATCGATGCTCTGCTTGACCCCATCATGGAGAAGGAGTGATACATATGGCAGACAACTTTGAACCCCTCATCGTGACCTTCTGCTGCAACTGGTGTTCCTACGCCGGTGCTGACAACGCAGGAGTCGGAAGGCGTCAGATGCCCCCCAACTTCCGTATCATCAGGACCATGTGCTCCGCAAGGATCGACCCCGAGTTCATCCTCAGGGCCCTTTCCAAAGGAGCAGACGGTGTGATGGTTCTCGGATGCCACCCCGCAGACTGCCACTACATCGGCGGTAACTACAGGGCCAGGAGGAGGATCGCACTGATCAGGCTCGTCCTCGAGCAGTATGGATTCGACCCCAAGAGGCTCCTGCTTCAGTGGGTCTCCGCTTCCGAGGGAGAGAAATTCCAGAAGACCGTCGTCGAGTTCGTCGATGTCATCAAGGCACTCGGACCCAGCCCCGTCAGGTCTCAGAAACAGAAGGACATGCTCAGCAACGCCGCCGCAATCAAGGAGGAGTGAAAATGGGATTCTTCGACAGATTCAAGAAAAAGAACAAGGCACAGGCCGCAGAGCCCGCAGCCAAGACCGAGGAGGCACCCAAGGCAGCAGCAGCACCCGCTCCCGCAAAGGCAGCAGTCGCAAACGCTGGACAGCCCACCTCCAAGACCGGATTCAACCCTTACCCCGCAGCAGACCTGGGAGAGCTCCTCCCTCCTGCACCCGCCAACGGTAAGATCAAGATCGCCATCTACTGGGCAGCAGCCTGCGGTGGATGCGACGTCTCCATCCTCGACACCAACGAGAGGGTTCTGACCATCGCACAGTTCGCAGACATCGTCATGTGGCCTATCGCAGTCGATGGAAAAGAGAAGGACATCGAGGCACTCGATGATGGAGCAATCACTGTCTCCCTCATCAACGGTGCAGTCAGGAACTCCGAGAACGAGCACATGGTGAAACTGCTCAGGCAGAAATCCGTCCTCGTCGTCGCCTACGGAACCTGCGCCATGTTCGGAGGAACCCCCTCCCTGGCCAACCTGGTCCCCGGAGGAGCTTCCGAGATCCTCGACTACGTCTACACCAAGACCCCCACCAGCGCCAACTTCCAGAAGGACTACCACGCTGACAAGCCCGTCGTCCCCCAGACCGAGATCCAGGTGCCCGAGGGTACCCTTACCCTCCCCGTCGTCTACGACACCGTCAAGGCCCTCGACCAGGTCATCGATGTGGACTACTACATCCCCGGATGCCCTCCCCAGCAGGAGTCCATCTCCCACCTTCTGAAGGCAGTTGTCGACTTCGTCTACAACGGCGTCGCCCTGCCCCCGAAGGGAGCTGAGATCGGAGTCACCGAGAAGTGTCTCTGTGACGAGTGCCCCAGGAAGAAGGAGTACGCAAGGATCACCAAGATCTACGAGCCCTACCAGGTCAACGTCGACCCCGAGAAGTGCCTCATGGATCAGGGAATCCTTTGCCTCGGACCCGCAACCGTCGGAGGATGCAACGCAAAGTGCACCAAGGCCGGCCAGCCCTGCCGTGGATGCTACGGACCCACCAGGCTCGTTCAGGAGCACGGTGCATCCGCACTCACCGCAATCGCATCCCTGTTCCCCGTACTGGACGACGATCCCACTTGCGACGAACAGCAGATTATCGAAATCATGAAGACAATCAAGGATCCCCTGGGATACTTCTACGCATTCACCGTCGGAAAGTCCCTCATCCAGAGGACCGTTGTCGAAGAGAAGGCATAAGGAGGAAGAAAAATGGCAGGACCAATTATTTGGGACGAGAAACAGAAAGTCACCGGCAACCGCGTGACTGTTGACCCTATCACCCGTCTCGAGGGACACGGAAAGATCGAAATCTTCCTCGACGAGAAGGGAGACGTAAAGAACGCATACTGGCAGGTCCCCGAGGTCAGGGGATTCGAGAGATTCTGCATCGGCAGGAGAGTCACCGAGCTCAACCAGATCACCGCAAGGCTTTGCGGTGTCTGCCCCGGTGCACACCACCTCGCATCCACCAAGGCCATCGACGGATGTTACAACGCAAAGCCCACCGAGGCAGCGTTCCACATCAGGGATACCTTCTACCAGGCACACTTCGTGCACTCCCACATCGCACACTTCTACGCCCTCGCAGCTGGAGACTTCGTCTGCGGACCCGCAGCACCTGCAGCCCAGAGGAACGTTCTCGGAGTCGTCGCCGCTGTCGGACTCGAGCTCGGAGGAGCAGTCCTCAAAGCCCGTGCCAACGCACAGAGGATCCAGGAGATCATCGGTGGAAAGGCAACCCACCCCGTCATGGGAGTTCCTGGAGGAGTTTCCAAGGCAATCAGCAACGAAGAGGCAGCAGAGATCCGCAGCTACGCTGACGGACTCGTCGACTTC
Organism: methanogenic archaeon ISO4-H5; assembly: GCA_001560915.1. Lineage (NCBI taxonomy): Archaea > Methanobacteriati > Thermoplasmatota > Thermoplasmata > methanogenic archaeon ISO4-H5. Next base: position 1,567,803 of record CP014214.1, on the reverse strand, counting down.
GCTCAGACCTCCCTTAAGGTGTTCCACGACGTCGTCCTTGCAAACAAGGAGTACGTCGACATCATCACCAACAAGGACCTGTACTACCACGAGACCTACCAGATGGGTCTTGTCAACGACAAGAAGCAGCTGGAGTTCCACGACGGTAAGGTCCGCGTGCTGAACCAGGACGGAAAAGAGGTCGACCTCTACGACGCCTTCGACTACCTCGACCACATCGGAGAGGCAATCGAGCCCTGGTCCTACGAGAAGTTCCCCTACCTCAAGAACCCTGGATACAAGGGACTTGTTGACGGACCCGAGAGCGGTATCTACCGTGCTACCCCTCTCTCCAGGCTTAACGTCTGTGAGTCCATCTCCACTCCTCTCGCCAACGAGGCACTCCAGGAGTACAGGGGACTCCTTGCACCCGACAAGAAGCCTGTGCAGTTCACCCTCGCCACCCACTGGGCAAGGCTTATCGAGCTGCTCTACGCAGCAGAGAAGCTCCGCGAGGACGCCAACTCCGACAAGCTCACCGATGCCAACATCAAGCAGACCGACCTCGTCCCCGGAGGACGCGGAGTCGGATGTGTCGAGGCACCCCGTGGAACCCTTACCCATGACTATACCTGCGACGAGAACGGAATCGTCACCGCATGCAACCTTGTTGTCGGAACCACCAACAACAACGGACCTATCTGCATGGACGTCGCAAAGGTCGCAAAGGCCCTCATCCACAACTTCGAGGTTTCCCCCGGTCTCCTCAACATGTGTGAGATGGCCTTCAGGGCATACGATCCCTGCAACTCCTGCGCAACCCACAGTCTGCCCGGCCAGATGCCTCTGACTGTCGAGCTCAGGAACGCAGACGGATCCGTCTACGACACCATCACCAGGAACTGAAACCTTTCAAACGGGGCGCAAGCCCCGGTTCAAACTCTTTAAGGGAGAGGTTCAACGTCCTCTCCCTCATTTTTTCAGCATATCTCAGTGGATACTCGGTCGAAAAAATCGATCTGGGTAGATAGAAATCGCTTTTTGTTACAATCCGAAAATAATCAAAGCGAATTGTGGCGCGGCGAGTTCTCGTCGTCGTTCCATTTCTTGAAGCGGTTACTCTTGACCATCAGGTCGCATCTCCTGCCGAGATCCAAACCGTCCAGCAGATAGAGGTGTGCATTGTCCAGATCGGGAAGGTCGGAATTGAGGATGGGTCCCAGGAGTGCACTGCCGATCACATTGACCGGCGAACCGCCCAGCAACCTGTTGAATGCGGGCACCACGATGAAATTCTCTGGTAGTTTCTCGTATTTCTCATCAGAGGTCTTGGCGAAATTGCCCCTGACCCAGCACGGTTCGGAGGTATGCGCACCGACACCATCCTTGAAAAGAACCGTCGGATGTTCGTGGCCCATGACCAGTGTCTTGCATGCCATGACCTCTGCCGAGGGCCATGTGTGTCCGTGTATGAATCCCACATCACCGATACGTGCCCCCGATGCAGGGTAGATACGTACCGCACCGGGTACGAATTCCTCGATCGATGTATCGTGATTGCCCCTTACTATGCCGACTTCGGAGAAATGAGAGAGCAATCTGTCGCAGAACATAGGTATCTCGCGGTATTCCTGTTTGGTTGAACCCGGTACGGAATCTTTGATGTCTCCGATCATGAGGATACGGTCTACCTCTGTGCCGGCTGCTTCCAGTACCGAATCTATCATGCGGTCGGTACGGGATGTGAGATGAACTCCTTTCTTTCCGAGATGTGCCTCAACACCTATGTGAAGGTCGCCGATAACAAGAGTTTCATCGACTTTGAGTGCTGGAATACCCGGAACAGGCTGTATTGACATCGTCAATTCCTGCCGTTTAGATGTTCGACGAGCACATCTGATATGCAATCCACGACATCTGTGGCGATCAGACCGTAGGATTTCTTTTCGAAGGCCTTCTCTCCCGCTTTACCTGAGATATAAGCGGCCAGACATGCGGAATCATACGGTTCCATGCCTTTGGACAGAAGACCTGCGGTGATTCCCGCGAGAACATCGCCCGTTCCTGCACCGGTCATCGCTGCACATCCGGTCTTGTTGGACATCAGACGCTTTCCGTCGCTGATGAGGTCGGTCGGACCCTTCAGCAGAATGGTGCATCCGATGACATTGGCACGGATGTAAACATCGTCCTCCTTACCTCCGATGCGCTCGTATTCCTTGTGGTGGGGGGTGAGGATCACATAACGGTGAGGCGCTTTGTATTTCTTTCCGAGTGCGTTGAGTCCGTCAGCATCCACTACCATGGGTACGCTGCATTCTTTCGCGAAGGCCTTTACGAATTCTACAGTTTCTGGATCGGTGCCTATGCCCGGTCCGATGAGGACGCATCCGCATCTTACCGCCAGATCGGAGAGTTCCTCGAAATGGGACATATTGAAGTGGTTTCCGCTGACCTTATGGACCATGAGTGTGGGGTTGGTGCACGCGACTTCGTGATACACCGATTCGGGCACGGCCACGGTAACCAGATCTGTCCCGATACGAAGTGCGGCCATGGCCGCCAGGGCGGGAGCGCCGAAATACGGTCCTCCGCCGATGATGAGGAGTTCCCCGTTGCGCCCCTTATGACTGTCCTTTTCGGGAATCGGATATCTGAGGAAGTCTCCCGGGCCGGTCTGATCCGAGGCCTCTTCGGGCATACCTATGTTGAGTACTACGATGTTTCCGCAGTTCTTGCGTTCCATGAATTCCTTCACATCGTGCAGTGTCAGCGTTATGTCAGGGCAGAAACGGATACGGGAACCGAACCCCGTCGGCATATCCACCGATATCTTGACACCGTCGAATCCGTCCGATTGGAATACGAAATCAGCGTAAGCCTCGCGGAGATCTCCGTTCTGTCCCGTTCCGAGACCGCAGTCCACCAGGACATCCACGTCAGAAAAACTGTGGGGAAGCGGTTCCGGCTTGATTCCGCTCTTATCTAGATATCCTTTTACGACAGGGGACCTGATCTTTTCGACGGGGTCGATGAGGAATATGCGTACGTTCTCCTCTTTCATCTGTCCAGCGGCAGCGAATCCGTCGCCTCCGTTGTTGCCGTGGCCGCAGACAAAGGCGAATCTCTTGCCATGGTAGTTCTCTATCAGATAATCGGCGACGGCTTTACCGGCATTGCCCATGAGGGCTTCGACACTGATGCCCAATGCCTCCGCATTGGCATCCATCACCTTGGCATCAAGGTTGGAAATCATACTTCAGGCCTGATTCTGGACCAGGATCTTACCTACCTCGGCGAGAATCTGGGTCTTCTTCATCTTGCCTTTCTCGACACGGACGCATCCGTTCTTGGCGGCCCAGTTGCCGGGGTAGCTCTTGTCCTCATAGATCTCGAATTCGAGATCGAGGAGTACCGCACCTTTGGCAATCATATCGAGCGAGGGCCTCTCCACGCAGAGCTCCTTGGGGAGCTTCCTGCCCTGTGCGCGGGTACGTTTGGAATCGAAGTATTCGGGCCAAAGCGTGATTGCGGTGTCCTCGTCGTATGCCATGGTATCACTCCAGGATATGGTGTGAATCCTATAAAAGTTGTGAGAAGTGTGGCCCCGGGGGCAGGCCCCGGGAAATGATTTGTTCTTTCCTCAGTTGAGGAGGACTGCGTTGACAGCGCCGACCTGTCCGGGCCTGGAGGTGACGATTGCGTCTCCGAGCTCGGTCTTGATGGTTGCGCCCTTGTTGAGAATGTTACGCTGGACGAAGTTGGGGTCCGAGGGGTTTGCGATAACATTCAGGATCTTGACTTTCTTGACGGTCTGCGTCTTCTTGTCGACGACGTTGGCGAACTCAGCAGCGAGCATTCCGGTCTTGTAGGACTTGCCCCTTCCGCGGTACTGCCTGCGGGTTTCGGTTCCGAGCTTGGTGTACTGCTTTTCCCTGCTGATTTCGAATTTCCTCTTTCCACGTGCGAGGACAAGCCTTCCGCCGGTGGATTTCCTGTTAGATTGACCTTGCCATTGTGCCATGTTAATCGACCCTGCTAATCACGATTTCTATATAAACGTTACCTGGGGTTCACGCACCTTCTGGGCCTATGAGCTTCACTGCGACCTGGTCGTCGGTGAGGGTGATCACTGCCGCACGCCTGTCCATGGCAGGTCCGGGGTTCACGCAGATGGTGCCGCCGAGGTCTTTGATTCCGTAATCTTCGTGGATGTGCCCCGAAAGTGCCAGTATAGGTTTGAACTCATCGATGATGGCCCTGATTGCCTTGCTGCCTACGGGAACACCGCTGGGTATATGGTCGAGAGTGTCGTAGGCGGGGGCATGGGTCATGAGCAGCATGCCCTTTTTGGAGATGGGACGGAGTTTTCCGTCTATCTCCTCCTCGGTGAGCTCGAAGGGGGAGTTGAAAGGAGAGATGTTGCCTCCTCCCAGTCCGGCGATGTAGATCCCGCTGATCTCAATGGATTTCCCGTGAAGGTCCTCCGCCACGGAGGATATCTCCGAAGGGGTATCACGGGGGTCGCAGTTTCCGGGCAGGACGATCTTCCTACCCTTGATACTGCTAAGGATGTCCTTGGCCTGTTCGCAGGTGCCCAGGTCGGTGACGTCGCCGAGGTAGAGCAGTGCGTCGGGGGAGTATTCGTCTACTAGGGAGTTGATCCAGGGGATGTTCTCCGTCTTCTGGTGCAGGTCCGTAAGAACCAGGAACTTCATGGGGTGAGAATCGCCCGCTGGGTATTTACCTTTTCCACCCCTGTCTTTATCTTCCAGTTTGTATTCTATCCGTCTGATATGGACTTCGAGGTGTTCCGCGACAGGGAGGAGACCGGCAGATACGTGCTGGCGGTGCTCCGCATCCTTCTTGGATGGATAATGCTGTGGCCCTTCTTCGACAAGATGTTCGGTCTGGGTTTCGCGACCCCCGCCGGACAGGGTTTCGTGCAGGGAGGGTCCCCCTCATCCTTCGTCGTCTGGGTTACCGACGGCATCTTCGAAGGTCATTACACCGCCATCGCGGGCAACCTCGCCGTGGATATCGTACTGCTGCTGGCACTACTGGTGCTGGGGATCACGCTGACGCTCGGGTTCGCCTCCAAGCTGACGACCTTCGGGATGGTGGCGTTCCTGCTGGTGATGTACACGCTGGTGGTACCGCCTGCGGACAATCCGATCATAGATGACCACATCCTCTTGGCAGTCGGGACCTTGGCGGTCTATTTCCTGGGCGGATTCGACAAGCTATCCGTCAACGGATGGTGGAAGGAACTGCCCCTCGTGAAGAGGTTCCCTATCCTTGGGTGACCTGTTTTTCCCCCGTTCAGATTTTATAATACTACGTTTTACACCGATTCACTGTGGAGATGGCCCAGCCCGGTAAGGCGTCAGACTGCTAATCTGATGTCGTTTACGACTCGAGGGTTCGAATCCCCCTCTCCACGCCATTTTCTGTATACTGCAGTATACCGCGAGTATACGCAAAGTTGTACATCGTCAATACTGTCGGTCGATTGTTGTTATTCTTCCCGTATATTCAAAGCCTCCCTACTGCAAATAAGTCAGGGAGCACGCAGAATCATGCCCGAAAAAGATCTCAAAGACATATGGCCATGTATATGGGGAGATACAGCAGATTTCCGTCTTTTCTCAGGTCCCTCGTATGCAGGACATAGCATTGTCCGAGTTGTTTGGAATACGTATCCATCACATAATCGAGAGATGTGTGTTCGGTGCTCTTCCCGGTCTTTACTTCAATCACAGATACTTTGTTTCCGCGTTTTACAAGGAAATCTACTTCTGACCTGTTCTTGTCCTTCTTCCCGTTCTTTGTATTCTTATAGAATGCGTGGAAGAACAGTCTGTGGCCGTTCGCCCTAAGCATCTGTGCCACCATGTTCTCAGCGAACATCCCCTCGTTCAGATGGAGACGGTCCTGCAGGATGTCAATGTACACCTTGTGTTCGATAGATTCATCTGAATTAATCGCCAGACTGACCAGTAAGCCGGTATCGCCAGAATAGAGTTTCAATGAGGAGATGTCCGTATTAAGGCCCATCGCGATGCTTGGTTCCGTCGCATTATAGCAGGTGTTTACAATCATCGAATCCTCGAGCCAGTATATCGGATCCTCGTAATTGGAGAACTTTCCGTTCTTGTCTATATCGGAAAGATTGAACACCTTGTCATGTTTGGACAGTTCGGACGGGATTGCCTCGTAGAGGGCTGCAGTCTTCCTCCTATTGGCCTTCGCGCGTTTACCTATATCCTCTTTGTACAGTCCGATGATCTGCCTCTTTATGTTCTCCACTTTGGAGAAATCTTTTGTGGATGCGTATTCCAGAACGGCCCTCGGCATACCTCCGACGATCATGTATCTCCTGAATGTGTCCAGGAAGGCGGAATGGACATCATCGCCCATTGGCGTTCTGGATTCGAAGTGTTCTCTGATAGCGGGGACGGTGACTTCATCTCCTATCGCCCAACAGAATTCTTCGAAATCCAAAGGGTACATCTTGACCTTTTCCTCTTCGGAGGGTATGATGATATCCTTCACGTTCTCATGTATCGAAATGAGCGACCCTGTCTCGATGTAATCGTATCTCCCGTCCTCCACCAGGAATTTTATCGCTTCTCTCGCCCTCGGACATTTCTGCACCTCATCGAAGATTATGAGTGTCTTGCGCTCGATGAAACGTGTAGCTGTGAGATTTGATAGTTTTTGCAGGAGCATCGGGATATCATGCACATCGTTTGTGAACAGATTCCTGATTCTCGGTGCGGTATTGCTGAAATTGATGAGGACATAGGTGTCGTACTCGTTCTTTCCGAATTCCTCGACGATGTAACTTTTGCCCACGCGGCGTGCACCCTCGATTAAGAGTGCACTTTTTCCCTTACTCTCGTTTTTCCACTGCAGCAGACGATTGTAAATCTTTCTTTTCACAATATGATATTTCCTGATTCCTTAATAAGCATTGTCTTAAAAATTTCCTGATTCCTTAAACAACAGATTGTAAAAATTTCCTGATTCCTTAAACAACAGATTGTAAAAATTTCCTGATTCCTTAACTTGTCGGATCCTTGGCACATTAATCATTCCGTTTCACCTGTACTTGGTGTGCATGGCATCCTCGGAGATCCAGCCATCCTTTTTTGCCGATTCCAGACCTTTTCTGAATTCACGTTTCAGGTATGCCACAGATCTGTCGCTGAGAACAATTTTCGGATCAGAATTGACGTTGAACGGGAGGCCACCTGTAGTAAGTGCCATCTGGAAGAACACATTCGTAGCCTCGGAGAGGGTCATCCCGCATTTGGCGAACAATTCCTCCAATTGTTTCTTGTATTCGGGGTTGATCCTCATCTGGAAGGTACCTGTCTTAGGCTCGTTAGAAATGATTCCCGCATTCATCAGTTATGTAATGCAACTGCAGTACACATAACATTTCCTCAGGATTGCTGGTCATCGGAAACAGACTCTACTCCGTACTTGGCGGGATCCTTCAGGTCGCTGTTGGGAACGGGATCAAAAATACACCTGTAATAGAATTTGCAACCGGGGCCGACCTTCTTTACCCCTTCTTGATACTTCTTACTGGCGGTCAGAGACTCCACATCCTCACCATCCGTTTTATCTGCAATGCAGTTTATATACTGTCGCCTGTGCCGATAGAGGGTACGGCGGTTATTCTTATGCAGAAGGTTTACGTCCCCAATTCCGAGGTAAGAGGATCTACACCATTTTCAGTCGGAATTCCGTCCTCACACCCCATATAGATCAGGATTCCGGGCCTTTCATAGACACGATTACTGGTCGAAGGGGTTCCGAACATACCCTTCCCACGCTTATTCAAATCATCGGGAATTCTGAAAGATTTATACCTGAATATCTCGGGAATTGGTATTTTGTCTCTAACTCGTTCGGTTAGAACATTACAGGCGGTCTCGGAAGAAGCGTTTTCAGTCTTTTCAAAATGATTATTAAACGAATAAAACGAATAAAACGAATATAAACGAATAAATAAACGAATACGCTACAAAACGCCGTTCGGGAAGATGATTTGATGAGAACACCGCATAGGTTTAGCAAGTACCCTTATGAGGTCCAATCCTCTCTACTTCAGGACCTTACATTCGATTTCACGAGAACAGTGTTCTCCAAGAACGGGTTGGAACTGGGCCCTGAACAAATGAAGGTACTGCGTATGATAGACAACGGGAGATTCACGAACCTCGCGTTCATGCTATCCGATCAATTCGATGTCCCCGTAAAAGCGGCAATGTTCCAGGATGAGTTCAAGGAGTCCTTCCTGGATCGTGCGGAATTCAACGGATCTGTGCTGGAGCAGTTCGATGGGGCCATGAGATTCATCACAGGTCACAATACCAAAAGATCAGTCATCGAAGGAATCGATCGCAAGGATACCACTGCATATCCGATTGTTGCGGTCAGAGAGGCGGTGCTTAACGCGTTGGTGCACCGCGATTATTCGATGCAGGGCACGATACTCATAAGCATGTACCCGGATAAGCTTACCATCTCATCTCCCGGCGGACTCAACGAAATCTATTCGATAGAGGACCTGAAGACGGGGATCTCCTCCACGAGGAATCCGGGCCTGGCCAATATATTCTACCGCTTGGGCTACATCGAGGCCTACGGCACCGGCATCCCCCGCATCATGAAGCAGTATCTGCACAAGGCCGAACCCACGATCAAGGTCAGCGACGCACTGTTCTTCATAACCCTGCCGTCCATGCTGTCCGGTTCGGACCAGTTGGAAAACCTTCTGTCCGAGAAGGAGTACATAACCCGTTCCGATTTGGAAGGGATCGGATATTCCAGAGCGTCTGCGGTGCAGGAGCTCAACTCGCTCCTGGAACAGGGAAGGCTGGAAAAGATCGGCGGCGGGCGTTCCACCAGGTACAGGGTACTCTGAGCATTTCCTGTCTGAGGGAACGAAGGCCGATCAGCTCAAGTATATGTGCCGGCGATCTTCGGTTTTCGAAGGTACAGAAAATCCTCTTGAAAAAAATGGAAAAAAAAGGTACTGGCCACAGGGGGGTCCGGGTGTCCCCCCCTCCACGCCATTTTCTGTATATCGCAGTATACCAAGAGTATACGCCAAAGAGTGTACCGCCAATACTGTTGGTCGAGTGGTATTATTTTTCCTGTATATTCAAACTCCTCTTGATAGCGAATACCGCTGTCTCGTAATCGATCTGTCCTGTCGCATACAGATGTAGTATCCTTTGATTCGGAACGGAAACCGTTCCGTTGCCGCCGGTGGATTCTATTATCGCAGCCAGTTCTTCCAATCTGTCCTTCTCGCCGGGTATCTCGACGGCAAACGGGAATCCGTTGCGGAGGATAAGCTGATTAAGGAACATAGATACCGCATATGACATGTTCACTCCCAATCTGTTTAGAATGCACTCCGATTGTTCTTTGACCGATGGGTCGATACGTACATGGATCAGTTCTGTTTTGGTCATTGTATTACATTTGATATACACACGTTGTTATAAAAACGTGTCTGATTTTGAACGCATGTTTTTGGGATCATCCCAAGGCAAATCGATTTTTCGATTATCGAAGGTACGAAAAAAGGCCTTGAAAACAACAGGTCATTCCTTGCTGGCTTCAGGTGTCCGAGTGTCCTCCTCTCCACGATTTTTTACCATCCTGCCTTTGGTTCCCAATGTGTTATTTGTTCAAATCATCGGGAATTCTGACTTGTGGTGATATTAAAATTCTGTTAAAATTCCATTTTAGAATTTTAAGAATTTTAAATTTTCGTCAAATATGCAGCCGTGAATGGAAAGGCTTCTGGCGAAATTATACCATATTACCTAACTTCCTGATGGTGCTCACTGGAACGAACACGACCTATCAGAGTGAGGAGGGGGGTGTGGGTAGTTCCGCTTGCTTGTCTCGGTCCCTGAAATGAACCAAGCAGAGGCAATCCCAGATTCCCGATCAGCAGCAGAATTGAGGATATGATGACTCAGGTCACATTTTCCAATCCATCATTTTCGGGACCCGTCCGCCGCCCCCGTCCGCGTGTGCGATATCCTCTCCGGGCAGGCTCTCAAGGTTCGGGCCGACTCGAAAAAAAAGCCCCGTTTTTCCCCATAATTACCCCCTGTGAATAAAACAGGGCAATTTTGGAAAATGCGAAAACCCCCCTGAGAAAAAAGTTCTTAAGCAATGCTTTTAGTCCCCGCATTTAATGAACCAGAACACTAACCAGTACTTCATTGACCGTCAGTCGGTTTTTGAGTCATCCGCCAGGAGCTACCCGCGTAAGTTCCCGATCGCGTTAGCCAAGGCCAAAGGATGCTGGGTGGAGGATGTTGAAGGAAAACGCTATCTCGATTTCCTCAACGGTGCGGGCACGCTCGCACTCGGCCACAACAACGATGAGGTCAACCAGGCCATGATCGATCTCATCCAGTCCGGAGCACCCCTCCACGCGTTGGACATCATGACTCCGACGAAAGAAATGTTCTTGGAGAATCTGTTCGCGATTCTCCCTCCGGAATTCGCAGAGAGGGCCAAGGTCCAGTTCTGTTCCCCCTCGGGAACCGACGCCACCGACGCCGCCATCAAGCTCTGCAAGACAGCCACCGGCAGGGGAACCGTCATCGCATTCTCCGGAGGATACCACGGAATGGGACACGGACCCATGGCGCTCACCGGTAACTGCACCGCCAAGAACAAGGTGCAGAACATCATGCCCGGCGTACAGTTCATGCCCTACCCCTACTCCTACCGCTGCCCCATGGGTATCGGCGGAGAGGCCGGAACCAGGGCCTGCATCGCCTACCTCGAGCGTTTACTCAAGGACCCCGAGAGCGGAGTGACCAAGCCCGCAGCCATCATCCTCGAGCCCATCCAGGGCGAGGGAGGAGTGGTCCCCGCACCCGTCGAGTTCCTGCAGGCAGTCCGCAGGATCACCAGGGAGCTCGGCATCCCTATGATCTGCGACGAAATCCAGTGCGGTATGGGACGTACCGGAAAGGTGTTCGCCTTCGAGCATGCCGGAATCGTTCCCGACGTCATCCTCATCTCCAAAGCCATCGGAGGAACCCAGCCCATGGCTGTCGTCGTGTACGACAAGGACCTGGACGTATGGGGTCCCGGAGCCCACGCGGGAACCTTCCGCGGCAACCAGCTCGCTATGGTGGCAGGAACCGTGGTCCTTAAGAAACTCCAAGACCCAGCATTCCTCGCCGATGTCGCCCGCAAGGGAAAGATCCTCGAGGAGGGTCTGCTCAAACTGAAGGACGAGGTCTCCATCATCGGGGATGTCCGCGGAAAGGGACTCATGCTCGGTATCGAGTTCATCGACCCCAACGGACCCAAGGACATCATGGGACACCCCGTACCCGGAGGAGAGGTCGCTCTCAAGGTCCAGCGCCGCTGCCTCGAGAACGGACTCATCATGGAGAAGGGAGGACGCAACGGCTCCGTCATGAGGTGTCTCTGCGCTCTCAACATCACCGACGACGAGATCAAGACCGCGCTTTCCATCTTCGAGAAGTCGGTCAAAGAGGTCGACGCCGATGTCTGCCACTGACCCGGTCCTCCTGTCAGATTCGAAAGAGATACAGGAGAGGTTCTCTCGGATGATCCGGGAGACCCTCTCCGCCATTTTCAACTCATTCTCGGACGACAGTGCGTTCTCCGGAATCGGCCCCTACGATCTGAGGGAGAAGATCAACGCACTGGGATTCCTCCCCGAGCAGGGGAAGGGATTCGAGAAGGTGCTGGAGGAGACCGAGAAGGAGATCCTCCCCCATCTGCTCCGCACCTGGTCCACCAAGTACATGCCGCACCTGCATTCGCCGGCGCTCACCGAGACCATCTGTTCCGAACTCATCATTGCATGCTTCAACGACAGTATGGACAGCTGGGACCAGGGTCCCGCCGCCACCGAGCTGGAAGAGAGCATGATCCACGGCCTGCTGGCACTGTACGGATTCCCCGTCGACAAAGGCGACGGATGCATCACCTCCGGCGGTTCGCAGTCCAACATCTCCGCAATCATCGCGGCCCGCGACTGGTACTGTGCCAGGAAGTTCAACTGGGACGTGAAGATGAACGGTCTTCCCCCGGAATACACCAAGCTTCGCATCTACACCTCGGAAATCTCGCACTTTTCCATGGACAAGGCGAGCCACATCCTGGGTATGGGATATCAGGCAGTCAGGAAGATCCCCGTGGACTCCAAGTGCAGGATCGACGTCAAGGCCTTCGCCAAGATGCTCGAGGATGATGTCGCCGCAGGACTCTATCCCTATTGTGCGGTAGCGACCTTCGGTACCACCGACTTCGGCTCCATCGACGACGCCGTCGGGATGAGGGAACTCTGCGACCGTTACGGAATGCACCTCCATGCCGATGCCGCCTACGGTTCCGGACTCATCATGAGCAGGCAGTTCAGGGACAGGATCAAAGCCATTTCCATCTGTGATTCCATCACCGTGGACTTCCACAAGATGTTCCTGCTTCCGATCTCCTGTTCCGCCATCCTCGTGAAGGACAGGGAACTGCTGAAGTGCTTCGAACTCCATGCGGACTATCTCAACCGCGAGGAAGATGAGGAGGACGGATACATCAATCTCGTCGGCAAGAGCATGCAGACCACCCGCCGCTTCGACGCGCTCAAGGTCTTCATGGCATTCCAGACCAGGGGAGTCGACGGATACGGGAAAATCATCGACACCGCCGTCGGCAACGCGATGTACTTCTACAAGAGGATCTCGGAGGATCCTGCCTTCATGGCTCCCGTAGAACCGGAGCTGTCCTCCGTGGTGTTTGCACTTAAGAGCGGCGATGAGGTCAACAAGAAGATCAGGCGTCTGCTCCTCAGCGAGGGAACCGTCATCGGACAGACCGTCATGGACGGCCGCGTCATGCTGAAGTTCACCCTCCTCAATCCCAATCTGGAACATACCCAGATCGATGCGATCATCAAGAGGATCAAGGAACTCGAGTCCTCACTTCTTTGAAAAAAGAAATCTTTTTACAGGAAAGGGAAGAGGTCCCCGCAGGTATCTGCGGAGGACCGCTCCTCATCACTCTTCAACACCGAGTTCCTTCAGTTTTTCGAGTGCTGGGTCATAATCGTATTCGGCTGCCAGCCTGAACCAGTTGATGGCAGCATCCCTGTCGGCTTCGGTACCTTCTCCGGCGAGGTACATCTCACCCACGATGAATTGTGCCTCCCCGTCTCCTTCCTTAGCAAGCAGGCTATACCACTTGAGTGCCTCGGCAGCGTCCTTCTCCACTCCGTCTCCTTCGCGGTAGATCTTGCCGAGCGAGCGCATGGCATCCCTGCTGTGCTTCTCGGTGGATTTTTTGAACCATTTGATGGCTTCGGGAACGTTTCTGTCGGCACCTTCCGCGAGGTAATATGCGGTGGCCAGTTTGAGCTGGGAATCGGCATGGTCGTCCTCCGCCGCTTTGGTCCACCATTTCACGGCCTCGGCGAAACTCTTCTCGACCCCGTCCCCGTAGTAGTACGCCGCAGCAAGATTGTCCATGGCGTAGACGTCCCCCTGTTCCGCTGCCTTGGTGAACCATTTCACAGCTTCAGTACAGCTCTGCTCTACCCCCTCTCCGTTGTTGAATATCACACCAAGTGCGGTCTGCGCATCGGGATAGCCCTGCTCCGCAGAGAGCAGGCACCATGCCGCCGACTGCACGGGATCCACATCGACTCCCCTTCCGTAGCGGTAAACGGCGTACATCGCATACTGCGACTCGGCGTTGCCGGACTTGGCTCTCTGGTAGGTTTCCCATACGGTCTCGGGTACGAGGAACTGGTGGAGTTCGTTGGGTTGGGGTATCTGGGCGGACATATTATCGTATCTGAATCGGGTATCTCATAAAATAGGATTTGTCCGTCCAACTCCTTCTTTATAGTAAATATAGGAGAAAATGAGTCACACCCGTATGGCTTTCAGGCAGTGGCTGCCATTGATCGGACTTACGGTATCCGTGTTCATTTTCAACATGTCCGAGTTTATGCCGGTGGGCCTGCTGACCAGCATCGCCGACGATTTCGGTACCTCCGAATCGCAGACCGGGCTGATCATATCGTTCTATGCCTGGGCCGTAGCGATATGCTCCCTGCCGCTGATGCTCCTGCTCAGGAAGGTGGATTACCGTCCGATGCTGCTCATGGCGGTGCTGACATTCACGGTGTTCCAGTTCCTTTCGGGTATCTCCACCTCATACTGGATGCTTATGGCCTCCCGTATCGGCGTGGCCCTCGCACACTCGGTGTTCTGGTCCATCGCCGCTCCGCTGGCGGTCAGTGTGGTGGAATTCAGATACCATCGCTTCGCTCTCAGCGTGATGGCGGTGGGAACCTCGGTGGCCATGATCCTCGGTCTTCCATTGGGAAGGGTCATAGGGCTTGCGATGGGATGGAGGATGTCCTTCTTCGCCATCGCCGCAGTATCAGTATTGACGCTGATCCTTCTGACCGCTGTCTTCCCGCAGGTCAGGAATCCGGGAACCTTCACGGTGAAACGGATGCCAGACATCTACCGCAACAGGGTCCTGGTGGGTGTGTATGTGATGATCGTGGTGTTCGTCACCGGCCACTTCACATGCTACAGTTACATCGAGCCCTTCCTGCTGGACGCGGCCGGTATGTCGGACGGTTCCGTCACTGTCGCACTCACCGTGTTCGGTCTGGCGGGGATCGTCGGCAGCATGATATTCAGCAAGATGTACGACCGTACCAGGTTCCGTATCGTTCCGGCGGTCCTTCTGTTCTCCGGGCTGTCGATGATGATGTTCGGTCTCGCACTGGGCAACTTCGTGCTGCTGATGGCCCTCTGTGCGCTGTGGGGAATGTGCTATACCCTGTTCTGTGTGATATCTCAGAACGAGACCCTCCGTGCGGCCCCGGTGGATGCAGCGCCTGTGGCGATGTCTCTTCAGTCGGGGATCTTCAACGCGGGCATAGCCTCGGGTTCCATCGTCGGAGGTATCGTGATTGACCTCAGGTCGGTGAACGATATCGGATTCGTCGCATCGGTTTTCGCGCTGGCCGCTTTCCTCTTCACCTATCTTTGGCTCATCAGGAAGATACGTGCCAATGCGGAAACCGGCCGTGAGAACAGCCTCTGAAAACAAGCGTAAGACAACCCTTAAATATTACCCAGGGATGGGGTGGTTCAGACGATGCAACCGCCGAAATCCGCTTGTGATTCTGGTGACACTGTTTCGCCGGGCTGGAAGGTAAAAGTTCTGGTTCGATATGGTTAAATACTACCCTAAGATACTGGGGTAGTACCGAAGACACAGGCCCCGGTCTGTGTGTTCAAATATGGAGAGCCAAGATCCCCGCCGGTGACCAACCGGACAACGTGAACTCTTGCGCTCTGACGTTCGATGCTACGAATGTCTCGTGAAATACGGACATTCGAACAGAGTGTGCCGTCACGGGACATAAGGTGAAACGTGGTAAACTGCCAGTTTCAAAGTTTCATTACATCTTGAAGACATATCACAGTCAATAAGATTTGACTCCGGTTGATCCTGCCGGCGGCCACCGCTATAGGAATTCGATTAAGACATGCGAGTCTAGAGAGCAATCTCGGCGGACTGCTCAGTAACACGTGGACAACGTACCCTAAAGTGGAGCATAATCTCGGGAAACTGAGGATAATTCTCCATAGACCATGAGATCTGGAATGACTTATGGTTCAAAGTTCCGGCGCTTTAGGATCGGTCTGCGGCCTATCAGGTAGTAGTGGGTGTAACGTACCCCCTAGCCAATTACGGGTATGGGCCTTGAGAGAGGGAGCCCAGAGTTGGATTCTGAGACACGAATCCAGGCCCTACGGGGCGCAGCAGTCGCGAAAACTTCACAATGGGCGAAAAGCCCGATGAGGGAATTCCTAGTGCTAGCACATTTGTGCTAGCTTTTCCTTAGCGTAGATAACTAGGGGAATAAGGGCTGGGTAAGACGGGTGCCAGCCGCCGCGGTAATACCCGCAGCCCGAGTGGTGGTCGATTTTATTGAGTCTAAAACGTTCGTAGCCGGTCTGATAAATCCCTGGGTAAATCGGGTGGCTTAACCATCCGAATTCCGGGGAGACTGTCAGGCTTGGGATCGGGAGAGGTATGAGGTACTTCAGGGGTAGGGGTAAAATCCTGTAATCCTTGGAGGACCACCGGTGGCGAAGGCGTCATACTAGAACGAATCCGACGGTGAGGGACGAAGCCCTAGGTCGCAAACGGGATTAGATACCCCGGTAGTCTAGGGTGTAAACGCTGCAGACTAGGTGTTGGAGGCCCTACGGGGGCACCCAGTGCCCGAGAGAAGTTGTTAAGTCTGCTACTTGGGGAGTACGTCCGCAAGGATGAAACTTAAAGGAATTGGCGGGGGAGCACCGCAACGGGAGGAGCGTGCGGTTTAATTGGATTCAACACCTTAAAACTCACCAAGGGAGACCATCACATGAAAGCCAGGCTAATGACTTTGCTTGATTCTTGGAGAAGTGGTGCATGGCCATCGTCAGTTCGTACTGTAAAGCGTTCTCTTAAGTGAGATAACGAACAAGACCCTCACTTATAATTGCTACTCGTCTGTCCGCAGACGAGGCACATTATCGGGACCGCTGGCGCTAAGTCAGAGGAAGGAGAGGTCAACGGTAGGTCAGTATGCCCTGAATCTCTTGGGCTACACGCGCGCTACAAAGGGCGGGACAATGGGTCCCTACACCGAAAGGTGGAGGCAATCTCGAAACCCGTCCGTAGTTCGGACTGAGGGTTGTAACTCACCCTCACGAAGCTGGATTCCGTAGTAATCGCGAATCAACAACTCGCGGTGAATATGCCCCTGCTCCTTGCACACACCGCCCGTCAAACCACCCGAGTCGGGTTTCAGTGAGGTTACCTTTAATTGGGGTATTCGAACTGAGATTCAGCAAGGGAGGTTAAGTCGTAACAAGGTATCTGTAGGGGAACCTGCAGATGGATCACCTCCTACGCAGGGTGGGCCTCGAGCCCACCCTCACACATATAAAAGCGAAATAATTGCAAGGAAAACACGTAAGTTGTTTTCCCTTCAGTTCCTTGGCAGCTTATCACGCACTAAACGTAGCATCGAACGCCCTTCTCCATTTTTCTGTTGTTTATCACCCCTTAATTTCCACTGCAAAACATGTTACTTTTAGCTGTGATTGCAGTATATCGGAGTTAAGATGTCTGCTACTATCAGAAATATTCTTTTATAACACGGTTTTCGGTGCCTCATGGATAACAAAACAACTGCACTCCTTGCGGTAACGTTCCTGTGCGTTGCAGGTGCGTGCGGTTTCGCTATCAAATCCGCTTCCGCGGATTCCGAGGCCGAATCCGACACCCTGTACCAGGTATCCTTACTGCAGGATCTGATGTTCGGTGATTACACCGGTTCCATCACCGTAGGTGAACTGAAACAGCATGGTTCCGTGGGAATCGGGACCTTTGACGGCCTGAACGGTGAGCTGATCATGCTTAACGGTGTCGTGTACCGTGCCGCTGTAGGCGAAAACGATACATGTTCCGTCACCGTGGTTGAGGATTCCGAGACCGTACCTTTTGCCAACACCGCTAACATGAAGACTGATTTCACCGCAACCGGTCTTACCGCGGACAGCATGGATGCTATGAAGACCTTCTTGACCAACAACACCAATGCGCACGGGGCTAACTCCATGTACTTCGCAGTCATTCACGCGAAGTTCAGCAGTCTGACCGTCCGCAGCGAGTATGCCCAGTCCGAGCCATACAAGCCCCTTGCCAAGGTCCTCGAAAACGACCAGAGGGAATGGACCCGCTCCGATGTGACCGGAACCATCGTCGCTCTGTACTGTCCCGTATACCTGGACAAGGTCAACACGCCCGGATGGCATCTTCATTTCATCTCGGATGACAGGTCCTTCGGAGGACATGTCCTGGATCTCTCTGTTTCCGATGCAAAAGCTGATTTCAACAAACTGACCAATTTCGTCATGGTCACCCCTGATACTGAACGTTTCCAGGGATTTGATTTCAGCAAGGATCAGAGTGATGACATAGCACAGGTGGAAGGCTGAGTCTTCCGTCTTCAAGCCACCGTCATGGGAGTACGTTCCGGGTAAATCCGGAGCCCCAGGCGGCGGTAAATCCCTTTCCAACGGAATGGGCCGGGGTCCGGATTCCGGATCTCGGTCCATGACCCTTTTTATAATCTTCGGATACCCAGATTTGTTTCCTGTTATAAGTTGCTGAAAACATATGGTAGTCCTGCCCGGATTCGAACCGAGGTCACCGGCTCCAAAGGCCAGCATGATTGACCACTACACTACAGGACTGTTGATTCAGTGATAGGGTGCACCTATAAAATTCTGTTTTGGTGCTTCAGACTCTTTTGCCCATGAGGTATGTGGAGAAGCTCTCGGTCACTTCAACCGTGATCATAGTGCCCAGAGGGATCTCCTCTTTGACAGCTATGGGGCGGTAATTCTCGTTCCTGGCTATTACGGATCCGTCTTCCGAAACCTCGCTCACCAGAGCCTCGAATCTCTTCCCGACGAGTCTGCTGTTCACGTCGGCTTCGGTACGGTTCTTCTCGTCGGTAAGTTCGGTGGATCTCTCCTTCAGGATCCTTCCGTTGAGCTGCGGCATCTTGAATGCGGCGGTACCGGGCCTGGGGGAGAAACGGGTGATATTGATGGTGTCCGCCCTAAGCTTCCTTATGAGTGCCAGACTGGCCTGGTGATCCTCCTCCGTCTCTCCGGGGAAACCGGCGATGAGGTCGGTGGCGATGCTGAGGTCGGGATACCTTTCCCTGATTGTTTCCACGATCTGGAAGAAGTCTCCGGCCGTGTAATGCCTCCTCATCCTCTCGAGTACTGCATCGCTCCCGCTCTGTACAGGTATATGGAGGAACCTGTACACCCTCATGTCCTCGAACACGGGCAGCAGGCTGTTCAGTACGGGCTTCAGACTGTTGGGATTCATCATCCCGATGCGGATGCGGTAGTCCCCTTCCTTGGTGAGCAGGAGTCTGATAAGTTCTCCCAGGTCGGTTCCGATGTCGATACCGTAGCACCCGGTATCTTGGGCGGTGATAAGGATCTCCCTGGCACCTCCGTCCACCAGGCGGTCGAAACGTTCCTTGATCGAAGCGGGATCGTAACTCTTCAGTCCTCCCCTCGCAAATCTGGTGATGCAGTATGTGCAGTTCCCCCTGCACCCCTGCGCTATGGGGATGATCGCGGTGGTAGCGTTCCTGGGGCTGGGTATTGAATCATGGCAGCCGTACCTCTCGGCCACGGCATCTGAAAAACCGGAATACTCCTGGGGAGGGATGACGAGGGCGCCGGGGAGTCTTATCAGGACCCTGTTCGGCTGCACCTTCGCCATGCACCCGGTGACGATGACCTCCTTGCCTGCGGCACGGAGGTCGTTCATGCGTTTGATCATCCTCTTCTCCGTGGTCTCCACCACGGTGCATGTATTGAGGATGACTATGTCGGCGTCGTCGGCGGAAGAGGTGCGGACATGGCCGAGTGCATCCATGCGCTCGGCGAGTTCCTCACCCTCTCCGAAGTTCATCGTGCAGCCGTACGACTCGACGTAGTACTTCATGGGATCAGTGGTTCACGGCTTCGCTGGTGACCTGACCGAACGCCGTCTTCGCCGAGATGTTGGTGATCTTGACGTTCGCCCTGGTTCCCCTGGTGGTGCCGGGTACGACGATCAGGTAGTCGAGGTACTTCGCGACTCCGTCGCCTTTCTTTCCGACGTCGTTGATGGTTACTTCGACGACATCGCCGACGTGGAGGGTGTTGGCATCCTCGGGCCTGGCAGCCTTCCTTATCATGATGGGCCTGCGTGCACCGCATGCCTCGCAGACGAGGATGAAGGTCCTGTCCTCCTTGTCGATATGGGTATCGGGCCTGCCGCACTCAGAACAGATGACGTAGGTCTCGGTGTAGTCCCTGATCTTCTCGTCGATGTGGTTGGGGTTGATTTTCGCTTTGAAAACTACCCTGCGGTTCTCGAGGGTACCGGGGGTTCCGAGCTCCTTCAGCAGGTACTGGAGGAGGTGCTGGGGATCCCTCCTGATCTTGTCGGTGACATCGATGAAGTTCTTGAAAACGGTGATCTTTCCTTCCTGGATGATGTCCAGCTCGGGCAGCTCGAACCTCTCGTGGGTCTCGATGGTCTCGGGGAGCTGCTCTTTAGCCCTGTCGAGCATTGCCAAGTAATCGTTCGCGTCCATGTTGTCGCCTTCTATAATCTGCTCTATAAGTGATATACTATAAAGGGTTGACCGACACAGTCCCATCGGGATTGTGTCTCTCAAGGTCTCTGTGCAGTCGCGGAACGCTGTGGGTACAACGTTCGGCAATTCTCCGAATGACTTGTGACGGCCCCGATCTGCGGTAATCTCGACCGCCTGTTTTAGTTTCCAGTGGAAATAGTATTTAAATAAACCACCGTTTCGTGTGCACTTCTAATATTTAGTTTTTTCGGTATTAAATAGTAGAAATGCATACCGTATACTGCCAGTAAAAACAACTGCTGGCTCATTCGAAAACAGAAGTACGCCCGTATCGATTACCACACCTTGCGGGCGGCCACCTGGAGATGACAACAGATGACAAGAAGGAATAAGGCTCAGAGGAATTTAAAGACCGATGCTCGGATGACCCCCTACGATGTGAAGGTTAAGGGCACATTCGCCGAACCGCCTAAGAAAGAGAAGCTTCCGCCGAGGAAACCGACTTCCGAGGAACAGCGGGCGAACAACCTCGCCCCGGTCGAATTCTCCAGGGAATCGGCTTCGGTCGGAAACTGGATCCCGCTGTTCCGGAAGGAACTGGCGGAGATGAACTCGGGGAAGGTCGGGAGACCTTATTCTTTCTGTGATTCGATGATTTTCTGGATCATCTCCCTCCAGACACTGATCAAGGGCACGTACCGTACGGCCGCCGGCTTGGCGGCGGCCATACTGGAGGGCCACGGCATGAAGGCACCTTCGTATTCCAGACTCTTCGAACGTTCTGCGGAAATACTGGACAGGCTTCTTTCAGAGAATGGCGGAACGTACATCCTCAGGGCAGGAAGCAACGTCATCGGCCGCCCGCGCAACGTAGGCATAGATTCTTCCGGATTCAACCTCTCGAACACCTGTCTCTGGAGGAAGGAGAAATGGGGGACTGGTCCGAAACGCAGGGGATGGCTGAAACTCCATGTGCTGTCCGATGTGGATACGGGAGAAGTCATCGCGTTCGCGGTGACGGACAAGACCGTGGGCGATTCGCCGCTGATGATCCCCCTGCTGGATGCGGCGGTGGCCGCAGGCCACCGTATCGGCACTGTGTATGCCGACGGGGCATACAGCTCGGCGGAGAACTTCGATCACGTCTGCGGAAGACTCGGGTCAAGATTCGTCACCAGCTTCAAAGTGAACACGAAGCCTGTGAACGGCGGTTCTCGTTACAGAGGAGAGGCGACCAGACTCTGGTGCAGCATGCCATATGCGGAATGGGTTGAGAAAAGCGGTTACGGACGCCGTTGGAAATCGGAATGCGGATTCAGCGACGTGAAACGTCTCTTCGGAGAGTCGATACATGCGTTCACGATGAAAGGGGCTGTCCGCAAGCTGCTGATGAAGACGGAGACATTCAGCCGGTACAAGGAACAGAGGGCGATTCTGCTGAGCGGATGCCTGGCATCATCCTGATGCCGGCATCGGTTCTGGCAGCAATCATTGTTGCGAATTAATTATCGAACGTTGTACGCTGTGGGAAAAGGCATAAAAACCTCCTCCGCAATACGCTGTTGCACCGAAATAGGGTCAGAAAACCCCGTTTACGAGGGCATTCCCCTTCTTTGTTCTCTATTATAGGGGGATGCTATGAAACAGTTATATATCAAATTAGGATAGCCACCCCCAGCATAGCCACGCTTAACAGTGTACTGACACTGGGCCAGCGAGGCAATCTCGTTTGCAAACGAAAAGAAACCACAGGTGAAAAACATGGGAAACGGTCTATTTACCGCCAGGAAAATGAAGGCGGACAGGCAGAAATTCCGCTGGCAGGACAGGGGATACAAGAAGAGAGTGCTCGAGCTGAGGGAGAAATCCGACCCTCTCGAGGGATCCGCACAGGGACGCGGAATCGTCCTTGAGAAAGTCGGAGTCGAGGCAAAACAGCCCAACTCCGCTATCCGTAAGTGCGTCAAGGTCCAGCTCATCAAGAACGGACGTCAGATTACCGCATTCGCAGTCGGAGACGGAGCTATCAACTTCATCGACGAGCACGACGAGGTCCTCATCGAGGGTATCGGCGGAAGGATGGGAAGGTCTTACGGAGATATTCCCGGAGTCCGTTACAAAGTCATCAAGGTCAACAACGTTTCTCTTGACGAAATGGTCAGGGGAAGGGTCCAGAAGCCTACCAGGTGAAGGTGTAAGTTATGGCAGAAGAAGTAGCAGTTCAGAACCAGGAAGCAGCACCCGCAGAGAGGCCCAAGGTTGACAAGCCCGAAGTCCTCATCTTCGGAAAATACAGCACCAACGACATCGTCATCGAGGATGCCGGTCTCGCTAAGTACATCGACCTCGAGTCCATGATGGTCCCCCACTCCGGCGGAAAGCACGCCAACATGTGGTTCGGAAAATCCAAGCTCTCCATCGTCGAGAGGCTCATCAACAACATCATGAGGACCGAGAAATACACCGGAAAGAAACTCAAAGCCTACAAGGCAGTTTCCGATGCATTCGACATCATCGCTGCGAAGACCAAGAAGAACCCCGTTCAGGTCCTCGTCGAGGCACTCCAGAACGCAGCACCACGTGAGGAAGTCACCAGGCTGCAGTTCGGCGGTATCTCTGTCCCCAAGGCAGTCGACATCTCCCCTCAGAGGAGGCTTGACATCGCCCTCAGGAATCTCTCCGCAGGAGTCGTTGCCGCATCCGCAAAGAACAAGAAAGCAATCCAGGACTGTCTCGCCGACGAGATCATGCTCGCCGCCAAGGGAGACATGACCTCCTTCTCCGTCGCCAAGAAAGAGGAGACCGAGAGGGTCGCACAGTCCGCTAGGTGATTCCTGTAAGGTGAGTGAACATGGGACGTAAAGAGGACAACGCAAAGAAAGCAGTAGAGCTGATGAAGGATCAGACCCTCATCAGGAACCTCGGAACCGCAGCACATATCGACCACGGAAAGACCACCTTCTCCGACAACCTGATTGCAGGTGCCGGAATGATGTCCGCGGACAACGCTGGATCCCAGCGTGTCCTCGACTACGATGAGCAGGAGGCAGCCCGTGGAATCACCATCAACGCAGCATCCGCCGCAATGGTCGTTCCCTACAGGAACCCCAAGCACGGCAACGCAGTGGAGCACTACCTCGTCAACCTCATCGACACCCCCGGACACGTCGACTTCGGTGGAGACGTCACCAGGGCCATGAGGGCACTCGACGGAGTATACATCCTCTGCTGTGCTGTCGAGGGTATCATGCCCCAGACCGAGACTGTCATCAGGCAGGCACTCAAAGAGCGTGTCAAGCCCATGCTCTTCATCAACAAGGTCGACAGGGCCATCGTCGAGCAGCAGCTCACCCCCCAGATGATGATCGAGAAGTTCTCCAAGATCATCACCGCCTTCAACCAGAAGATCATGGACATCCTCCCTGCACCCCTCAACAAGCAGTGGCAGGTCAGTCTCCAGGACGGAACCGTCGCACTCGGTTCCGCATACAACAACTGGGCAGTCTCCATCCCCTACCTCAGCAGGCCTGAGGTCACCAAGAGGGCACTCGAGCTCGCACCCGAGATCGCAGACAAGCTCAACGGCAAGCCCTTCAACCTCAACACCGTTTTCGACCTGTGTGCACAGGAGGGCGGACAGGAGAAGCTCGCCAAGATCATCCCCATCGCAGACGTCGTTCTCGAGATGGCCATCAACCACATCCAGAACCCCGTCGACTCCCAGAAGATCAGGATCCCCACCATCTGGCACGGAGACCTCAACAGCAAGATCGGAAAGGACATGCTCGCCTGCGACCCCAAGGGAGACGTCGCACTGATGGTCAACAAGATCATCATGGACAAGCAGGCAGGAGAGATCGCAATCGGAAGGCTGTTCTCCGGAACCGTCAAGAAGGGAGACACCCTCTACATCTCCGGTGTCCAGGCCGCTCAGCGTGTCCAGGGAGTTTACCTCATGGTCGGAGCGGACAGGATCGCTGTCGAGGAATGTAAGGCAGGAAACATCGTCGCACTTACCGGACTCAAGGATGCAATCGCAGGATCTTCCGTATCCTCCATCCCCGACATGGAGCCCTTCGAGAAGATGACCCACTACTCCGAGCCTGTCATCACCAAAGCTATCGAAGCAAAGAACATGTCCGACCTCCCCAAGCTGATCGAGGTCCTCAGGGTCATCGGAAAAGCCGACCCCTCCCTGAACATCGAGATCAACCAGGAGACCGGAGAGCACCTCATGTCCGGTATGGGTGAGCTTCACCTTGAGATCACTGAGTACAGGATCAAGAACGAGCAGGGTGTCGACATCGTTGCATCCGCACCTATCGTCGTGTACCAGGAGTGCGTCAAGGGAACCAACCCCACCGAGTTCGAGGGTAAGTCCCCCAACAAGCACAACAAGTTCTACTTCATCGTATCCCCTCTCGAGGATGCCGTTCAGCAGGCCATCCACAGGGGAGACATCGACACCGAAGCCAAGATTAAGGACCCCAAGGCCCTGGCCAAACAGCTCATGGATCTCGGAATGAAGGATGTCGAGGCCAAGGGAGTTGTAGGATTCAAGAACAACAACGTCCTCATCGACTGCACCAAAGGTATCCAGTACCTCCACGAGACCATGGAGCTCGTAAAGCAGTCCTTCGAAGAGGCAATGATGAAAGGTCCTCTCGCAGCAGAGAAGGTCTCCGGACTCAAGGTCGTCCTTATGGATGCAAAACTCCACGAGGATACCATCCACAGGGGTCCCGCCCAGATCATCCCCGCTGTCAGGGACGGTATCTACGGAGCTATGTGCGAGGCAGGCAGGATCCTCCTTGAGCCTATGCAGAAGCTCTTCGTATCCGTACCCCCCGACTACATGGGAGGTGTGACCAACCAGATCACCCAGAGGCGTGGAACCATCCTCGAGATGGGACAGGACGGAGCTGACTCCACTGTCACCGCAGAGGTCCCCGTCGCTGACATGTTCGGATTCTCGTCCGATATCCGCGGCTCTACCCAGGGACGCGCTATCTGGTCCATCGAGAACGCCGGATTCAAGCAGCTTATGCCCGACCTCCAGAAGAAGGTCGTTGCAGAGATCAGGACCCGCAAGGGAATGAACCCTGAGCCCTACGACTCCAAGTACTACTCTGGAATGTGAGCGTGAGCATCTAAAACCTTTAAATATAAACACCCTTATCGACAAAAAACCTAGTTCGCAGTTAACTAAAAGGAGAGACAGACATGGCAAGCAACAAACCGCACATGAACCTCGTCATCATCGGACACGTCGACCACGGAAAATCCACCCTGACCGGAAGGATCCTGCTCGAGACCGGTGCAATCGACCCCCACATCATCGAGAAATACAAGAAAGAAGCTGAGGAGAAAGGAAAGGGATCCTTCTACTTCGCCTGGGTCATGGATGGACTCAAGGAGGAGAGGGAGCGTGGAGTTACCATCGACGTTGCCCACAAGAAGTTCGAGACCGACAAGTACTTCTTCACCGTCATCGACGCACCCGGACACCGTGACTTCGTCAAGAACATGATCACTGGTACCTCCCAGGCCGATGCAGCTATCATCACCTGTTCCGCAATCGAGGGTCCTCAGGCACAGACCAAGGAGCACGTCTTCCTTGCAACCACCCTCGGTGTAAAGCAGATCATCATCGCCATCAACAAGATGGACGCCGTCAAATACGACGAGGCCAAGTACAACGAGGCCAAAGAGGGAATGTCCAAGCTCCTGAAGATGGTCGGAAACAAGGTCGAGAACATCCCCTTCATCCCCGTCTCCGCATACATGGGCGACAACATCAAGACCGCTTCCGCCAACACCCCCTGGTACAAGGGCCCCACCCTCATCCAGGCACTCGACGCACTCAGCGTTCCCGAGAAGCACACCGAGAAGCCCCTCCGTGTCCCCGTTCAGGATGTCTACACCATCACCGGTATCGGAACCGTTCCTGTCGGCCGTGTCGAGACCGGAGTCATGACCCCCAACACCAAGGTCATCTTCGAGCCTTCCCACGTCAGCGGAGTCGTCAAATCCATCGAGATGCACCACGAGCAGATGGCCAAGGCAGAGCCCGGAGACAACATCGGATTCAACGTCGGTGGAGTCGCAAAGAACGACATCAAGAGGGGAGACGTCGCAGGACCTGTTGACAACCCCCCTGCAGTCGCAAAGACCTTCACCGCACAGATCATCGTGCTCAACCACCCCTCTGTCATCACCGTCGGATACACTCCTGTGTTCCACGTCCACACCGCTCAGGTCGCATGCCAGTTCGTTGAGATCATCCAGGCATCCCGCGCTGGAAAGCCCCTCACCGACCTGTCCTTCCTGAAGAACGGTGACAACGCAGTCGTCAAGCTCAAGCCCATGAAGCCCCTCGTCATCGAGCCCGCAAAGGACTTCCCCCCGCTCGGAAGGTTTGCAATCCGTGACATGGGACAGACTGTCGCTGCTGGTGTCTGCACCGCAGTCGAGCGCGCAAACTGAATTCCCGATAAGGGATGAGGGGTTCGCCCCTCTCCCTTGTCAAACCTAAGAGGTATACAAATGTCCCAGCGTGCTAGAATCTCTCTCAGCGGCACCGACCCTACCATGGTTGACAGCGTTTGCAACCAGATCAAGGGCATTTCTCAGAGGACCGGCGTAGCCATCCGCGGACCCGTTCCCCTCCCTACCAAGAAGCTCAAGGTCGCCTGCAGGAAATCTCCTGACGGAGAGGGAAGCGAGACCTATGACAGGTGGGAGATGCGCATCCACAAGAGGCTTATCGACCTCGACGCGGACGAGCGTGCTCTCAGGCAGCTGATGAGGATCCAGGTTCCCGATGGCGTCAACATCGAGATCGTCCTCCGCAGCAACTGAATAAAACCACTTCCCAGGTAATTCCTGTACATTTCTATCGGGGTATCCCCCCTTTAGGATGGTGAAACCATCCTTATCAGGTCAGTCCATAGTTTTTATACGTGACGCAGATACTCATCCAGATATCATGAGAAGCGACGTCATCAAACACGGAGTCGATGCCGCACCCGCAAGGAGTCTGCTCAGGGCCGACGGACTTGTGGACGAGGATTTTGACAAACCTTTCATCGGAATAGCCAACTCCTGGAACGAGGTAGTTCCCGGGCACATCCACCTCAACAAGATCGTGGAAGCCGTCAAAGAGGGAATCAGGGAAGCGGGAGGAGTCCCCTTCGTATTCGGAACCCCCGCTGTCTGCGACGGAATCGCCATGGGACACAAGGGAATGAGATACTCTCTCATCTCCCGTGAGGTCATCTCCGACTGCTGCGAGGTCATGGTGGAAGGACACGCCATGGACGGTTGGGTCGGAGTCAGCAACTGTGACAAGGTCACCCCCGGTATGCTCATGGCTGCCGGAAGGATGAACATCCCCGCCATCATCGTCACCGGAGGTGCCATGGAGGCAGGAAACGGCGTCGAGAGCGGCATGGACCTCCAGACAGTCTTCGAGGCCATCGGAAAGGTCCAGGTAGGCAAGGAGAACGAGGAATACCTCCACAAGGTGGAGTGTCAGGCCTGTCCCGGCGCGGGAAGCTGCTCCGGACTCTTCACCGCCAACACCATGGCCTGTCTGACCGAGACCATGGGAATGTCCCTGACCGGCTGCGGAACCTCCCTCGCACTCGATGCAAAGAAGCTGGAGATCGCCAAGGAATCCGGAAAGAAAATCGTAGAGCTCGCCAGGAAAGGCATCAAGCCCCGCGACATCGTCAACGCACACTCCATTCACAATGCGATCTGCGTCGACATGGCCATCGGAGGATCCACCAACACCGCCCTCCATATCCCCGCCATTTCCAAGGAGTTCGGATGCCCCGTATCTCTCGACGAGTTCGACAAGATCTCCCGTGTCATCCCCCACATCACCAGCCTCAGGCCCGCAGGAGCATACCACATCCGCGACCTCGACAATGCGGGAGGAATCCCTGCAGTGCTCAAGAGGCTGCAGCAGTTCCTGGAGGATGCTGACACCGTCAACGGACGTTCCGTCATGGAGATCGCCAACAGTGCCAAGGTCCTCGACGAGGACGTTCTCAGGCCAGTCGACAATCCCTACCATAAGCAGGGCGGAATCGCCATTCTGAAGGGAAACATCGCTCCTCTCGGATCCGTCATCAAGCAGGCTGCCGTGAGCCCCAAGATGATGGTCTTCTCCGGAAAGGCCAAGTGTTTCGACTCCGAGCTCGATGCCAACGCCGCCATCAGGGCAGGCAAGATCGTCGCAGGAGACGTCATCGTCATCAGGTACGAGGGACCCAAGGGAGCTCCCGGAATGCCTGAGATGCTCTCCCCCACCAGTATCATCCAGGGAATGGGACTCGGAGAGTCCGTCGCCCTCATCACCGACGGTAGGTTCTCCGGAGCCACCAGGGGAGGAGCCATCGGACACATCTCTCCCGAAGCCTACGAGCGCGGACCCATCGCCGCTCTCCAGGACGGGGACATCATCGATATCGACATCCCCAACAGGAAGCTCAACGCGAGACTCACCGACGAGGAGATCAAAGCCCGTCTCGAGAAGGTCAAGATCGTCGAGCGCCCCGTCACCGGCGTTCAGAAGAAGTACAGGAAGCTCGTCACCAACGGTGTGAACGGAGCTTACCTCGAGTGAAACTATTTACCGGCCTTACGGCCGGTTTTATTAGATTCAAAAATCAGGTGCTGAGATACAGTGCCAGTTCTGCGATGAGAGTGATGGTGAACATCACGCCTCCGAAGATGTAGGTCCTGCGGAGCATGTACGTGATATCATCGTCATCCATCTTCTCGTTGATATCCAGATATCCGAAGGCAAAGGCCAGTACGGTCATGAAGATCGGAACGGCCATCATGTACAGAATCATCCCGGATTTTTCGAGGGTGCTGAACTTCAGGGCGCAGAGCACTGTAAGTCCCACAAGGATTACTGCGGATGCGATACCCAGGATGAGCATTCTTTTCTTCAGGTTGGCAACGTCTGTCATGTTCATACCTTATCGATTACTGCCTCTTCGTTGGCGACGGATTCTTCCATGATGCATCTGCAGATCCTCTCTGCGATGTCAGGGTTCATCCCGAGTTCCACCGCAATCTCACGGTATCTCTCGATTACACGTTTCTCGACGGAGGGATTATGTGCCCCCATACCGTGCTCTGCCTTGTACTTTCCGATGGAGATCGCCAGATCGAGTCTCTTCCTGAGGATGACCATTATCTCGCGGTCGCATTCGGCTATGTCGGTTCTCAGTACTTCCAGCATATCGCTCATAGTCCTCTCTCCATCTGGTCCGCCAGTACGAGTGCCGCTACGGCCTCGACCACGGATACTGCACGCGGTGCTATGCACGGGTCGTGCCTGCCCTTGATCTCAAGCTCGGCATTCTCGCAGGTCTTGAGATTGACCGTTTCTTGTTTGGCGCCTATGGACGGGGTGGGCTTGAACGCTACGCGGAACACGATATCCGCACCGTCGGCCATTCCGCCGACTATTCCGCCCATGTTGTTTGTCTTTGTGATTATCCTTCCGTCATCGAAGCGGTATGCGTCGTTGGACTGCGAACCCCTCATCTCGGTGATGGCAAAGCCCTTTCCGAATTCCACGCCCTTACAAGCGGGGATACCGAACATGGCATGTGCCAGCTCTGCGTCAAGCGATTCGAACCAGATGCCGCCGAAACCTATGGGGACACCGGTGATGATACATTCCACCACTCCTCCGACACTGTCCTTGTCCGCTCTGGCGGCCATGATGCATTCGTCGAATCTTCTGTTGAGTGTTTCGTCGCAGGCGCGGGTGGGATATTTTCTGGATTCCCTCGTATCTTCCAGGGTGCGGTCGGATCCATCCTTCACGGGTCCGATGGATCTGCAGAAGGCACCGATGCGGATCCCCTTCTCCTCCAGGAGTTTCCTGGCGATGCTGCCTGCCGCCACGATGGGGGCGGTGAGTCTGCCGGAGAATTGGCCTCCGCCGGTGATATCGAATTTGGGGAGTTCCAGCAATGCAGGGAGGTCCGCATGTCCGGGGCGGGGAGTCTCCATGAACGGCAGATACTTGGAATCGTCCACATCGCCGTTCATGATCTCGATTATAATCGGGTTGCCGTCAGCCTTGCCGTCAGCAATTCCGGTCACGATGTGGGGAAGGTCCTTCTCGACACGGTCGGTACCGATGCCTTTGGAAGGCTTGCGGAGTGCGAGCTCATGTATCATCGCCTCGGTATCTATCTCCGTTCCGCGGGGGACACCCTCCAATACGCAGCCTACGCAGGGGGCATGGCTCTTTCCGAAGACGGACATTCTCAGTTTCTTTCCTAGGGCGTACATGTTGCACCTTTCCGCATATCTGGGATATGCGAAGGGATTGTCGCAATTCTATAAAAATCCGTTATGATGGTGTGCTTTTGTTAACAGCCAGATAATCTGGCCGTTGACGAAAGATTTATATTATTTACCTCAATGGTGGGAAATAACGGGCTGGTAGATCAGCTGGAAGATCGCTTGCTTTGCAAGCAAGAAGTCGCGCGTTCAAATCGCGCCCAGTCCACTCATTCTTCAATTCTATCGGATGGGCGGAGCCATCGTCATTTATTTTGATTTTTAATCCCGTCAGAAAATGGAAAAAAGTGCTGTCCGGGTATGACCCAGACAGTTGGAATGTAATGGGTTTCAGTCGAACTTTCCGACGACTGCTTTGATACGCTTGACACCTGCCGCGACGTTCTCCTGTTTCTGGATCTTGAATCCCTGGAGTTCGCCGGTGTGCTGTACGTGCGGGCCTCCGCAGATCTCGCAGGAGACATCGCCCATGGTGTAGACCTTGACCTTCTCGCCGTACTTGCTGTCGAAGACACCGATGGCGTTCCTGGCACGTGCCTCTTCGAGGGTCATCTCCTCGCAGACGACAGGGATGTCGGCCTTGATGGCATCGTTGACGTACTTCTCGATGGATGCGAGCTCCTCGGGAGTCAGCTTCCTGTCGATGTTGAAGTCGAACCTCAGCCTCTCGGGAGTGATGTTGCTTCCCTTCTGGCGGATGTCAGGGTCGATGAGAGTCCTGAGTGCCGCGTTGAGCAGGTGGGTCGCGGTGTGGAGTTTGGTGGTCTCCTCGCTGTGGTCCGCAAGACCTCCCTTGAAGGTCTGGTTGGTATCCATCCTAGAGGTCTCCTGGTGCTGCTTGAACCTGCCGTTGAAGTCATCCACGTCGACCTGGAATCCGCGCTCCTCCGCCAGTTCCTTGGTGAGTTCGATGGGGAATCCGAAGGTGTCGTAGAGCTGGAACACCTTGTCTCCGGGGAGCACCTTGGCATCGCCGTTGTTGGCGACCATCTCCTCGAACCTCCTCATTCCCTTCCTGAGGTTCTTGTGGAATTTCTCCTCCTCCTCGGTGATGGTGGTGAGGATGGTCTGCTCGTTCTGCTTGAGCTCTGGGTATGCCGCGGAGTATTCGTTGATGACGACCTGGGACACATCCTTCATGTGGCCGGATTCCTCGATTCCGAGGGAGGACATGTACCTGCTGGCCCTCCTGATGAGACGCCTGAGGATGTAACCCGCACCCATCTTGGTGGGGACCACTCCGTCGGCGATGAGGAAGGTGGATGCCCTGAGGTGGTCGGCGACGACCCTGAATGCCTTCATGTCGTCGGCGTACTTCTTGCCGGAGAGCTCCTCGATTTTGCCGATGATGCCGGTGAAGAGAGGGGTCTCGTAGACGGTCTCGGTACCGCAGAGGACACGGAGCGCCCTCTCCAGACCCATACCGGTGTCCACGTTCTTCTGCTTCAGGGGAGTGAACTTTCCGTCCTTGTCCTTGAAGTACTGCATGAAGACATTGTTCCAGATCTCGGTGTAGTAGCCGCAGTGGCAGCCGGGCCTGCACTCGGGACCGCAGGGTTTCTTGGTCTTGTCGATGAAGAAGATCTCGGTGTCGGGACCGCAGGGACCGGTCTGTCCGGCGGGACCCCACCAGTTGTCCTCCTTGGGGAGGAAGAAGATGTGGTCCTTGGCGATTCCCTGTTCCTCCCAGAGCTGGGCGGTCTCCTCGTCCTTGGGTGCGTCCTCGTCACCTGCGAAAGCGGTCACAGCCAGCTGATCGGGGGTGAGGTGGAGCACGTCGCGGAGGAGTTCGAAGCTCCAGGCGATGGACTCCTTCTTGAAGTAGTCTCCGAGGGACCAGTTACCCAGCATCTCGAAGAAGGTGAGGTGGCTGGCGTCGCCGACATCCTCGATGTCGCCGGTCCTTACGCATTTCTGGTAATCGGTGAGCCTGGTTCCTGCGGGGTGCTTCTCTCCGAGCAGGTAGGGTACCAGGGGGTGCATTCCTGCGGTGGTGAACAGAACGGTGGGGTCGTTCTCGGGGATGAGGGAGGCGGACTTGATGTGCGCGTGCCCTTTCGATTTGAAGAAATTGACGTATGCGTCTCTGAGTTCCTGAGCTTCCATAGTGATGCTCTCCAATGAACCTGGGATATTCTCCTCCCATATATACGATGGGTGTTCAGGAGAGTTGGGAAACTGCCTTTCTCACGGTATCGGAGGTTACGACTATCCTCTTGTTCCTGTGCTCGATGGCGTTCCTCGGCATGTCGCCGATCTCCTTCACGACGATGATATCGCAGTCGTCGAGGAGGTTGATGAGAGCTTCGATGTGCTCCCTGTGGGGGAGTCCCGCGGTTGACGAATCCATGTCTCTGGGTCTTACTTCTCTGAGCAGTTCGACATCCTCTCCGTCCACCCTGTACACGAGGAATCTGCCCGCGCTTCCGAACCCCGCATCGACGGTCTTCCCGCCTTCGCTGGCGACCGCGACGGTGAACCTCTTGCCGGTATCGATCTTCACGAGACTGGACCAGGATTCGGTGGGTCCGCATCCGTCCCCCTTACCGAGGCCGCAGCCGGTGAATTCTGCGGAGCGGTCCTCTCCCAGGAGGCCGATGGCATCGGCACGGCACTGTTTGCAGTGCCTCATCATCTTCGCGTCGAGGGAACATTCGTCCATGAGCGCTTTCCTTTCAGCGGGCGTGGGTCCGCGGACGTTCTCGAAAGCGGTTCCCGGTACGGGGATGAGCGGGAGGATGTTCACTATGAACGCACCGAGTTTTTTCACCAGGCGGACCAGTTCCGGGATGGCTTTGGCGTTCATATCCGGGACCATGACTATGTTGGCTTTCACGAGGATACCCAGCTCGTGGCACATCCTGATGCCTTCCAGCTGGTTGCGGAGGAGGATCTCGGCGCCTTCCTTGCCTTTGTATCTCTTCCCCTTCCAGAGGACAGAGCCGTAGATCTTGGCACCGGTCTCCGCGTCGGGGGCGTTGATGGTGACGGTGACGAATCTCACTCCGAGGTCGTACAGCCTCTGCACCGAAGCGGGCAGGGCGAGACCGTTCGTGGATATGCACGGAGTGAGGGAAGGATACCTTTCTTTGAGAAGTGCCAGCGTGGCGAAAGTCTCTTCGTTTGCAAGGGGGTCTCCCGGCCCTGCGATGCCTATGACCTTCAGGTTGGGGATCTTCTCCAGGACGTATCCTACTTTGGATACCGCCTCTTCAGGAGAGAGCACCTCGCTGGTCACGCCGGGACGCGACTCGTTGCTGCAGTCGTACTTCCTGTTGCAGTAGTTGCACTGTATGTTGCACTTGGGAGCCACGGGCACATGCATGCGCGCATATTTCCTGTGGGCCTCTTCGTTGTAACACGGATGGGTTCCGAGCATGTCCATAAGTTGCTTGTCTGCGTCCACGCAGTTATATCCGCATGCAGGATAAAAACCCGATTCTCAATTCCTCCTCTTATTATATAATGAGAATAATAGAGAAGTATGCCCTATGGAATCGAGGACGATCCCCGCGACATCACCCGCATGCTTGCCCACATGAACAGCAACGTGCCCGTGAAGAGACGCTCGCTGATCGATTACATCGATAACGGAGGATATACCTATGAGACCAAGGGAGGGGATGTCTGTTCCTTCAGTAAAGAAGGGATAGATTATCTGGAGAGCATCTGCACCGAACAGGAGAAGCTCACTCTGAAGCTGCCCATCTTCGTATCCACCGACCCCTCCTCAGAGTCGGGGGGATGGAGGGTCGACGGAAGGACCGAGGTGGCGGTGGTCGCACGCATGCTCGGCAAGAGGGTTCACAGCGAGGATCGCATGTCTTTGTACTATCCGGACCTGTTCCAACTGAAGAAGCTCATACCCGATCTGGTGTACACTCTTTTCATGCCGTGAGCCCTTATCCCCAACTATTTTATAGGGGGTGGTTCTCTCCGAGTTGCTCGATGAAGACATCGGGTGATTCGCAAGTCTTTGCGGATTATCGAAGCTGATGGCGTTTGGCGCTGTGACGCTGTATCAATAGGGTTTAAATATAACCTCGATATACAACGATTCCACAGAAGATGGCGGTAATAAACCAGCTTCTTGAACATGCACTCGGAGAAAAGAGAATTTCTACCGGGGAAGAGGTCGAGGCCTCCGCTATGGAAGATGAGGGCGGATTAAAAGGCTGATGACAACCGATCATACGTAACCTGGACGTGTGCTAGATCATACGCCAGCGGCGTGCTACGCCGTATGGGGGATGGTTCGGCTAGAGTGCTGATGAAGGTCGTGTCAAGCTGCGATAAGCGTCGGGAAGGTGCAAGAAGCCTATGATCCGACGATCACCTAATGGGACTTCCTATTCTTCGGAATTGTCAGTAGTGACAGGGAACGCGGGGGATTGAAGCATCTTAGTACCCGCAGGAAAAGAAATCAACCGAGATACCGTTAGTAAAGGCGATCGAACGCGGTACAGATCAAACCGAATCCCTATGGGAAACCATGGGGAGATGTGGAGTTATGGATCCTTTTACTCCTTGGGCTGGGATATCTGAAGTCGTCTGGAAAGACGCGCCATAGAGGGTGATAGCCCCTTAAGAGAAGGCCAGTACGGAGATTGAAGGTTATCCGGAGTAGCGTGAGTTGGATATCTCGCGTGAACTCGGGGGACATTTGCCTCCAAATCTAAATACAACTCTAGTCCGATAGCGTAATAGTAGCGTGAGCGAAATCTGAAAAGTACCCTTAACGGGAGATGAAAAGACCTGAAACCATACGGTTATAGATTAGTACAGCATGAAAGGGAAGAAGCCGCAAGGTGGACCAGTGTTGTACCATTCGGTTAGAAAACCGATCCATGGAGTTCTGGTCATTGGCGAGGTTAACTGTTCAATCAGGTAGCCGAAGGGAAACCGATATTCCGCAGTTTTTTACGAGGGAAGTCGTGTGCTCGCGATGAGTCAATGGCGCGGAGACCCGAAGCCCGTCGATCTATGCCTGGGCAGCTTGAAGCCTTCCGAAGGGGAGGTGGAGGAGCGAAGTGGTTCTAATGTGCAAATTGTTCATGTGACCTGGGTATAGGGGTGAAAGGCCAATCTAGGCGGGACATAGCTGGTTCCCCGCGAAACAAGTCTCAGCTTGAGATCGATGGAGGCAGAATGTGAGGTAGAGCACCGATTGGATGCTTAGGGAGGGAAACCTCTCGGTGTCTTGTCAAACTCCGAACTTGCGTTCACCGTAGAAGTCGGATCTAAGGCTACCCGGGGTAAGCTTGGTAGCCGTAAGGGAAACAACCCAGACCGAAGTTAAGGTCCCTAAATTCCAGTTAAGTGTAATATGAAATGGCGTCAGTAGTCTAAGACAACCGGGAGGTGAGCTCAGAAGCAGCCACCCTTCAAAGAAAGCGTAACAGCTCACCGGTCGAGATTATGGGCCCAGAAAATGGACGGGGCTAAGCTGGATACCGATACTTCGGAATACAGTAATGTAATTTTGTAGCGGGGCGTGGTGCTTGGGCAGAAGCAGGGCCGTGAGGTCCTGTGGACCGGGTACCAACGAGGATCATGGAGTGAGTAGCAGCATAGCACGGTGAGAATCCGTGTCGCCGCAGGGGCAAGGGTTCCTTGGCAATGTTCGTCAGCCAAGGGTTAGTCGATCTTAACCGTACTCTTAATCGAAGTGCGGGAATAGGAATCAGGTTAATATTCCTGAACTCCGACAGCCTCTGTCCTCAGTGAAGGATCGGGATAGCATGAGCAAGTCTGTCTGCTTGTCTAAGCGTGCAAGGGGATGAAGAACCGTAATGGTGAGAAGTTCCCGAAAGCGTGACGGGGAGGGAGCAATCCCTCTTCATGTGATTCCTGGTCCCAGTGAAAACACTGAGGAGTCAGTTGCCGGAATCGTACCAAGAACCGACACAGGTGTCCCTAGGTGAGTAGCCTAAGGCGTGTTAGCATAATCGAGGCGAGGGAACTCGGCAAATTAGCCCTGTAACTTCGGGATAAAGGGTGCCAGTAGTGAGAGCTACTGGTCGCAGTGACAAGAGAACACCGACTGTTTAGTAAAAACATAGGTCTCAGCTAGTCCGAAAGGATGTGTATTGGGGCCGAAGCCTGCCCAGTGTCGGCATCTGAAATTCGGTTTCAACCGATCGAAGGACCGATAAACGGCGGGGGTAACTATGACCCTCTTAAGGTAGCGTAATACCTTGTCGCTTAATTGGCGACTTGCATGAAGGCTCAACGAGTGTTCTACTGTCCCCGCCTCGACGCTAGTGAAAACAATCAATCTGGTGCACAATCCAGATCATTCCATCTGAAAGCGAAGACCCCATGGAGTTTCACTGCAACCTGTTGTTGTTGTAGGAGATGGTATGTGTAGGGTAGACGGGAGACGTTACCCAGGAAGGAGCGCTAGCTTCTCTCCGAGTCGACGATGAAACACCGTCCTTACCATTTCTTACGACTCACCCTTTCGAGGGGACAGCTATAGGCGGGCAGTTCGGGTGGGGCGCCACGCCCTCAAAAAGATAACAAGGGCGCCCAAAGGTTAGCTCAGTTAGGTCAGAAATCTAACGAAGAATGTAAAGGTAAAAGCTAGCTTGACTCGGAACCAGACAATAGGGTTCGGAGATAGGAAACTATGGCTTAGCGAACCAATCAGCCTCCCAAGTGGGGGCGATTGATGTCAGAAAAATTACCCTGGGGATAATTGAGTTGTCACGGGCAAGAGTTCATATCGACCCCGTGGCTTGCTACTTCGCTGTCGGCTCTCCCTATCCTGGTGGTGCAGCAGCTGCCAAGGGTGGGGTTGTTCGCCCATTAAAAGGGATCGTGAGCTGGGTTTAAAACGTCGCGAGACAGTTTTGTTGCTTTTTGATGGAATTGTTAATGTCTGACGAGAAGGATCCTTTAGTACGAGAGGAACAGGGATTCGGTGCCTCTAGTTTATCAGTTGTCCGACCGGGCAGGCTGAGTAGCCACGCACCAGTGGATAAGAGCTGAACGCATCTAAGCTCGAAGCCACCTTGAAAAAGAGACATCTTAAGATATCCGTATATGACGGGTTTGATAGAAGCCGGATGTAAGTACCGAGGTTCGCCGAGGTATTCAGTCCTGGCTCACTAACATCTTTGCCGCTGGATGTGGTCTAGCAGTCAAACAGGTTACGTATGAGAAACTCATCTTCTTTTTTGTCATCGGTTGGGTTCGGGAGGAAAAGGGCTACAGCAATTTTCCCCGATTTCGTTTTGTATCATGAATAGATGTTCATGCGATGTCAATTGTCCGTATCGATACATCCATTCCCTACGATTCGAACATCTATCTCGTGAAGGGCCGTTCGGCCGTTCTTATCGATACCGGTACCGGTCTGGATTCTCATAACACAATTGATTCCATATGGAGGGAGCTCGACGGAATCAGGCTGTCGGCCATCCTCCTCACCCATTGCCATGCCGATCACATTGGCGGTCTGCAGGCCGTATCGGAGGAGTTCGGATGTCAGGTATACGCATATGACCCAGACGCTTCGGTTATCTCTTCCGGAGACCAACACGTATCTGTCGCAGGCATGTTCGGCATCCCGCTCAGACCCGTCCCCTGCAAGGCCCTTAGGTCCACCGACACCTTCGATCTCGGAGACCATCTACTTGAGGTGATACCTACCCCCGGACACACTGCGGGAGGTGTCTGTTTCTACGACCGTCCCACAGGTTCCCTGTTCTCCGGAGATACGCTTTTCAGCAGCGGATTCGGCCGTACCGATCTGCCCACCGGTTCTTACTCCAGCATGTACAAATCACTCCAATCACTGAGAAACGTAAATATAGGTACACTCTACCCTGGGCATGGACCTGTTACCGAGGACGGTAACAGGGCAGTTGCAGAAGCAATATCAATGATGGAGGGAACCTATTGAGCATCTACAAGTGCGACATCTCTAAGGGATTTGACCAGGAATGCGTCCGTGCGGCAGAGGCCGCAGCCAAGTCCGTTTCAGACGGACAGCTTATCGTATACCCTACCGACACAGTCTACGGTATCGGTGCGGACATCTATAACCAGAACGCCGTCAAGGCACTCTACCTTGCCAAGAAGAGGCCGTTCGATATGGCCCTTTCCGTGGCCGTTGCCGACAGGGCAATGATGGAGAAGGTTGCTGTCCTCAACGAGAATGCGGACAAGCTCATCAAGGCGTTCCTGCCCGGTCCTTTGACCATCATCATCCAGAAGCAGCCCGATGTGCCAGACATCGTTACATCGTGCTCTCAGAAGGTCGGACTCCGTATCCCTGACCACCCTATGGCGGTCGAGATCGCAAAGCGTTCCGGACCCATCGTGGCCACTTCCGCCAACACCCACTTCCATCCCGATGCTGTCAACATAGACATGGCCCTCGATGCCTTCGGCGACAGCGTCTCCACCTACGTAGACTGCGGACCAAGTCCCCTCGGAAAACCCTCCACCATTGTCTGGATTAAGGACAAGGAATACGAGATCATCCGCCAAGGAACCATCACCGAAGAAATGATCAACGAGGTCTTATCATGCTGAACGAGGACCAGCTCGCCAAACTCCGTAAAGCAGGGGAGGTCTCTGCCGCGGCACGCGACCTGGGTATCAGCCTCTGCAAGCCCGGAGCGAAACTATTCGATATCGCACAGGAGGTCGAGGGATACATCCGCGACCACGGATGCGGTGTTGCATTCCCCTGCAACCTCAGCATCAACGAGGTCGCTGCACATTACACCCCTACTCCCAACGACCAGACCCGCCTCGAGATCGGCGACGTCATCAAGGTCGACTGCGGTGCCGTCCTCGACGGATACATCGGAGATACCGCCGCCACCGTGGAAGTTGCCACCAACGCCTACAGGGACCTCGTGGAGGCCTCCAAACGTGCGAGGAACACCGTTGCGGAGTTCGTCGGCGAGGGTACCCCCATCCGCGAGATTGGACGTGCCATCGAGATGAGCGTCAAACGTGACGGATTCAACGTCGTGGAGAACCTCTGCGGACACCAGATCGATTTCTGGGACCTGCATGCGGGTTACTCCATCCCCCCTTACGATGCGGGCGACGAGACCAAGATCCAGGCAGGACAGACCTTTGCTGTGGAACCCTTCGCCACCAACGGAAAGGGATACGTCAACAACGGCAAGCCCGGCAATATCGTGATCAAGGTCAGGGACAAGCCCGTAAGCGACCCCGAACTGAAGGATTTCATCGCCTTCATCGACCAGGAGTTCCACGGTCTCCCCTTCTGTGCCAGGAGCTGCGACAGGAGCCGCGGCGATTGGCAGTTGAACGATTCCACCGATTCCGAGAAGTGCGTGAAGAAACTGGTGCGCATGGGTATCCTGAGTAGTTTCGCACAGCTCGTTGAGGTCCCGGGAGCCATCGTGACCCAGCACGAGTACACCTTCTACGCCATCGGCAAGAGGGCAGAGGTCACTACCCTCCCATAAACTAAAATAAACTCCCCACCTTGGGGGAATCACCGCCGTCGTAGCCGAGCGGCCAAAGGCGTCAGACTCAAGATCTGCTCCGTAGAGGTTCACCGGTTCGAATCCGGTCGACGGCACCATCCTTATTATACGCGTAATATAGGCACGCGAACTTTTATAAATAAAGAGGCAATCGTCCAGGGTACGTAAACTCAGGACCCGTCCCGTACATCGGAACGAACACTGAGAGCGCGGTCCGAATCCGGTCTGCGCTTGAGCTTTCCGCCGGAAGGCGGAACATTTACGGAGGAATGAATTATGGCAGCACCTAACCAGAAAGCAGACGCCGCCGCACCCGCCGAGAAAAAGAAGGGCGCAAAGAAGTCTGCAAAGACCGAGGGCGATGACTTCAACTACATCGTCCGTATGGCCAACACCGATATCGATGGACTGAAATACACCGTCATCGGACTCCAGAGCATCAAGGGAGTCGGAAAGAGGGTCGCACAGATTATCGTCAAGAAAGCCGCAGTGGACCCCTCTGCAAAGATCGGTTCCCTCGACGAGGCAACCGTCGCCAACCTCGAGAAGCTCGTTCTCAGCTACGTCGAGTACGCACCCAGCTGGGCAGTCAACCGCCAGCTCGACTACGAGACCGGCGCAGACATGCACCTCCTCGGAAACGACCTCGACATCATCCAGGGCGACGACATCAACAGGATGCAGATGGCCCGCAGCTACCGCGGAGTCAGGCACTCCACCCACCACAAGGTGAGGGGACAGAAGACCAAGTCCAACGGAAGGAAAGGCCTTGGACTCGGAGTCAAGAGGAAGAGCTGAGGTGATTTGAATGGGAGATCCTAAATTTTCGAGAAAGACCTTCGACACTCCTTCCCACCCCTGGCAGGGCGAGAGGATCAAGGCAGAGAACGAGGTCGTACGCCAGTTCGGACTCAAGAACAAGACCGAGGTCTGGAAAGCAGCAACCATGCTGAAGAACTTCAGGAAGCAGTCCAGGTCCCTGCAGGCACGCCTCAGGACCGGAGACGCACAGGCAAAGATCGAGGCAGACGCACTCATCGCAAAGTGCGCACGCATGGGTGTCCTCCCCGTTACCGGCGGAGACCTCAACGCAATCCTCGTTCTCCAGAACGAGGATATCCTCAGCAGGCGTCTTCAGACCATCGTCTTCCAGAAAGGCCTCGCCACCACCATCAAACAGGCAAGGCAGCTCATCAACCACGGACACATCTTCGTCGACGGTCACAAGGTCACCGTCCCCGGATACATCGTTCTCCGTGAGGAGGAGGGATCCGTTTCCTACAACCCTGCATCCCCCTTCACCGACGAGATGCACCCCATGAGGGCCGGACCCGGAGCAGCACCCGCTGCCGCACCCGCCCCCGTCGAGGAAGCAGAAGAAACCGCAGAACCCGCAGAGGAGGCTAACTGATGACCGCAAAATGGGGAATCGCCAACATCTTCGCCAGCTACAACAACGTCATGATCACCCTGACCGACATCACCGGCGCCGAGACCCTCGGCAAGGTCACCGGTGGAATGATTGTCAAGCAGGCAAAGGACCAGTCCTCTCCCTACGCTGCACAGAAAGCGGCCGAGAAGATCGCCGAGATCGCAGCAGAGAAGGAGATCATCGGAATCCACGTCAAGGTAAGGGCACCCGGAGGAAACAAATCCACCTCCCCTGGACCCGGAGCCCAGGCAGCAATCCGTGCCCTCGCACGTGCCGGTCTCAAGATCGGACGCATCGAGGACGTCACCCCCATACCCCACGACGGTACCAAACCCAAGGGCGGACGCAGAGGACGCAGGGTCTGAGGAGGATTCGTCATGCAAATCGAGATTGTCAAAATGGAGGACACCAGGGCTAAGTTCATCCTCAAGAACTCCTCGCCCGCTATGGCGAACGCCCTCAGGCGCACCATGCTCCAGGACATTCCCAAGATGGCCATCGACAAGGTGGATTTCCACCTCGGTCCCATCATGCAGGACGACAAAGAGTACGAGAGTGTGACCTCCCTGTTCGACGAGATCATCGCCCACAGGCTGGGACTCATTCCCGTACCCACCACCGACCAGTTCACCTTCCAGAAGGACTGTTCCTGCGGTGGAGTAGGATGCCCCGGCTGCAGCATCATGTACAGCCTTAACAAGGTCGGTCCCGCGACCGTCCTCTCCGGCGATCTGCTCCCCCTCGGGGACTCCTCCCTCAAGGTAAAGGATGAGTACATCCCTATCGTCGAGCTTACCGACACCCAGGCCGTGCTGATCTACGCGACCGCAGTCATGGGAACCGCCAAGCAGCACGTCAAATGGCAGGCTGCCTTCGGCGTCGGCTACTCCTACATGCCCATCGTTAAGATCGATGCCTCCAAGGCAGCCGATTCCGATGTACAGGCAGCCGCAGCCGAGTATCCCGGACTCTTCAAGGTCGAGGGCGGAAAGCTGGTCGTTGACGACATCTACTGTGCCAGCCGTTACGGAAAGGCAGTCCAGCAGGACGCAGCCCTCCAGGACGCGGTCTCCATCGAGTGGGATGATTCCAACTTCATCTTCAAGTACGAGACTGACGGTTCGCTCACCGCACAGCAGGTCCTCGACAAAGCGGTCGAGATTCTCGAGGCTAAGGCCACCGAGTTCACCGCAGCCGTCGAAGCTCTGTGAAACCTAAACAATAACCGGCCCCGTAAACGGGGCCGTCCCTTTTACTTACACTTAGAAAACGGACATCTGGCACTTTGCCGTGATGCTCAGAAGAAGTCGTTCAGCTTGCACTTCTTGACCTTGTCGTTGTTGAACAGGGAATCCATGCTGAGCTCGATGATCTTGATCCTGTTGCGGGTGTAGTCGTCGAGGTCGTATTTCTCGCAGACCTCCTGAGATACCCTCAGGTACTTGCGGACGGAAGCCTCGTGGACGGTCATGGTGAGCGAGTTCCCGCATTTGGTGCACACTCCCGAGAGAGGTACCCTGCGGTACTTGGAACCGCATTTGACGCACCTGACGGTCTGGGTGGCGAAACTCCTCAGGTTTCCGATCATGTCGGGCATGAAGTGTTTGTTGATGACCTTGCTTGCGACATCCCTCTCGTCCACACCGCGGCATTTCTTACCGAGTTCCAGTTGGGCCATCATCTTGTCGGTCATGCTTCCCAAGGTCGTGTATGCCGATTCCTTGGGGCCTTCCGAGATGTCTGCCGTGTCGTGGGTGAATCCCAGGCCCTCGTACTGTGCGGGCGAACCGATACGTCCTCCGACCAGGTCCATGATCTTCTCGATCTCCTTGGGATCCTTCATATCCATGGCCGCGCGGTAGAATTCCAGGGGATAATATCTCCTGCAGTCCACGTTATGCGCTTCCTTGTCGATCTCGTTGGGGTCGAGCCTGGTGGTCAGAACGAGAGGACTGTCCATGAGTCCTCCACGCCTGTCGGGCAGGAAAACCCTGGAGAAGTTGAGGAGACCGTCGAGGGCGAGGATGACACAGTCCTCGTCACCGTCGCAGTTCCTCCTCTTGGATGCGTGGTAGAACGGGTGGCCGTAACAGCCCCTGACCTCGCTGTATCCGATGATCCTGCAGAGGATACATCCGGAGGTGTGGGGAGCCAGACCGAAGGCGATGCTTCCGATGAGGTCGGATTCGTTGGTCGCATTGTAGAACCGGGGCTGGTCGTAGATGTATTCCAGCTCGTCGTCGATGAAGTTGGCGACCTTGACCAGGTACTTTCCGCAATCCCTGGCGGGGATGATATCCTGTACCTTGAGTTCCACGGTCTGTTCAGGGTCCGTGAGGGGGGCTCCGTTCCAGTCGTGGGTGTAGCCGAGCTTGTGTGCGTTCTCGATGCTGAGCCCGATTTCCCTGGGTTTGAAGTGGGTGAGCGGGATATCAGTCATATCGTAACGGATGGTGCCGTCCCTGAAGATGGACACCTTGTTCTTACGCCTGAGAATACCCTTTTCCAGGGTCTCAGGGGTCTTGGTGCGGGAGGTGAGGACATCGCAGCACCTGAGGGTCTCTTTGGGGCTCAGTTCGGGTGCGTAGCCGGGGTCTTCTCCTCTGTCGGTGAGGATGGCTCTGTTGCGGTCGGATATGGCTTTGATGGCATCGAGCGCTGCTTTGTACTCGGCCTCGATATCCACGGGGATCGTCGTATCGACATCCTTGCCCTTGGGTTTGGG
This sequence comes from methanogenic archaeon ISO4-H5, assembly GCA_001560915.1. NCBI lineage: Archaea > Methanobacteriati > Thermoplasmatota > Thermoplasmata > methanogenic archaeon ISO4-H5. The sequence continues at coordinate 1,523,560 of CP014214.1, read as the reverse complement.
AATCGGCTGGGTATGTACTCCGCAATCCCGGCACCACACACGATAGGTGAGGTTTCCGCATTCCGGACATTTGCGGAATCCCATGTCCACGTGCAGCAGCCTCTTGTTGGCCCCGTCGATGGTGTTATTGTCTGCGTCAAGTGCTTTGGCGGCACTGATGGTGTCTCTGATAGCGGGGTGGTTCTCGTCCTCCAGGGCCATGAGGACCTGGACCAGAGGAGCACCGGCCCTTTCCTTGGCCTTCTCCGGACGTCCCATCCTGGTTCCGATACGGGTCATCACTCTGGCCCTGACCTCGTATCCTGCGGCCTTGCTTATGGCTTCGAGGGTCTCCTCTCCTTCGAGTTCCGCCCTCTTGGAGAGCTTGCCGTCTTTTTCCTCGAGGCCGAGGCAGTCGATGATGGGTCTGGTGTACCTCTCGTCGACGATGATCCTGTTGTTGCGCACTTTGTGGGTGGCGTTAAGGTCCTCGAGGATCCTCTTGGGACCTGCCTCGCGGGGGAGGGTGAGGTTGCCCTCGGTTATCTCGCCACTGTTCAGGACGAAGTCCCTCAGCTCGATTAGAGCGGGCATATCGATCTCGTTCCAGAACAGATTGAACTTGGGATGCAGTGCAACATTGTACTGCTGGCACATCTCTTTGGCGCGGTCGTAGGTGGGGTCCTCCCAGTCATCGGGGAGGTTGCCGTCGTTGACCGCCTTGATCTCCTCGCGGTGCCATTCGAGGGCGTATCCGCAGGGTACCAGGACATGGTTGTTCTCGCAGAACTCCCCGTAGGGGACGAGGATCTCTCCGTTGTCCACGACCTCGGAGACGATGTGTTTGATCTTCAGATAATCCTCCTTGGTCTGACAGTAGACCAGGTCACCGTTCGAAAGGAGGACGGTGGGCCCCTCGATGGTATCGACGGGGGTGACGACGCAGGCCTTTCCGGGCCTCTCGATCTTGCATTGGGTGCCGAGCGCCATGAACTCGTCCATGGCGTACATACTGGCGGGATTGTATGCGAGGGATGCCAGTCCGGAGGTCCTGGCCCTTCCGTATCTGAGTCTGAATGCACCTTTGGCGCAGGGGTGTCCGAAGATGGGACGTCCGGCGACCATGTCCCTCAGGTATTTGGTGGCGGGTTCGACCTTCTTCTTGGTCTCGCCCTTGTCACCGGTATCTACGGTCTTGTGGCGGTTGAGGTACTCCCCGATGAAGTCCCAGCCCTGGATCTTGAGCTTGTCTACGTGCTTCTTGAGCTTGGATGCCTTCAGGCACATACCCTCGGCGATGACGAGGCAGGCACCTCCTCTGACCTGGTTGGTCTCGATACGGGGCAGGTCCCTGAATCCTCCCAGTTCGACTTTCTCGGTACCCTCTCCGTCGACCATGACAGGGCATTCCGAGACGATTAGTTCGATATCGTCCGGTTCGGGCATGAACTGCAGGTTGGCGCACTGCTTGTACAGGGGGATCTCCTCCTGCATCCTTCCGATCTCCTCGGGAGTTGGCTTGTACCTGTCGATACCCATTTTCTGACGTACGACGTCGCAGATCAGGACGCTCATTGCCTGTCCGGTACCTCCGGACGCACGGATGGGTCCTGCGAAGACGAGATCGGCGAATTCGGTCCCGTCGTTGTTCGATCTGATGCGTGTGTAGGCGATTCCTTCGAGAGGTGCGACGAGGATACCCTCGGTGATGATGGCGAGTCCGATCCTGACTGCACGGTCGAGGGTCTTCTCCTTGCTCTCGGCAGGTTTGTTGGCGTATTCCTCCGCCACCTTCAGGGCGACGATCTCACGGTTCCCGTATTCGGCGGTGAGCCTGCGGATATCGTCCGCCAGGCCTTCGACGTGATAATCCTCCAGGAGTTTCTCCACACGGGATGCGAGGTCCTCCGCACGGGGGATTTCCACGACCTCGGTCGGATCCTTTCCTTTCTTCCTGGCTTTCTCGGCGATCTGGTACAGGACCTCGGTGTCTGCATCGAGTTTCTTGAAGTACTCCTTCATCTCCTGACTGGTCGCCACTTCTGCCATGTTCACTCTTCCTCTAACGGGGCTTCCCTGGCCTTCTCTCTGAAGATCTTCCTCAGCATGGTGACCAGTTCCTCTTTGAACGCCTTCATGCCGTCGCCGCTGACCGTGGATATGTGCCAGACATCGTCATCGGTGGTCATGATGTCGCATTTGCTCTGCACCACGATGATGGGTACGTCCGAGAAGTTGGTCCTGATGTTGTCGAGGAGCTTGTTCTGCACCTCGAGGCTGTATCCGCAGCTCTCGCTGGGATCCAGGATGAATATCATGATGTCGGTCAGATACCTGAGGGCGAGAACAGCCTGTTTCTCGATATCGTTCCTGTCCTCGAAGGTACGGTCCAGGAGTCCGGGGGTGTCCACAATCTGGAATTTCCTCCATCCGTCCTCGATATGACCGATGGTGATTCCCTTGGTGGTGAAGGGATATGGTGCGATCTCAGGAGCGGCGGTGCTGATGTAGGTCACCAGGCTGCTCTTTCCCACGTTCGGGAATCCTGCCACCACGGCGGTGGGGATGTTGGGGTCGATGGTGGGGAGCTCCCTGAATTTGTTCTTGGCATCCTGCAGGAACAGGAGGTCCTTGGAGATCTGCTTGATGTACGATCCGAGACGTCCGTAGAATCCCTTCTTGATGGAGTCGATTATCGCGGGGTCCTTCGTGCGCCTGACCTCTCTGAGCGATTGGTTCTTCAGCAGTTCCGTCCTGCCGGCCGCCCAGTTGAGCGCTCCCAGCGCCTTCTTGTAGCGGTCGATTCCGATTACCAGGTTAACAAGCTCGGGGAAGAAGTCATCCTGCTTCTCCATTCTCGGGAATTTTTGGATGTAGCCGACGAGAGTCGTCTCGACTATGTCGCCCGAGGCCGTGATCCTGGCGAGGGTGGTCTTCTTCTTGGTGTCCAAGGAGTCGCTGCCCTTTTTGGATATCTTGGCGGCCCTGCGGAATGCCTTGTCCATGAGTTCCTCTGCTGTGAGGACTGTCGGTATAGTTGATTTCATTCCGGCCATAGGCTCTCTATCGTAATCGCGTTATTAAGGTTATTCGTGGGTGCGCGCCCGCGCGCTCATACTGTTGTGAATGACATACTCAGCAGCCAGTAGTCGTAGGTCATGTTCTTCTTCATGCCCAGTGCCTTGGGGATGAGCTCGTAGGGGCAGTTGGTGATGCCGATACGGGCCTTCACCTTCGGGGTGCCGAGGTCATGACCCAGCAGTCCTCCGACGGCGGCGATGTTGGATGCAATGTCTACCCCCAGCAGCACCTTCCCTCCGAATTCCTTATCGCCCTTGAGCATCTCGGGCAGCTTGATTCCTCCGTATACGGTGACCCCCAGGTAGACATCCTCGTACAGCACCTTCCCCAGGTCGATGTTGTATGGGTCCCCGATACCCAGCAGCAGCGCCTCTATCTTTCCAAGGAGGAACTTCAGGATATCTCCGACCAATTCCTTATCGGCGGCGAGGTACGCCTTGAACCCGGTGCGGTTGGCCGAGACCAGATCCGTGAATTCCACCGATACGTAGGCGGAGCCTTCGACCATGCAGGAGGAGAGGCGGTTGATGCCGTCGTCGACCGCATATCTAACGGTCCTGGTTATGAGTTCCCCGAGGGCCTCCGGGGAATAGACGTGCCTCATCTCCGTCATGGCCTTCACGGCCGCTCTCTTGATGATATCGATGGCTACGCTCCTCAGGATGCCGTCGGTACCAAGGAGACCGCCTTTGTTGGCCCCGTCCTCGGTGCCTTCCATGAGCGACCATTCCGTCGAACCGTCCATGGCACGCTGACAAGTAGCACTGTCGTTGCGGCTGTCCGACATGGTGGCCGAACGGTCTATCTCTTCCCCGTCTGGGTCTTTCAGTATCAGGTACTCCTTGGAATTCACCAGGAAGGTCCCGGGGAAGTAGATGACCGTCCTCCCGCCGGGGGCCAATTCGACATCCTTGATGATGAAGACCTTCTTCTTGGAGGTGGTGATAGTCCAATCGTTCAGGTCCACCGGGGAACCGGTGAGGTTGAGGATCTCCACCCATTCGCGGTCCTTGTCGGTCCCCTCGGGGTTGGGTTCGAACTCGTTGATCAGTATGCCGCTGATCAGCGGGAAGTCGTACTTCAGGGAGAGTCCCGCGTCGAGCGCTATCTTCGTTCCGGCGATGGGGGAGGGGATGTTGGAGAGGATGGTCTCTATCCCGGGGAAATCCGAGAGTGCGATGCCGATCTCGTTGTACTGTACCGCCTCCGGCAGGACTGCATCGATCCTGACCCCCTTGACCGTGCCGGTCAGGGTCATGAGGTTCTTGTTCACTGCCATGGTCGGATCGACCGTGGCTGACAGATCCCAATCGCCGCCCTTCAGACTGAAGCCTCCCGTGATGCAGGGAATTTTTTTGTCTTCGCCCTTGGTCTTCACGTTGAGGAAGGCATTCACATCGACTCCGCTGACATTGCCGGAGAACTCCGCCTTCACCAGGTATTTGGTGTAATTCTCGAGGGTCTTCAGGTTGAATGTGAATTTCAGCGTGAAACCCATGTAGGTGAACCCCACGATCTGACTCACCGCCGATATGTCGACAATCGCCTGTGCGCCGTCGATGAGCGACAGCAGCGCATCGCAGAACACCATTGTCAGCACATTCGATACGTAGTCCGTCAGTCTTTCGAGCGGTCCGAAGATTCTGTCGTAGACTTTCTCGATGATCTCGTTGACATATTGAGAGACGGTCATGATGGCCTCGGACAGTACACCCATCAGGTCCTCAGCCATGGAGAGCAGTTCCCTGAGGGGCTCCAGAAGCGGTTCCAGTGCCTTCAGGAGCAGATCGTAGAGGTCGTGCAGGATGTCGGTGCTCGCAGGATAATCCACTCCGTACAGACCCCAGCCCGAGACCACCGCCACGTCTATGCTGATGCTTACATCGATAATCTCCGTGTAGACGGAGTCGGACATTCCGAGGGCCTGCATCAATGTGCCAGCAGATGATACCTTGACGCGGAGCTTGTCCTCCAGAGTCACCGGGAACACAGTGCAGAACGGGGCGTCGCGGCTCTCGTCGAAACCGGTGAAGTGGGTGCTGCGTCCGTTGGCGAATCCCACGGAGACGGAAGGGGAGGAGGATACCTCCGCAGTCAGACGTTCGGAGTAGGTGCGGTCCCCGGAAGTCAGCGCGAAATCCCTATCGTATCCGATATCCGTGGGCAGTGCCTCAGGGTTGATGCCCATGTTGGTCCTGAACTCCTCGCACATGCCCAGAGCCACTTTGCGTATGTCTGCGGTGCAGTCCAATGCGAAGAATCCTGCCGAGAGCATGCCGATGCAGGCCTTGCGGATGACCGTGTTCCCGGACTCCTCCTTCTCCCTGAGAGCAGACAGGACACCCATGAGGGAATCCACCTCCGCCCTGTATTCGGTGTAGATGCGGTCGTTGCGACTATCTAGGAAAGAATCCGAGATGAGCGACTCTGCATCGGCACGTGTAAGCGAATACCCAGGCTCCGAGAAATCTTCGATAACCCTGTCGATGATCTTGTCCCTCACCATCGTCTCGAAGCACCCTCTGCTGTAGGTGAAGAGTGAGTCCTTGTGGCTGTCGATGTCTGTGTAAATGGCTGAGTAGAACTGGTCCGGGACCCTGCCCGATTCCATCATCCCGCGGGCCACGTTCTCGAAGGATTCGGTATTCCCCCTGAGGGCGGCCTCCACTGCATCGGTCAGGGTGTCCGCGAAGGATTCCTGCTCGCTGACGCTCAGGGTCACGGTCCCCATGCCCTTGCCGTTGGCCACCTTGACGATGGCGCTGTTGACGATCCCGGCGATCCATTCCCTGAGCGCGTTGGTGTTGCTGCGGTAATTGCTCTTGAACTTGCTGATAACGTCGGAACCGTAGAGGTCTACGGTCGGATAAGGTACCGTATATCCCACTTCGCTGCCGGACGGTCCGACGACGGTGAACGTGAAGCTCTGCTCCGTGCGGAGACCGGTATAGGTGTCGCCTATGACCGACTTGAGATACGGTTCAGCGGAGAAATTGTTGCGGCCGGTGACGAACGATGTGAAGGAGTCCCAGGCGTTCTTCAGAGTGTCCGAGATGTACTCGCATACGTTCAGCAGGGAATTGCCCAGGAAATAATCGAACCATTTCCCTATGATACCGTCCATCTCGGAGTACAGTGCCTGTGCATACACCGAGTTGAGGTCGATCTCCAGCTTCCCATCGGGGGCGGCCAGTCTGGAGGCCAGGTCCACCATGCCGACGGTCTTCCCGTCGCTGTCCCTGAAGTAGATGCAGCTGAGGGTGGCGAGGGCGCTGCGGTAGGCCTTCTCCACATCATCCTCGGTGATGATCGACTCGGTACCCTTATCGCCGTACCTGGAGAAAGCGCCGTATCCGTTGATCACCCTGTATTGTGCCAGAGAGGTCAGCTGATAGTCCATCATCTGCGAGAGGAGGGTCCCGTCGCCCGATACGGCGTTCTCGAAGAGCGAACCCATCTCGGCCGTCAGCGGGAGGGCGCAGCTCCCGTCGGTGGAGAACGGGATGACCTTGGTGTCCTTCCCCGCATCCGACTCGAACACCGCTGTGAGAGTTCCTGAGGCCCGGAGGAAGGACGGGATGTAGCCTTCGGCGGTCTGCCCCTCCGCCCGGAGCTTCTCCACGTTCAGATCGAGGGAGTAATCGGTCATGGTGACGGTGATGCCTCTGCAGAGCATCGGGAACTGCAGTTCCAGCCATCTGCAGGCGGTACTGCGGAATGCGTTCCCGCGTTCGTCGAGGGAACCGCCGGAGGGCGATACGCACGCGTCGAAGAGCATCCTCCCCATCTCGGTCTCGACGGAGGTCCTGATCTCCTCCGCGGAGATCTCATGCGAGGAGAGGTTTTCGATACCGCGTTCGCCCTCTTCCTCGGTCTGCCTGACGGAGGCCGCCGCCGCGCAGTATGCGGAGGATACCACCAGCAGGGTTACCGCAATGACAGCGAACGGCATGCTGCCAGACCGTGTTCTTCTGTTTTTTCCGAAGGCACTGTGATTCATGACCGTTCTTTCTGCGAAAGCGCATAATAAAGCACGGATTACAGTTAGTCAGTTAGTCCCCTGGGCCTGCTTCTCCTATATATTATATAGGGCAAAGTTTTTCCAGAGAACATGTGCGCTACGGTTAAACCTTATTCGGCGGCAGTCGGTCTTCCCAAAAAGACCACTTCTCTCTGCCCCGAGTGCAGCAAGGCTATCGAGGCAACAATCTTCGAGAAAGACGGAAAGGTCTTCATGGAGAAGAAATGCCCCGAGCACGGAATATTCAAGGACATCTACTGGTCCGACGCGAAGAAGTACCTCCAGGCCGAGAAGTTCGCCAAGGACGGAACCGGACTCTTCAACTCCATGGACGAGACCCTCAAAGAGGGCGAGAACGTCCACGTCTTCGTCGACGGCCATAGGCTCGACATGATGTCCCCCACCGCCCTCGCAAACCTCGATCTCACCAACAGATGCAACATGAAATGTCCCATCTGTTTCGCCAACGCAATGGACTGCGGATACGTGTACGAGCCCGATTTCGACACCGTCTGCAAGATGATGGACGCTCTCCGCAACGAGAAGCCCATCGCCTGTACCGCTATCCAGTTCTCCGGAGGAGAGCCCACTGTCTACCCCAAGCTGGTAGAGGTCATCGCCGCCGCCAAGGAGAAGAAGTTCGCCCAGGTACAGATCGCCACCAACGGTATCGTATTCTCCAAGAACTACGAGAAGCTCAAGGAGTGCGCACAGGCCGGACTCAACACCATCTACCTCCAGTTCGACGGACTCGAGGACGACATCTACATGAGGTCCAGGGGAAGGAAGATGATGTCCGTGAAAGAGGGCGTTATCGAGAACTGCAGGAAGCTCAGGCAGGAGACCGGACACAGCCCCTCCATCGTTCTTGTGGTCACCACCGTCATGGGACTCAACGACCACGAGATCGGAGACATCCTGAAATTCGCCATCAAGAACAGGGACGTTGTCAGAGGAGTCAACTACCAGCCTGTTGCATTCACCGGAAGGGTCACCAACGAAGAGGTCTCCCAGGGAAGGATCACCCTTACCGACGTCGCCAAGCGCATCTGTGAGGACACCGGATACACCACCATGGACGACTGGTACCCCGTACCCACCGTGGCCGGAATCTCCAACTACGCATCCATCATCCTGGGTCAGAACAAGATCACCTTCCCGACCCACCCCCACTGCGGTCTCGCGACCTACTTCTTCATCTCCGAGGACGGCAGCAAGGTCATCCCCCTCCCCTCCTTCATGAAGGTCGAGGAGTTCGTCAAGGGTCTTGACGAGATCGCAGCCATCGCCGAGAAGAAGAAGTTCAAGAAGCTCACCGCACTCAAGGTCAGGAAGCTCCTGCTCCAGTGCCTCATCGAGGAGAAGATGCCTGAGGGACTCACCAAGAACGGTCTTATCAGCACCCTGCTCGGAATCATGAGCAAGAAGTCCAAGGACACCCTTGCCGGATTCTCCTGGGGAATGATGTACGTCGGTGCCATGCACTTCCAGGACCACTACAACTACGACTTCGAGAGGGTCAAGCGCTGTTCCATCCACTATGTGACCCCCGACTGCAGGATCATCCCCTTCTGCGCATACAACAGCGGTGTCGAACTCCGTCAGGAGGTCGAGAAGAAGTTCTCCATCTCACTCTCCGAGTGGAAGGAGAAGAACAAGGCTGAGTATGACCAGACCGTCGGAGAGATCCAGAAAAACTACCCCATCGTCCCCAAGGACGAGGAAGAAGCTCCCAAGGAGTGAACGACATGATAGTAAACGAATCGAAATGCCTTCACTGCGGAGGATGCGTGGGTTCCTGCCCTCACAACGCCATTTTCCTCAACGACTATGTACTCCAGTTCAGCGACAAGTGCACCAAGTGCGGAATCTGCGTCGGGCTCTGCCCCGTGCAGGCCCTCTCTCTTGAACCCAAGGAGGCTAAGCAATGAAGACCGAGATCGTCAACGGTGTCAAGAGGATCACCTGTCAGATCCTGATCGTCGGAGGAGGACCCGCCGGAGGAATGGCCGCCAAATGGTGTGCCAAGGGCGGACTCGACACCCTTCTCATCGAGAAGAAGGCCGAGGTCGGAGCACCCCTCAGGTGCGCCGAGGGAGTCTCCAAATCCTGGCTCGACGAGGTCGGAATCACCCCCGACCCCACTTGGATCAGGGGAGACATGAAGGGAGCAATCCTCAAATCCCCCGACAGGACCACCTTCCAGCTCGACGAATCCAAAGCAGGTGCCGAGGTCGGATACGTCCTCGAGAGGCACCTCTTCGACAAGGCCCTCGTCAGGGACGGAATCGCCGCCGGTGCCAAGGTCATGATGAGGACCTCCGCCACCGACGTCATCCGCAACGAGGCCGGCAAGATCATCGGAGTCAAGGCCATCGAGTACGGAGAACCCATCGAGATCTACTGCGACTGTATCGTCGGAGCCGACGGATACGAGTCCCAGATCGGAAGGTGGGCCGGAATCGACACCAAGCTCAAGCTCAGCGATATCGACTCCTGCATCCAGTACAGGATGGTCAACGCCGATGTCGCACCCGACTATTGCGAGTTCATCATCGGATCCGAGGCACCCGGAGGATACATCTGGATCTTCCCCAAGGGCAACGGAGTCGCCAACGTCGGTATCGGAGTCATCGGAACCGAAGCCAAGAAGAGGCCCGGACTCGCCAAATAGTGTCTCGACGAATTCATCGCCAAGGACAGCAGGTTCGACAAGTCCTGTGCTGTCGAGGTCATGGGTGGATTCGTATCGACCTGTCCCGGACTCGAGGACGGTGCAATCGCTGACAACATCCTCCTGGTTGGAGATGCCGCAAGGATCATCGACCCCATCACCGGAGGAGGTATCTGCCATGCATGCAGGACCGGAATGTACGCAGGAAAGGTCCTGACCGAGTGCGCCAAGACCGGCGACTACTCCAAAGAGGCCCTCAAGCCCTACGAGAAGATGTGGCGCGACAGGATGGAGGACAAGCTCTACAGGAACTGGTGGGCCAAGGAGAGGCTCGCCACCCTGGACGACGAGACCATCAACAAGCTGATGAAGCTCATCTCCACCGCCGACATCAAGAACGTCACCGTCTACAACCTTCTCAAGGCCATCAAGGAGAAGTTCCCCAAGGTCGTGGAAGGCTTCGAAGACCTGATCTGAAACCCTATCCAAGGGGCCCTCCGGGGCCCCGTACCCTTTTTATCGAACCTTCCCCTACCGCCGGCTGAAGGGATGCTTTTTGGCTACAAAGAAGAAAATCGTCAAAGCGCAGGGCGATAGCGGATTCCTCATGTCTTTCGCGGGAGGACTCATCTGCACCCTGCTTCTGGTCGTTGCCGTACCGATCATCAGTAACATCATCATCCAGCCCATAGTCGTGGACCTCATCGGTGACACCGCTATCGCATCGCTGTCCTCCGGAACCCTCGTCACCATCGTGATGTTCATCGTCTGGGTCATATTCTCCATGGTCTTCGGCGGAAGCGCCATCTTCAAGCGCTTCGGAATCATCGGAGTCATCGCATTGATCGCCGCATACTACCTCCTCGGAAGGCTCATGGATGCGGTGATCCCTGTCGCGGTGATCATCTTGATGATTATCTGGTCCTATCACAAGGCCAGGAAATGAAACTTCAGCGGGGTTTTTCCCCGTATCCTTTTTTTTTAAAAAAAATCAACGTCTGGGTCACTTGGATTTCTTGACGTCTACCTGCACTCCTGGGACACCGGTGTTGACGATGTACGGGGTGCCTCCGTGCAGTGTGATGGCCCTTGCTACCTTGTCGGGATGGTCGGTCAGAGCGATTATGCATCCTCCTCCGCCCGAACCGGTGAGCTTGGCACCGTAGGAGTAAGGCAGGGAGCATTCCACCAGTTTGTTGAGTTGAGGGCAGGACACTCCGAGGATGGACAGGAGCTTGTGGTTCTTGGTCATGAGGGAGCCGAGACCCACCCGGTCGTCCTGTTTCATACGCTCCATTCCCTCCAGAGTAATGTTGGCGATCTCGTCGACGATTTCCGCCGCAAAGGTGTTGCTGGCTCTGTACTTGCGGACCTTCTCCACCAGGGGTCCGGTGGGTGCCCTGATCCCGGTGTTGCCGATGACGAAGGTCATCTTGGGCACGTGTACGCGGGACACGTCCCAGGCATGTTCTCCCTTCTCGATCCTCCAGAGGAAGTCCTCCTGTTTGTAGGGGATGTTGAGGGCGATACCGCCTCCGTTGGTGGATGCGGAGGTATCCATGGGGCTTCCCCTGCCCTGGGCGAAGTATTCCGCCTCATATGCCTCCTTGGCGATGGTCGTCTTATCTGTCGGTAGACCTTTCAGTTTGCGGAGAGCCGCCGAATATGCGACCGACAGTGCCGCGGAGGAACCCAGGCCGGATCCCGAAGGGACCCTGTCCCCGATGTAGATGGAGAGCGGGTCGTCACCGTGCTGTTCGGAGATGTACCTCATGTGGGGGCTCATGTTGAAGCTGTTGGCGGGAGCATTGTTGACCCTGAACTCCTTGCTGAAGTGGGCCTGCATGCTGAACCTCATGTCCATGGCCAAAGCTATGGCTGGTTTCCCGTAAACGACTGCATGTTCGCCCAATACCACGAACTTGCCCGGTGCGGAGGCGGTGACGGTTATCATTCCAATCCGTATTTTCTGAGTGTTTCCCTGATGGCGTCCTTGGGAGTCCTCTTGTCGAGGAGAGGCTGGGGGATATCCCACCATGCGTCCTCCGCATCGGACAGGACCCTGAGGTATTCCTCGTCGTCCTGGTACTTCTCGCGGTCGATGGTCTGGAGCGCCTTCTGCTGTTCTCCGAGGAGGTCCACCTTGTACCTGAGGTTCGTAAGTGCCAGAGCGATGAACATGTCGAGTCCGGACATGACCTCGGGAGCCACTCCGGGCTCCTGCGAATCGCCGAGCATGTCGAGGAGTCCTCCGCAGGTGAGCTTGAAGATCATCTGCATCTTGGCCTCCTCGTTGGGGAGGTCCATCTCCTTGAGCTTGAGCATGAGGTTGTCGTACCACAGGTCCTTCAGTGCGCTGACACGCATGGGGTTCTTGCCGTACACGTATTCGAAAGCCTCTTCTTCCTCGCTCTTCTCGGGCTCGTCGTCCTCGCCTCCGAAGAGACGTGCGTTGGGATCGTCGAATTCGCTCATATCCTTCCTCCTCTGATTTTCCTGACGGTGTCGGCCAGTATGTCCATTCCCTTATCGATCTTTTCCTCGCTGGCCGCATAGGAGAACCTGAGGTGTTTCTCGCCGAAGGTTCCGAATGCGGAACCGGGAGTGCAGATGAGTCCTGCCTTCACGAGTTCGTTGGCGAGTTCCTGCGACGGCATATCCATGTCGTAGGACGGGAATGCGTAGAACGCTCCCCTGGGCGGGATGAGGCTCATGCCCTCGATCTCGTTGATTCTCTTGGTGATGAGGTCGCGCCTGGCCTTGTAGACCTTCCTGGCATTCTCGATGTAGGGGTCGATGCTGGGCAGTGCTCCGAGCACTCCGTACATGCCGGGCATGCTGGGACTTGCGCACACATGGTACTGCATCTTGATGAGGGCGTCCATGCACTCCTCGTTGGCCATGGCGAATCCCAGCCTCCAGCCGGTGACAGCCATCATCTTGGAGAATCCGCCGGCCACTATGGCCCTGTCGAGATAGGGAAGGAAGGAGCTGTGCTTTCCTTCGTAGATGAACGAATCGTAGACCTCGTCGGAGAGGATCATGATGCCTTTGTCCTTCGCGATATCGGCCAGGGCATTGCGGTTCTCCTCAGAGAGGACGCCTCCGGTGGGGTTCGCGGGGTTGTTGATCACGATCATCTTGGTCTTCGAGGTGATCTTCGACTGAATGTAATCGATGTCGGGCTGGAAATCCCCCTCGGTGAGTTTGTACTCCACGGGGATTCCGCCTGCGAGCTTGGCATGCGGTGCGTAGATGACGAATCCCGGGCTGGGCACGAGGACCTCGTCCCCGGGGTCTACGAACGCCTGCGAGATCTCGAGAAGGGCGGTGGAGCCGCTGGGGGTGATGATGACGTTCTTTCCCTTCAGTTCGGGATTGTAACGGCTGTACCTCTCTGCGACCGCGTCTCTGAGTTCGGGGATACCTGCGGTGGGGGAGTATTTGTTCTTGCCCTCCTCGGCGGCTTTAACCATCGCTTTGATGGCTTCTGCCGGGGGCTCGAGGTCGGGCTCTCCCAGACCGAGGTTGATGGAATCTGGTTTGGCAAGGTCGAACATCTTCCTGATCCCGGACATCGGGACGGATTGCAGTCTGTCGGACACCTTCATGCCTTTGTTCATACGGGCGTATGTTTGACTGCATTTATATGAATAATGTCTTGCGTCGGTTTGGATATATAACTGAGTGAGCATATACGCCCCCATGGAATATTCACCTGCGCTCATCAGGATTGTCATAATCGTGGTCGGTTTGGTCCTGGCGATAGTGGGTATGCTGAGTTATACGGAGCTCATCGCTCTGTCCCTTCCGCGTGCGGTCATGTTCGTGGGATGGGGACTCATCATCGCAGGACTGGTCTCGGGTTACTTCTGGGATGACTATGAAGTGCCTGCGGATGACGAAGAGTCGGAGGCGGACTGATGGGAAAGCATCTCACGGCCGCCATGCTCTACTACATGTTCGATTCGGCCAATATGCACAGGTGGAACGATCACTACCGCACCATCGATCTCACGGAGCTCGACAAACAGGCTCACAAAGCGGCCATCGCATGGTATCTCGGCAAATGCGAGGAGAGGGCAGGCAATACCGTTGACTGGAGGACACTCATCGAGCATCAGTTGTTCGCCTTCATCTACCGTATCGCCATCACCGACCTGAAGCCCCCGGTATACTACGAGCTCATCAAGAAAGAGGATAACCGCAGGGCCATCAATGAATACGCATACAGTGTGTTCCAGGACCTGGTCCCCCAGATGGACGAAGGTTTCAGAGAGAGGTTCAGGGAGTACATCTGCGAGGGCAGCAATCTCAGGGAGGATTACATCCTGGGTGCCGCCCATTACATGGCGACCAGGTACGAGTTCGACCTCATCAAGGATGTGAACGCGTCCGTCATCGATATCGAGGAGACCCGCGAAGAGATCGAGGGGCAGGTGGAGAGCCACCGCGAGCACAATCTCGCAGGATTGGTGCTGCCTCCCGAGGAGGACCGCAAGTTCCAGGATTTCATCAAACTCGTAGGACAGCTGAGGTGTCAGCAGAGGTGGGCGAGGACTCCCCGTGAACCCAAGACCACCGTGCTGGGTCATTGCATCTTCGTGGCCAACAGCGTGTTCCTGAACGATCTCGACAGGGGCGGTGTGAGCGATCACGAGATCTACAACGACTTCTACAGCGGTCTGTTCCACGACCTCCCCGAGGTGCTCACGAAGGACGTCATCACGCCCGTGAAGACCAGTTCGCAGGACCTTACCGACAGCCTCGGCGACATCGAGGTCATGATGTTCAACAAGAAGGTTATCCCCCTGCTCCTGGACGGCCATTGGGTCGGAGAGCTGGGCAACATGGCTCTCCGTCCGTTCGAACCCGTGAAGGGCCTGGAAAGGGATTACGAGGCCGTCAAGGCATGCGACCTCATGGCGGCATGGATCGAAGCATATGTCTCCATACAGTACGGTGTATCCTCCAAGATCCTCCGCGATGCGAAGGTCCAGACCGGTTACAAGCTCATGACCGACAGGAAGGGCGCCCGTATCGGCGCTTCGCAAATCCTGGCAGATTTCGAAAAGATGACCATCTGAGGTCCGGGAGAAATCCCCGGACCCCAGGTTTACTGTTTATCTCAGAAGGTTTTCTTCTTCTCGGGGGGCACGATCTTCTCCTGCCCGCCCATGTAAGGCCTGAGGACCTCAGGGATGGTGACGCTTCCGTCAGCATTCTGATAGTTCTCTAGGATGGCGACCATGGTCCTGGGAAGGGCCATTCCGGATCCGTTGAGGGTGTGGACGAACTCGCTCTTGAGGTGAGGTTCGGGCCTGTACTTGATCCTGGCGCGCCTGGCCTGGAAGTCGAGGAAGTTGGAGCAGGAGGAGGCCTCGAGCCACCTGTTGCTGCCGGGTGCGAAGAGCTCGATGTCGTAGCACTTGGCGCAGGAGAAGCTCTGGTCGCCGGTGCACAGCAGGAGGACGTGGTACGGAAGACCCAGAGCCTTCACGAGTTCCTCTGCGTCGCCCCTGAGTTCCTCGAGTGCCTGCCAGGAGGTGGAGGGCTCCACGAACCTGACCATCTCGACCTTGTTGAACTCGTGGACACGGATGATTCCGTTGGTGTCGGCGTGCTTTCCGACCTCCCTCCTGAAGGAAGGCAGGTAGGCGGTGAGCTTGAGGGGCAGGTCCTCCTTGGTGAGGATCTCGTCCTGGAGCAGGTTGGTCACGGGGACCTCGGCGGTGGGGTTGAGCCACAGGTCGTCCCTCTCCAGCCAGTACATGTCGTCCTTGAGGTTGGGGTACTGTCCGGTTCCGGTGACGGCCGCGGTGTTCACGACCACAGGGGGGAACACCTCGGTGTAGCCCTGCTTCTTGTGCATGTCGAGGAAGAAGCTGATGAGTGCCCTCTCCAGCCTTGCTCCGTCGCCCTTGAGGCAGTAGAATCCGGATCCTGCGACCTTGACGGCCCTCTCGAAGTCGACGATGTTGAGGTCCATCATCAGCTGGGCGTGGTCCTTGGGGGTGAAGTCGAACTTCCTCTTCTCTCCCCACTCGTAGACGACCACGTTCTCGGTGTCGTCCTTTCCGATGGGAACGTCGTCGGCGGGGATGTTGGGGATGTTGAGGATGCAGTCCATGCGGATTTCCTCGAGTTTGGCCATCTCGTCATCGTTGGCCTTGATCTTGTCCCCGACCTCGCGCATCTCGGCGATCTTCTTATCCTTCTCCTCGCCCTTGGGCATCTTGGAGATCTCCTGGGAGACGGTGTTCCTGACCTTCCTGAGCTGGTTGTTCTCCTGGGTCAGCTGTCTCCACCTTCCGTCGGCCTCGAGGAATCTGTCGAGGATGGCAGTATCTTTGTTCCTGTGGACGAGCATTTCCCTGATCTTATCGGGGTTGGACCTAATCACTTCAATATCGAGCACGGTATGTCACCTTAGTTATCGGATTTCTTCTGACACTGGGAATCCCAGGTCCTCTTGTCCGTGAGGATGATCACTCCTCCGCGGACATCGACTATCACGGAGCCGGTGGCCGCGGCGATCTCTTCCGCCACGGTCTTCGTGTCTGTCTCCGCGTTGTTCAGTACTTTCACCTTGATGAGGCGTCTCTTCTTCAGCTGCTGGACGACCTCGTTGTTGAGGTTCTCGTCGACCCCGTCCTTTCCCACATGGACAGTGGGGTCGATCTCGAGTGCGCGCCTCATGAGTTCCTTCTTCGCCTGGCTTGCGGTCATTTTCTCTGCTCCTTGAGATAGGGCATGCGCCGGACCTCGCCGCAGGCACATCCCGATGTAATCTTTCCGCCGGTCAATCTGACTCTGCAGTTGATCCCGGGCATCATCGGGAGCAGGCACTTCTTGCAGTACCTGAAATCACGGGGCATCTCCGTTTGGGCTTTCCCGCATATCGCACGGGCCAGTTCGACGTAGCGTCTGGCGCGGTCGTCCCTGCCGTCCCTGACGGCCTCGCAGGCGAGTCCGGTCAGGATGGACACGCGCTCGTCGCCGATCTTACGGACGTCCTTGCGGGGTATGCGTTTAGCCATCGTATCGGCCACCCTACCGTGGGACTACTATAAAACGTTCTCTCGCACGGGCGTGCGTGTAAGGATTGCCGACCGCAGCGGAAGGCACCGCCGAAGGCAGGATCTTCCGATATACCCAGATGTCGAAATGATGATTGTTCCCATCCTAAAAGGGAGCAGATTGGCACTCTTCTTCCCCGAGCCATCGTCCCAGCTGTTTTAGAAAGAGGATTTGTTTCCAGAAGAAGTGATTTAGTTGGAAATATAAAACAGAATCATAGAAAGACCGTGTTTACGAACGAGCTGACGGAGTCGCGAGTGAGTAAACACGGTCTTTCTACGCGCGCGCCTACTCTTTCGAACTGTATCCGGCGAAAAATCTCCATAGCTCACGCTGACAGAAACCGATGCAGGGCTTCACTGTGCAATCAAAATCGCACACTGCAGCTATCTGTCTTCACAGAATACGGAAGAAGGAGTCTTCAGATCCAATGCCCAATGCGGGCGTGTTTCGTTGTAGAATTCGATATACTGGCTCATGAGTGCGTCATATTCCTCCAGGGTTGCTTCTCCGGGAAGATTCGCCTCGCGGCGAATCGACCCGTGCCAGCGTTCCACCTTGCCTTGGGTCGTCGGTTTGCGTACGCCACCCATAACATGACGGATACCTTTGGATTCGCACCACTCGTCGAATCTCGTATCCCCTCCGTTATTGGCAGCCCATTGGGTACCATGATCCGAAAGTATGGCTCTGGGTGTACCGTATTCCTCTATGCATTCTTCCAGTATCCTGAGAACGTTATCCGTCGTCGCATACACGTCGACGGTATGAGACAGCATCCTGCGTGACTTGTCGTCTATGACCGACAGGAACTCTACCTTTCTGCCTGTAGTTCTGTCTGTTCCCAGCTCCACGTAGTCGATCTGCCACATGTCGTTGGCATGTGGCATCTCGAAGGATTTGTAGACCTTCCCGATGCGCATCGTGACATTCTCGAATCCCGCTTCCCGGAGCACCGCATGTACTGTGGGATGGGATGCATTGACACCCGAGATCTTGCCGATCTTGGCGGCACCCAGTTTCATGTAGGCTTGCTTCGTTTCGATCACAGCGTCCCTGATTTCATCGCGTTTCGGAGTGTACTGTCCTTTTGCCGGCCCCGGGCGTTTCGGGGCCAGCATTTTCGTGTAGCCCTCGATCTTGGTGTATTTGGTGTAGGGCACTCCGAATCTGTGGTAATGCTTTGCCTTCAGGAAACGGTTGCGAAGGGAACGGATGTGCGTGTGGGAATATCCGAATTTCTTTCCGATATCCCTCAGCGAGGAGCGTTCCTTATCGGAACGCCCATTTTCAAAGCAGAACCTCTCCAAAACGAGGGCTCTTTTCCGCTCGGTCAAGGCTATCTTTTTTAACCTTTGTTTCTCATGATGACTTAGGGTTTTTTGCATGTTTCGACAACCTGGAAAAAACCCTAACTTTTGATAAGTCTTTGCAGGAGCGAACAGACACTCGTTCGTTCGCCGACTTCGTCAGCTCACTCACTCGTGTCTGTTCGCTCAGATTCATTCTGCTGTAAACTTATCTTGTTTCTAAAACAAGCCATCGTCCCAGCCAATCCCTTTATTATATAGGTGGGCGTACGGGAACGAAAGGTGTTCACCGTGCAGACATCGGGATACGAGCAGGCAACCCTAACGGCTGAGGTCGTGGCTTTCGATGTATTCGACACCCTGATCACACGCCCGTTCATGAGGCCGACCGATCTGTTCTTTTTCATGGAGAACGAGTATCAGGCCGAAGGTTTCGCCAAAGCCCGTGTTCTGGCCGAGAAGCTGGCCCGCAAGGAGATCCGTCAGGAGGTCAATCTGGACGAGATATACTCCCTGATGGACGGGAAGTACCGCAGCCTGGAAGAGAAGGAGATTGAGCTGGAGACCGAATTCTCTGTGGCCGATCCTTACGCCAAGGCTCTCTACGAGTCAGTGCTGGCACAGGGGAAGAGGGTGATCCTCGTCTCGGACATGTATCTGCCCGAATCCGTCCTCAGAGGCATGCTCGATGCCAACAACTACTGGGGTTATGAGAAGCTCTATCTTTCCAATGCGGCAGACTGCAACAAGGCTTCCGGTGCCCTGTACAGATACATCCTCGGGGACTTAGGAATATCCGCAGACCGCATAGTGATGATCGGCGACAACAGGAAAGCGGATGTGGACAACGCCGTCAAATACGGACTCAGGGCGGTCAGATGGATCCCCCTGAAAGAGAGGTATGCCGTGTCCCACCGGAAGGAGATGGCCTTCTGCCGGAAGGACAGGAGTGCCGGGGCCTCGATGCTCGTAGCGACCGACATGCTCATGGGAGCCGTCGATGCGGAGAAAGGGTACTGGTACGATATAGCCAGAAGGTTCGGAGGGCCCATGGCATACTCTTTCGGAAATTACCTGATCCGCAATTCATCCGGGTTCGACAGGATAATCTTCTTCTCGCGCGACGGACACATCCCGATGCTTGCCTACCAGGAGCTCGGCGGGGATCTTCCGGTCAGTTATGTGTACTGTTCCCGCAAGCTGTGCACCGCGATGGCGAACCTGAACCTCACCGACAGGGATGCACCGTACACGGTCCTGAAGTACCTGTATGCCACCGGCAGACTGGCGGATGAAAACATCGCTTCTATCGATGATTTCGAAAGTGCCAGAGACTATTTCGAGAAGAACTCTGAGGCGGTCCGCAAGGCATGCGACGAAGCTCTCGAAGGCTACCGTTCCTACTTGGAGAACGAGCTTTCCGGTGCACGCAAGGTGCTCGCAGTGGATACCACCACCATGAGGTACACCTCGCAGTCCCTGGTGACCGGATGCACCGATGCCGAGATCACCGGCGCCTATTACGCGACCACCGCGGGAAGCACTCTGAAGCATATCGTCTACACTGACCGTACCGGACAGCGTCTCACATGGTCATACGTCAACCTGGCCGAATTCTTCTTTAGCAGTCAGGAATCCCCGCTGGAGGATGTCAGGGACGGGAAACCGGTATTCAGCAGCGACGTGCCTCCCGAGGAAGCCATGCGCCAGAAAGTACAGCCATCGATGGAAGAAGGCCAGCTCGATTACATCCGTTTCGCGTCCAGTATCTTCCACGGCAGGAGGATCTGCTACGATCCGGATACCGTGGACGGGTGGCTGAAGGTCCTGATTTCGTACGAGAAGGGGAACGACACCGAGAGGCTCTCGGGATTCAAATGGGGAGTCGACAAGGGACACCTGGATTACCGTCCCCTGCTGTTCAGGGCATCCCAGCTGCCTTTCGCTCTCAAACAGAAGATCGCCGGCAAGCTGAAGTGAGCTCTTCATTTTCGGAACGATGTTTTCCCCCAAATCACCAGCAATAGGGTTATATAGCGTTTGGAGTTTGGGTGTTCTATTCACTAAATAAAAGGTGGCATCAATGGTAAGAAAACCAGCATCGATGTACAGAAGGATCACGGGAATGGCCTACACTCGCCGCGAGTACATGGGCGGAGTTCCCGCTGTTAGGATCAGTCAGTTTGAAATGGGAAACGTCAGGAAGGAAGCAGAGTTCCCCGTCGTTTTCACCCTCAAAGTAAAGAACCGCGTTCAGGTCAGGCACACTGCCATCGAGGCAGGACGTATCGCCGCCAACAGGGTGCTTTCCAAGCTCCCCCTCGAGAGCTACCACTTCAAGGTCAGGGCATACCCCCACGTCGTTCTCAGGGAGAACAAGCTCGCAACCGGAGCAGGAGCGGACCGTGTTTCCAGCGGAATGCGCCGTGCATTCGGAAAGACCGTCGGAACTGCTGCAAGGCTTGAGTGCAACCAGGCAATCTACACTGTCTACACCAACCCCAACAACGCTGCCGCAGTCAAGGACGCTCTCTGGAGAGCATCCATGAAGCTCCCCTCCCCCTGCTACGTCGACGTAGAGAAGGGACTGGAACTCGTCCACTGATGCTGTTCAATCTACAGATTGATACTATCGAAAGCTGGATCCGCGACAGGGGGTTCACCTCTGTCGCCCTCCAGCTTCCTGAAGGGCTCAAGCTCCGGGCCATAGAACTTTCTGAACAAATTTTCAAAGATACGGGAGCCAAGGTCGTAATTCTGGGATATCCGTGCTACGGTGCCTGCGACCTTTTCACCGGTTACAAATCATACGCACATGGTCTGGTCCATTTCGGCCATTCCCCCATACCCAATCTCCCCCAGGACGATGACGTGCTCTACATCGAGGCACGCGCCGAGGTGGAGATCGACGCACCCCTTACCGCATATACCGACAAACTCCCGGGGTCGGTGGGGCTTCTCGCTTCGGTACAGTACGTGCACCTTCTGCCCAGGGCCAAGGAGATAATCGAATCCACAGGCAGGAAGGCACTCATCGGCAAGGGCGACGGGCGTATATTCTATCCGGGACAGGTACTCGGATGCAACTGTTCGTCCGCCATCGCTGTCCAGGACGAGGTGGACTGCTACCTGTTCCTGGGCGAGGGCGATTTCCATCCGCTCGCAGCCACCTTCGGAGTGAAGAAACATGTCATCATCCTCAATCCCGTCACGGGAGAGATCCGTGACCTCGATGATAAGCGCGACCGCATCCTGAGGAGGCGTTTCGCCGCCATCTGCGCTGCCGACAAGGCAGAGAGGTTCCTCGTGATCGTGTGCGGGAAAATCGGTCAGTGCCGTATGGCTGCGGCCGATGATATCGAGGAGAAACTGAGGGCCGCAGGCAAGGAGGTCTACCGTCTGGTGACGGACGAGGTCTCTCCGGCCGCATTGATACATTACAGGGTCGACGCATACGTGAACACGGCATGTCCCAGGATAGCCATGGACGACTCTGTGAGATACGATCATCCTATGCTCACGATCCCGGAGACCGAGATAGTCTTAGGCCTCCGCACATGGGATGATTACGTCTTCGATTCGATCTGACGCGGATTTTTGATGCCGTGCTCTTTCATGTACTTCTCCGCACCCTTCTTTATCCTGATATTCAGGATGACCACCGACAGAATAAGGGTGTAATAGGGGAAGGTCATCTGCAGTAAAGCTGACAGTGCCAGCATCGTGTTTTCCTGTCCTTTGAACAGGCGATGTCAGAGAGCAGTTTGGCCGCACCGAATGCGATCAGGAACAGGATGTCCTTCCTGTCTACCGACAGGATCTTCCTGTTGGTCAGGACAATGATGACGAACAGGGCCGCGGAGGTGAGCGACTGCCTGATGAACGAGAGATCGAATGAGTTAAGACCGAGGGCGAAGAAGTGGCGGGTGCAGACTCCGAGGAATCCGAAAAGGCTGCAGCCCAATGCAACTAATAAGATAGCCTGTTTGCGTTCCATAACACGACTTGTGAAGGAATGCAACCCCCTGTTAAGGGGTTACCGTGCACACGCGCGCCCGCACGATAGTCCTAAATAATCTGCGCAGGATATTCGGGGTATGCTCAAGTCCGATATTCTTTTGGACGATGACCTTCCGAACGTCAAGGTCGGAATCGGATGCGCCCCCGATTCGAAGTTCGTAGAGGTCAGTGTGCGCGCACTCAACAATCCCAATGTCATCATCTACAGGGATCCCCAGAAGCTCGCTGACGATCTGGCCAGCGGTGCCATCGATGCGGCGGTCCGCGGAGATATGTCATCTTCCAAACTGCTCCCCCTCGTCAAGAAGGCCCTGGGTCTCGAGATGCTTCAGAGGGTAGTCATCATGGGCTACAGGGACAGGGCAGTGTTCATCGCACCCGTCGGAATCGACGAGGGATGGACCGTCGAGGACCGTGTCTCCATGGCCGAACGTTCTGAGGCCCTCATGCAGAAGCTCGGATGCGGCGACGTCCATATCGCCGTGATGTCCGGCGGAAGGGACGAGGACATCGGAAGGATCGATGTTGTCGACGAGAGCATCACCGATGCCGTCGAGATCGTCAAACAGCTCAAGAGGAAGGGATACAACGCATACGATGCGGAGATCCTCATCGAGGATGCAATGGAGGATGCCGATCTCATCATCGCACCCAACGGCATCACCGGCAACCTGATCTTCAGGGTCATGCACTTCCTCGGCAACGCACCCGCATTCGGAGCGCCCCTCATCAACAGCGACAAGGTCTTCGTGGACACCTCCCGTGTCAAGACCGATTTCACCGATTCGATCGTTCTCGCGATGAAGCTGGCGGGGATGAAGCAATGAGCATCCTCGAGATTGACGGCGAACATGCGGGAATCAAGTACTCCGCCTGCCACTTCATCCCGAATCACGAGAAGTGCTCCAGGCTCCACGGCCACAGCTATGTCATGCGTCTCCGTCTCGAAGGGGACATCAACGAGGAGAACGGCATGATCATGGATTTCGTCATCCTCAAGAAGATGCTGAAGCAGATGATGAACGAGATGGACCATATGGTCCTCCTGCCCACCAAGTCGGACATCGTCCACCTGGAGGAGAAGGACGGGCTCATCCACGTGGAATGCAACGGAAAGAGGTACATGTTCCCCCGTATGGACGTGGTCCTTCTCGACGTCCCCACCACCACTGCGGAGGAGATGACCAAGATGATGACCGAGCGCATGGTCCGCGAGGTCGACTTCCCCAAGAACGTGAGATCCGTCTCAGTAGGTCTCGACGAGGAACGCGGTCAGACCGCCTGGTACACGGTGGAACTGAAATGACCCAGAAGGCTGTCGTACTCCTTTCCGGAGGACTCGATTCGACCACTACCCTGGCCCAGGCCATCGAGGACGGATGCGAGGTCACCGCGCTCAGTTTCAGATACGGTCAGAGGCACACCAGGGAGCTGACCTCTGCCGAGAATGTCTGCAAGCACTACAATGTGAACCACGTCGTCATCGACCTCAACCTCTCCTCGTTCCGTTCGGCCCTCACCCGCAAGGACATAGACGTCCCCATGGACCGCGAGGGGAACCTGGCGGAGAACATCCCCATAACCTACGTTCCTGCCAGGAACATCGTGTTCCTGAGCATCGCCGCCGGACTTTGTGAATCCATCGATGCCGACAGGATCTACATCGGAGCCAACGTGGTCGACTACTCCGGATATCCCGACTGCAGGCCCGAGTTCTTCGAAGCCTACGAGCAGATGCTAGCCAAAGGCACCAAGACCGGTGTCGAGGGTCACCCTATCAAGATCATGCTGCCCATTCTCCACAGTTCCAAGGCGGACATAGTCCGTACCGGGAAGAGGCTCGGGGCACCGCTGGAGCTCACCTGGTCCTGCTACAACGGCGGGGACAAGGCATGCGGCCACTGTGACTCCTGCCGTCTGAGACTGGAGGGATTCAGGCAGGCCGGATACAGGGACGAGATCCCCTACGAGGACGGTGTCCAGCAGTGAGGATAGTGGAGACCTTCCTGTCTATCCAGGGCGAAGGCCTGATGATCGGCCGCCTCACATTCTTCATAAGGGCGGCAGGATGCAATCTCAGGTGCGCATGGTGCGATACGAAGTTCTCCCTCGATCACAAAGCAGGCACTGACATGACCGTGGACCAGCTGATTGAAGCGGTCGGATCCACCGAGAACGTATGTTTCACGGGCGGGGAGCCTTTGGAGCAGCCCGATGCGGCGGAGCTCCTTCAGCGTCTCGTCGACGCAGGGAAGACAGTGGTCCTGGAGACTAACGGTTCTAAGGATCTTTCCGATGTGCCAGCATCCGAAAGGATCATCATCAGTATGGACATCAAGTGTCCCTCTTCGGGGATGCAGGACCGCATGTGCATGTCCAATCTCGGAATCCTTTCCAAGAAGGATCAGCTCAAGTTCGTGATCTCCGACAGGACCGATCTCATCTATGCCGAGAGGTTCCTAGAGGAACATCCTGTTGACACCAACGTCATATTCAGTCCGGTGGGCGGAATGGACCTCGGTTTCCTGGCGGAAGAGGTCGTTTCCAAAAAGTTGGATGTAAGGGTGCTTCCCCAGCTCCATAAGATTATCTGGGGAGATAAGCAGGGAGTGTGAGGCGGAGCCTCACTGCTTCCCTTCGAATTTCTTTTCTAGATCGATTCTTCTTTTCAGGTCGTCGAGGTTCTCCTCGACGGTGCCGTCGGCATCGTACCACACACGGATCCCGGCCTTCTGCAGGATCTCGAGACCGTGCATTCCGATACCTCCGCAGATCACTGCGTCCACTTTGAGGGAGGCGATGGCCTCGGCCACTTTGTAGCCGGCCATCTCTTTCTCGGAGAATTCGTTTTGGACCACGGTGTAATCGTAGGTGTCCAGATCGACCATGAGGAAGTAGGGGGAGTGACCGAAGTCCTCCCCGACGAGTGCACCGAGGTTGTCCCCCTCGGCGATGACTCCCACTTTCATTGGGACATATCCTTCTTCTGGGCCTTGAGGACCTCAGGGTGGTTCTCGATCGTGTCGACGATCTTTGCTACCACCGACTTGAAGGCCTTGGCGGATGCGCTGTCGGGCTCGGCGATGACGACGGGCATTCCCTTGTCACCGGAGTTCACGACGCCTGCCTCGAGAGGGATGCGTCCGAGGAACTGGATTCCGAGCTGGTTGGCGGCGTCCTCTCCTCCGCCGGATTTGAAGATGTTGGTAACCTCTCCGCAGTGGGGGCAGACGAATCCGCTCATGTTCTCCACGATACCGATGATGGGGATGTTGGCGATGCTGGAGAAGGTGACGGTCTTCCTGGCGTCGAGGAGGGAGACCTCCTGGGGCGTGGTGACGATGACGGTACCGTCCGCCTTGGGGATGAGCTGGATGATGGACAGTGCCTCGTCTCCGGTTCCCGGGGGCATGTCGATGATGAGGTAGTCCAGGGGACCCCAGTTGACGTCCTCGATGAACTGCTGTACTGCGCTGGACCTTACGGGACCCCTCCAGGTGAGGGCGGAGTCCTTGCTGGGCAGGAGGAAGGCCATGGAGACCAGTTTGAGGGACGGAGGGACGTCCACGGGCACGAGGAGACGGTTGTCGTCCACGCTGAGCTTCTCGTCCTCCACATGGAACATCTTGGGGATGTTGGGTCCGGTGATGTCCACATCCATGATACCGGTCTGGTATCCCTGCATGGAAAGGGTCTCTGCGATGTTGGCGGAGACGGTACTCTTTCCGACTCCTCCCTTTCCGGAAATGACAATGATGACGTGTTTGATGTTCTCGAGGGTCCTGAGACGCCTGGTCTCCTCCTCGATCTCTTCTCCGGTGAACATTGGTTTGCTCATGAGATTACTCCTGAGCCATGCAATCCGCTATACAGTTAAAAATCTGTCCTGTAGGGCCGTTAACTTTATCCGGGTCCAGACAGACATGTTTAACTAATTTCTTCCCTGTATCAGGATTATGCCTATAGGAGATCCCCACGGGGGAAACTTCACATACACCGACGAAGGACTTCCCGAATCCGTTTTCATGGCGAGCGTCCCTTCGAAGGACCCGGAGAAGGCCCTGAGGTTCTACCGTGACATACTGATGATGGATGTGATCTATCACGGTCCCGAAGAGGCCGTTGTCCGCCGCGGAAGCGCTACCTTACGTATATTCCGTTCGGAGAACACGGGGGTAGACACAGGCATCTTCATCGGTGTGGAGGAGCCTTACGATTTCCACCGCAGGATGATCGATGAGGGCGTACGTTTCAAGATGGATCCCAAGAGGCTTCCCATGGGTGTGGCGACCTCCTTCTTCGACGATGACAACAATGTCCTGTATGTCATCGAGACAGGTGCCGTGCCCTGCGAAGAACATAAATCCTGAGCGGGGATTGAGAGTCCTATGAGAGCCCTCATCCTCAACGGCAGTGCCCGCCCCATCGGCAGCACCGGCAACATCGTGGGAGATATCATCGAAGAATTGGAGAAAGGCGGGGTCGAGACCCTGCACGTTCCTCTCTATGAGTATCATTTCACCCCGTGCAATGCCTGCCGTACCTGCGAGATGAGAGGTGACGGCATGTGTGCCGACGTCACCGACGGGACCAACGAGATCCTCGACGTGATGAGGCAGGCCGACCTCATAATCCTGGCCGCGCCGGGTTATGCGGGCGGAGCACCCGGAGTCATGAAGCTGTTCCTGGAGAAGGCTGCCTTCGTCCTGTCCAAAGGCGACAGGGGACTCCATGGCAAGTACGGTGCGGTCATCTCCGTGGCGGAGCATGACGGTGCCGATGCCACATACAACGAACTCGTCTACTGGATGCTGCACAGCGAGATGCTCGTGATCGGCAGCTGTCCTCTCACTTCCTTCAAGACCGGTTTCGACGACTACCGCAAGGATGTCTTCGGAATGAAGGGTCTCAAGAACCTGATCTCCCATATCCTGGAGATCGCAGACAAGGAATGATAGGGCCCGAAGGCCCTGTTTATCGGGTTTCAGATAAAGAAGAATCCGCAGTTCTCGGCGACGCAGGCCTTGGCCATGGTCTCCATCCTTTCCACGGGTCCGGAGTAGCGGTGGGCCGCCATCTTTCCTTCCTCGATGAGTGCGGGCTTCAGGACCTCGCATTCCCTGAGGAGTTCCTTGGCGTCCTCGGCGGAGAACTTCCTGCCGTCGGCCGCAGCATCGATCGCGGATGCGATGATGGGGCAGTTGTACTTCTGGGCGATCTCCGGGAGCTTGGAGGATTCGGGGCCGAAGGTACCGATGCAGTCCTTGCCCTTGTTCCATGCGAGAGGACAGCTGGCACATGCCTCGTCCATCTCCTCGAAGGTGAGATTGTCCCATGCGTTGATGCGGTCGGTCTGACTGCATTTGGACATGACCTCCGCTTTCTTGGACTCGTCCAGTTTGGTGAGGTCGACCCATCCGTTGGGGATCTTTTTGGCGAGGGGTTTCAGGATCGCCAGGTCCTCCTCGTTCTTGATCCTGTCCATGAGGAAGAGGGTGTTCTTGTCGCTGAACCTGTTCCTCTTCATGAATGCCTCGTAGTCGGGGAATGCTTTCTTGGCATCCTCGATGGATACCGCTTCGTCATATTCCTGGAGTTCTACGAAATCTTCTTTGTTGACCATAACCTTGACGAGCTGGAGCTTAAGAGCCCTGCAGGGTGCCCTCTCAGCATCCATCTCGCATACCGCGATGTCGACCATGCAACCGACAATGCAGTACCCATATTTTAGAGGACGTCCAGCCCGACAATCATTTATCCCTGCCTAGACATTAACTACCATTATGGCAGACATCAGAATACGCAAGAGGAAGAGGCTCAGAAACAAGGAGACCAAGGCGCTCTCCGAGGAACTGGAATCCGTTCTCGGCGTGCCGGTATTCTCAGACAGCGAACCTGTCGACCGTGCCGAGAGCACCGATATGGACCTTATCATCGTGTCCAACGACATCCTCGGTTTCATTATCGACGAGAAGCCGTTCCTGACTGTCAGGGGAGTTCTGAAGTACAAGCCTGTGAAACGTTTCGTGACCGTTGATATGGGTGCCGTACCGTTCCTCACTAACGGAGCCGACTGCATGGGTCCTGGCATCGTTGATGCTGATGAATCCATCCAGGAAGGGGACTTCGTATGGATCAGGGACATCAAGAACCAGGTGCCCCTGGCCGTCGGACAGGCCCTCCGCTCGGGAGCGGACCTCAAGGCGAAGAAGCCCGGCAAGGCAATCAAGAGCATCAACAACGTTGGCGACAAGCTTTGGAAAGCCGGCGAGTGAGAGCATGACCCAGGCGAAGACAGTTCACGATCCGGTCCACGGAAGCATCAAGGTGGACGGACCGTTCCTCGAACTCCTCAACAGGCACGAGATGCAGAGGCTGAGAGGGGTCAAGCAGCTGGGCTTCGCCAATCTCGTTTTCCCCGGTGCGAACCATACCCGTTTCGAACACTGTCTCGGTGCATATCATCTCGGAGGCCAGATGGCGGATGCCATCTCCCTGTCCAAGGAGGACAGCGACGAGGTCCGTGCGGCAGGTCTTTTGCATGACATCTGCCACGCACCCTATTCCCACACCCTCGAGGGAATCATGGAGGAAGTGACCGGCCTGGACCATATGGAACTGGCCAGGAATCTGGTGTTCGGAAAAATCAGGACCTTCCGCGAGAGGGACCGGGACCTCTTCGACGGAGAGGAGACCATGGCCGAGGTCATGGAGGCCGAAGGCATCGACCCCCAGGCCGTATGCGATCTCATCGCATACCCAGAGACCACCAAACGTGAATCGGACCTCCTCACTTTCGAGAGGGGCCGCGACGACCATTTCCCCTCCAGGGACTATATCCATCAGATCATCCACGGACCCGTGGACTGCGATCAGATGGACTACCTGATGAGGGATGCTCATTACACCGGCGTGGTCATGGGCAACATCGACATTGACCGTATACTGTCGACCATGAGGGTCGTCAACGACAGGATATGCATTTTCCACAGCGGAGCACCTGCGGCCGAGGGTCTGATGGTTTCCCGTTCCCTGATGTACACCTCGGTGTATTTCCACCCCACCGTCAGGGTGATGAATCGCATGATAACCAAGGCCGCCCTGGCATCCGGTCTCGATCTCCGCGATATGTATCTGTGGGACGATGCGGATATGGCGCAGGCCATGTTCTCCTGCGGAGGAGACGCCTCCCGTATCATGCGCAGACTGCAGAACCGCATGTTCTACAAGAAGGCAGTCTTCCTTTCCAACGAGGAGATGACCGATGATCTGGCACATCTCCTATCGGAGTACGAATCCCCCGCTAAGCGTCTGGTCCTCGAGAAGGAGATCGCCGACCGTGCCGGCGTGGAGACCGCCGACGTCTGTGTGGAGATGCCGCCTTCCTCCGATCTCAGATCGACGATGAAGATCGGTAAGACCGATGTCTCCATAGTCAATGAAGAGGGCAAGGTCAGATCCCTTGTCAAGACTTCATCCATTGCAAAGGCTCTGCAGTCCAGGGATTCGTTCGGTTGGTCGCTGGCCGTGGCCTGTCCCGAAGAGTCCCGTGAAGTGGTCCAGAAGGCCGCCGTAAAAGTTCTGGGCCTCTGATCAGCCCTTCACTACACCGATGGGCGTGAGCTTAGCAACCTTTCCGGTGAGTCCCGCGTTGCAGACGACCTCGATGATCTCGTTGACATCCTTGTATGCGTCGGGAGCTTCCTCCAGGAGTCCGGAATCGGAACCGTTCCTGAGGTAGATGCCTTCGTCAGCCAGTTTCTTCCTGACCGTTTCCAGATTGAGGTTCTCGATGGCAGCCTTCCTGGACATCTGTCTGCCGGCACCGTGGCATGTGGAACCGAAGGTGTCGGTCATGGCACCCTTGCGTCCCGCGAGGACGTAGGTACCGGTGGACATGTCGCCGGGAATCAGCACAGGCTGTCCGTAATCCCTGTACTTCTGGGTAATCTCGGACCTGCCGGGAGCGAATGCGCGGGTGGCTCCCTTCCTGTGGACCAGGACCTCGGTCTTGTGGCCGTCGTAGTCGTGGGTCTCCATCTTGGCGATGTTGTGGGCCACGTCGTAAACAACGTTCATACCCATGTTCTCGGCGGAGTCTCCGAGGACCTGCTCGAAGGATTCCCTGGTCCAGTGGGTAATCATCTGCCTGTTGGCCCATGCATAGTTGGCTCCGCAGCACATGGCCCTGTAGTACTCTTCTCCGAGCCTTGAAGCGAGGGGTGCGCAGGCCAGCTGCCTGTCCGGAAGATTAACTGCCTGGGTCTTCACGTAGTGCTCCATCTTCTGGAGGTAATCGGTGGCGATCTGGTGGCCGCATCCGCGGGATCCGCAGTGCACTGTGACGGTAATGGCGCCCTTCTTCAGACCGTAGGCCTTGGCGGTCCTCTCGTCGAAGATCTCGTCCACCACATCGAGTTCGAGGAAGTGGTTTCCGGAACCGAGGGATCCCAATTCGGGGAGACCCCTCTTGCGGGATTTCTCTCCGACACCAGTCTGGTCGGCATCCTTCATGTGTCCGCCCTCTTCGGTGACGGCGAGGTCCTCCTCCCATCCGTATCCGTTCTCGACGGCCCATTCCGAACCTACGTCGAGGATATCGGAGAGCTCCTTCTGACCGATACGGGTAAGTCCCTTGGAACCGAGTCCGGAAGGGACATTCTTGTAGAGTGCGTCGATGAGTTCCTTCACCTTTCCGTCGATGTCCTGCAGGGTGAGGTCCGTCTTGATCAGACGTACGCCGCAGTTGATATCGAATCCGATTCCTCCGGGGGAGATCGAACCCTGGTAGGCGTCGACGGCGGCGACACCTCCGATGGGGAAACCGTAGCCCCAGTGGATGTCGGGCATGGCCATGGAGTTGCCGACGATCCCGGGCATGCAGGCCACGTTGGCCGCCTGCTGGGGAGAATTGTCTTCCAGAACGTGCTTGATGAGATTGTCGTTGGAGTAGATGATCGCGTCTGCGTTCATGCCGGGAAGGTAATCCCTGTCGATCTTCCACCTGTTTTCATCGATCTTCTCGATCTTGCCGTTCCATGCCATGTTCTTCTTTAACAGGACTGCAGATTTATATCCTATGGCAACCGGCAGAATTGTGTAGGCTGTTCCGCGTCCCTCTGTAATGTGTCTTTTCTATCGTTAACATCGATTGCCCAGACGGTTCTCGATGTGCAACACGTGTTAATATCCCAGCACGTTAGAATCGTTTTTTAACTATCGATACGATTCACTCGGCATAAGCTGGTTAGACCATGATTCTAAACCGTTGTCCGAAATGCTCCCCCGATACGGGAATCCGTGTCATGCCCCCGGATGAGACTCTGAAGAAAGTACTGCCTCTGCTGGCGCCGGCAGGTATGGGTGAGCCCGAGAACATCACCGACAAGGATAACATCGGAATCCCCGTGTTCTCCATCGACCGTCAGGAGACCGCCCTCGGCAAGCCCAAATACTATAACGGAAAGGGTGCGACCGTCGAGCAGGCGGAAGCCTCTGCCGTCATGGAATGCATCGAGAGGTACAGCGCGGAACAGCGCGAATCCGATCCAATCGTGGTCGGGACCTATGACGAAGCATGCGAAGCGATGCTTACCGTGGATCCTGCGGATCTCATCTTACCTCTTCCTGTATTGGATTTCTATAGGAATGCCGAGATCGCCTGGTGCAGGGGATTCGAGATGTTCAGGGGCGAGCACATTCTCGTTCCCGCGTGTGCGGTCTACTATCCGTACTATCCCAAGGGAGACTATCAGCTCTTCAAATGGCATACCAACGGTATCGCGGCGGGAAACACCATGGAGGAAGCGATCCTGCATGCACTCTTCGAGGATATCGAGAGGGATGCCTGGTCGATTGCTGAGGCCTATGACAGGTCGAACGCGGAGGTGCTGATCCGCGACAAGGATTCGGTCCCCGCACAGCTCATCGCGAAATTCGAGGAGAAGGGAATCAAGATCCATCTGAAGGACCTGACCAATGACATCGGCGTGCCCACCATCGGAGCTGCAGCCGATGATACAGTCACCAAAGACCCAGAGCTTCTGACCATCGGAGTGGGTACTCACCTCAATCCGCAGATTGCAGCCATCCGTGCCATCACCGAAGTTGCCCAGAGCCGTACGACCCACAAGCACGGAATGAAGATTAACGCCCAGCTTCAGAAGACCTCTCAGGAGCTTGGATACGAGAAGATCAAAGAACTCAACCGCCTCTGGTACGGACCCAATGACAAGCAGATCTATCTGGAGGATATTCCCGACGAATCCACGCCCTATGTCCTGGATGATATCGAGGTCGTCCTCGGAAAACTCATGGATGCGGGATTCGATAAGGTCATCGCCGTGGATCTCACCAGGCCCGAACTCGGAGTCCCTGCGGTTAGAATGATCGTCCCCGGTCTCGAGGTTTCCACCATGGATCCCGAGAGGGAAGGCGGACGTCTCCAGGGTATGTGGCCTCCGATCAGACCCGAAACCGAGTAAAACTTCAAGGGGGACAACCCCTATTTTTCTTAATACGCGGGAGAACCGCACATCCGGACGGATTTTAAAAGGAAGGGCCGGGGGCGAGATTTGAACCCACGTCGGGGGATCCACAGTCCCCCAGTCTAACCAAGCTAGCCTACCCCAGCCAATTAAGGTAATCCGACCATAGACTTGTGGTTAATAAACCTTACTGGCTTTTTGAAATTGAAGAAAAAGGGCCACAGGCCGAAGCCTGTGTAAGAGGTTTAGTGACTGTTACCAGTTCAGGCAGAGTAGTTCTTGACAGTGTCAGACATCATCTGCATGTTCTCGTTGGGAGTTGCAGGTGCAATTCCGCATCCGGAGGAGATGATGTTGAATCCGGCCTTGATGGACTTCAGGACGCCATCTCTGGTCTCTTCCGCGGTTCCCTGGTAGAGAGGCCTGACGGATCCGACGTTTCCGACGAGGACGGTCTTGTCGCCGACCTTCTCGACTGCGGTGTAGGAGTCGACTTTCTCCTCGATGGAGATACCCTTACAGACGGTGACCATCTGGTCGAGGATGGGGGTGGTGTCTCCGCAGATGTGGAGGATGTTTCCGAATCCGCCCTTGGTGGATCCGAGTGCCTCACGGCAAGCTTTTCCTGCTGCGGTCTCGAACATGTCAGGGGAGAGCATGTCGGTTGATCCGGAAGGCTCGGAACACTGGACGACATCTGCTCCAGCGTCGATGAGTGCCTGGGTGTATGCCTTGACGTAGGGGGTCATGGCTGCGGTCCACTTCTTGACCTCGTCCTCAGCCATCATCATACCGAAGATCATGTTCTCGGTGTCGCAGAGGTTTCCGCAGATGGTGAAAACTCCGGTGTTTCCTGCAACGATGGGGTATTTCTCGGAGTCCCATTTCTTGACTCCCTTGACCTTGTTCTCCTTGAGGATCCTGCAGGACTCGATAACGACTGCGGGCCTTCCGCCGGCGAGGAACTCGTCAACGGGCATGAGCTTCTCTGCAAGATCGTCGTACTCTCCGTTCATGCAGTCGAAGTGGTAGCTGTGGTCTTTAATCATGGGTGCTGCGTCTTTTTTGTCGACTGCAACGGTGAGGCCGAACCTCTCGCTCTCTGCGGTAAGGCAGAATGCGGTCCTTGCGCCCTCCATGTCGAAACACTCGATGGTTCCGGCGGCAAGGGTTGCCATGAGGTCAGGGTTCTTGTGAGCCTCGGGCCATGCTGCTCCGAGTGCGTCCATCTGTCCGAGGGTTGCGGACTGGGTGAAGATGGCTACAGGGGGCCTGTCGAGGTTCTCTTTGTTCATAGCGGCTTGTACTCTTTCTCTAGGGGTCATTGCCATGATATGATACTCCTTGGGGATAAGAATACGCTGAAGGTATAAAACAAGCACCCATCGGAGGAGAATCGGATGGGTATCGGAAGTGCCCTAACAGCGCTTCACTCATCTTATATTGTAAGTAAAGAGACATCGTCCAGTTGCCCGAACTCCATCAGCCCCATCTCGGACACCCCGTATACCTTGGCCTGACGGATGTCGCAGGATTTCAGGGCGGGGGCCATGACAGCATCCTGACCGGGGTTCAGGTCGTTGCCGGATGCGAAGGGGCTGAACGGGGGGATGACGATGACTCCCTCCTTCTCGGCCACCACATAGCATTGGAGTTTCATGTAGCCGCTCAGTTCCCCCGGTATCCTGATGGAGGGATGCTCGTGACCTATGATCACGGGCCTCACTCCGGAATCCACATGTCCGTGTTCCAGGCGGAATCCCATGATGTCGAAGTAGTCGAGGGTGTTCACGCCGGTGTCGGAGAGGATGGTCTGCAGGAAGTTGTCGTGGTTGCCTCTGATCACGATGGCCTCCGCGGCCTCGTCAACCAGTCTGATGATGCTGCGGACGTCCTCGCGGGCCTGGTAGCTGGATCTCTTGAAATCGTGCTTGATGTCTCCCAGCAGGACTATGCGGGCGGGTTCGTAATCGTCCACGATGCGGTTGAGGGCGTCGCGCACGGACTCGGTGTTGATGCGGGGTATGAACATGCCCTCCTCCTCGAGTGCGCTCTCGTACCCAAGATGGAGGTCCCCGATGACCGCTGTCGGTCCTTCGTCGAGGATGAGGCACCGGTCGTTGGTTATGGTGACCCCGGGCATCACCCTGATGCGTTTAGCTCCCATTGCTGTGGGGAAGCCTTTCCCTTAAAAAGAAATAGCGCTGGGACGATACAGTGCCGTAATATGTCCGAAGAAGAGGCCTCCGTAAGTCTCCCGCCGAGACTTCTGACCGATCTGAAGCGTGCTGCTTCCGCTCTCATGAGTGCACGCACTGTCGATGTGATCA
The DNA here is from genome assembly GCA_001560915.1 of methanogenic archaeon ISO4-H5. Lineage (NCBI taxonomy): Archaea > Methanobacteriati > Thermoplasmatota > Thermoplasmata > methanogenic archaeon ISO4-H5. The sequence continues at coordinate 1,488,578 of CP014214.1, read as the reverse complement.
CCCACATCGATGCAGACGGAATAACCGCGGGAGCCATCGCGGCGGAGACCCTCCGCCGTCTCGGCAAGACCTACACCCTTTCCTTCGAGAAGAAGATCACCGAGGAGACCGTCGAGAAGATCAACAATGACCCAAGCGACTATGTCTGGATATGCGACCTCGGCAGTGCCTATATGGGGCAGTTCACCCGCAGCGGTATAGTGGTCACCGACCACCACGTACCGGATACCAAGTGGCGCAGCGGACAGTCGATGCTCGATGCGTTCAGCGCCTCCTATCAGCTTAACCCCCATCTCTACGGGGCATCAGGTTCCTACGAGGTCAGCGGAGCCGGTATGACCTATCTCCTGTCCCGTGCAATCGACCCCAACAATACCGATCTGGCATATCTCGCAGTCATCGGCGCTATAGGGGATTTTCAGGACAGCCGTGAATCGAAGCTGGTCGGATGGAACCGTGTAATACTGCAGGATGCCGTGGACCGCGGGGACATGGAGGTATCGTACGGAATACGCTTCTTCGGCAGGGGAACCCGTCCCCTGGTGCAGTTCCTGCAGTACGGCGAACCTGCGATCCCGGGCATCTCAGGCGATTCTGATGCGTGCTATGGACTCCTCAACGAATGCCAAGTGCCAGCAGCCAATTCCGACGGCATCCGCCGCACCTGGTGCGACCTCGATCCGGTCGAGTCTGCCATGCTTACCGATGAGCTGGTCTCCCGCGCCAAGAACGATGAGGACCGTGCCGCTCTGCTGGGCGAACTGTATACAGTCAAGCGTTATGATTTCAAGACCGGACTCGGCGACGCGAAGGAATTCGCCACCACCCTGAACTCCTGCGGGAGGTACGACGATGCCGAGACCGGTGCCAAGATCTGCCTCGGCGACTTGGACGCCCTCAGGGAGGCGGAGAGCAACCGCAAGGACCACCGCAAGAACATCTCCGTGGCCCTCGCATACGTCAAGGAGAACCACCTTCTCCGCCGCCGCAATTACCTTCAGTATTTCGATGCTGGGTCTGCTATACGCGAGACCGTCGTGGGTATCGTCGCAGGTATAATCCTCAGCAGTTCCGAGGCTGCTCCGGATATGCCGATCATAGCCTTCGCGGAAGCCGATGATGGAATCAAAGTATCTGCGAGAGCCCCCAAATCATTGGTCGACGCCGGAATGGATCTCTCAAAACTCATGTCGGAAGCGGCCGCGGCCGTGGGAGGCATGGGAGGCGGCCATAATGTGGCCGCCGGTGCCACCATCCCCGAGGGGAAGGAAGAGGTTTTCCTCGATAAGCTCGAGGAGCTTATCGCCGCTCTCAATCCTTGAGAAGGGTGTACAGTACGGCCTTCTGGGCGTGGAGCCTGTTCTCGGCCTGGTCGAAGACGACGCTGTGCTTGCCCTCGATGACGGAGTTGGTGATCTCCTGTCCCCTGTGTGCGGGGAGGCAGTGCATCACGATGCAGTCGGGTTTGGCAAGTGCCAGCAGATCGTCGTTGATCTGATACTTCTGGAACAGTTTGATGGCCTCCACCTCGGAGGTGGTGTCGCCCATTGAGATCCAGGTGTCGGTGTAGAGGACGTCGGCGTCCTTGCAGGCCTCTTCAGGCTCATGGGATGCGATGATCTTGGATCCGTTGGAGTCGGCGACCCTGGCGGCGTTGAGCATGATCTCCGCGTTGGGCATCCTGGGTGCGGGACAGCAGGCGACCATGTCGATTCCGAGGATGGCGCATGCGTAGAGCAGGGAGTTGCAGACGTTGTTTCCGTCTCCGAGGTAGACGAGTTTGCGTCCGCGGAGGTCTCCGAACTTCTCCTTGATGGTGACCATGTCGGCCAGTGCCTGGCAGGGGTGCTCGAGGTTGTCGAGACCGCTGATGACGGGGATGGTGGACCACTCGCCGAGTTTGTCCATCATTTTGTAGTCGAATGCACGGTACATGATACCGTGTGCGAAGCGGCTGAGGACCCTGGCGGTGTCCTCGACGGTCTCGCCGTGACCCATCTGCATCTTGGAGACGTCCAGATAGAGGGCGTGTCCGCCGAGTTCGGTGATGGCGATGTCGAAGGAGGTCCTGGTTCTGGTGCTGGGTTTCTCGAACATCATGGCAAGGGTCTTTCCCTTGAGGGGGTCCCCGTGGTTGCCGCGTTCTTTCTTGAGCTTGATCGCAAGATCGACGAGTGCGGGCCACTCGTCCTTCATGTCCATAACTGAAATGAGATTCTTCTTGCCCATGACCTCTAATGCCCCACGCTCAATAACTACTTTGCCCACGCATTTGACAGACCGAAGAAAGACAATACCTGTTAACCATCGTTATCGGACACTATTTTATGCTGACCAGCCGATACGTGCAGTATGTCAAGCGTTCTTGAAGAGAATAAGATGTACGCAGACCGTCTCAAGACAGTACTGAAACTCAGGCATGAGCCCGTTGCATGCAAGCTCGTGAAGGAGGGGGAGGAGTTCCCTACCTGCTGTCCCCGCGCTTCCTCGCAGATGTCCCACTGTCAGGCCATCTTCCGCGCCGGAGAGGGAGAGGGCAACATCCTCTATGCCGAGGACGAGTCCTGCCATGTCGGCGCCAGCGTCCTGGGTATGATGGAGACCCCCGAGAAGGTCGCATCCGGGGAGATGCACGGCGGAATGGGCATGCACGACAGCGTCGAGGCCGCCCGCGAGATGATCGAGAAGAGGATCATGATCCCCTTCAAGACCATTGGTGAAGCTGTCTGCCCTCTGAAAGATGCGGATTTCGTGCCCGATGTGGTGGTCATCAGCGACATCCCCGAGAGGGTTTACTGGGTCGTCCCCCTGGAGACCGCCGCCGCCGGAGGCCGTGCCGAGTTCAGCACCGCTCCTTTCCAGTGCTGCTGCGAGGACGTCAACGCCGTCCCGCTGGTCACGGACAAGCCCAACATCTCCATAGGATGTTTCGGATGCAGGAAGAGGACCTCCATCCGCCCCGACGAGATGGTCGTCGGCATCCCGTACAACCGCATCCCCGGTTACGTAGAGCGTCTCGGACGTTACGAGACCGGAATCATGACCAAGGCGAAGCGTGACTGAAGTCCGCATACGCCCCTAACAAACCTTTTTACAAACATTTTTTATGCATATTATGCTGTTTTTGTAACACTGAACCTAAATTATAAATAAAACCCGAATCGGCGAAATGTTGTTTGGCAGATTTTTCAGGTTGCCGAAAATATATCCAAATTTACTTTTTTGCTCAAAAAATGCGATTTTTCCAATGACTTTATATTATTACGAGGCATGACGCACTTTTGCAAGAGGAACGCTGAGAATTCACTTTTTCGGCGTGAATGAATAAAAAGGAGGTATAAAATGCCAAAATACGAGGACAAAATTGACTTGTATGATGACTACGGCAAGCGCATTGCTAAAGATGTGCCGCTGGAAGCCCTTAGCCCCCTCAGGAACAAAGCAATCCAGAAAATTGCTTCCCTGACCAAGAGGACTATCGGAGTCAGTCTCGCAGGAATCCAGAATGCACTGGCAACCGGCGCAATCGCTGGCAACATCATCCAGGGTAAAGAGATCAAAGCCGATCTCGTCAAGGATGCAGAGAAACTCGCAAAGGACATCAAGGAGATGGTCCAGGTCGTAGACGGCGACGACACTGTCGTTAACGTCATCGACGAAGGAAAGACCCTTGTCGTTATCGTCCCTCAGGCGAGGACCGATGCAGGAATCGAGTACACCACTGGATTCACCAGCGTCGCTGCAGCAGTCACCGAGGCTATCATCACTAGGTACAAAGTGCCTATGTACAAAGCCAACATGGTCAAGGCCGCAGTCTGGGGTAAATACCCTCAGACCGTCAACTTCGTCGGATCCAACATCAAGACCATTCTTGAGGTCCCCCAGAACAACGAGGGTGCCGGATTCGCACTTAGGAACATCATGTCCAACCACGTCGTTGCACTTGTCAAGAGGAACGCAATGCAGGGTGTCGCCCTGTCCGCAATCTTCGAGACCTGCGCCGCATACGAGATGGGTGACGCAGTCGGACCCTTCGAGAGGCAGCACCTTCTGTCCCTCGCATACCAGGGAATGAACGCCAACAACATCGTATACTCTCTCGTCAAGAAGAACGGAAAGACCGGAACTGTCGGAACTGTTATCGAGTCCCTCATGGAGAGGGCAATCGCTGACGGTGTCATCCGCGTAAAAGAGGTCCTCCCCTCTGGATACAAGGTATACACCACCGATGACCTTCCCCTCTGGAACGCATACGCAGCAGCCGGAGAGGTTGCCGCAGTTATGGTGAACGTCGGAGCCGCAAGGGCAGCACAGGGAGTCCCCTCCACTGTTCTGTACTACAACGACCTGCTCGAGCACGAGTCCGGACTCCCTGGAGTCGACTACGGACGTGCAGAGGGAGTCGGAGTCGGAATGTCCTTCTTCTCTCACTCCATCTACGGAGGAGGAGGTCCTGGACTGTTCCACGGAAACCACGTCGTTACCAGGCACGCAAAAGGAACTCTCATCCCCGCTGTCACTGCAGGAAACTGCCTTGACGGAGGAACCCAGTTCTTCTCCGCAGAGAAGACCTCTGGTGTATTCCAGAAGATCTTCGGAGGAATGCCCGAATTCAACACCCCCCTCCAGATCGTTGGAGCAGAGGCTAAGAAGATTAAGAACAAAATCTGAGGAGATTGAGGTCTGTACATGTCTACCCCAACCGTTGATTACGCGAACGTCCCTCTTCCAGAGGTCCGCGTGATGACGAACCGTCTCCTCAGCGCCGAGACCACCGAGAAGATTCTGAATGACATCGACGTCATTCCCAACCTCCGCCAGATCAACATGAGCGGAGAGAGTCTGCCCAGGACGATCAGCAGCGGCCCCGCCAAGGGACTTGCCAACAATCACACTGAGCGCAAGGTGATTCACGTGAACGGACACGAGGTGGAGCTCCACTGTCTGGTGGGCGCTTTCTACATCGAGCTCTCCGTCACCGATGAGGCTGAAATGGACAAGACGGTAGACGAGATCAAAGCTGCCTTCGATCGGACCATCCCTGATGGTTATACCATCGACGTAGGCAGGTACTCGAAATACAGACCATCCCTTCACGACTATAGGAGTGCTTAATTATGGCAAAATACAAGAGACAGTTCTTCCCGGGAACCACCACCCCCGCCAAAAACAGGCGCAGGTACCTGGATCCCAAAGTGAAGCTCAAACAGCTTCGTGACGTCCCCATGGACGATGTTGTAAGGATTATGGGACACAGGGCCCCTGGAGAGGCTTACAAGAGCATCCACCCCCCGATCACCGAGGCCAACGAGCCCGAGTGCCCCATCAGGAAACTCGTCACCCCCATCGAGGGAGCCGCCGCTGGAGACCGTGTCAGGTACATCCAGTTCACCGACTCCGTCTACTTCGCACCCATCTCTCCCTACCAGAGGGCATGGATGTACCTTTCCAGGTACAGGGGAGTCGACACCGGAACCCTTTCCGGAAGGCAGATCATCGAGATGCGTGAGAGGAACCTCGAGCAGGTTGCAAAAGAGCTTATCGACAACGAGACCTTCGACCCCGCCCTTACCGGTATCAGGGGAGCAACCGTTCACGGACACTCCTGCCGTCTCGACGAGCACGGACTTATGTTCGACGGCTGGCAGAGGTACCTCTGGGACGACAAGAAGAAAGAAGTTATGTATGTGAAAGACCAGGTTGCGCTGCCTCTCGACAAGAAGATCTATGTCGGAAAGCCCGCATCCATGTCCGACCTCAAGAAGAGGACCACCATCTTCAGAGCAGATGGCGTCGACATGAGGGACGACAAAGAAGTGACCGACTTCTACCTCAGGATTCACAAACTCAGGACCCTCGGCGGATTCAGGCCCTTCGATGTAAAAGGTGAGTGAAAATGGCTGCAAAAGATCAGAAACTTTTCCTTGAAGCATGCAAGAAGAAGTTCAAGGAAGAACCCACCCAGATGGACACCAAGTACTACTGCTACGGCGGTTGGAAACAGTCCAAGAGGAAAGTTGAGCTCCAGGCTACCGCCGCGGAGATCGCCAAGAAACGTGGATTCCCCATGATGAACGAGGACATCGGAGTTCCTCTCGGACAGAGGTCCTGGATGCCCTACCAGCTGTCCCACACTGACATCTTCGTAGAGCCCGATGACCTTCACTGCATCAACAACCCTGCAATCCAGCAGGCATGGGACGACATCAGGAGGACTGTCCTCGTCGGACTCGACTTCCCTCACCAGACCATCGAAAAGAGGCTTGGAAAGGAGGTCACCCCCGAGACCATCTCCAACTACCTTGAAGTCGTCAACCACACCATGCCTGGAGGAGCAGTCGTTCAGGAGCACATGGCAGAGTGCAACCCTGCACTCGTTGCAGACTCTTACGTCAAAGTCTTCTCCGGAAACGATGACCTTATTGATGAGATCGACCCCAGGTTCGTTATCGACATCAACAAGAACTTCCCCAAGGAGCAGGCAGCACAGCTGAAGAAAGCAATCGGAAACACTTTCATGCAGGCTGTCCGTGTCCCCACCATGGTCGGAAGGCTCATGGATGGAGGAACCGTCTCCAGGCACGCAGCAATGCAGATTTCCATGGCATTCATCTCCGCCTACAAACTCGCAGCCGGAGAGGCAGCCATCGCTGACTTCGCATACTCCGCAAAGCACCAGTCCATCACCATGGGATCCATGATGCCCGCAAGGCGTGTCAGGGGACCCAACGAGCCCGGAGGAATCACCTTCGGATTCCTCGACGATATGGTCCAGTCCGACCGTGTCTACCCTGACGACCCTGGACGTGCAGCACTCGAGACCGTTGCTCTCGCAGCCGGTATCTACGACCAGGTCTACCTCGGTGGATACATGTCCGGTGGAGTCGGATTCACCCAGTACGCTACCGCAGCATACACCGACAACATCCTTGAGGACTACGTCTACCACGGAATCGACACCATCAAAGACCGCTACGGCGGATTCTGCGGTGTCAAGCCCGACGACTACAAGAAACAGCTCAAGCTCGCCGACGAGATCTCCTCCTACGCACTTGAGATGTACGAGAGGTACCCCGCCGTTATGGAGATCCACTTCGGAGGATCCCAGAGGGCAACCGTTACCGCCGCATCCACCGGTATCATCACCGCTATGGCAACCGGAGTTGCTGACAACGGTCTGAACGCCTGGTACCAGTCCATGCTCCAGCACAAGGAGAGGACCGGAAGGCTCGGATTCTACGGATTCGACCTGCAGGACCAGTGCGGTTCCGCGAACTCCTATGCATACAGGTCCGATGAGGGTCTGCCCATGGAGCTCCGTGGTCCTAACTACCCCAACTACGCAATGAACGTCGGACACCTTTCCGGATACGCAGGTATCCCCAAGGCAGCTCACCTCGCTCGTGGAGACGCATTCGTCGCCAACCCCATGATCAAGGTCGCATTCTCCGACAAGGACCTCGTCTTCGACTTCGCTAACGTTACCAAAGAGTTCGGACGCGGAGGACTCAGGGAGTTCGTCCCTGCCGGAGAGAGGACCGCAGTCATCAAGGGATGAAAGCGTAAATGGACAAAGGAGACATCGTCAAGTACGTCCCGACCAACACCGTCGGAAAGGTGGTCGAGATCAAGGAAGAGGACGGAAAGGTCTGGGTAAAACTGGACCGTACCGGGCTCTTCTATGTGAGCTCAACGCTCGTTCCAGCGGATGCTTCGGAGTACAAGACGGTCTCTTACAAGGAGAAGGAAACCAAGACCTTCAAGGGCACCACGAGTGTCGACGACCTCAACAAAATGGAGAAGGAAGTCGATATCTCCGAGATGATGCCCAGCGGAGGTGGATGATCCGGCTCCTTGGGCCACACCTCAAACCACTTACCCTGCCTTCGGGCAGGGCCCCTTTTTTACATTAACAATTCAAGCAAAAAAAACGATGACCCAGATGTGACGATTATTCCGTGACGGGACAGTCGTTGAAGGCCACCAGAACCGATGCGAAACGGGCATCGTCCTTCAGACCGTTGCTCTCGCGCATGAGTCTGTCGGTGGTGGGTGCGGGACTGCAGGACACGACATCCTTGCATCCGTTGGAGGGATTGAGTTCCGGGAAGCTCACGGGGGGCATGACGAATTTCTCTTTGCCTTCTCCCTTGACATTGGGGAACAGGACGAAGGAATCGAACATCCATACGATGTCGGTCCTGTTGTCATAATCCGCTTTGTTGGTGGGGAATACCTCTTCCCCGAGCTTCCTTCCGACGCCGTCGGTGAGAATGACTGTGGGTTCCGGCGGGGGTCTGAAGCGGGGATCCTTGACGATGGCGATGATGTGGTCCCTCTTCACGGCTTCGTTGAATCCGGCGTTCTCGGCATTGATCTTGCCGCCTGCCGCCCTAACTGTCGCCTCTTCCTTGACCATCTTGTCGATGGTCTCGTGATTGAGATAGAACGCATAACGCACACCCTTCATTTTCCTGATAATCTCCAATGGGAGTTCCGGATCAGCCATAATCATTGCCTTCTCAAAGTTCGTCGTCTTCGTGGAGACGGATGAGATTTGTGATTCCCGCCATGCTCCTGATGTCGACGACACCGATGGCGGCCACGACCTTGTTGTTGACTTCCAGGGGGGTCACGATTACCCTGATTCCCTTGTAGGGACCGGAGGTGGCGACCCTTCTGATGGTGGTGCCCACCTTGAGCACTTCCTCCAGAACGGCACCTGTGTATGCGTTGTCCACGACGGCCCCGTTCTCGATACGGATGCCGAGGTCGTCCTTGCTTTTGGCGCAGACCGGGAGTCCTCCGACCAGGTCGTGGATCATGAAAGACATAGCCAGAAGTTCGTTGATGGAGTTCATGGAACCGGAGGGCTGTTCGACCGTCTGGGTCTTATGCAATCCTCCAAGCAGTTTGAGTCCTGCGGACACGGCTCCTTCCTCGGCGGCCGCCATGGTGGGGGCGGTCCCGATGATTATGACATCGCCCTCGCGGAGGTTGAAAGTGGTCCTGATGGCCTTGTCCGCTTTGGTATCCACGGGGTATTCGTTGCCCGGGAAGATGAGCGAACCTTTGGTGAAAATGAGAGTCGTGGCGCCTGTGGCACCGGACAGGATGGCATTGTCCCTCTCCTCGCAGCCGTATTTCACACGGTCGGCCGCATTGGGGACGAGCACCGCGCAGTTGCAGTCGCCGATGGTCAGAGCGTCTACGTTGAGCGGTGCCAGAGCCATGGCAACACGGTCCCAGGCCTTCTTCCCGTCGGGGGTCAGCGAGACACCGTTCTTCCTGATGAGCGTGCTTCCTTCCTCCTGAAGGATCGAGAGGATGGTCCTGGTACTGCCTTCGCCGATGCCGAGAAGCGAAGCGAGCTTCTTGCGTCCGATAGGGGATTCCCTGCTGAGGAAATACAAAGTTTTCCAGATGTGGTAATCTTTGAACTTGGGTACCGGTCCGCCCATGCGTGAACGCATTTCCAGTGATGCCATTGATGGATATATGATTCATCCAATATTTATACCCCTCAATCTTCGAATATCAGTTAATCAGATAACCCAGACATCCAAAAATGACGAATCGGTGCATTGAAAGGGTGAGTAGTGACCCATATATAGTCGCGCGTAATAAGACAAAGTATGTCACAACCGGTCGAACTGATCACGATTGAGAACGTTACGAAGAAATTCAACGGTAAGGTCGTACTTGACAACTTCAGCGCTGTAATCCGCACCGGCCAGATCACCGGACTCATCGGAAAGAGCGGTGCAGGTAAGAGCGTGCTCCTCCACATGCTGAGGGGAAACCCCGAGTACCAGCCCGACTCCGGGCGCGTCATCTACCACGTCACCTGCTGCGTCAAATGCAGGCATCTCGGACTCCCCTACGAGGGATCGGCCTGTAAGATCTGCAACGGGGACACCGAGCGCATCGATGTGGACTTCTGGGCCCTCAAGGAATACGACGCCATGAGGGAGGCCATCAAGAACAGGGTTGCCATCATGCTCCAGAGGACCTTCGCTCTCTGGGGAGACCTCACAGTCATCGAGAACGTATTGGAGGCCATCGGTACCGATACCCCCAACCGTGTGGAGAAGGCCATCGCCCTCCTCGAATTCGTACACATGAGCCACAGGACCATGCACATCGCGCGTGACCTGTCCGGAGGAGAGAAACAGAGGATCGTCCTTGCCAGGCAGCTCGCCAAGAAGCCCCTGTTCTTCCTGGCCGACGAGCCCACCGGAACCCTCGACCCCTACACCGCCGAAATCATCCACCAGAAACTGGTCCAGTACGTCAGGGAGAACAACATCTGCATGGTGTTCGCCTCCCACTGGCCCGAGGCCATCGACAAGATGGCGGACGAGGCCTTCTGGCTCGAGGGTGGAGTCACCAAGATGAAGGGAGAACCCAAACCCATCACCCAGAAGTTCATGGAGGGTTACCACTTCGACAGGAGCGAGATCGAGAACCTCGGAAGCGAGATCGTCCGCCTCACCGACGCCGAGAAGCACTTCTTCTCCGTATCCAGGGGAGTCGTCAAAGCCGTCGACGGAGTTTCCTTCGACATCAACGAGAGGGAATGCTTCGCCATCGTGGGATTCTCCGGCGCAGGCAAGACCACCCTTTCCAGGATGATCTGCGGTCTGTCCAATGCCACCAAAGGAAAGGTGGAGGTCCGTATCGGTGACGACTGGGTCGACATGTCCAAGGACGGATACCAGAACAAGGGCCGTGCGACCCCCTACATCGGCGTCCTCCACCAGGAGTACACCCTCTACCCGTTCGACACCGTCCTGCAGAACCTCACCACCTGCATCGGAATCAACATGCCCGCCGAGCTGGCCCGCATGAAGGCCGTACAGGTCCTCATCAGCGTGGGATTCGAGAAGAAGGACGTCAACAGGGTCCTCGAGGCCTACCCCGACACCCTCTCCGTGGGAGAGTGTCAGAGGATCGCCTTCGCCCAGGTCCTCATCAAGGAGCCCCGTATCGTCCTCCTTGACGAGCCCACCGGAACCATGGACCCCATCACCAAGGTCATCGTCGCCAAATCCGTCCTCCGCGCCAGGGAGACCCTCGGAGAGACCTTCATCGTCGTCAGCCACGACATGGACTTCGTCAAGAACTGCTGCGACCGTGCAGCCTTCATGAAGGATGGAAAGGTCGTGGGCATCGGCAAGCCTGAGGACATGATGAAGAAGTTCGACGAGCTCCGCGGACCCATGGAATGATCTGAACCAGACAGAGGATACGTTCATGAAGCAGCAGATAGGGAGACACCTGAGCTTCGTAGAGTGCAGGGACTCCCAGGGACTCGGAATCGGAGGAGGTCTGGCCCAGAGGGCCACCATCTCCGAGAGCGGCAAGGACGTCTGCGTCATTGCCATGGGTCCCGGGAGGAGGCACATCACCAAGCCGGTGTGCGAGATCACATATGCCCTCAGGGAGGTCGGCATCAACGCCTCGGTCCTGGTGGTCAATTCCGGTTCCGGAGTCCCCACCGACGCACCTGATGTCACCACCGGATCCAGGTTCGGACTGGATCCCATCGAGGTCGACAGGATAAGGCAGTACAAGGTGGCGCTGATCCACCTCGGGAACGTCAGGAACCACATCGTTTACAAAGCGAGGCTGATCCTCAGGAACGTGGACATCCCCGCCGTCGTGGTGGCCCAGTGTCCCGTGGACTTCGAGGACTTCGCCGCCATCGGCGTGAAGACCCGCGACGTCATGCCCGATAAGGACAACATCGGTACCATGGGTACCATCGAGGACATCGTCACCGGCGTCGTCAGGGGAGTCACCTGTCCCCAGGAGAAGCTCGACGAGATCGCCTCGAAACTCCAGAAGATCCTTCCCACGGAGGAATCCAGATGAAGGTATTCGTCAACGGGAAGGAGAAGACCCTCAAAGAGGGTGCAACCCTGAAGGATGCGGTCGCCGGCGAGAGGTATGTGGAAGGTTCCACCGTTTCCATCTACCTGTCCACCGAGAAGGTGACCGAGGTCACCAACGACTTCGCCATCGTCACCGAACAGGGCGAGATGGTTCTCCACTTGTACGACACCCCCGAAGCGAAGCTCTTCAGGAAATACGCCGACGAGGCTGTCGGGTCCAACATCAGGTGGGCCAACAAGGAGCTCGTGGCGTTCGGTTCGTTCCCCACCGACATCCCCTACAGCGCGGATGCGGGCATGTACCGCCGTTTCGAGTGCTTCTTCTCCCTCGGAGGAAACGACAACCAGACCACCTACCTGATGGTGGCCAAATCCAATTTCACCAAGGCGTACGGTGCGGGATCCGGCAAGATCGGAAAGATCACGGTCGGAAGGCACCTGCTGAACCTCATCAAGGAAGGGCAGGGCATCGTGGACATCCACCCCGTCGTGTCCGAGACCAGTCAGGACAACGTCATCATCACCAAGGATCTCAGCCAGCCCCTGGAGGACGGCTACAGGATCAGCACCCGTGTGCTGGTCACCCTGAAGCACGAGTCTCCGAAATCCGCTGAGCACGTCCTCATCATCACCTCCAAGGGATACATCAACGTGTCCGAGGGAAGCGGTACCTTCATGGGATGCAGGGATGACATGGACGTCGATTTGGACGCCGAGATCAGCGGCGTCCGCGACGTCGGCCAGGTAATGGTCAGGCATGCGGGTGTGGGCAAGGGACACATCCTCTTCTACAGAGAGAGGAGACAGGTGTCCCCCGACCTCAACACCGCCGGAGAGGTCACCGACGGAATGGCGCTCATGGCCCGTGCACAGGCCGGCGACATCATCGCCGTGGAGACCGACCCTCCCCGCATCATCTCGGTCGGGATGACACAGAAGGCGGGAGCGGCATTCCTCGCCAAGTACGGAGTTAAACAGATCCGTACCGGAGACACCTCCGATGACGCGGTCATCGTCGACCAGGGACCGGAGGAGACCATGGAGGCTCTCAAGAAGGGCGAAGTGGAGACCTTCGGAGTACCCCGCGACAGGATCTACCGCATCTCGATCACCACCGACGATGAAGCCACCGTTCACTACTTCAAGAAGGTCACCGGACTGAGCCACAAGTCCATCGGTCAGCTGAAGACCCAGTTCTCGTTCCCCGGTTCTCCGATGGTAACCTTCTACGGCGATGAGCCCAGGGCACAGAACCTCTACCCTCAGGAACCCTTCAAGAAATGCAAGAAGGGAGAGATTGGGGTCACCAACCAGTCCAGGCCGCACCACGGTCTGATCGGTATCAGGCTCATCGACAGCAAACAGTACGGTCCCACCGGAGAGGAGCCCTACGGAACCAACCTGGTCGGTAAGTTCTTTGGCGACCTCGCCGACATGGAGGTACTGGACGACGAACAGATCATCTACATCACGGAGGCCAAACTATGAGTCAGCAGAGAGTAACCAGACTGCTCATGATCTCCCCCAACTCCATGGTCACCCCGGACCAGCTGGTCCGCAACGTGCAGACCATGGCCCCCGGCATCAACGTCAAGGAGACCTGCTACGGATGCCTGGCGGAATCGGATGCGGAGACCATGAGGATCGTCATGGAGAAGGTCCGCACCACTTACCGCAACGAGGTCTTTTCCAAGGTCAGGGGATTCCCCGCAGGGGACCCCAGGAGATGCCGTGCACAGCACGGAACGCGTCCCGGATACGCGCAGCTGGAGGCCGAATGGGAGTGCCTCCCGCTGATCCAGTATGCACTGGATGAGTTCGACGCCGGAAAAGACGATTATCAGAAACCTGTCGATAAGAAACCCCTTCCCGTCAAAGAAATGAAAGAAATCAGCGAGGCTTTCAGATGAAGGTATTCATAGATCCCCCTAACAGCATGATCCTCTTCGACCTGGTGGAGAGGTTCGGCCACGAACCCCTGAGTTCGATGGCTCTCATCCAGGAGAAAGTCGACAACATCGAGGTCGACATGCCGCCCATGAACGTTACCCTTGACGACGTCGTCAAAGGACTCAAGTACGCCGGAGTGGAGGTTCCTTCCGGAATCAGGGGAAGGCTGGCCATCTGGGGACCCATGATCGAGGCTGCCGATGCTGCCATCATCATCGAGAACCCCCCGTTCAGCTTCGGATGCGTCGGATGCGACCGTTCCAACGAGCTCACCAAGTACCGCATCAAGAGGCGCGGTATCCCCGCCCTCACCGTGCAGTACCCCTCCAGCGAGGAGGAGGCCAAGACCATGGTCGGACAGATCAAGGATTTCCTGGGAGGTCTGAAGGAATGACCATCAGGATCGCCCAGCTCTCCTGCGGTACCGAGTACAGCGGAGTACAGTACGAGATCGAGTCCGCAGCCCGTTCCGTCGGAGCCAAGATCGTCTACCCTGATGTCTCCTACGACCAGGTCAAGAGCGCCCTGGAACGTTTCGGATTCACCCCCAAATCGCCTCAGCTGCAGCTCATGATCGCCCGTGCGGTCAGCCTCGCCGACGGTCTCTACGAGGCCGATGCGGTATTCATCACCACCTGTTTCAGGTGTGCGGAGGCCGCCCTGGTCAGGAACGAGCTCAGGAGGTTCATCCAGGAGAACACCAGGCTCCCCGTCGTCACCTATTCCTTCACCGAGAGGCTGAAGGCATCCCAGCTCCTCACCAGGATGGAGGCTCTCGTCACCATCGTCTCGAGGAAGGAACTCCTTGCCAGGGAGAGGCAGACCGGAATCACCGCGGGTCTCGACTCCGGATCGTCCACCACCAAGTGCGTCATCATGGAGAACAACAAGATCATCGGAAAGGCATGGACTGCATCCGGAGATGTCGTCCAGTGCGCCACCGAGGTCCTGGAGGAGGCCATGAAGATGGCCGGTATCGAGTTTAAGCAGATCGAGGCCATGGGAACCACCGGATACGGAAGGTTCACCCTCGGTACCCACTTCAAGGCCAAACTCGTGCAGGAGGAGCTGACCGTCAACTCCAAGGGCGCCGTTTGGCTGGCCGACAGGCAGAGGGGAGAGGCCACCATCATCGATATCGGAGGAATGGACAACAAGGCCATCACCGTCAGGGACGGAGTCCCCGACAACTTCACCATGGGAGGAATCTGTGCCGGAGCTTCGGGACGTTTCCTCGAGATGACCGCCAGGAGGCTGAAGGTCCCCATCGGGGAACTCGGATCCTACGCAGTCAAGGGTAACTGGGTCAATGCGAAGATGAACTCCTACTGTTCCGTCTTCGGAATCCAGGACCTGGTCACCACCCTCGGAGCCGGAAAGTCCTTCGAGGACGTAGCGGCCGCCGCCTGCCACTCCGTCGCGGAGCAGGTCTACGAGCAGCAGCTGCAGGAGGTCGACGTCAGGCACCCCATTATCCAGGTCGGAGGAACCTCCCTCAACGCAGGTCTCGTGAAGGCCATCGGAGAGGTGCTTGGAGAGCCTCCGATCGTGCCTCCTGACTCCCAGTACATCGGAGCCGTGGGCGGAGCCCTGCTCAGTTCGGGAATGCTGTGAGGTGCGACCATGCCAGCTGAAACAGTGGTCACAGGAACCGACGAATACGGAAACGAGAGGTACAAGGCTCTCTACGAGGAGCTCATGTACGACGTCGGTAAACTTGCGGCCGTGGAGAAATCCTACCTGGTGCTGAAACCCAAGGTGCCCCTCTTCATCATCTCGGTGAAGATGAAGGCCCTGCCCTCGGCCAAGACCATCGGGGTCGTGGCATCCACCAGGTCGGAGCGCGATACCGTGTACGTGAGCATCTCCGACGAGATGTACGCACCCGGTACCCTCAAGGCGCTCTGGAACAGGTACGGCAGGGACAACGTGCAGCAGCTCGACAGGCTCGACATCGCGGTCAAAGGGGTATCCAGCTCCTTCGAGGTCGACGAGATCGAGGTGGAGTCCAACGAACAGCCCATCCAGGAGGTCCTGGGAGCGCTCTACAGGGTGCTTCCCGAGGGAATCCGTGTCAGGCGCACCCTGGCGGACACCGACGTCATTACTGTCGTCGCTACCGAGGAGAGGATGCAGCCCGAGATGCTGGATGAGGCCACCGTGATTCACGAGGCCATGAAGAAGGGAGGTGAGATCGATGTATGAGGTCATAATGTACGACGGAGGAATCTACCGTTCCGACGAGCTCTTCGAGCTCATCGAGGATGTGGGCGGAGTGGTCCTGATGAAGAACCGCAGCTCCCAGATGCTCACCGTGACCATGTCCACCCCCTCCGAGGACAGACCTCTGGTCGAGGCCCTCTGCAAGGATATCGGAGGACAGGTGAAGGAGGTGCCTCTCGCGGGTACCGAAATCGCGGTGGTAGGTCCCACCCTGGGACGCCACCACATGCCCCACCCCATCTGCGACATTGCGGAGTACCTTCGCCGCTGCGGTGCGATCACCGTAGTCATGGGTCTTGCCAGGGGAAGGGGGAAGCTAACGTCCCAGATCAATCTCCAGGAGACCTCCATCATCGACGAGTACGACGCATGCGTGTTCATGCTCGGCAACTTCAAGTCCTGCGTGGAGACCAAAGCCGATCTGCTCCTGAGCAAGATCAACATCCCCACCGTGCTGGTCTGCGGACCCAAGCCCGAGGGAATCGAACACACCTGCGACGCCATCGTCTACGGTGTCGGCAGGAAGGCATCCCGTATGAGGGAACCCGCCGACAGGCAGAAGCTCGAAGAGGTCTCCGACCGCATCGAGGAGATCCTTGCCGACAAGAAGAAAGCCCTCGAGGAGGACCCGCCCTTCGTCCACCCGTCGGAGATCAAGTCCCTGCTGGAGAACTACGAGCCCATCAACATGTGTCTAAGGCCCGCCCCCATCGTCATGCATCTCGACGGACTGAGGGCCAAGATCTCCTACGAGGAGCATCACGAGGCCGTCGAGAACATGATGGTCTACGGACGCCGTCTGGGTGATGTGTGCACCATCGCCCCCTCGAAGATCAATGACAGCAGTATGCTGATCCGTATCAAGACCCGCTCGCAGGTCGAGTACGAGGATTCCCTGAAGGCAAAGCAATGAGTGTGAGGAAGGGGACCTATGTCCTTTTCGTCACCCTCGGAAGCGACAGAAACATCACCGTGGGGGCCCGCGGCCCCCACCTTTTCAAAGCCGGCACGTACTGTTACGTGGGCAGTGCGATGGCTGGTCTCGACCAGCGTCTCGCCAGACATCTGGCACATGAGAAGACGCTCAAATGGCACATCGATTACCTGACGACCGTCTGCGATTCTTCCGAAGCGTGGATCTCCTACCCGGAACCGATCCCGGAGTGCGAACTGGCGGACCGTGTCGGGGCATTGGGAGGCATCCCGGAGATGGAGCATTTCGGATGTTCCGACTGCAGGTGCCTCACACATCTTTTCCGCGTGGATGCCGGAACGAAGACGGATTTGGTCTCGGAACTGCATCTGGCCAGATACCGTTCTCCGTGACGCCAGGGTAAGCCTTAATAAGGGATACAGAATACGCGCACGCATAATCCTGTCACCCCTGGGTGGCATGGAGGACGATTGAAATGGATTGCAACAAAAAGAACTGCGAACTTGCCCCTGATACCTGCGAAGCCCTTGTGGCGGCTGTAGGTGCGGCCAACGTTAAGGTAACCGAGGGAGGAGTCACCGTTACTGTATGCAGCACCGAGCAGGTCGCTGCCGTAGCCAAAATCGCGAAGAAAGCCAAAGTGACCGCAGCCGTCTGCGGAAACACCCCCATCACTGTCACCTTCTCCGAGGAGATGCAGAAGGTCGAGGTCGTTCCCGAGGACTACGCCGTCAAGGCCAAGGCCGGAGCAACCTTCCAGGCCGTCATCGACGCCGCAGCAGCCCAGGGACTCATCCTTGGAGCACAGCCTTTCCACGCTGCCAGGACCACCGTCGGCGAGTGGATGGGTTCCAACACCCCCGGATACGGAAGCTACAAATACGGAACCGCCAGGGACGCCGTCCTCAACCTTGAGGTCGTCCTGAAGGACGGAACCGTCATCGAGACCGGTTACGACGACATCGGCGCATACATGTCCGCTTACAACCTCAACCAGATCTTCGCCGGATCCGAGGGAGCAATCGGAATCATCACCTCCGCCACCCTCAAGGCATATCCAGCCGGAGTCACCAAATCCTTCGCCTACGAGATCGCCGGAGGACTCGCAGAGGCCGACGCAGCTGTCCAGGCACTCATCCGCCACCCCAACCTCAAGCCCATGAGGTTCACCCTCCAGGTCGCCGACGGAAAGACCATGCTCTTCCTCGACTACCAGGGCGCACAGGCATTCGTCGACACCGATGCGGCCGAGACCGATGCCATCCTCGAGGCCAACGGCGGAAAGAAGTCCGATGCGGTCTACAAGCCTGCCTGCTACAAGTTCAAGGCAGTCATCCCCATCGCCAACCTTGCCAAATCCAACGCCAAGATGGCCATGATCGTCGACAGGTACACCGCTCTCGTCAGCAGCGACAGCATGGATGACATCAAAGCCACCATCGAGACCTGCGGCGGAAGGAAGGCCTGCGGATGGGCATTCGCCGATGGAAACATCGAGAAGATCCACGACGAGGCTACCTCCAAGTTCATGAGGGACCTCACCGGATTCCTTGCAGAGCCCAACGTGGACGACATCGCCAAGAGCGGCGACAAACTCTCCCGCGCCTACAACGACGCAATCCATGAGAAACTGGTCGAGGCCGTCGGAAAGGACAACGTCAACGAGTCCGGACCCGAGAGGCTCCTCTACTGCCACGATCTCGCACCCCTGCCCAAGCTGGCGGGAATCGCCTTCGACAACATCCCCGATGTGGTCGTCAGGCCCAGCACCACCGCTCAGATCGCCGCCGTCATGAAAGTGGCCTACAAGCACGGTATCGCAGTCACTCCCCGCGGAAACTCCACCTGGGGTCTCGGAGGAGCACAGCCCGCATTCCGCGGAATCGTCTGCGACTGCTCTTCCAAATTCAACAAGATCGTCGTCGACGAGAAGAACATGACCGTCAAGGTCCAGTCCGGAGCAACCTGGAAGGCCACCCTCGACGCCTGTATGGCAAAGGGATTCATCGTGGGTTCCTACCCCTCTTCCTTCCCCGCCGCGACCATCGGAGCCTGGCTCTCCACCAACGGTATGGGAATCGGATCCTTCAAGTACGGATCCGCCAAGGACAATGTCCTCGACATGGAGGTCATCCTCTCCAACGGAGAAGTCCTGCACACCGGTTACGGCGATATGGGCAACTACAACTCCGGTCTCAACCTGAACCAGTTCTTCGTCGGATCCGAGGGAACCGCCTGTATCTTCGGTACCGTTACCTTCAGGATCCACCCCATGGGTGTCATCCACCCCCTGGCATACGACTTCGAGAACCTGGCCGACGCCAACCCCGTCATCCAGGCAATCATCGCCGACCCCAGCATCAGGCCTCTCCACATCGCCTGGTCCGACCACTACCACTTCGAGCACCAGAAGATGGCCGGCCTGCACGCACCCGATGTACGCAACCTCCTCCTTGTCACCTACCAGGGCCAGGAGAACTACGTCGACATGGAGATCGCAGTCACCGATGAGCTCGCCGCCAAGTTCGGCGGAAAGAGGGTCGACGACTCCATCGCATCCCACGAGTGGGACGAGCGCTGCTACGAGTTCAGGGCCAGGAAGGTCGGAATCGGAGAGATTCCCGCTGAGGTCATCGTACCTGCCAAGACCTGGGGCAAGTTCGTCGACGAGTGTTACACCGGCTTCGGTGTCATGAAGATGGACATCGGTGGAATCATCGGTGTCATGGTCGACAACCAGACCACCCTGTTCATGCCTTACTACTTCAAGGACGACGAGATGATGACCGGAATGCTCGCATTCGCATTCAACATGTATCTCGGCGACAGGGCAGAGGTATACGGCGGAAGGTCCACCGGATACGGTATCTTCTTCGCAGGAAACCTCGACGCAGCCCACGACGCCAACACCGTCGCCCTCATGAGGGAGCTCAAGACTTTCCTCGACCCCCACGACGTCATGAACCCTGGACACCTCGTCTGCGGAATGACCAAGTTTGGAATCGGAATGAGCCACGGCCTCTCGAGCTTCATGTTCAAGATGATGCAGACCATCAAGAAGCTCATGCCTCCTGAGCACAACTTCGAGAACAACATCAAGAGGTTCAAGTTCAACAAGTACGCTGAGGAGAAGGCCGAGGACAGGAAGCACGTCCTCGGACGCGGTTACGAGTGATCTAAACCATAAACCCGCACCGGCGGGGCAATTCCCTCCGGTGCATCATTTTTGTCTTATTCCATCAGTACAGGTCTGGTTTGCCGGTGGCCTTGGCGGTCACTGTGGCGCCCCGGAAGAAGCTCCTGCCCGATACGGTCATGGTGTTCTCCTCGACAGTAATCTCCACCACAGGGTTGGCGGTACCTGACTCCGAAGCCTTCGCATTTGCAAGTCTGGCACATTCGGAGCGTGCGAATTCCATCGCCTCCTGCGGGCGGGCGAAGGTCCTGATCGTCTGTCCCGTGAATACGTTGCATTCGGGCTCTTCCACAACATCGGTGCCGGCTGCACGGACCGTGACGGTCGCTGTCTCGGATACAGAGCCTGTGATGGCACCGACGGCGTTTCCGATCTCAGAATCGGAGGGCAGCAGGAGTTCAGCACGGAGTAATTCAGCTACCTTGGGGAGCCATGCGCCCACCGGCGCGCCTATGCCGACGATGGGCCGTTTGAGCTCGAATCTGAGAGAATAATCTTCGTTCGAGCTGAGTGACATCCTGAGAATCTCCTTCTGGGACTCGGTAAGTTCATCGGAGCCATTGCTGTCAAGCATCATCTTCTCCATCACCGAGGCAGCCATCTTATTGACGACTTCGGTCTTCGCTTTGTCAATGAATCTCTCCAGGGTAAGTCCGCATTTGCGGGAAAGATATCCTGCCGCTATGAGTGAGGTTTCGGCATCGTATTCGGTGTAACTGCCCTCCGCATGGAGAAGATCGGTCGGGGTCATACCGATCCGGGTAACATAGCCTCTTCTCTCCAATTCAGCCACGGAGAACGCGTGGGCAGGCAGACCGAACTCCCTGCACAGGTCGGCAATCTTCCTGGGGCCCTCCCTGAGAGCTTCCAGTAACATACGGTCATGTTCGGGCAGCTCATCTGTGAAACGGGGATGTGCCAGGATGAAGAATTCGGTATCCTGCACGACATCTTCCGGATCATAGTCCTCCCTGGGACGGTCATCGGTAACCGAGGCCAGCCCCTCTATCGCCGACTTCACGGAAGGCCATTTGGAAGCAGCGATGCAGAGCGGGATGACCCTGACAGGAGTCAGCATTATCTCCTTCCCGTTGACGAGAATACGGCTGTCTCCGCCGATTCCGAAGGTGGATATGTCGGCGGCCATGACACGGGTCCTCCTGCCCGAAATGCGGGCCCCTTCCGGCTCTATGCGCGGGAAGCCGTTCTTCAGGATACCGATGTCGGTGGTGGTCCCGCCGATGTCTATCACGACGGCATCATCGGCTCCGGACAGTGCCTTGGCGCCCACAAGACTGGACGCAGGGCCGGAGAGGATGGTTTCCACCGGCCTCATGATTGCCGTTTCCGCCTTCATCACCGCACCGTCTCCTTTCACCACCATGAGCGGGGACGATATACCCAGATCTTTCATGACCGCTATTACTGAATCAAGGAGTTCCCTGATGATGGGGATGAGACGTGCGTTCATGACCGCAGTGGTGGTGCGCACTTCGAATCCCAATTTGGAGGTGAGTTCGTGTCCGCAGACCACCGGCAGGTCGAGGATCCTGGCGGCCATGGCGGCCACGCGTTCCTCATGCGAAGGGTTGCGAACGCTCAGGTATCCGGATACCACGACCGCATCGACCTTACCCTTCATTCCTTCCAGAACCTGCTTCGCGCTGCCTGTATCGAGCCGTACCTCCTCTTCTCCGGACATCGAGAACTTCCCGTCGATTTCTGCATAAACGTCAGGCAGGGAGGTTTCCAGATACTTCTTCCCTATACAGACGAGTCCTACCCTGCAACCCTTGCCTTCGACGACCGAATTGGTCGCAAGCGTGGATGAGAGTGATGTAAGTGAGACCTTGGCGAGGAGCGAGCGGTCGAGTCCTTCCAGGGACTCTCTGATCCCTACGGACAGGTTGTCACGGGTCGTAAGCGCCTTGTTGCTGCATATTGACTTACCCGTCTCCAGATCCACTATGACGGTGTCCGTGTAAGTGCCGCCCGTGTCGATCCCGAGTCCGTAGGTCATGGGGCCCCCTCACTCGACGAATCTGCGTATGTCTGCTACGAGGGGTACCGTGACGACGGAAGGCCCTGCGATCTTCACCCATTGCTCGCGGTCCAAGTGGGTCTCGACACCGACGAATCTCGAGCCGGAGTTCACGCAGGTGTAGTAATCGGTGGTTCCGTCCCCGACGAAGAGGACCTCCTCGCAGCCGACCCCTATTTTGTCACACATGTGCTCCATGGATATCTTGGCAGGTTTCGCTTCCAGGTAGGGATAATCGTCCCTGGCGACCAGCGCATCGAAAAGACCCAGCATATCGAATCTGGATAGGATGTGATCCGCATACGAATGTCCCCCTCTGGTCAGGATGGCGGTCTTGTAACCTACGGCCCTGAGGTCCTCCAGCAGCTCGATGGTGCCGGGATAGGGTTTCGCTAAGTCAGAGAATTCCATCTCTATCTCGGTGGCACGGTCGCCGATCCTCTTATCGAACTCGTTGAACATATCGGGTTTGTTGGCCTTGAGCCACCCGAGTCCGTGGGTCATTGAATTGGCTTTGATGTCCTCGGCGATGATCTCCTCGGGAACGCCCTGGAACTCGAATTCGTCCTGGACTATGCGCCCTAATTTGTCGTAGTCCACCTTGGTGTTCATCAGGGTTCCGTCCATGTCGAAACCTATCGCTTTGATTCTTCCGTCACGGGCCATGGTATGTTTCCTTTGTGATAATTAGTCCGCTGGATTCCCAGCGGAGGTGTCAATTCAGAGTAGTAGCCCCCCTTCTGTTTCAGACAGCATTCAACTAACGCACTCTACCCGCCGGTCGCAGGCATCTCATCCCGGCTGTGTGAGCTTGCTCCGATGAGGAGTCGCCGTTTCACCAAATCCCCGGGAATGTCGCTGCCGAACAGGTCATCCTGTTTACCGGGGCTGTGTCGTTTCTGGGCCCTTGCCAAGGCTCTCGCCTTACTGAATTTCTCAGTTCATCTTTGCCCGTGGAGGAGGGAACTTCCTCAGCCGGGCCCGAAGGCCCTACCGTTAGCCGTCCTCTCTCTATTGACATAAAGGGATTGAGGCAGGTGTTTATAGGATTTTCGCGGTGCTGGCTTCATCACGCCAAAAGACTTATAAGGCACGTGTAAATAGGGTGGCTTACTGCAAGGGTAGTCAAGCATGGCCAACGACGCTAGCTTGAGGGGCTAGTCCATAGCGGTCCGCGAGTTCAAATCTCGTCCCTTGCACCATTCTCCATATCTCTGTTCTACGGACGCACTTTTATATCCAAATCCTGTTGAGGTAATTATGCTCCAGCGTAAGAAACTCCAATATTACGGAAGGCAGTACGGAATCGAGAATTACGCAATCGTCACCCTTACGGACGAGGATTGCGAGAGGATTTGCAAGGCTGTTGGAGTACCTGTCGTAAAGGCCGCCGATATCGGAGGCAAGTTCGACGAACTCATATCGATCGTCATGGACGATCCCGGTTTCATCGAGAAGCACCGTCACGAGGGGGTATCCGACGAGGTCTTCCTCATAAGGTGCGGCGATTACGCCGCCAAAGAAGTCTTCAAGGCCTACTCTTCCCAGTAAGGTAAGCCGATGTTCGCTCTGGCATACATCGTGATCGGCGGCTGTTTCGAGCCAGTCTGGGTCTTCGCATTGGAGAAGGCCGATTCCTCCGAAGGACGGAGGATGATGGGTTTCTATGCCATCGCCCTCACGTGTATGTTCCTGAGCATCTTCTTCCTGTCGTTCGCGATGCGGACCATGAGCGTAGGAGTATCCTATGCCATCTGGACCGCCGTGGGATCCATCCTTACCCTCATCATCAGCAAGATATTCTACAACGAGATGTTCAAACCCCTGAAGATCGTCGGTATAATGATGATCCTCATCGGAATCACAGGTCTGGAACTGGCGGGAGGTCTCTGATGAACCCCTGGATATGTTTGGTGGCCGGTGGATTCTTCGAGATGTGCTGGGCGCTGGTGATGAACCTTTCCGACGGTTTCGTGAAGGTAGAGTGGGGCATCGCCGCGTACCTGATCAGTCTGATCAGCGTCTACCTGCTCTATGTGGCCATGAGAAAACTCCCCATAGGCATGTGTTATGCCGTCTGGGCCGGATGCGGTACCGTGATGTCGGCCGTATTCGGATGGATAATATTCAGCCAGGGCCTGTCACTTATAGAGATCTTCTTCCTGGCGATTCTTATCGGGGGTATCCTGCTTTTACAGCTCCAGGAAGGGGACGGTTCGGGCGAGAAGGATCATCTCGACCAGTAATCGATACCAGCCTCACCCATGGCGAGGACGTTGGCGTCGGGGGATGAGATGGGGGACTCGCATCCGGGTGCGAGGATGAAACCTCCGTCGGCTCCGCAGGCGTCGATGATCTCGTAGCACTTCTGTTTGATCATATCGGGCTTACCGTTCATAATGTATGCCACAGGATCAATGTTACCCATAAGTGCCAGACGTCCGTTTGCGGCCTTCTTTGCCACTGCCGGATCGACGGCATGGTCGAAGCTGAGGCACTCCGCACCGGTGTCGCGTACAAGCGGGATGAGGTCGGTGGTGTTGCCGCAAACGTGCAGGAATGCGGGGGCATCATAATCCTTCTTGACTCCGGCTATGGCGGTCTTGATTCCGCCCAGGGAGAGGTCGAACATGTCGGGGGAGATGAGGTCCTCGGACGACGTGGGGTCGGCCATCCACATCAGGGATGCACCGGCGTCGATCTGTGCCCTCTCCTGTTCGGCGATGAACACAGCGCATTTCTGGATGAGTTTGCGGACAGCCTCGGTCTCTCCCATCATGGTGGCCATGAGGAGGTCCTCGGTACCCATGAGGTACCCTGCGGTGGAAATGGGTCCCCACGACAGTCCGCAGATGTGGAGGTCCTCGGGAAGGTACTTCTCGGTCTCCTTCAGGGCCTGCAGGATGCAGAGGTCGAAGTGGGGGCACTCGGACGCCTTCGAGGGATCGAAGAACGCCAGGTCATCGATCTCCGACAGGTCGTTGATGTACTTGGAGCGGACACGTCCGTAATCGTCGTCGGGCATCTGGACATCCATACCCAGGTCGATGAATACTATCTGAGAATCGACCACCGGTTTGACGAAGTCCGATTTGGTCTTGAGGGCATAGTCCACGGAGACCTTGGCGGAGACCTTGGGCTCGTATCTAGCATCCTTCACCATGATGCCCGCACTGCGGGCGGCGGTAACGAGGGCGAAGTTGTTGACAGGGGTCCTGTCGGTCTTCTCCATGTTCAAAGCGGCTTCGATTGTCTGGCGGTGTCCTGTGTCCTTCATTTTTCCGTCTCCTTTGCAATCATGAATGCATGTTCATATGGATAATCTCGTTGATTCCCTGGGCGAATTTGTCCGCGCCCAGGTGGCCGCCCACATCGGGGGTCGTGCGCCCGGATTTATACATCTCGCAGACGGCCGACTGTATCTGGGTATATTCCTCCACCATGCCGAACATGAGAAGCATGGCCGCCGCCGACAGGATGGCGGATGTGGGATTCAGTTCCCTTCCGACCGATTCGGTGTGATAGATGGGGGCGGTGCAGTAAAGGTCCATGTCCTTTCCGAGGTATGCGCAGGGCATGAGGCCGCTGCCTCCGACAATCCCTGCCGCAAGTCCGTGTATGCAGTTGGCCGAGGGGATGTCGCACAGCAGTATGGAAGGGTCCGAACCGTGCTGTATCATAGTGAACAGCATCTCTGCGGTGGTAGTCCGATCGACCCTGAACTCACTGTCTGCGAAGAACTGTCCCAGCACCTCGTCTACGACCTTCTCGCGGTTCTTGAAGAGGATGCCGTCGCCGACGGTATGGATCCTGCGTCCGCTCTTCAGTTCGCAGATCTTGAGGGTCTCGGCGAGCATGTCCCTGAGACGGTCCGAATCGGTGTACATCTCGGAGGATATGCCGTCGATGCTCTCGGTCTCGTGGACCACCATGGTGCTCTCGGGAGTGGGGCTCAGGGCCACGATGTCCACGGATCCCTTGCCCAGGTAGTCGCACAGGGGGAAGAACTCCCTGTACTGCAGATAGAGGCCCATCTGTTTCTGAATGGATGCTATGGGGTCGCGTTCCGGCACACCTTTCATATCGATGGGGCCGGCCAGCATGGCATCGCATTCGCTGATGAGGTCCATCGTGGCCGGAGGGAGGGCATAGCCGGTGACCTCGTACGCCTCGGCTCCCATCTTGCCGTGGATCAGTTCCAGGTCTGGAGCTACCGAGCGGAGCACCTTTTCGGCAGCTCCGACGATGGTGCGACCGTAACCGTCGCCGCCGGTGATCAGGACCTTCTTGGTCATCTCAGAGCCTGTTCAGGACGCCTGCGTAGATGAGCGGGAGGGTGATGGTGGCATCTCCCTCGACAGTCATCTTCTTGGCGTTGCTCTTGACCTTACCCCAGGAGACAGCCTCACGGATCTGGGCTCCGGAGAGTGATCCGTCGTACTCCATGGCGGTGGTCAGGTAGATGCAGTAGTCGAGTCCTCCGCGGAACTGGTTCCACCAGATGACGTGGTGCTTGGAGATTCCTCCTCCGATGATGACCGCGCCGGTGTACTTGGCGTCGTTGGTCATCTCGCTGAGCATCTGCTCGTCGGCGAAGAGGTCGATCCTGAGCTTCCTGTGGGTCTGGTAGTACATCCAGAGCTGGCATCCGAAGGAACCGTCGGTGATTCCGGGGACGACGATGGGCACCTTGTTCTGGTGGGCCCAGTAGAGGAGGGAGTCCTCGTGGCCCTTGACGTTGGCGAGCTTCTCTCCGACCTTGTCGATGATCTCGTGGGTGGACATGGACTGGGTCTCTGCGAAGATCTCGTCGAACATGGGGAGGAGGTTGTCCTCCAGGACGAGTCCGTAGCAGTCGTCGGGGACCAGGACGTTTCCGAGCCTGGAGACATCGTGCTCCCTGAGCATCTTGTCGTCCATCATGAAGTCACCCTTGTAGTATGCGGCGTAGAGCCTGGAGAGGTCGTGGTCGAGACATCCGCAGGTGGTGATGATGACGTCCACCATGTGGTTCTTGACCATATCGACGATGACACCGCGGGTACCGGTGGCCATGATGCAGGCGGGGAAGGAGAGGATCTTGAGGACTCCGTCCTTCTTGACCATCTTCTCCACGATATCGGTGGCGTCGGCGAGCTTCTGAGCGGTGAATCCTCCCGCTTTGCCCATCTGTACCAGCATGTCGTCTACGGTCATGCCTTTGGTGGCTTTGATGTCTTTCACGGGGATTTTCTTCAGCGATTTGCTCTTGGGGTCTTCTTTGACTGCCATGTTATTTCACTGCCGTCCACGAGGGCCCCGTAATAAATATAAGTTCGCCCGCCCGCGTACCCGCACACGGATCGCCCGTTGACCGTACGACCGCATGTGCCAGATATCGGAAAACCCACGTTTGTCGAAGGCCCGTTACCCTTCGGGAGGGATCGCATTCCGCAGGACGTGCCCTCCCGGATCTTTCTGTATGTCTGTCAGTACCGTTCGGATTCTTACTCTTTTTACCCTATAAAGAGGGCCTATGGTTTTTATATGAGATAGGACTAATGCGACCATCCAAGAGGTACCTCAATGTACATGATAACTGAAGCCGAGGGTAAGATTCGCATCCCTCCCTCCAAACTCGGACAGGACATCGACGCCATCGTAGGCGAAGTGTCGCACGAACAGTTCGAAGGGAAAATGGAACAGGACCGCAGTCTCACCATCCTCGTAGACAATGTCAGGGCAGAAGGATTGGGACTTATCGTACACGGCGACGGTGCGGTACACCAGACCGTCAAGTACAGAAGGCTCGCCTACATCCCCAAGGACGGAGAGGTTGTCGAAGGTATCGTCATTGAGATCCGCGAGTACGGCGCGTTCGTCAGGTTCGGCCCCCTCGACGGTCTGCTCCACGTCAGCCAGGTGATGGATGACCGTGTGGACATCGACCAGGTCAACCAGAGGCTCGTCGGAAAGGAGAGCGGAAGGTTCCTTGCGGTCGGAGACAGAGTGAAGGCGAGGATCGTCAGCCTGACCTTCGATGACAAGACCCCTCAGGACAGCAAGATCGGACTCACCATGCGTCAGCCCGGACTGGGAAAACTCCAGTGGCTCGAGGAAGACGCCAAGAAGGGAGAGAGCAAAGGAGGCGAGGAGTGATGGCAGCCGCAAGAGCAGTCGAACTTGCATGCAAGTCCTGTCACTTCATCTCCGATCAGTCCGTGTGCCCCCGCTGCGGCGGAGAGGCCACCAAGGATTGGCAGGGAATGGTCGCTATCGCAGACTTCGAGAAGTCCGATATCGCCAAGAAGATGGGCATCACCGCCAACGGCGTCTATGCCCTGAAGGTCCGCTGATTGCCATGACCGGAAGGAGGCTCCCCCAGGAAAGGAGGGAGGTCTTCCAGGAACCGGTCGGATATGACATCAGCGAAGAAGACCTTCGTGAAATCAACGCTAAACATCTCATAATCGCCGTCGGCGACGTGGTCTCGCTGACGATGAGGAGGAACGGCATCGTGCCGCTCCTGTCCATCTACGATGGATTCACGGAGAGGCACGAGGTCACCGGATTCGCCGACCTCGTGAAGAACGGGGGACTGGCGGAGACGGTGGTTTCCAATCCGCCCGGAGAGATAACCTCCGAGCTGGTTGAAGCCGTCAAAAACGCTTTGGCCGGACGGTCCGCAGGGATCATCAGGGTCGAAGGGGAGGAGGACCTGGCACTATTGCCGTGTGTCATCCATGCCCCTGAGAACTCGGTGGTCATCTACGGATGGCCCGGGAGAGGGATGAAAGCCGTCGACACGGACGGCCCCACGAGAACACATATCGCACGGCTGTACGATATGATGGAGGAGTCAAAATGAAAATGGAGATTAAAGAACAGAAAGACAACGTCCTTCAGGAGAGGACCGAAGTCTGCTTCGTAATCGATCACGCCAGGGAGGCAACCCCCGGCAGGAACGCAGTCGCAGAGGAACTCGCAAAGCAGTTCAACACCAAGAGGAACCTCGTCATCGTCGATGACCTCAAGTCCGTCTACGGTGTCGGAAAGACCAACGGCTACGCCAAGATCTACAAGTCCGAGGAACTCGCTAAGAAATACGAGAACGAGTACCTCCTCAAGAGGAACGGCTACACCGACAAGCCCGCCGAAGAGGAAGCACAGGAGTGATTCAGATGGCAGCAAAGAAACCTGCAGTGAAGAAACCCATTCAGAAGAAAGACGCATACAAGGTCGAGGGCGACTCCGTTACAAGGACCAAGCCCGTCTGCCCCAAGTGCGGACCCGGAACCTTCATGGCCGTCCACAAGGACCGTACCTCCTGCGGACGCTGCGGTTACACCGAGTTCAACAACAAAGAGTGAAGGAAAATCTCCAAGGCTCCTTTCCCTCTCAGTTTGGGGCCATATGCCGGGGCTGGCACCCCGGCCACCTTTCCTGATCTCACTACTTTTTACCCTTTTTATCATACGGTCCCGTAGTATAGCTTGGATAGCATAGAGGCCTCCGGAGCCCCAGACCCGGGTTCGAATCCCGGCGGGTCCGCTCATTACATTGAAAACAGGCTGTATACCGCAGTATACCGGCAATATACGGAATAATCCGAGTCGGCCCTTCTCGAACAGTCTCTATTTTACATAATAGAGTATACTGAGGAATAGGCGCGACGCCTGGCCTTCAAAGGCGTGAAGCATCGATTGGCAAGGTACAGAAATCGGAGGAACGACGAGGTTTCATTACGCTCCATCACATCATCTTCATGGAGGCGCGGGGATGCTGTGCGGTGCGGATTCGATTCAGGTTGCATCGTCCGCCGCGTTCGGTGGTATGCTGAGACTGTTGGGCTGAACTGTTCCCCCTTTCAGGCCTGACGGACCTTCCAGTATCCTGTACGTTGGTTCCCGATGCGTTCGATCAGGCCCTTATCCTTCAGTTTGACCACGATCTTGCCTACATACGCCCTGCTCACGCCGCTCATGTATGCGACGTCGTTCAGCTTGGCGTTCGGATTGGACCTTATCGCATCCAGTACGCTCATTTCCCTTTCCGTCAGCGGGTATTCCTCAGGGTGTCTCGATGCCGCGGAACGCAGTCCGTGGAATCTGAGCGTGACGGTAACCGTTCCGTTTGTCAGATCGAACGCTTCCTTCCCGTATGCTGAGGTTATCACCGGGATGCCGTGCCCCGTGTGCTCTGTCAGCCTTGTCTGTACAAAGACCCTCATCAGGGCGTCATTCACCGGGAGACTCTTCCCGGAGAAGAAATCGTCCAGCGACAGCCAGTACGGGATGCTTCCGTAGGATATGATCTCCATACGGTCGTCGAATATGTGGACGGTCGGTGCGATGTGGCCGATCCAGTTGTTGTGTACGCAGGCATTGATCCATGCCTCCCTGAACGCGTTCCCGTCGAAGAGTTCTCTTTCCTTCCTGCTTCCCGGACCGACCTGGACGGATATTTCGTTCTGAGCCTGTACGAAGTCGAGGACCTGATTGACCTCAGTCAGCAGGGAGCGTCCGCCGTAATCCTTCCTGAAGGTCATGTCCGATCTGTCCGTCCCGCGGAACATGGCCACCGACAGGGGGATATCGTTCTGATCGGACAGGAGCTGTGCCTGAAAGTTCAGTCTTCCGTCGCTGTTCAGCAGACCGAAGCTCTTCCTCAGGCGTTCGTCGTCCTGAACGTCGAAACCATTGTCCCTCAGCAGGGTACAGAGTTCCTTGAATGTCAGTTCCTGATTGTAGGAGGAGGTGTCCAGAAGATTATCGCCCGAGCTCAGTATCATACGTTTGAGCTCCGACAGGGGAGCCTTGCGGTTCTCCGCACCGGTTCTGACCAGTATGTTCCCTTTTACCGAGTACGGACGGGCGGTACCCTGGGTTTCCACCGAGATGTACTCCTTTCCGTCCGATGTATCCAGCACTTTGATTTTGGCAATCACGGGGGGTTCGATGGATTCACGAACGCTCTTGGAGATGTCCTTCAGGGTGTTCTTTCCAATCATCTGGCCGATTACAGTCCCGTCATCTCTGACTCCGAAGAACACATGGGCTTTGCCGGAATTGTTGAGCATGGCGCAGATCGCTTCCATCGCTTCGTCCATCTCTGCCGTGCTCTCTTTGAATTCCTGTGTTTCGTCCTCTCTTCCGATGTTCGCCATAATACTCGCCAGTAGAGTAATTGATTCCATATTGATATACTTAATGATTCCATATTGATATACAAATTGATTCCATATTGATATACTAATTGAGGATACGATTCTGATCTGTCTAGGCAGGCCGTGACCAATCATCATCCAATCTCGGATAAGTTACCGAACTTATGCCGGTATATGGGGTATAAGTTACCCTGATTTCTGATGTCTGGCATTGCCTTAAGCGGTTCCCGGCGGGGCCGCTCATTTAATCGAAAACAGGCTGTATACCGCAGTATACTCGAGTATACGAGATTGTAATCATTTGTCATAAACAGTACTGCGATGTCCAATATCGATTAGGAGTATGACCAGTACATCATCATGAATCTCGGCCAATATTCTGTAATCTCCCACTCTGTATCTCCACGATCCCTTGTATTGGCCAGTCAATGCCTTACCTGTTTTACGGGGGTCATCGCAATCTACAAGATTCTTCCCGATCCAATTATAGATTCTAAGTGCCTCCATCGGATCCTTTTTCTTCATCTTAGACAGCGATTTCTTCGCATCATCGCTGTATTCAACGTGATAGCTCAAAGGAATCCCAATTCCTTTCCGACATCCTCATGGGAATAAGTGACAGGGTTCTTTTCGAATCTTTCTTTCGATTCTTTGAAGGCCTGTATGTCCATTTCGTCCTCAATCATCTCCATTGTTGCTTTCCTGATAACTTCTGATATTTTCATTCCGTACAGTAATGCATACTGCTCTATGGCTGCCTGTTCATCTTCCGAAAATCTGATTGAGTAGACCATATTTAGTGTATGACAACTGTAATACTTAAAGATTGTTCGAAGTGAAGTTGTTCGCTTTCAGTTATTGATTTTTCAATAACCCCTTCAAAGGCGCTATTGATTTCGAAATTTGATTGCTGGCTATTCGATATGCGAGTTCCGGCGGGTCCGCTCATTTCATCGAAAACAGGCTGTATACCGCAGTATACCGGCATTATACGGAATAATCCGAGTCAACCCTGCTCAAAGTCTCTTATTTGCATAATGGTGTATACAGACAGACACAATGCCCTCAAAGGTGTGAGACATCGCTTGCCATAGGTATGACACTGGAGGCCATAGTCCTGAAGATCATCGGATCGAACATCGAGGGTCAATCAAAATGTGGCCGGCAAAATGCTGCCACTTAGTAAACGATGTGATTCACGGCGTAACTTCAATCTTCCAGTTATGGCGAATATAACTTCAAAGGATAGTAGTAATATTAGATTACTACAAACGATTGTAGTAATATTTATGTAATCCTGGTGCGTATGGTATTACGATGGAATTCATAGGCAGAGAGTCTGAATTGGGATTGCTGGGACGTATCTTCGCGGAAGAGAGGGTCAAGACCTGCATGGTCTACGGCCGCCGCAGGATCGGGAAGACGAGTACGATCCTGAAATTCATTGAAGGCAGACGCAGTTTGTACATCGATCTCGTAAGAGGTCCGGAGGTCCGTAACGTACGCCGGATAGCCGATAAGCTGGAGGAGGCATTCGGCATCAAGCCAGACGTCCGGGACCTCCGTTCCGTCCTAGAATCTGTCAAAGGGGTGTGTTCCCAGGGGAAAACGATCATCATATTCGACGAACTTCCGTACCTCATACACAACAATCCTTACGCCGCATCCGAACTGCAGCATTTCGTCGACTGGATAAGGAACAGTACCGATTCCATGGTCATCGTGTGCGGGTCCTCCGTGAAGATGATGTCGGACGGGATGCTGAAGAAGGACAGCCCGCTGTATGGGAGATTCGCCTTCAAGATCGATATGTCGCCCATGAGCATCACCGAGGCCAGAAAGTTTCATCCGAGCATCAGCGACACGGATATGCTGAAGCTGTACCTTACGCTTGATGGGATTACGGCATATCATGACATGGTGGGGGATAATGATTATCGCACCGTAATCAACAGGTACGTACTGGACAGGAACGGGCTCATAGGCGATGAGATCGTCTATGACCTTCAGACCGAGCTGGGGGCATCCAGTTCGAATGCCATGGCCGTATTGGATGCCATATCTGCGGGAAATGAATCATTCGGGGAAATCGCGAACTATACCGGACTGTCGGACAGTTCCGTGAACGAAAGCATCAAGGATCTGGTGTCCATGAGGGTGATATCCAAGATGGAGCATCTTCCGACACCGACGAAAAGCAGCAGATACGTCATATCGGATCTGGCCATATCTTTTTGGTCCTCGATTGCCGATCGGTATCGTTCCGTATCCCTTATGAAAGCGGATGAACCCTACGATGCCATGTCGCAGTTAATATCCACTCATCTCGGGAAGGCATTCGAGCTGTATTGCATCGATCTGATATCGTCCAACTACCCATGCACCGCCGTGGGCCAATGGTGGGGCCCCGTACCCCAGAGAGATGCTGAAGGGAGATTGATGAAGGGCCCTGAGGGGAAGGTCATCACCGAATATGCGGACATAGACGTAGTCGCCACCATAAGGCAAGGCAACGCTCGCATAGACCTGTTCGGGGAATGCAAATTCACGGGGCCCCCGATGGGGTTCGGTGCCCTGAACCTGCTGGTCTCGAGGGTTAGATCGCTCAAAGGCGGATACAATGTGCGTTACGCTCTGTTCTCTGCATCGGGATTCACCGACGAGCTCAGGGAGTACGCTGAAGAAAACGGTATCCTGCTTTTCGGTCAGCGGGAGCTGCTGTACAAGGATGAGATGCCGGCCCTGAGATGAGGAAACAATCCTTAAACTGAACACCATCCACCTATGTCTGGATAACATTAGTTTTGCACGGCTATAGGCAATCCCTTAGTTTCTTTTTCATCGAAAAATGACAATCCCTTAGATAAACAGTGTATGAACCTTA
The DNA here is from genome assembly GCA_001560915.1 of methanogenic archaeon ISO4-H5. NCBI lineage: Archaea > Methanobacteriati > Thermoplasmatota > Thermoplasmata > methanogenic archaeon ISO4-H5. The sequence continues at coordinate 1,454,308 of CP014214.1, read as the reverse complement.
GATGAAACCAGTTTTAGCACTAGATCCCATCTGTTTTGTGCCTGTACGCGAACGTCAGGCTATTCATCCCATCTTTCAGGGAAAGGGTTGCCGTCCATCCGCACTTGTAATGACCATTCGTATAATCTGCGATCCATATAGTCGAAACGACCTCCGCTCATTCCACATCCTCCATGTTGTTCATGGTGTTCCATCTGTGGGTAATAATAAGTCCGTTGTTGTACATTCCAGTACCTTTCGATTCCATGCAAATTTGGGAAATTCGTTCTCAGGAACACAAAGTCTAACATTCTTTTTATTTGGGGAATCAGATAGGTTTCCAAGACGAGAGTGGGAGGGTATGAAAGGGAAGCACGGTTTCTACGAAACGTTCGATTGCGGTTATCTGAGGACGATCCCAGAATCCGAATACGAACAGACCATCGAACGTCTGGACCGCATGATGGATTCAGAGTTCAACACATGTCCGTTTTGCGATTCGGAGGAGATTATCAGGAAGGGCCGTTCATCCACCGGCACCCAGAGATATGCGTGTAAGGCGTGCGGCAGGGGATTCATCGGTAACGCGGTACCCTATTCACATGTCAGTAAGGAGAGGTGGAAGACCTTCTGCCACCTGTATCTGAAGGGCATATCCATCCACAGGTGTGCCACCAGATGCGGGGTGTGCCTGAAGACCGCCCAGTACATGAAGGACCGTCTGGTCAGGATGGTCCGCAGTGACGCAGGCATCCCCATGACGTTCTGCGGAGAGATGATGATCGATGTGGCGGATTGACGTATTCTAACGGCATTCCGTTCATTTTCGGTTTTTAGTTGGCATTGGTTAGACGAAGTCTTAGAGTCAAAGGTGAATTGGATATGGAAACCGTAGAGATCGGGTTGGAAACAAGCGCTGAATTCAAGGCCAAATGTGATGAATTATTCGCCAAACTGGGCATTTCTACCGAAGAGGCGATAAGCGTTTTCCTGCACCAGGCGGTGACGGAACAGGGATTTCCCTTCACAATCGGGCAGGGAACAAAAACGTCAGTTCGTCCGGCAACAGTTCCGTCGGAGGCGGGAAAGATCATCCACATCTTCGGAAGACCGAATTCCGGAAAGACGACCCTGCGTAACGCCCTGGCAAGCCGCCATCCGGATTTCAACAATTTCTGTATCGATGATTTCAGGAGAGAGTACGGGGACGGCACCATAACGGGCGAGATGAGAGCACAGTACAGGTTCCTGGATTCCAAACTTCACGGGAACGGTTTCTATGAGAGTTCCGGAACCGGACGTATGACCGAACATACGATGGATTGTCTTCGCGGCGAAGAGGTATACATCATCGTGTTGGAGGTCCCGGACGAGATATGCATCTCCCGTATCGATCCACACAAGTACGACGGCATACCGTTCCCGTTTTTTGATGGCGGCAAAGAGGAATTCATCAGACATGTGGGCAGATTTCTTGATTCCTGGGCATTCGGTGGGATGTGCAGAGGATTCAAGGTCTTGTATCTGGATGGGATGATTCCTCTGGATGAGCAGATTGCTAAGGTCGAGGAATTCACCGGAATTACTGTCCCAGCCGCGCAATGATTCACACATCTCGATAGTCACGGTATCGCTTGAATGGGGATCCCCATGAGTTCTGGCTGCCAGGAGAGCTATGGGCTTAGTTCGCGGTAATTACTCGTTCTCGTGCTTCAGTATTATCCTCGATTTCTTCTGATCGAAAGTTATTCTGAATCTGTCGAACAATTCCGATCTTCCGAGAAGAGGCACAAATGATCCAGAGTCCCTTTCATCCACGAAGAGTATCCTTACCGGAACCTTCAGGTTATAGGATTCATGTGCAACACTCAATCTTATGTTGAGTGTCCTGATGACCGATTTCACCGATCCCGTAACACCGAGCGAAACGCCTCTTTCACCGCCCGTATCCAGTCCGAGAGCGGTAGCCATGTCTGAGCTGATGGCACACGAATCCGCCCCTGAGTCGAGCAAAGCTTTCACGGTGAAACGCTTGCTGCCGTTGATGAATTCCACATCGATCATCGGTCTTTTGATGGGGGCCCCACCCGTCGATGGTGCGATATCTGTATACCAACGACATCGTATCAGAGAATCAGAATCGGAGATGGGTATGAAGAGTACAGAGGAAGGGTCGGCGATCTTCGACACCTGGTCATGTACTTCTCCGAAGGATCTGGCATGGGCTATTACCTCCCTTCCGCGGAGGGCAATCCATTCCCCCATGTACGGAGCCACATCCATCGTCATGAAATAGTCGGATTCGACGGTCAGCGACATGCCTTTTCACCCATTCTGATTTTCTTGTATCTACATAGAATCTGTTCAACGGCGGGGAGACACTCTCTTGGGGTAGAACACCCTCATGAACATCCCGAAATCCTTAACGAGGAGTTTCGCTCTGATCAGAGATGCCATAATGTGGCGGTCCTCCTCAGAGAGGATATCGGAATCATATTCGTCGATGTATTCGGCGATTGCGTGGGCGAACTCCATCGCGATATCATATTGTGCGTCCTTCACGAGGACCTCAAAATCGTTCCTGAATGATAGAATCAGTCTTTCGTTGACAAATCTCCACCTGTCGGTGTCGTTCTGCAGAATCGTTTCATACCCGTCATAACATAGCAGTCTGGGTATGATGTTCCTAAGGCCGGCCCTGTCCAGCGCAATACGGCTGTAAATGAACTCCCGGAAGGTACTGTACTCCCTCCTGAATCCTTTTTCTATCTCCAGTTTCACGGCGAGTCTTTTCAGTTCATCCTCGCTCAGGTCTTTCAGCAGATTGCAGACTTCCACAAACTTATCTGTCTTTTTCGACATGGATATGAGTTCTCTTCCGGGATTATTAAGGAGATAGACTACAGTTATATCCGTAGTATCCGAACACCTTATGTGAATGGAGCGATATCCGCAAGGACTCGGTGCTGAGGCCCATGTGAGACCGAGAATAACATGGCTTCCCGGTCAGCAGTTCGTTCCGTCAGTCATCTTTCGTACTATCCGCAACGCATCCCAACAGGTCTACGATCAAATCCAGTTTTTCATCTATACTCCGAAGTAGCTCTTCCATCGGTGATTGGACTATGATTCCTTCTTCTCTGGTGTAATCCACAGTAATTTCCATCCATGCTTTGAGATTCACGGCAATGGTGCAATACTTGTAGGAGGTGTAGCCATCTGGAGCATCCTCCCACTTATCTTCTTCTTCGAGGTACTTCAGCGCAACCGTTTGAACCGGCATCGTGCCTTCCGGCACATACGATCCTCCTTGGTGCCATTCATCCTCATTCTCTCCCCGAGACCACATTGAGAAGTGCGGGGTATCCACGCCTAGGTAGTCGGTAACCCAATCTATGGCCTCCCAGAGGGTCGGTCCGCGGTTGACCATGAAGAACAAGAGATATGTTTTACCGGCTGTACCGACATCATTTTCTTCGACGCTTGACCATATATAATCCGGCCTACCAATCAGGCACAGTTCTGCCCAATCTTTCTGCTTCCACGCTTCGAGCATTCTGTCATAGGTCAGTTGGTCGCATTCTATTATGTAGTAAATGTAGTAAGACACCGTATCCCGTTCCGATGATTATTCCGGAATCCTCCACCATAGGGTGTAAGGGCCCACAGACAATCATAGGAGAATGTTGATAAGTCCGTTGTTGTACTTTCTGGCACTTTTAATCTTGAGGAGAAAACCGATCGAACCTTACGCCTGTAACGCGGCTGTGCTTCAAGACCGCGCAGGATACGAATTGCCGCTTGGTTGAATCGTCCGCGACGAGCTATCGATACCGATGGAGTTCCGCGACGAGACATTTATAGACACGGCGGACTGATTGGTCTCCATACAACAGAAGAATCCCATCGAACTATTCTCGATATTTGCCCAAAAAGAGTAAATATTGGCAATAGACCCTTAAAAATCCCGAAATTAAGCTTCGGATTTGCGAAAAACAGCCAATCGGGACGCCATCCGGAATCAACATCCGGATCGTAATGACGGAGAGTCCCTGTCCTTATCGCGGTATCAACTGTGGCGATAAGGAGGACAGGCCGTCCCCGTTCCTCACTTCTTCTTGACGGCGTTCTTAATCGCCTTAAATGCCTTGCCGAGGTGGATGGTGGTCTCTCCGTCATTATCCTCGACGATGACGTCCTTGTCCTCTTTGTCCTGGTGGCTTTTCAGAAAATCTTTGAGTCCCATTTTCTCACCCGTGTCGGTACCTGAGTAGGGAGATAAAAATCCCGCCATGAAAGCAAGAACAATCCAAAAATGTAAATGAGTGGGCCCAATGAGATTTGAACTCATGACCTTCCGATTATCAGTCGGACGCTCTAGCCAGTCTAAGCAATGGGCCCAGTGAGTCGGACTATATTGGCTATCCATATAAACCTTACGACTTCTTTTCGCGGTCCCCGACGAACCCCTTATATGGAATCCAGATAATGTCTGTGACGTGGCAGCAACCTTCGAAGAAAAGCAGGACCTGATCCCGGAGATTCCTCTGAAGATCCTGGTTCTGAGCCTCATCGCATGCGTGGCATTCATCATCATATGCAGTGCTCTGGGTCTTACCGCCTGGTGGCAGTCCGCAGCCTTCGCCGCGGTGTCCGCCGCGGTCATTGCAGTGTGCCTCCTGGTCAAGGTGCATATCACCGTCGACGAAGCGAACATAACCATCCGTCGCCTCAGGCCCTACACCGTTCCCCTCGACCACATCATCGATGTCAAGAAGGGGGACATCGACATCATGCGCAACTACAGCGAATGGGGAATTAAGAAGGTCAAGTTCAGGAATTATACCGTCCACGGCGTGGAGGGTGCAGTATCTGTCAAACTTCTCGGGAGGATCGTGCTCACCATGACCACTGCCCGTCCGGACGAACTCTATGCGCTGCTCATGGAACACAGGAGGACCGACTGATGCAGGCAACCTTCCATTGGCTCAGGATCGAGACGTTCTGCTATGCGACCGAGAAAGAGGACCTGGTCTCCCAGACTTTCAGGGATCTCGTGGGGACCGACGAGTTCCAGACCGACGTCAGCGAGAGCGAGCACGGGAACCAGATGCTCATCATGCAGCACATGGTCACCAAGCAGAAGGAGATGGATGAGATTTTCGCACGTCTGGGTAAGGAGCTCCTGCAGGACCTGATGGATGACCTCGAGAACCGTATCGACGAGGACTGCGTGTTCTACACCCGTCTCGACAAGCAGAAGGCCGTTTGTGGGGAATATAGGGTCGCCCATCACGGAGACGTCATATCCATAACCGGTAAGGTAGCATCCAATCCCGCCCGGAAGGAAGTGGCCATGGAGAACATGTCCCAGTTCCTGAAGAAGCTCATTGATCGGGAGTGACCTCTTCCTCTTTTTCGGCTTCCTTGATGTTCAGGGAGACCTCTTTCACCCTGCGCGAGCGCATGCTCCTGACCACGAGTTCGAACGTTCCGCAGTCCACCTTGTCTCCCACCTGAGGCATCTTGGAGAGCCTGTATGCGATGTATCCGCCGGTGGTGGGGGACTCGCACTCGCCCCTGTCGAACTGAAGACCCAGCTCCTCGGTTACCTGTTCGATGTTGGCATCTCCCAGCACGCGGAAGGTGGTCTCCGATTCCCTGGTGTAGATGTGCTTGACGATGTCGCTCTCGTCCCAGATCTCGCCGACCAGTTCCTCCAGCAGATCCTCCATGGTGACGAGTCCGGCGGTGCCGCCGAAATCATCCAGGACCACTGCCATATGGAGTTTGGATTTCTGGAGGTCGCTCATGACATTGGAAATGCTCATCTCCTGGGGGACGAACCTGACGGGACGCAGGATATCCGCAATCCTCACGGTCTTCTTGGTGGTGTACTTCATGAAGAAGTCCTTGAAGAACACCGCACCGATGATGCGGTCCACCGTTCCCTCGTAAACCGGAATCCTGGAGAACTCGGTCACCACAAAGAGGTTCTTGAGGGTCTCCGCATCGGCGGTGAGGCTGACGGTGACCATGTCGACCCTGGGCACGCAGATCTCGCCCACCCTGATGTCGTCGAATTCCAAGGCGGCCTTGGCGAGTTCGCTCTCCCTCTTCTCGAGGGTACCCTCCTGCTGGATCTCGTCTATCATGATGCCGAGTTCCTCCTCGGTGATGGCGGGGTCGCTCTCTTCGGCACCGGTGACCTTGGTGACACCGTGCGTGACCTTCAGGAAGAGGGAGGTGACGTGCTTCAGGATCCTGATGGCCAGGCTGACGGGTCCCGACATGTTGACGGCGATCTTCTCGGGATTCTTCTTGGCCCAGGTCTTGGGGGTGATCTCTCCCAGGATGAGCAGCAGGGTGATCATCAGGACGGTGGCTGCTACGGTTCCCCAGAAGTCGTCCATGATCAGTTCGCACATCAGGAATGTACAGATGGTGGACGAGGCGATGTTGACGATGTTGTTGCCCACGAGGATGGTGGTGAGCAGTCTGTCGAAGTCATCGGCGTTCCTCATGGCCCTCTGGACCTTCTTGTTGGTACCCTCGGGATCCATGCTCTTGAGCCTGGTGCGGCTCATACCTGTATACGCGGTCTCGGAAGCGGAGAAGAATGCCGACAGTGCCAGAAGGACAGCCATCACGGCAACCAAAGCAATGAGTTCGATAGTGTCCATCTGACGTTTTCCCCGGGATTTAACATCCCAAATAACGTAATGCGATAGCGTCTCATGGATATAAGCATTAAGCGGAACTCCGCTACAACGTTCGGCAATTCTCCGAATGACTTGTGACGGCCCCGATCTGCGGTAATCTCGACCGCCTGTTTTAGTTTCCAGTGGAAATAGTATTTAAATAAACCACCGTTTCGTGTGCACTTCTAATATTTAGTTTTTTCGGTATTAAATAGTAGAAATGCATACCGTATACTGCCAGTAAAAACAACTGCTGGCTCATTCGAAAACAGAAGTACGCCCGTATCGATTACCACACCTTGCGGGCGGCCACCTGGAGATGACAACAGATGACAAGAAGGAATAAGGCTCAGAGGAATTTAAAGACCGATGCTCGGATGACCCCCTACGATGTGAAGGTTAAGGGCACATTCGCCGAACCGCCTAAGAAAGAGAAGCTTCCGCCGAGGAAACCGACTTCCGAGGAACAGCGGGCGAACAACCTCGCCCCGGTCGAATTCTCCAGGGAATCGGCTTCGGTCGGAAACTGGATCCCGCTGTTCCGGAAGGAACTGGCGGAGATGAACTCGGGGAAGGTCGGGAGACCTTATTCTTTCTGTGATTCGATGATTTTCTGGATCATCTCCCTCCAGACACTGATCAAGGGCACGTACCGTACGGCCGCCGGCTTGGCGGCGGCCATACTGGAGGGCCACGGCATGAAGGCACCTTCGTATTCCAGACTCTTCGAACGTTCTGCGGAAATACTGGACAGGCTTCTTTCAGAGAATGGCGGAACGTACATCCTCAGGGCAGGAAGCAACGTCATCGGCCGCCCGCGCAACGTAGGCATAGATTCTTCCGGATTCAACCTCTCGAACACCTGTCTCTGGAGGAAGGAGAAATGGGGGACTGGTCCGAAACGCAGGGGATGGCTGAAACTCCATGTGCTGTCCGATGTGGATACGGGAGAAGTCATCGCGTTCGCGGTGACGGACAAGACCGTGGGCGATTCGCCGCTGATGATCCCCCTGCTGGATGCGGCGGTGGCCGCAGGCCACCGTATCGGCACTGTGTATGCCGACGGGGCATACAGCTCGGCGGAGAACTTCGATCACGTCTGCGGAAGACTCGGGTCAAGATTCGTCACCAGCTTCAAAGTGAACACGAAGCCTGTGAACGGCGGTTCTCGTTACAGAGGAGAGGCGACCAGACTCTGGTGCAGCATGCCATATGCGGAATGGGTTGAGAAAAGCGGTTACGGACGCCGTTGGAAATCGGAATGCGGATTCAGCGACGTGAAACGTCTCTTCGGAGAGTCGATACATGCGTTCACGATGAAAGGGGCTGTCCGCAAGCTGCTGATGAAGACGGAGACATTCAGCCGGTACAAGGAACAGAGGGCGATTCTGCTGAGCGGATGCCTGGCATCATCCTGATGCCGGCATCGGTTCTGGCAGCAATCATTGTTGCGAATTAATTATCGAACGTTGTAGGAACTCCGCGGACTATTGGACTAAACCACCTATGTTAACACGGGCGCGCGCTACTTTTTCCTCTTTTTATTTTAAATATAATTAACCCTATAATAAAGCCGATATCAATGCCCGAGTTCGAATACGAAATCATCGAGACCATCGCAGTCCTCTCCCAGTCCCCCAAAGGATGGACCAAGGAGATCAACATCATCAGCTGGAACGGAAGGGAGCCCAAGTACGACATCAGGGAATGGGCACCCGACAGGGCCAAGATGGGCAAGGGAATCACCATCTCCAAGGAGGAGGCGGAGATCCTCAAGAAGGCCCTCAACTCCAAAGAAGATCTTTGATGCGAGAATCATCGAAGGCGTTTGCCTATGGCTGACAAAAGATACTGTGTCGAATGCGGTTACGAACTCCGCGAGGGCGACGAATTCTGCCCCTCCTGCGGTGCGAAGGTCCCGGAGGACGAGCCCGTCCCCGAGGCCGGAGCAGCGATACCCACCTACCGTCAGGAACCTGCAAGGGCATCCGACAAGGCCGGTACCCTGAAGATCGCAATGATCCTGACCCTGGTCTGGTCCGTATTCGCACTGATTCTCGGTGTTTACCTGGCAGTGAGCGCAGGTTCGTTCACCGATATGATGGTAGAAGCCCTCCAGCAGACCGACATGGGCGGAGGGAAGACCGGTTGGGACGTATTCGTCGAGAACGGACTCTCCGCAGCTGACCTCCAGGCTTCCTTCGCTCTCATGGGCGCACTCCTGGCAGCATCCGGTGCATGCGGACTCGTATCGGCATTCCTGATGTTCAAGCAGATCAACTTTATCGTGTGCATCATCCTGCTGGTCGCATGCATCCTGTTCGCCGGTGTGGGAATCTTCAGTCTCATCGTCGGACTGATCGTCCTCTACCTGGTTTACACCTGCAAACCCGTATTCACAAGCTGAGGACAGGGGGCGATCCCCTGTCCGATCCCTATTCTTTGCAAAAACTTCCGTCCGAGTTGTTTCGAACAAATCAGAAAAGTATCCCTCCCCTGTCGGGGAGGTAAAAAGTTTCGGTGACAGTTTTACCAGTTCTGTGCCTGGACTTCGAAGTAGGACTGGGGGTGCTTGCACACGGGACATACCTTGGGTGCGGTTTTGCCGACGTGAAGGTGTCCGCAGTTCCTGCACTTCCATACGACGACCTGGTCCTTCTCGAAGACGGCTCCGGACTCGAGGTTCTTCAGGAGTGCGAGGAACCTCTCCTCGTGGTGCTTCTCGATCTCTCCGACCATCTTGAAGAGGTTGGCGATCTGGTCGAAGCCCTCTTCCCTGGCGTCCTTCTCGAACTGGACGTACATCTGGGTGTGCTCGTAGTTCTCTCCGTTGGCGGCATCCTTCAGGTTGTCGATGGTGCCGGGGACTGCTCCGTCATGGAGCTGTTTGAACCAGATTTTGGCGTGCTCCCTCTCGTTCTCTGCGGACTCGAGGAAGAGCTCTGCAACCTGCTCGTAACCCTCCTTCTTGGCCTGGGATGCGTAGTAGGTGTACTTGTTCCTAGCCTGGGACTCTCCTGCGAATGCTGCAAGGAGGTTTGCTTCGGTTTTCGATCCTTTTAGTTCCATTGGATAACCTCTACTCTCATTATCGGATGGTACGATAAATAAGGTTCGCTCAGTCCATTTTTTTACGGGCGTAGATTAATTAAATGGGATGGTCTTAATCCATCCGATGGGTTTCACGAATTCGGTCACATCCGCACTCGGTCTCAAATCCGGGGTGCGTGCAGAGGAAGATGTCTCCTCGGGAGGGGTCCGCAAGACCTCCAATATGGCATACCGTGCGGATGCCAGGAGCGGTCACTTCCTCGATGTGTTCTGGCCTCAGGATCCATCTTCCTCGGTCCCTGTCCTCTTCTACTTCAACAGCGGATCGTTCCACAAGAGCAACCGCAGCCGTGCCGCAGGTCTGTGCAATATCATCGCCCAGCGCAACTTCGTGGTCATCAACTGCGAGTTCCCCGACCTCGGTAGGGGAGTCGGCGCCGATGCCCAGCTCGGGGATGTCATGCACCTGATGAAGTGGGTGGCGACCAATTCCGGAAGATACAAGACCGATCTCGAAAGGGTTTATGTCGCAGGTTCCTCGTACGGGGCGCTGATGGCATTCTGGATGGCGCTCCTCTGCAATTCCAAAAGACTCCCGGCGGCTCTCGGGATGGGCGAAGCACCCTTCAGGGTCAAGGGTCTGGGTCTTTTCAACGGCATGACCGACACCGAGAGCGGCGACCGTATCATGCGCAGCATCTGCAAATCCATCTCCAAGGCCGAATCCTCGAACAAGGATCTCGGGGAGGCCATGCGTCCCTGGTCCAACCACGACCTGCGCGATCTTCCTCCCGTGTATCAGATTACAGGGGATTCCGATTCGGCGCTTCCCGACGTGCACAGGATGAATCTCCTGCTGGAGGAGAATGCGGTGGTCCACGATACTCTGGAATTCGACAACGGCATCCGTACGCTGAACGGATTCATGGAGGACTATGCCGCCGGAAGCGAATGTGCCAGATCCATCTCCAAGATGTTCGGGTTCTTCGCCGACAATCAGTGACGGAGCCTGCTGAAGAATCCCTGTTTCTTCAGGTTGCCGTCTTTATCGTACTTCGTTTTCATAAGAAGGTCGTAGTTCTTCCTGGCAGAGATGCTGTTGGGCTTGAGCCTGAGAACTTCCTCCAGCTCGGTCTTCGCTTTGGGGTAGTCCTTGAGATCGTTCAGCAGGAGAACGGCATAATCCTGATGATACTCGTAGGCATCCGGCACCGCCGCAATAGCCTTTTCGTAATACTCCCCGGACTTGGGGAAATCCACCATCTGCCTGCGGAGGAAGACCGCGTATGCTGCGCATACCTGCGCGAACTCCTTGGGATCTTTCCTGGCGGCCACCAGGCTGACAAGATGCGAATAATCCTCGTCGACCCTGAAGCGGTACTTCTTGTCGGTCATCATGACCGTGGTGGCGGCCTTCAGCGCGTCTATGTTATCCGGATCCATGTCCAGGATGACATCGAGCTGCGTGATACCGAATTCGCGGTCGTTCAGCTTGTAGATGTAGATCCTGGCGAGTTCCATCCTGGGCGGGATGCTCATGGGGTTCTCGGAAAGGAACTTCTCGAGGGTCTCAGCGGCGGCCTTGGGGTTGCCGCTCTCCTCCTGCCTCTTCGCCTTGCTGACTGCCTCGAAGACGGGGTCGCTCATACTGCCCGGAACGGTCCCCGCGGATAAATCACTTTTTGCCGTCCTTCTTCCTCTGATAGAAGTTCCTGATGATACCGTTCTTGAACGGAACATAGAAGACGTTCACATAGGTGAAGGAGACGATGGCGCCCAGCATGAACATGAACACCAGGTACCCGACATAGTGGGTGATGATCCTCAGTCCGTCCATCTGGGTATAGAGTGAGATCCACATGAGGGTCAGGAAGAGACCGATGTAGAATGCGGGATGGAAAAGCTTCTTCTTCATGCCTCTCCACAGGTAATACGGGCGGTTCCCCGAGGAATGGGCTGCGGCACCCAAGGATCTGAGGATGCTCACCGGCACGACAAGGGTCGCTATGAAAAGCGAGAGGAGCATGATGATGACCATCATCTCTCCGTAGTTGATGGTCTGCAGGAAGACCGGGTTCAGGAAGAGGTACGAGGCGATGACCAATCCCGCGACGATCTCGTAGAACAGCATCCTCTTGAAGACGTTCTTCTGGAAGATGCTGTCGTCCACCTCGGGTTCCAGCGTGACTTCGGTGACATCTATGATGCTCGGTATGAGGAAATACTTCCTGGCGGTGCGGCAGAGTTTGGAATCATCGTTCTTCTCCAGCGAGAGCATGATGCGGTGGTAGTTCTGACGGAAGTAGGCGACGATAACCGCCAACACCCCGTATGACACCAGCACGCAGACGACCATGAGGACCACCATTCCCAGAACGGTGGAGTAGAGGGTGATCTCCAGACCGGAACGGCTGATGAACCAGTAGAAACCGGAGATGAATCTGTTAAGACCGTTGGTCTCGGGCCCGAGTATGAACCAGAACAGAAGGCCCAGCAGTACCGATCCGAACAGCAGTACCGCTGCGGTGTAGCGGCACTTGATGACGTTGTGCTCGGAGAGGATGAATGCCGGGATTCCCAGGATGATAAACAGCGCAGTATAGGATACGCATGCCGAGTAAAGGAAATGGCCGAACGAGGTGTGGTTTCCCCAGGCCGTGAAGAAAAGGATCACGGTGATCAGTGCGAAGATGATCACCGATGCAGGGAAAACCCTGAATATGAAGCGGTCCAGTTTGTCCTGTCTCGTCTCAGCGTCCCAACGCGGATTCTCTTGGAACCACTGCCGCATTTTGGTGGTGAGATGGAGGTCGCTGAGCGGTATGCGCTTCATACGATGTCGTATAGTTTCTAATAAATAAAAAGGGCCACCCTGTCCGCCAGTTGGGATATATACGGCCAGGCCGATATCCATTTATGGCATATGAAAACAGGAACGGGAACCGCCCCCAGCGCAGGGACGCGCCGAGGGAGTTCTTCAAGGCGACCTGTGCTGACTGCGGGAAGGAATGCGAGATTCCCTTCAGGCCCACCGAGGGACGTCCGGTCTACTGCAGGGACTGCTACAGGAACCACCGTCCTCCGGAGAACAGGTCCCGCAAGCACCTATTCTGAAACCCTGGCACCTTCACGGTGCCGAAAACCGTATTTTTTATATCTGGCTATATGAAAAAAAGATGCCCCCGAAGGGGCTGTAGTTTTATAGATCAGGCGATCTTCTTGCCGGCGTCCATGTTGGCGGACTGGTTGTAGACCGAGATCACGTCGAAGACGAACACGGAGGAAAGGGGAAGGTTCATCTTGTCGCAGACAGCCTTGACACCGTCGTAGAGAGGTCCGGATTTGACCTGCTCCTTGCAGACGCAGTGGATCTCGTAGGACTCGGTTCCCTTGATGACGTTGAAGGAAGCGTTGGGGTTCTTGGAGAGGTTCTGGGCGGTCCTCTTCATGAGGATCTCTCCGACCATCATCTGGCTGTCGCCGACGGCTCCGATGGTGCCTGCGGTAATGGTGTGGGGCCTGTTGCCGGGGCAGACGGTGCTGATGACTTTCTTTGCTTCGGGATCTTTCAGAAGATTCAATACGTTTTCAGGGATTGCTACCATTTGTAACACCTAACTAACAAATGAATAGTGCAGTATATAATCATAGTCGCAAACGGCGTTCTGGATGAGTTCTGATATGGGGATAATCCGGGACTGCAGACAATGCGGAGCGCCGCAAAATAAATCCTGCAGCCGGTTACGAAACTGTTGATGCTATCAGCTGTAAGTACAGCTTACTAAGAAAAGGAATCTGCCTTACGGCAGTAAACGGATTCACTCGTTATCTTTCTTCTTCGCGTTGTAGGCGAACATTCCGATGAGGAAGACTGCCATGGCGGCGAAGAGGGGGATGAAGTAATTCCAGTCGAGGCTTACCATGTACCCAGAGAATCTGTGAACCTACAAATAGGTTCGCCTGTCGACGAATACTCCCGGATCCGCAGACGAATATACCTCGGTATGACATCTGGCACATGCGAAAGCACCATCGGTTCTGCCGATCTCTCCGGCATCCAGCGGACACATTACGAGGAACGGCGGGGAAACCATCGTTATTCACAGCATTGATACGAATTTCGTAGTATTTCTGAAGAAATTCAGCATAATACTACGAATTTCCCCGCAGTAACCACAGTCGGGGCGCTACTGTTTTTATAACATAATCCATTCCGCGGGAGGATGGCATACGACGTTGTGATTATCGGAGCCGGACCTGCAGGTCTCACCGCCGGGATCTATGCGAGGTCCAAGATGATGAGCACGCTGATTCTGGAATCCGGAACCGTTGGAGGACAGCTGGTCGCACTCTACCCCGAGAAGGGTATCCACAACTATCCCGCATACGAGAACATCCAGGCTAGGAAGCTCTCCGACAAGCTCTACGCACAGGCAGAATCCCTGGACTGCGAGATCCGTGAGCACCAGAAGGTCATCGACATCATAGACGGTGACCAGAAACTCATCGTGAAGACGCAGGACAACGAGTATGAAGCGAACTCGGTCATCATTGCCATCGGAATGGGAGAGTTCGCACCCAGGAAGATGGACGCCCCCGGAGAGGCAGAACTCGAAGGCAAGGGAGTCAGCTACTTCCTGCCGCTCAAGGAGCACCTCGTCGGAAAGAAGGTCGTCCTCTTCGGAGGAGGAAACAGTGCCATCGAGATGGCCATGGTCGCCGATACCGTTACCGAGACCGCCATCGTCCACAGGAGGCCCGAGTTCAGGGCTGACGAGATCAACGTCAAGAACCTCAACGAGAGCGCCGTCAAGCAGTACATGAGCTGTTCGGTCAAATCCTTCAACGGAACCGACAAACTCACCAGCATCACACTTCTGGACCAGGACAAGAAGGAGATCGAGATCCCCGCTGACCTGGCCGTCATCAACATCGGTATCACCGCCGATCTCGGAGCACTCACCAGGTGGGGACTCGACCTCACCGAGAACGGACTTGTCAAGTGCGGATTCGACATGAGCACCAACAGGCACGGAATCTTCGCCTGTGGGGATGTCGTCGACTACCCCGGAAAGTACAAGCAGATCATCACCGGATGCGGCGAGGCCGCCACCGCCTGTCTCTCTGCCTATAAGTTCGTCAAGAAGCCCTACTGGGCCTGAAACTTTCACATGCTGGGTCTTCGGACCCGGCTTATTTTTTTACTGTTTCCCGTTTGGCCGGGACACGTCTTTGAGCGTATACAGAACAACGTCGTTTGATTCCGCACATCTCTGTGCTCCTTCTGTGAAACCGGACCTGGAGAACGCCATCAGTTCTCTGGCGAGAGAACTCTTCACCAGTTTCGAGCGCCTGATCAGGGTCTCGATGTCGCTCTTCTCCATTGGTTCGGAGCGGTTTTGCATTTTACTAATCGATGAAATAGTATTTTGAAAATTAGTATTTTGCATAGGATAAAAAACGGGCAGAATTTCCGGATATGCATCCCGATGATTGTCTGCAATCCGCAGCAGGGAGTCCGAGTTCACAATCTGATTCCTGTTTTGCCCCTAAACAGGGTAGCTTAGTTCGGTTTTTATACTCTCATTCTCTGGTATGTTTTATGAGGACTGCGGACGGTTTTGTTTTCATCGACGGGAGGATGGTCCGCGGTCACGCCGTCTCCGAGGGCGGGATTACTGAGGTGTTCGAAGGTCCGTACTCGGGAAAGCCGGATCTTTTCGGTGTGATTCTTCCCGCCCTGATCGATACCCATACCCATTGCGCCGATGCCGGGGTCAAACCGGAACCGGGAATGACCCTCGAGGAACTGGTGGCACCTCCAGACGGACTCAAGCATCGTTATCTGCGTGAGACTCCGAGGGACGTTCTGGTGAAGGATATGCATGCATTCGGGGAGCTGGCAGCATCCAACGGAATCGGTACTTTCGTGGATTTCCGCGAGGGTGGGGCGGAGGGCTGCAGGATGGCTCGCGAGGCATGTGCCAGCGCAGTAATTCTCGGGCGTCCGTCTACACCCGAAGCGGGCCTCACAGAGCTGGAAGACCTACTTTCCGTAGCAGACGGAATCGCCCTTTCTTCCCTGACTGACGTCGGCTATGCCGCAGCGGAAAAGGCAGCCCATGCCGCTCATGCCGCAGGCAGGCCGTTCGCCATCCACTGCAGCGAGAGGATTCGCGAGGACATCGATGCGGTACTCTCCCTCGAACCCGCCTTCCTGGTACATATGTGCGAGGCCTCCGATTCGGACCTGAGGAAGTGCGCCGACGCCGGCATACCGATATCCGTCTGCGCCCGCTCCAACCGCTTCTTCGGGAAGGTCCCTCCCTTGAAGAGGATGAAGGAATGCGGATGCACCGTGGCCATGGGTACCGACAATGCCATGCTGTGCACCCCCGACCTCCGTCCCGAGTCAGCTCTTTTCAGGGAGATTCTGGGTATGGAGGATGCCGACAGTTGGATTTGGGAGTGCATGACAGTAGGTTCATCAGAATTATTAAATCGCACCCGCGGGATACACGCGTATAAGAGGGAAGTGGAATACGCAGTCCTTCCGCTGGGAGGCTCCGGCCCCGAATCGGCCTGGTACTCCTCGGAGCGTGTCCCTTTCCTGTGAAATGGGAGCATCCCCCGTATGAGTTACCAGAAAATCCTGATCCCCGTGGACGGCAGTGTATTCTCGGATGAGGCCCTTGCAAAGGGCTGCGAGTTCGCCAAGGACGCGGGTTCGGCCGTCACCATACTTTTCGTGAAGGACCGTGCAGCATATCTCCAGATGGCAGTGAACACTGACCCTGACGATGTGGACAGCATCCTCGCCGAGGAATCGGACAGGGTTCTTTCCAAGGCATCCGAGACCGCGGAATCCCTCGGAGTATCCTGCGAGACGGTCTCCGTAGAGGGCAATCCCGGCAGGACCATTGCGGAACTGGCGGAGAATTACGACCTGGTGGTCATGGGTACCGCCGGCAGGACCGGTATCAGGAAGATGCTCATGGGCAGCGTAACCCAATATGTGATAGCGAACACGGAATGCCCCGTCATGGCAGTCAAAATCAAGGAGTGAACAGAAATGAAGACAGTAGCAGACGTAATGACCCCCGCGCCTATCGTAGCACAGGTTCCCGGAAGCCGTAACGAAGTGATCAACATGATGGTGAGGAACAAGCTCACCGGACTTCCCGTCGTCCGTGCATCCGACGGAAAGCTCATGGGAATCGTCTCCAGGAGGGACATCTTCAAGAAGTTCGAAGAGACCCAGCTGTCCCTCATCATGAAGAAGCACATCATCACCATCTCCCCCTACGCACCTCTTCCCGAGGCTGCTAGGATCTTCGCCGAGAAGAGGATCCACAGGATCCCCGTGGTCGACGAGAACAAGCTGGTGGGAATCATCACCCCTACCGACATCCTGAAGGAGATCAGGAACATGAAGACCGCCATGACCGCGGAGGACGTCATCAACACCACCTGCGTCACCGCCTACGAGGAGGACCCCATCTCCTACGCTGTCGCGGCCATGAGGGTCAGCGACGTGGCTGCTCTCTGCATCCTCAACGCCAAGGGGGATCTCTCCGGAATTCTCACCGACCGTGACATGTTCAACGATCAGGTCTCCGACGAGGAGGCCGCTGCCAAGCTCGGAGTCTCCGACACCAAGCTCATCGGTCTCAGGAACGTCCTGCCCCTGTTCTACACCGCCACCAGCGACTACTTCGACAACAACAAGCAGATTAAGGACTACATGGTCCCCAAGCCCCTCACTGTCTTCAGGAAGACCGCCCTCAACGAGGTCGCCCGCCTCATGATTAGCAACGACTTCGGACAGATCCCCGTCCGCGGCACCAAGGACGAGCTCATCGGCATGATCTACGACGTGGACGTGCTCCGCGCCGTCACCGGGGTGCTCGAGTGAGCGACGACAAAACGATGGATACCCTGATGGCCCTGTTCAAGCGCAGGGGATTCATCTGGCCCTCCTACGATATCTACGGCGGAGTCGCCGGTATGTATGATTACGGGCCCCTCGGATTCAGCCTGAGGAACAACATCGTCGACGTCTGGAGGTCCCTCTACAAGGGAAGGGAGGGATTCGTCGAGATCGATTCCGAGTACGTCGGGCCCAGGGAGGTCTTCAAGGCCTCCGGACACCTTGACAAGTTCGCCGACAAGATCACCTACTGTACCAAGTGCGGTGCCCCTTTCAGGGCCGACCACCTGGTCAAGGAGTACTACGACAACCCCGACACCATGACCGAGAAGGAGCTGGAGGAGGCCTTCGAGAAACATAACGTAAAGTGCCTCACCTGCGGCGGAAAACTCGGTCCCGTCGAGGATTTCAACCTCATGTTCAGGACCAACATCGGTCCCGGTACCTCCCGTGTCGGATACCTCAGGCCCGAGACCGCCCAGGGTATCTTCATGAACTTCCAGAATCTCTACAGGTACAACAGGGAGAAGCTCCCCCTGGGAGTCATGCAGACCGGCAGGAGCTACAGGAACGAGATCGCCCCCAGGCAGGGTATGATACGTATGAGGGAGTTCAACCAGATGGAGGTCGAACTCTTCATAGACCCAGAGGACAAGACCTGGCCCAGGTTCCCCGAAATGGCGGACGAGGTTCTCACCCTTCTCCCCAACACCGGTTCCGAGACCGTCACCATGACCGTCCGCGAGGCCGTCGAGAAGAAGGTCATCGCCAACGAGGCACTTGCCTATTTCGTGGGCACCACCAAGCAGCTCCTGGTAAGGTGCGGTGTAGACCCAGCAAGGCTCAGGTTCAGGCAGCACATGCCCGACGAGATGGCCCACTACGCCAACGACTGCTGGGACGCCGAGGCACTCCTCTCCATCGGATGGACCGAGATCACCGGTGTCGCGGACCGCGGTGCCTGGGACCTTACCAGGCACGGACAGTTCTCCGGTACCGACCTCTCCCACTTCGTCAAGTACGACGAGCCCCGCGAGGTCGAGATGGACAAGGTCAAAGCCAACTACAAGGTTATCGGCCCCACCTTCAAGGGCAAGGCCAAAGCGGTCACCGATGCCATCGAAGCCAAGACCCCTGCCGACATCGTTGACGGAAAGCTCACCATCACCGTCGACGGCGAGGAGATGGTCCTCGATTCCGACAAGTTCAACGTCGTGAGGGTCAAGGAGAAAATCTCCGGAGAGAGGATCATCCCCAACGTCATCGAGCCCTCCTGCGGTCTCGATAGGATCTTCTACACCGTGCTGGAACATGCGTATTCCTACGACGAGAAGGAGGACTACACCGTCCTCAGGCTGACCCCTGAGGTCGCCCCCATTAAGGTCGGAGTGTTCCCCCTGATGGCCAAGGACGGACTCGACACCGTCGCCAGAGAACTCTGCGAGGCAGTCCACACCCACCGCGCCGAAGCCTACTACGACGACGCCGGACAGATCGGAAGGAGGTACGCCCGTATGGACGAGGCCGGAACCCCCTGGTGCATCACCGTCGACTACGACACCCTTGACGGGGACAAGAAGGGAACCGTCACCATCAGGGACAGGGACACCACCGAGCAGAAGAGGATCAGGATGGATGACGCACCCGCCATCATCGACGACCTCATCACCGGCAAGAGGAAGTTCTCCGACCTCTGAGAAACCATTCAAGGGCCCTTCGGGGCCCGTGTTTAAATCTATTTTGATGTCTACGGACTGCATTTGAGCTCAGCAGATCCCATCCCCCGACCCTGTCGGAACCGCCGTCCATAACCAAGTAGATAAAGCTAACGACAGAAATGCATCCATCCCGTGACATTCCTTGTCAATGACATTATTTTTTACGAAAATCGTAGCAACTTTTTCGGTTTAAGGTCTGTTCGGATTAACCTTTAAATTATGACTGAGTCGATATCAATCTCGGTGATTGAAAAAATGGCTATCAATGATCTTGAAGACCTTGAAAAGCTCACCATTCTGAAGGCACAGATGGATTCTTTCTCCATCAAAGACCTCTGCGCCGGACAGTTCCCAACTGTTGGCGAGGA
This sequence comes from methanogenic archaeon ISO4-H5, assembly GCA_001560915.1. Lineage (NCBI taxonomy): Archaea > Methanobacteriati > Thermoplasmatota > Thermoplasmata > methanogenic archaeon ISO4-H5. The sequence goes on along the minus strand of CP014214.1, from coordinate 1,434,561 downwards.
TGACACCGTTTCCGATGTCCTCGGCGCCATGCGCAAGTCCGGGTTTCAGGAGATCCCTGTCGTATCCGGAGGGAACTATGTCGGAATGGTGAAGTACTCTACTCTGCTCAGGAAGAAGAGTGCTATCCCCTCCACCAAGGTTAAGGCGGTCATGACCAACCTCCCCACTCTGACATGCATCAGCGGTGTTACCGAGATCGCAGAGATAATGGTGAAGGAGAACTGCAGGCAGCTCGCAGTGCTCGACGGCAAGAAAATCGTCGACGTGGTCACCAGGAACAAGATCGTAGGAATCGCTTCCAGGATGAAGGCCCTTAAGGATTACAAGGTGTGGGAGATCATGACCTCGCCGGTCGTCACCGCCAAGGAGACAGAGATGCTCTCCGAAGCCATCGAGACCATGATCGACCTTGACATCAGGACCTTACCCATCATCGACAGGCTGGGCAATCTCAGCGGAGTGCTGGGAATGAAGGAGGTCATCGAGAACAGCTGGAAGGCCGGAGAGAGGTCCGTAAGCACCCTCAACAAGAACCCCAGCAACCAGATTCCGGTATCCACCATCGCGGTCACCAACGTGCTGACCGTGGACTGGGAGGACTCCATCGCCCAGGTGGCCGCCATCATGGCGGACAAGAACATCTCCACCCTGCCTGTCATGGACGGCGACGAGATCGTCGGTGTCGTGACCGAGTTCGACATAGTGGAACTCATCGCCAACTGCGTCGAGAGGGAGGGACTGTTCGTGCAGATCAGTGGACTCTCGGAAGAGGACCGCGTCTATGCCGATGCGATGTACTCCGATATCCAGAACGAGATGTCGAAGATAACCAAGATCGTCAAGCCTGAGTCCCTCAACATCCATGTCGCCAGGTACAACGAGACCGGAGACAGGAAGAAGTACAGTCTCATCGGGAAGCTGTTCTACAACGGAAGGGTGCTCAACGCCAAGCAGATTGGCTGGGATCTCATCCAGGCCAATAAGGATCTGCTGAAGAAGTTCGAGGAGGCAATCAAGTCCGACAAGGACAGGATAAGCTCGACGAGAAGAAGAAAGTGAAATCCAAGGAGGGGCCAACCCCCTCCGATTAACCTGTCTGGCACTATCATTTTTCTGTGTCCGGACGTCTTTGTTCATGCCCGCGCGGGGGTGCGTGTGCGCATGCGCAACCTATTTTATGTAAACCATTATACGAGCGTCGTTTAACATGGCATACGACTGCGCAGAAATAGAGAAACGCTGGGAGGACATGTGGAAGAAGGAGGCAGTCTACCGCTTCGACCCCAAGTCCGACAAGCCCGTCTTCAGCATCGACAACCCCCCTAGGTACACCTCCGGTCCCCTCCATCTCGGACACGCCACCGGATATTCCCTCATCGATTTCGCCGCCAGGTATCACAGGATGAAGGGATGCAACGTGTTCTTCCCCCTGTGTTTCGATGTGAACGGAACCCCCATCGAGGTCAAGGTGGAGAAGAAGCACGGCATCAACAAGCTCAACACCCCCAGGAAGAAGTACAGGGAGCTGTGCGAGGAGTATGCCAACGGTTTCATCGAGAAGATGACCCATGACTTCGAGATCCTCGGAGAGTCCATGGATCCTTCCATCTACTACCAGACCGACGCCCCTTACTACAGGAGCATCACCCAGCTTTCCTTCGTCAAGCTGTTCAACCGCGGACTCGTCTATAAGGCAAGCTACCCCATCAACTGGTGTCCCGGATGTATGACCGCCCTCGCCGATGCCGAGGTCGAGTACAAAGACAACGTCAACAAGCTCAACTACCTCAAGTTCCAGATCGCCGGCACCGACGATTACATGATGATCGCCACCACCAGGCCCGAGCTGCTCTGCACCTGTAAAGTCGTCGCTGTCCACCCCGACGACAAGGAGAAGGCCCACCTGGTCGGCAAGGAACTCATCACTCCCATCTACGGAAGGCACGTCAAGGTCATCGCCGACCCCAAGGTCGAACTCGGATACGGTACCGGAAACGTCATGATCTGTACCATCGGAGACAAGGCAGACCTCGAGTGGATCATGAAGTACCACCTCGAGCTCGAGAAGGGAATCGACGAGGCCGGCTGCATGACCGAGCTCGCCGGCAAATACGCAGGCATGAAGGTCGCGGATGCGCGCGCGGCCATCATCGAGGACCTGAAAGCCATGGGTGTCCTCGACCATCAGGAAGACAACCCCCAGCAGGTCTCCATCTGCTGGAGGTGCCACTCCCCCATCGAGTTCCTGCAGGTCCCCCAGTGGTTCCTTAAGACCACTTCATTCAAGGACGCCATCCTCAAGAGGGCATCCGAGATCAACTGGTATCCCGAGTTCATGAAGGTCCGTCTCGAGGACTGGACCAACTCCCTCGGGTGGGACTGGGTCCTCTCCAGGCAGAGGATCTTCGCCACCCCCGTCCCCATCTGGGAATGCAAGAAGTGCGGCCATGCCGTCTGCGCCACCGAGGAGCAGGCCAGGAACTACGTGGACCCCACCGAGGACAAAGCTCCTGTCGACAAGTGTCCCGAGTGCGGGTGTACCGAGTTTATCGGATGCACCGACGTGTTCGACACCTGGATGGACTCCTCCGGTTCTTCTCTGTACAACACCTTCTGGGAGAGGGATCCCGAGCTCCACAAGAAGCTCTTCCCCATGTCCATGAGGCCCCAGTCCCACGATATCATCAGGACCTGGGCATTCTACTCCATCCTCAGGGCGGAGCAGATCGAGGAATGCATCCCCTGGAAGGACATCATGATCCACGGATTCATCATGGCCCCCGACGGAACCCCCATGCACTCCTCCATCGGAAACGTCATCGACCCCATACCCATCCTCGAGAAATACGGTGCGGACGCACTGAGGTACTTCGCAGCCAACTGCTCGCTCGGAATCGACCATGCCTTCCGCGAGAAGGATGTCGTCCGCGGCAAGAAGATCGCCATCAAGGTCTACAACCTGGGACAGTTCGTCTCCAGGTACTTCGAGAAACTGACCGCGGCACCCGCCAGGCCCTCCGACCTGAGGACCGCCGACAGGTGGATCATCGGTAAGCTCGCCGAGACCATCAAGAATACCGGCGACTGCCTCGACGTCTACCAGTTCGATAAGGCCATGAAGTATGTCGAGGAGTTCATCTGGCACGTCTTCGCCGACGACTACGTCGAGATGGTCAAGAAGAGGTCCGACGACGCTGTCGTCTACACCCTCTACACCGTGTTCCTCAACGCGATCAAGCTGCTGGCACCCTTCATGCCCCACATCACCGAGGAGGTCTACCAGTCCCACTATGCCAAGTTCGACGGATGCAAATCCGTCCACCTGACCTCCTGGCCCGTCGCCGAGGAGATCGACGCCGAGGCCGTGAAGGCCGGAGACACCGCGGCCGAGTTCATCGCCCAGGTCCGCGCCTGGAAGGCCGAGAGGAAGATCAACCTCGCCGCCGAGATCTCCAGGCTGGAGATCATCGGAGGCAACAGCGCCATGTACAGGATGTCCGCGGAGGATATCCAGCAGGGAGTCAACGCCAAGGAGTTCGAGATCGCTGAGAAGGCCGACCTGGTCGAGAAGGTCGCCGAGGTCAAACCCGTCTACGGAAAGCTCGGTCCCGCCTTCAAGGACAAGGCCAAGTCCATCGTGGCCGCCCTCAAGGCAGCTGCCCCCGAGGATATCGCAGCTCAGATCGCAACCGGCAAGGTCGTCCTGCAGGCCGACGGCGAGAGCGTCGAGCTCGGACCCGAGTTCTTCGAGGTCAAGAAGATCCTTTCCCTCAACGGCAGGGAGGTATCCACCATACAGTGCGGCGATGCCCTCCTGGTCATCGAGCAGTAAACATTTCTTCCCCGGGGAGACCCGGGGTTCTATTTCTCATGGCACGGATGTGCCAGCAATAAGTATCCGAGGGGTTTTGCCCCCTCGTTTTGAGGTTTCAGAATTTCTTTCCGATCGCGTCGGCCTGGGTCATCACGTCGGAGTTCTCGGCTGCGAAGGATTTGTTGTTGGCAGTGTTGAAGGTGATCTTTCCGACACACTGGCACTTGAATAAGTTGGTCATAACTCCCTCGATCTTGTTGGCGAGGGTGTCCGCACCTGCGGTACCTGCGGCGACGACGATGGCGACCTTCTTTCCGGCGGGCATGTTGAGAGCGAAGGAACCGTCGAGGAATCCGAAGAACCTGTCCTCGAGGAGTCTGTACTGTCCGCAGGCCTCTCCGAAGTATACGGGGGTGGAGAGGATGATTCCGTCCGCCTCGCGGATGGCATCGAGCACGGGGGTGAGGTCGTCCTTCTGCACGCAGCGGCCCTTAGCCTTGCATCCGAAGCATGCCTGACAGCCCTTCTTGTTGGTCATGGTGTTGAGGTGGAATACCTGTGTTTCCTGTCCGTTTGCCTTGGCTGACTCAGCGATCCTGTTTACCACGGCTTCGGTGTTCCCGTTTTTCTCGGGACTGGAGATGATAGCAACGATACTCATGTTATCGGAGGTAGAGCGGGTTATCCGAAATTAAAAATTTGGGAAAAGACAGGGGTTGGATGTCCTTGTCAGCACCATACATTTTTAATCGCCTTTATAATACGCGCAAGCAAGAACGATGTGATGTCTGCGGAAGTCGCAGGCTGTTGTTCAGATCAAGTGATTCATATGATCTCCAAATTCACCAAACTCGGATTATCCGAGGACCTAGCAAAAGCATTGGATGAGATGGGATGGGAGGAGCCGTCCCCCATCCAGCAGGAAGCCGTCCCCTTTGGACTCAACGGATACGATCTCATCGCACAGGCACAGACCGGTACCGGTAAGACCGGAGCATTCGGATCCATCATCATTTCCAACATTCCCTCTGAGCAGCAGAAGCCCAGCGCAATCGTACTCGCACCCACCAGGGAGCTGGCCGTGCAGGTCTCCGAGGAGCTCAACAAGATGGCCGCATACACCGGTCATGTCTGCGTCGCCATCTACGGAGGAGCACGCATCGAGAGGCAGGTCGACGAGCTGGAGGCCGGATGCGATATCGTGGCCGGAACCCCCGGACGTGTCAGGGACATGATCGAGCGCGGATACCTCGACCTCACCACCATCAAGGTCATCGTTATGGACGAGTCGGACCGCATGCTCGACATGGGTTTCATCGACGACATCGAGTTCATATTCAAAGCCTGCCCCGAGAAGCGCCAGATGCTGATGTTCTCCGCCACGATGCCCGAGGACATCAAGAGGCTCGCATCCGATTACATGAGGAAACCCAAGGAGATCAACGTCTCCAAGGACGACATCCCCCTCGACCTCATCGATGCATATTACATCAGCGTCGGCAGGAGGAACAAGTCCTGGGCCCTCACCCGTATCCTCGACATCGACAAGCCCAAGGCGCTCATCTTCTGTCAGACCATCAAGATGGTCGACACCCTCGAACAGAGGCTCAAGCAGTACAACTACAAGGTGGAGGCCATCCACGGAGACATGGCACAGGGCAAGAGGGAGAAGGTCATGAACGACTTCAGGAGCGGCAAGACCGACCTCCTCATCGCCACCGATGTCGCCGCCAGGGGTATTGACATCGATGACATCAACTACGTCATCAACTACGACATGCCCGAGCAGATCGACACCTACATCCACAGGATCGGAAGGACCGGAAGGGCCGGAAACAGGGGTACCGCAGTATCCTTCGTCACCTCGGAGGAGGAGTTCCTCATCCGTGAGTTCGAGCTCAGGACCGGAATCAAGATCGAGAGGAGGGACGTTCCCGAGGCAGAAGAGGGTGCCCGCGACACCATCAGGAAGGTCGTCGATTACGATCAGCTCTCAGATCCCTTCGGAATGGTCACCTTCAGCATCAACCTCGGAAAGAAGGACGGTCTCGGAAAGGTCAAACTCGCCGACCACATCAATAAGATCGGCCACATCATGGACGCAGCTATCGGAAAGATCAACCTCGGGGAGGAGGAATCCACCGTCGAGGTCCACCGCGATTTCGGCAACCGCATGCTGATGGATGTCCCCAAGGTCAAGTACAGGGGAAAGAAGGTCATCGTCAAGGTCATCGAGAGGTGATCCCCTCCGGGGTCACCTCGCTATGTCCGCCAGGACATAGTCCAAAACCTTTTCCAATTCTTTGAAATCGAGTTCCAGCTGGAGCCCAACCTTCCCGCCGCTGACGTAGAATCTGTTGCAGTCGGCGGCAGTTTTGTGAATGACAGTCTTCAGGGATCTCCGCATACCCAGAGGCGAACATCCTCCGTGCACGTAGCCCGTCAGGGGCTGCAGTTCCTTCTGCGGAATCATGGCAACGGATTTCTCTCCCACGCTGGCGGCTGCCTTCTTCAGATCGAGCTCGCAGGTCGCCGGAAGAACGAAGACGTAATACCTGTCGGACTTCCCCTGGGTGACCAGGGTCTTGAAGACCTCCTCCGGGTTCTCCCCCATCTCCTCCGCCACATCCATGGCGGCAATCTTGCCGGATGCGCTGTAGTCGTGGACCGTGTAGCCGATCCCGGCGCGGTCGAGGATCCTCATAGGGTTGGTCTTCTCCATGCTGACGATATCCGACAAGGGGGTATATCTGCTGTTCGTTCTCGGACATAACAGACGTTCATGTGAAAAATCGATATCCAAATATTCAAAAACCAAGAACGGATTTTGAACGAAGTTAACATGACTGCCCTCGGCTTTGATAGTAAGAAGTACACCGAACTGCAGACGAAAGCAATTCTCGACCGCATGGCGAAGTTCGGAGGTAAACTGTACCTCGAGGTCGGCGGCAAGATCTTCGACGACATGCACGCATCCAGGATCCTCCCGGGATTCCTTCCCGACAACAAGATCCGCATGCTCTCCACCATGAAGGACAAGCTGGAAGCCATCGTCTGCGTCAACTGTCAGGATATCCAGAAGAGCAAGGAGAGGGGAGATCTCGGAATCACCTACGATATCGAGTGTCTCCGCATGATCGAGCAGTACCAAAGCTGGGGAATCAAGACCGGTACCGTCGTCCTCACCATGTATGCCGGGCAGCCGGAGGCCGACATCTTCAGGAAGGTGCTCCAGGAGAGGGGCATCAAGAGCTATCTCCACTACCCTATCCACGGCTATCCCGAGAACATCGACCTCATCGTGAGCGAGAACGGATACGGCAAGAACGAGTATGTCGAGACCACCGCCCCTGTCGTGCTCGTCACCGCCCCCGGACCCGGCAGCGGAAAGCTCGCAGTCTCGCTGTCCCAGGTGTATCAGGACAATATGAAGGGCATCCGTTCCGGATACGCCAAGTTCGAGACCTTCCCAGTATGGAACCTCCCCCTGTACCACCCTGTCAACCTAGCCTACGAAGCGGCGACCGTGGACTTGGAGGATATCAACCTCATCGATCCGTTCCATCTCGCCGCCCACGGCATCACCGCCGTCAACTACAACCGCGACGTGGAGACCTTCCCCGTCCTGAAGGCGCTTTTCGAGAAGATGCTTGGTGAGAGCCCTTACCAGTCCCCCACGGATATGGGTGTCAACCATGTGGGATTCTGCATCTGCAACGAAGACGTGGTCAACGAGGCCTCCAAGAGGGAGATTGTAAGGAGGTACTACCGCACCCACGTGGAGAAGCTCTCTGGCAAGGTGGGCGACAAGGCCGTCAGCAGGATGGACACCATCATGAAGCAGGCCAACGTATCTCCCGACGACTTCCCCCTGTACAAGACCGTCAGGGATGCGGCCGCGGAGTATTCCAAGGCCATCGCCGGAATCGAGCTCGAGGACGGTACCATCGTCCTCGGAAAGCGCAGCAAGGACCTCACCGCGGTATCCGCCGCCATCCTCAATGCTCTGAAGTACATCGCCAAGATCCACAAGGAGAAGGACATCGTCCTGCCGGAGATCATCAAACCCATCCAGGACATGAGGACCCAGATCCTCGGTTTCGAGAACACCATGCTCCGTGCGGATGAGATGATGCTGGCTCTATCGATTTCGGCTTCCAAGGACCAGCTTGCCAAGAAGGCTCTCGACCAGATCGGTTTCCTGAAAGGCTGCGATATCCACTGTTCCGTCACACAGTATCCCCAGGACATTTCCATCCTGAGGAAGCTCGGACTGAATCTCACCTGCGAGCCCATTCTCCAGACCAAGCTCATGTTCGGCCACTGAGGTCCGCATAAAGGCGGGCCCAGGCCCCAACATAAGCTTTATATGGATTGAGTCAATCCTCGCAGTACCCACTGTGGCAGTAGTGTAGTTGGTTAGCACTTAACCTTGCCAAGGTTAGAACTCGGGTTCGAATCCCGGCTGCCGCACCTGGGTATTTTTGGACAGATAAGTGGTTGGGAAGAGGTTTTGTTCCAGATTACTGGGATTTTTGCTTTGCTTTGGCCTCATTAATCCTGTCGATGAGTCCGTGCTCGTTGGCCTTGGCGAACCAGAGCTGAGCCTTGGAGCAGTTCTGTTTGACCCCGTGACCGCAGGAGTACAGGATTCCGATATTGTACATAGCGAAGGGTTCTCCCTGGTCGGCGGCTTTGTTGAGCCAAACGAGTGCCTGTTCGAAATCCTGGTGTACGATCTTGCCTGTCATGTAGCAGGTACCGAGCTCGTATTGGGCGTTGACGTCGCCGGCTTTGGCCTTCTCATAGGTCTCTTTGAGTTCCTCGGGGATTTCCGGTTCTTTGGGGGTCTCCTTCTTTGCAGGAGGTTTCACGGAGGCTACTTCGATTCTGTGGCCGCAGTTCATGCAGAATCCGAATTCCTTTTCATCGTTTAGCTGGATTCTCTCGCCGCATTCGGGGCAGGTTACGGTGATCAGCGACATGCATCGGCAACCGCGTCACCGATAAAAAAAGAATGTGTAGACAGGTACTGCAGTATTGCTGCGGGTATCGGAATGAGTTTGATACTTGGTTGGATGATCATACATCCAACAGAGTAATGTACATTTTGCGACGTTCCTTTATAAATATAAGTTTTTGGAATCATTTTTGTATATAAATTTAGCTACGAACAAATTTTGGATATCTCTTTCTTATAAATAATATACAATTTTTGTTCGTTTTGCTGACGGATTTTCTTAACGGGTGTTTGATGCTTAAACGTTGCATTTATATACAGTTGGTTGCAACCTAAAAATCATTATATAGCACGGATAAGTTTTATGGGACAATTGGATTGCAAAATCCGATTGGAGGAAAACAAAATGGCATTTGAAGCAGAAAGCAAAGCTCTCTACGATGCAATGGTAGCTGTCAAGCTCCCTGGCATCATCGATGCAGTCAACAAAGCAGACGCCGCCGGAATGGCCCCTACCGCCATCATCGACGCAATGTCCGCTGGAATGACCGAGGTCGGAGTTCTTTTCCAGAAGGGAAGGCTCTTCCTGCCCCACGTTCTCTCCGCAGCAGCCGGAATGAACAAGGCAATGGAGATCCTTGGCCCCAAGCTCGCATCCGCCGGAGGATCCACTGAGAAACTCGGACTTGCAGTTATGGGAACCGTCGAGGGAGATGTCCACGACATCGGAAAGTCCATCTGTTCCACTATGCTCCAGTGCGCCGGATTCGAGGTCCACGATCTCGGACGTGACGTACCCACCCAGAAATTCATCGATGAGATCAAGGGAGGATGCAACTTCTGTGGAATGTCCGCTCTCATGACCACCACCATGACCGTCATGAAGACCATCATCGACATCACCAAGGAGCAGGGCCTCAGGGACAAAGTCACCATGATGGTCGGCGGAGCCCCCATTACCCAGATCTACTGTGACAAGATCGGTGCAGACATTTACGGAGAGACCGCAAACGAGACCACCGACAAGGCAAAGAAGGTCGCACAGGACGCTTGATTGCTCGTAAGAGTCTTATTGAGAGGAATATCAAATGGCTAAATACTACACCAGGTCCGGAGACGGACGCAGGATCGAGATGACCAAAGAGGAAATCATCGCGGACATCCAGGCCGGAACCGCAGATGCAGCAGACATCGCAACCATCCCCGCCCTTACCGACGACCAGATGGAGCACATCTGCGACATCATCACCTGCCAGGACCGTGTCGTTGGAGTTGCACCCGGTAAAGAGGTCGTCATGACCTACGATATCGGTCAGCTTGACTTCACCGGTGACAACGGAAACTCCGGAAACGGAGTCGACATGGGAAGGCTCGAGGCCGCTCTCCTCCACGAGAGGGCACTCGGAGCAGACACCTTCGAGCTTGCACACTCTGACTACTCTGTCAAGCCTGTCAAGCCCATCATCTCCATGGAGAAACAGACCATGGAAGAGATCCAGGACGTCATCGTTGCTCCTTACTTCTATGGAGCAATGCCCAACATGGGACTTTACTACGCTCCTGACGGACCTTACCCCAACCCCGCAGACCTCATGAGGGAGTTCAAGATCGACGAGTCCATGGCATCCTCCGAGGCAGCCGCTGAGCACCTCGCAAGGGACATCGAGTACGTCGGAACCCACATCCAGGCAGCTGGATCCGATGGATTCAACTTCGACACCACTGGATCTGCAGGAGACGCAGACTTCGTCGGAACTCTGAACGGAGTAAAAGCACTGAGGAAAGCATGCCCTGAGGCATACATCAACGTCGGTGCAGCCGGAGAGTCCGTCATGGGAATCCACGGAATGATCGAGTTCGAGGGCACCGTTTGCGCCGGACTCTACCCCCACCAGCAGGCAAAGGTCATTGCACAGGCAGGAGCCAACGTCTTCGGAGCCGTCTGCAACACCAACACCAGCAAATCCCTCGCATGGAACCTCGCCAGGTCCGTCACCTTCATCAAGGCAGCCGTCGAGCAGTCCCCTATACCCGTCCACGTTGACCTCGGTATGGGTGTCGGCGGAATCCCCATGAAGGAGACCCCTCCTGTAGATGCAGTCTCCAGGTGTAACAAGGCTATGGTCGAGATTGCCAAAGTCGATGGAGTATAGGTTGGAGTGGGAGATCCCGTCGGAATGGACATCCCCCACCTTATGACCTCCGGTATGCAGGGAATCAGGACCACTGGTGACCTTGTTGCCCGTATGATGTACGCAAAGAACATGAAGCTCGACAAGGCAAAAGAGTACGTTGCAAAGAAGCTCGGACTCGACACCGTCGAGATTGCCGATGAGTGCATCATGAGGGACCTCCGTGAGGAGCTCGGAATCGGAAGCTGCACTGGTATCCCCGGAGCACCCAGGGGTATCGCTGCCAAGATGAACATCGAGAAGCTGCTTGATATCAAGATCAACAGCTGCGAACTGTTCAGGCGCCAGCTCAAGAACTGATTCAAACACTTTCATATAGGGGGGTTGCAGCCCCCCTTCAATTTTTTATTGGTGAATACCAATGAGCGAAGGAAACGAGACTAGTCAGCTCCAGCGTACAGTAAGCTGGAAAGACGGAATGTTCGTGGCACTCGGCGTTCCCCTGCTGATCCTCCCCGGTCTATACGATGTCGGCTCAATGATCTGGGCCCTCTGTATTTTCACCTGGACCGTCGGAGTTCTTCAGGGATTCGTTCAGAACATCGCTTACGCAGAGATGGTCACCACATTCCCCCAGGCAACCGGTTTGCCTGGATGCGCACAGACTGTATTCCAGTCTGATAACGTTGCGCCAGGACAGATAGATAAGAGTAAATTCATCGGGGCATTCGCCTCCTGGTGTTATTGGTTCGCATGGACCCCTGTTGTATACATCTTCTCGGGCCTCATCGTCGAATACATCACCGTCATGGGCGGATGGGAACTCTCTGATATGCAGAACCTTGCACTCAGCATGGCTGTCATCCTCGTCGTGGTCATCGGCATGTTCATCATGTCCTCCCGCGGTCTCGAGGGCGGCGGTAAGCTTGCGATGGTCCTTGCTATCATCTCACTCATCCCTATCGTAATCATCCTCGTCGGAGACATCGGGAACTTCCAGTTCTCCAACATCTCCAACGCATGGCACTTCCCCGTCGTCGGATACTCTGACATGATGTCCATCGTGCTGGTCCTCGGATGCTTCGGACTCGGACAGTGGTCCTCCTGCGCATGGGAGACCGCCGCCATCTACGGTCCCGAGTACAAGGATCCCGGACACGACACCCCCAAGGCACTCTTCAGCTGCGGACTCATCTGTCTCGCACTGTACTTCCTCGTGCCCTTCCTCATGTACGGAGAGATCGGACAGGACGGACTCGAGGATGCAAGATACCACTCCCTTCACCCGATCGCCATCGCTGCCTTCGGCGAGATCGGAGGAATGATCGCGCTGGTCGTCCTGATCATCGCCATGATCCTCATCATCCAGACCGGATACCTTGGATCTTCCAGGGCGATGCACTCCATGGCCAGGGAGGGCAACCTTCCCGCTTGGTTCGGAAAGCTCAACGACCACGGTATGCCCGTTCACGCCATGCTCTTCGTGTCGGTGTTCAACACCATCCTGATGTTCGTGCTCTGCGTACTGCCTATGGCAGGCATCGACACATCGGTCATGACCGTGCTGTCCGCTTCAGCTATGGGATATGCGATCGCGAACTTCGTGGCACTCGCAGCATTCGTGAAATCCAGGAGGGACCCCAAGTTCAAGGATCTCCCCAGGCCCTTCAAGGCCCCCGGATTCTACACCTATGTCGGTGCGTTCATGTGCTGCATGCAGATCGTGCTCCTCGTGTGCCTTGTGTACTGGAGCTACGTCGCATCCGGCAACTCCTACGTGCCCGCTGTGATCGGATTCACCATCCTCCTGCTCTTCATCCCTATCTGGGTATGGGTGCAGAAGAAAGCGATTGCAGAGTCCGCTTGAAAACAATTCAAACCGGGGGCAACCCCGGTACAGGGCGGTCAAACCGCCCTGACTAATTTCTACAGAAATTTTGGTAGCAGATCCGATTCTGTGCGGTATACTCAAAATCACTTCTTCAGGACCTTGTCCACGAGAAGGACCATATCATGTCCGTTGGAGGAATACCCGTCCCCTCCGATGGAGTTAACCCATTCTTCTGTGCAGGGCGCTCCGCCGAAGAGTTTCAGAGCCTTGCAGCCGAATTCGTCCATGGTTTCCACCAGTTTCTTCTGTGCCACGAGAGTGGTGGTCATGAGGGACGAGGCCCCGACGGCATCAGCGGAGTTCTCGGTTGCACACCTGACGAAATCTTCGGGAGAGACATCGTTGCCGATGTCGATCACCTTGTAGCGGGCGCCCCTGAGCATTGCACAGCAGACGTTCTTCCCGATATCATGGATATCACCGGAGACCGTCCCCATCACGATGATGGCGCGGTAATGGTCGGATCCTTCAGTATTCATCTTCTTGCTGAGAATCTCCATGGCCTCATCCATAATCTGTGATGCAAGCAGTACCTGCGGGAGGAAGAGTTTCCCGTTGTCGAAAAGGCGGCCGATAGAGTCCATCCCGACAGATAGCGAATCGGAGATGATCGTTTCGGGATCGATTCCTGCGGAAAGTGACTTTTCCAGATAATTCAGAACATTGTCACGATCGAGCGCCACGAGGGCTTCGGTCATATTCCTTAGGAAAGATTCAGTATCCTGCATAGGCCAACACCTTCCTATTTTATTATTCGTATATAATAAAAATAACGAACAGACGAATAATTAAACACCTCTTGGATACGTGTTTATCTCTATTAATTTTTAATTTTTTTGGCATCATATTTAAGTCTAACTGTAAAATATGATGGATGGATGCAAAATACAGTAAGAATGTGATATTTTTTATTGATTTAATCATTAAAAATGATGATTTTGTTAATATTGATAACATCAATAAATCCAATGGGCCGCCACGAATGATAACATTTATATACAATATTTTTCAGACATAGTAAAGTTTTAATATGTAAAAATTGAAGACCCCTTAATTCGGAGATAAACTTAAATACTGACCATGGAAATATCAATCTAACACGAAAAGACCGCAGGTAACTGCGGCCTAAAACGTGCATGGAGGAAAAGACTATGGCAAACGAACAGATTATGGCCGACCTTCAGAAGGCCATCGAGACTTGGGACTTCAAACTCGCCGACTCTGCCACCAAGGCAGCAATCGACGCAAAGATTCCCGTCGGAGAGATCATCGGAGATGGACTCGGAAAGGGAATGGAAGTCATCGGAAAGAGGTTCGACGCAGCAGAGATCTACCTGCCTCAGGTTGTTGCAGCATCTAAGGCAATGGAGGTCGCACTCAAAATCCTCGAGCCCCTCATGACCGCCGGTGCAGGCGCACTCAAGGGAACCGTCGTATTCGGAACTGTCGAGGGAGACATCCACGAGATCGGAAAGAACGTCTGCTGTGCAATGCTCCGCGGAGCCGGTTACAACGTCATCGACCTTGGACCTGACGCGGACGGAATGAAATTCATGGACGCTGCCGACGAGAACGACGCAGACATCCTCGCAGGATCCGCACTCATGACCACCACCCTCGAATCCCAGAGGGAGCTTGTCCAGATCAGGGACGAGATGGAGAACAGGGCAAAAGTCATCGTCGGAGGTGCACCCTGCTCCAAGGAGTTCGCCGACGAAATCAAGGCCGACGGATACTCTGCAACCGCAAACGAAGTCATCGCACTCTGCGACAGCCTGATCGCTTGATCGGCAGGATCAAACAACAATCGAAAAAGGTGAAATAAATGGCAGCAACTAGGCCCCTTACCGTTATCGATGTATACGAGAGGTTCGTCAAGGGAAAGAAAGTCCCCGAGAACGAGTGGGATTACACCATCATCCCCCAGAACCTGACCGCTCTCAAAGAGAAGTACAAACTCAAATTCGAGCCCGGACAGTCCGTCCCTGAGGACAACGAGACCAAGAACGCCCTGTTCCAGGCCGGTCTTGAGATGCTCTCCACCGTCGGATTCTACTGTCAGGACCTCGGCCGTGTCATGCACGTCACTGAAGAGGAGATTTGGGAGGGAATCAAGAAGACCCCCAAGAAGCTCATTCTCGGAGAGGGAAGGGACATCGCAAGGTTCTACCCCAGGCACGGAAACAGTCCCGTCAAGCCCATCATCCAGGGAGGACCTACCGGATCCCCTGTATCCGAAGAGATGTTCATTAAGATCATGCAGTCCTACGCTCAGGAAGCAGTCGTTGATGACCTTGTCGACGGAGTTATGGACACTGTCGAGGGAAAGAAAGCCAAATCCGGAACCCCTTACGAAATCCGCGCTACCATGCAGGAGCTCAGGATGACCAAAGAGGCAAGGACTCGTGCCGGAAGGCCCGGACTCGGTGTCTAGGGACCCGAGACTCCTCTGACCGTCGGAGGAAGGCTTGTCGCTGACTGTCCCAACGCTGGACACAGGATCACCGACGCACACGAGTGCTCTCAGCTCAACGAACTCAAGATGGATCTCTGCGGACTCAACATGCTCGCAGGCTGGACCGTATCCGGCGACACCATCATGATCGAGCAGATGCCTATCTTCGGTGGATACACCGGTGGAGTCGAGGAGACCGCAATCTCCGATGTCGCAACCACCCTTGCATCCTTCGCTCTCTTCAGCGGAAACTTCCACCTTGACGGACCTATCCACATCAGGTGGGGAGTCACCACCGCAAAAGAGACCCTCCAGGTCGCTGGACACGCTGCAGCAGCTATCGACAACAACACCGATCTGCTCATCGCTAACCAGTACTACCCCATGGCAGGACCCTGCACTGAGATGTGTCTCCTCGAGACCGCAACCCAGGCAATCTGTGATACCGTCTCCGGAAGGGAGCTTCTCTCCGGATCCGCAGCTGCAAAGGGAGTTATCCTTGACAGGTTCACCGGAATGGAGGCCCGTGTCATGGGAGAGGCTGCCCGCTGCGCCGCTGGACAGAAAGTGTCCGACATGAACGAGACCATCGCCAACCTGTACAAGATCTACGAGCCTACCTACCAGAACCAGGACATCGGAAAGACCTTCCAGGAGTGCTACGACGTTACCACCGTCAAGCCCACCAAGGAGTACCTCGAGGTCTACGACAAGGCTCTCCAGACCATCAGGGACTGCGGTCTCGACATCAAACACTGATTACCAAACCTTTAAGAGGCCCTCCCCCGGGCCTCGCCCCTGCGGGTTTCCCCGCAGGGCTTCCCCTATTTGCATTGCCATTTTGTTGGACGTAAGTCTTCCTCCGCGGGTAGGGGCGGGGATTTTATACTTAACAGTGATACTACGAAAAACGGTGCAGTGTCATGGCAGTAAGCAGATTCGTCGATGTTTTCGAAGCCTACGATCGCTTCGCCAATGGAAAGAGGGTTACCGAGCAGCAGTGGGATTACGAGATCATTCCCCGCAGGGCCAAGATGCTCAAAGAGAGTTACGACCTGTTCTTCGGGCACGAGATTATCCCCACCGATGACGAGATGTGCGACAGGCTCTTTATGGCCGGCATGGATATGCTTCTCAGCTGCGGCATCTACTGCAACGACCTCGGAAAGGCGCTTTCTCTCGAGGAAGAGGAGATCTATCAGGGTCTCAAGATGGCGCCTAAGAAGCTGACCCTCGGTACCGGCAAGGATAAATGCACACTCAAGCCCCGCAGGGGCAATTCATTCAGGAAACCCATTGTAGAGGGAGGACCCACGGGTGCCCCCATCAGCGAGAACATTTTCGAAAAAGTAATCTCCACCTATGCCCAGGAACCGATGGTCGACGGTATAGTGTCAGGTGTTATCAACACCATCAACGGACGTTCGGTTGTCACCGACAGTCCCTGGGAGATCAAGGCTACCATGTCCGAGATCAGGCATATCCGCGAAGCGGTCAGCATGGCCGGACGCCCCGGTATGGGTATTTAGGGCCCCGAGACTCCCCTGTCTGCTGTGGGACGCATGTCCGCCAGCATGGTTAACAACGGACTTCGCAGCTGTGACTGCCACGAATGTTCCCAGATGAACGAGCTCAAGGTGAATTCCTCGTTCATGAACATGATTGCGGGATGGCATCTTTCCGGAGATACCATCATGATCGAGCAGATGCCCATCATGGGAGGATATGTCAGCAGCGTCGAGGAGACCGCCATCTGCGATGTGGCTGCCACCTTGGCTTCTTTCGTGCTCTTCAATTGCGATATCCATCTCGACGGACCCGTACACATCAGGTGGGGCAACACTTCCAACAGGGAGTGTCTCCAGGTTGCCGCTCACGCAGCCCGTGCATTGGACACCAATACCGATGTACTTCTCGCCAACCAGTACTATACGATTGCAGGTCCCTGCACCGAGATGTGTCTTCTCGAAGTGGCGGCACAAGCCATCGTCGACACCGTCTCCGGAAGGGAACTCCTTTCCGGTGTGGCACCTGGCAAAGGTGTTCTGCAGGACCGGGCCACCGGACTCGAGGCAAGGATGCTCGGAGAAGCATCCTCCGCAGCATGCGGTATGAGCATCGAGGCTGCCAACAGTATCGTAGACAGCATCCTGCACAGGTATGAGCTGAACTATCACAGCGCACCCATGGGTAAGAAGTTCCAGGAGTGTTATGACCTGGATACCCTCAGGCCCTCTCAGGAGTATCTCGACATCTACGAGAACGCCATGCACACGATCTCCCTGTGCGGCATGGATTTCTGAGTCCTGTCGGGCTCTCATACAGATGTGCCAGACATCTATTTTTAATGCTAATTGGCATGGAAAACAAACCGTTATATACCGAATACGGGGATACCACAAGCATGGCATCCGAGGAGGTTCTCAGGAGTAATTCCGGCATTTCTTTCCTTCTCAGCGAATGCCTTGCAACTTGTTCTGTTTCGACCATCTATTCTTCCAAGGGGGGAATTTAGATGGCGAATTAGGCCTGAACGGCTTCTTTTTTGAATCAGTTTAAACTGGGGGGCGATCCGGCGATCAGCGGGTCTCTAAAACCTAGCCAGCGGGGTTCGACGCCCCGGCCTCTCGCCATTTCTCCACATTCACAAAATCCGTATGGACAGATATCATGACATGCAAACTGACGGACCCGCAAATCCAGCGTCTGAGAGAGTACGGCCACGAGCCGAAGAACGAGAGCGAATTCGAGACTGAAGAAGAGCGCGACAAGGCCTTCACCAAGATGATGTCCAAGCTCCAGAGGGAGAACGAGAAGGGCATCCGCGACATGATCGCCAATCCCCGCCACCACCGCCTGATGGAACTCGAACTTCAGCTGTCCGAGGCGCTCATCAAGGAAGGATTCATCGAGGTCAAGACACCCATCCTCATCTCCAAGGCCGAGCTGGCCAAGATGACCATCGACGAGAACCACCCTCTGTACCAGCAGGTGTTCTGGGTCGATGATAAGCGCTGTCTCCGCCCTATGCATGCCATCAATCTCTACAACATCATGAGGGAACTGAGGGGACACACCGACGGTCCCGTCAAGTTCTTCGAGATCGGTTCCTGTTTCAGGGCCGAGTCCCACAGCAACGACCACCTCGAGGAGTTCACCATGCTGAACCTCGTGGACATGGGTCCCCAGGGCGATACCACCGAGAAGATCAAGCATTACATCGACATCGTCATGAAGACCATCGGACTGGATTACGAACTGGTCCACGAGGAATCCGATGTCTACAAGGAGACCATCGACGTGGAGGTTGACGGTGAAGAAGTCTGTTCTGCCGCCGTCGGACCCCACTACCTCGACAAGGCCCACAATATCAACGAGCCCTGGTGCGGAGCAGGTTTCGGTCTGGAACGTCTCATCATGATGAGGGACGGCGACGGAAGCGTGAAGAAGACCGGGAAGTCCGTCAACTACCTCAACGGGTACAAGATTAACTGAGGTATCGTGATGGATCTATACGATACTATCAAGACCTGGGAAGATGGACAGAAGCCTACCGTCGACGAGATGGAAGCAGTCCTTTCTTACAATGACCCAGACTTCAATAATGCACTCTATCAGGCAGCCTCCCGCGTCAGGGACAGGGAGTTCGGCAACAAGATCTTCATGTACGGCTTCGTGTACTTCTCGACCTACTGCAAGAACGAGTGCGCATTCTGCTATTACCGCCGGACCAACGAGATCGAGCGCTACA
Organism: methanogenic archaeon ISO4-H5; assembly: GCA_001560915.1. Lineage (NCBI taxonomy): Archaea > Methanobacteriati > Thermoplasmatota > Thermoplasmata > methanogenic archaeon ISO4-H5. The sequence continues at coordinate 1,415,557 of CP014214.1, read as the reverse complement.
GGAAGAATAAGGAGGAGGTCCTGGAGATCTCCGCCGGGCTCGAGAAAGCCGGCATCAATCTGGTGGACCTCACCATGGGCGAGGACCCCAAACTCTATGCCGACGATTACAAAGGAATCGTGGATATCGTCAAGAGTGTCAGGGACACCGTCGATACCGGAATCATGGTCTCTCCCGGAGCGGTCTCCAAGGAGACCATGCCCCGCCTGAGGGCAGCCGGAGGGGACATACTTGCCGTTTACCAGGAGACCTGCAACAGGGACCTCTTCGCGAAGATGAGGCTCAAGCAGGATTACGACTTCCGTATGAACCAGAGGGTCTGGGCCAGGGAAGCGGGCATGCTCACCGAGGACGGTATGCTGGTCGGCATCGGCGACACCCCCAGGGACCGTGCCGAACACATCAAGATTATGGGCGACATGAAGTGCAATCAGATCCGCGCCATGACCTTCATCCCCCAGAAGGGAACCCCTCTGCAGAACATCGCCCCGCCTGTGGATTACACCGACGAGCTGAAGGCCATAGCCGTCATGAGGCTCGCATACCCAGACGCTCTCATTCCCGCCAGTCTCGACGTGGAAGGAACCGCCGGACTCAAGAGCAGGGTCGCGGCTGGTGCCAGCGTCATCACCTCCATCGTGCCTCCCGACATTGGACTCGCAGGAGTGGCGCAGCCCGAGTTCAACATTAATGACGGCCACCGTTCCATCGATTACGTGAGGAACCTGGCGGAGAGCCTCGGCCGCCGCGAGGCCACCATGAAGGAGTTCTGGGACTATTATGAGTCACACCGCCCGGAGGCGACCCTCAGATGCTGATAGGAATCGTCGGAGGCATCCTTCAGGGTATGGAGGCAGTTTACCTATGCAAGCATGCGGGATACACCTCTATGGTCATCGACAAGAGGAAGGATGCTCCCGCCCTCTCCCTCGCGGACCGGGCCGAAGTGTGCGATATCCTCCAGGAACCCGAGAGGGCCAAAGCACTCTTCTCCGAATGCGATGCGGTCATCCCCGCCGTGGAGAACCTGGAGGTCCTCGAGTTCCTGAGCAAGACCGTCCCGGAATGCGGTACCCCTCTCCTGTTCGACATGGAATCCTACAAGATCTCCTGCTCCAAGGAGAAGTCCAACGAGCTGATGGCGCGCATCGGCACTCCCATCCCCCAGCCTTGGCCGGAGTGCGGATTCCCAATCATCGTGAAACCGTCCTGTCAGAGCGGCAGTATCGGTGTCAGCGCGGTCAACAACGAGGAGGAGAGGCAGAGGGCGCTCAAGGTCATCGAGAAACTCGGCGATACTCCCATCCAGCAGGAGTTCGTCTCGGGGAAGAGCGTATCCATAGAGGTCATCGGCAACGGCAGTACCGCCAAGGCCTACGTGACTACCGAGGTGGTCCTCGATTCCAATTACGACTGCAAGCAGATCATCTGCGAACCCCGTGTCCTGCCCGAGGCCGACGAGGAGCAGTTCATAAAGATCGGAAAGGAGCTCGGAGAGGGTCTGGGACTGAACGCCCTCATGGATGTGGAGGCCATCTTCACCAAGAAAGGGCTCAGGGTACTGGAGATCGACGCCAGGATTCCCAGTCAGACCCCTGCCTGCATCTGCGCCGCCACCGGCATCAATCTTCTGGAGGAGCTGGTCTGTTCCAAGCTCGGGAAGGAGACCGGCAAGGTCCCCAGAAAGGGATATGCCAGCTATGAGCATTTCATCGTCCGCGGAACGACCCTGTCGACCTGCGGTGAGAAAGAGTTCAGTCACGTTCAGAACCCCATGTACCTGGAGGACTTCATGGGTGCCGACGAGGTCATAACCGATTACCGCAGCGGTACCTACGAGTGCAGATTCACCGTAATCAACCACGGCGACTCCTACCAGGACGTGGTCCACAAGAAGAAACAGTTTATCACCAGTATAATGGAAAATCTCGAACTCGAGGAGTTCGTGGACAAATCACCGGATATGATATGAATGACCAGACTAACAAACAACGATGTCAAAGATCTCTCCGAGAACCTCGGAGCACTCGAAGATTTCCTCGTGAAGAACACCGGCAGGACCCTTAAGAAACTGGCCTGTGAGGCAGTCGGCATGTGGGAGTATGCGATCGATACCAAGGAGTACACCTGCGCGGTTGTGCCAGTCACCACCGGAGAGGGAATCATCTCCAACTTTTCGGAGTCCGTGAGGGACATCTGCAAATGGCTGGGATTCGAGGCATTCGTCACCAAGAAGACCGACATCAGCGGATTCAAGGAGGCACTCGAGCAGAAGCCCAACATCATATTCATGGCCGACGACGTGGAGTTCCTCGCTTACAACATCGAGGCCAAGAAGGCATCCAACAACACCTTCAGCACCGCCAAGGCCTACATCGCCGCACTTTCCGCCGCATCCGACATGCTGATCGGAAAGGACGTCCTCATCGTCGGAGCCGGCAGGGTCGGCAGCGAGATGGCAAGGCTGCTGGTGGCCAAGAGCGCCAACGTCACCATCACCGACATTGACCTCGACAAGGCGTATGCCGTTCAGAAGGCCAACCCCCGTGTCAAGGTTGCAGAGAACGTACGCGAGGCCATCCGTGCCCACAAGTACATCCTGAACGCCTCTCCCGCACACATAGAGACCGAGGACATCCAGGAAGGAGCGATCATTTCCTCGCCCGGTGTGCCCCACACCTTCGATGAGGAGGCCAAGAAGAAGGCCCTCATCATCCACGATCCCCTTGCAATCGGTGTCGCCGCCATGGCCATGGAGAGTGCTTACTACTCCTACCTAGGCTGCAGAAAGTGATTTCTAAAAAATATCCGGTATAACCGGGCGGGGAGCGTCCTCCCTGCCCGGCGCAACCGTTTTCAGTGTTTGTCGCTAAGGTTTGTGACCAGCACGCGCTTGCCGTTGATGACCTGTCCGAAGAGCTCGTCGACGACCTCCTGGGACCTGTATCTGACGACCTGCACCCTGGCCTTGTTATCCATGATGTGGATGTTGCCGACGTCCTTCGAATCGACACCTGCGGTTTTGATGACAAAGTGCCTGAGCTTGTCGACGTCGAGGCCGTCATCGGATCCGACATTGAGTTCCAGACGGTCGAAGGACATGTCCTTCTTGGGGTGCGCCGCGCGCACGATGCCGACATAGGCATGGAGCGGGTGTGGGTTCTTGGGAACGCCCAGGGGGACATACCTGCCGTTGTTCTGAGGTGCGGGAGGAGCCTCGGGGAGGATCTCCTTCTTCTCGGTCTTGTGGCGTTCCGGGACTTTGGTCTTGGGCGCGGGTTCCGTCTTGGGTTTGGCGGCGGGCTTCTCCGCCTTGGGCTGAGCATCCCTGCGGACGCCCTTATCCAGCTTTCCGCGGAGGGTGCGCTCTCCTTTGACGGGAGTATCCGGCTCCTTTTCCTTCTTCGGCACCTGCTTCTTAGGCTCGGCCTTCTTGGGTGCCTCTTTCTTCTGCTGCTGCTTCTTGGGGGCCTTGGCCGCCTTAGGGACAGGTTCCGCAGAAGGATCCTCGGTGTAGAGCGAGGAGGTCCAGGGGAGCTCGGTTATCTTCTTGGCAACGGTCTTCTCGATGCTATTCAGACCTTTGATGTCGTCGGAGGTGACGAAGGTGATCGCCTTTCCGGTCTTGCCGGCCCTGCCGGTCCTTCCGATCCTGTGGATGTAGGTCTCGGGGTCGACGGGGATATCGTAGTTGACGACGACGTCCACGCCGTCGATGTCCAGTCCGCGGGAGGCCACATCGCTGGCGATGAGGACCTGGAGTTTGTCACCGGCGAAATCCTTGATGACCCTCTCCCTCTTGTTCTGGCCGATGTCGCCGTGGATGCCTTCCACGTTGTACTCGTCCCTCTTCAGTTTGCGGGTGAGGTAGTCCACCTTGCGTTTGGTCCTGCAGAATACCATCATTTTGGGGTATCCGTCCTCGATCAGGTGCACGAGCTCGTCCCTCTTGGAGTCGCGGTTGGTCATGATGTAGAACTGTTCCGTGAGGTCCAGGGTGGGCTCGTCCTTGGAGACCAGAATCTCCTTGTGGTCGTACATGTGTTTGACAGCCATCTTCATGACTTCTTCGGGCATGGTGGCCGAGAACATCATGGTCTGTCTGTCCTTGGTGATCCTGGAGAGGATCATGTTCACGCTGGGGGCGAATCCCATGTCCAGCATGCGGTCGGCCTCGTCAAGGACGACGATCTCGACAGAGTCGAGCTTGATCATCTTCCTCTCGATGAGGTCCTTGAGTCTTCCGGGGGTGGCAATCACTGCATCTGCCCCTTTCTTAAGCTGTTTCGCCTGGGTCTCGATGTTAACGCCGCCGTAGATGGGGATGCAGACATGCCCGCTGTATTCCGAGAGTCTTTCCATTTCCTCGGACACCTGCGAAGCGAGCTCCCTTGTCGGCACGAGAACCAGTGAAGTCGGGTCGCTGGATCCCGACTTGGTCCTGCTTAGGATGATTGACCCGAAGGTCCCGGTCTTTCCGGTCCCGGTCTGTGCCTGGGCAAGGAGATCTGCTCCTTCCAGTCCGACGGGGATAGCGGCTGCCTGCACCGGGGTGGGCGCTGACCATCCAATGGATCTGACGGCTTTCAAAACGTCTTTTGAAATGCCTAGATCCTCAAATCTGCTTTGTGTCATTTCTCAATCACTTTGGGAAAGAATATCAAACAATCGCGACGACCGCGAATTCTTTAAGATTCTGAACCCGGGGTATATTTAATACTTTAAAAAGTATCGCACGCGCCCGACTGGACGCGTGCGACTGTATCAGAAGTTTATGACGAAGTTGTCGAGATGGAGGAGCTTGTCGTTGCACTTCCTCTCGCAGCGTCTGCAGGCGGTTCCCGCGCACCTGTCGGACATGACGTAGGCCATGGATCCGCCGTCGCAGGGCTTGATGGAGAGGGCCTTCTCGGGGCACTCCTTCACGCATCTGCCGCACTGGATGCAGCCCTTGACCATTCCTTCGAGGATGGTTCCGGACGGTACGGTCTTGACGGGAGCTGCCTCGGTGTCGGGCAGGTCGGCCTTGGCGAGCCTCTTGACGGTGACGTTCTCCTTGGGGGTTCCGAGGGGAGGCAGGTCGTACATACCCAGCATCTCGTCGTACATGGACATGGGCATGCCGGTGCACCATACGGAGTACTCGATGGAATAGATGTTCTTGAAGACCTCAGAGGTGGCGAACATGCAGTGCTCGGCCTTGAGCTTCTCAGCGAAGGCGCGGAGAGTGTCGAGATCCAACTGTCCCAGCGCGATCTTACGGGCCATCTCGATGGAGGTGTTTCCGAACTGGATGAGGTGCTCTGCGCCGGGTACGACCATACCGATTCCGAGTGCCTTGATGGCGTCCACGTAGAGTCCGGATGCACCGGACATGTAGGCGGTCTTGACGTCGCCGGTCCACATGCCTGCGGTCCTGAGCAGGGTGAGGAATCCGGCCCTCATGGCACCGATGGCCTTCCCGGCCTCGTCGACGTCTTTGGAGGTGATGTAGATGCCGTCCTGCAGGTGGAGCTTGCCGTCGGCGGAGTTGATGTTGGGGGGTACGATGATGCCGGCCTTCATACCGCAGTCGAGTGCCGCCACGGTTCCGGTTCCGGTGATACCGATTGCCTTCATCTTTCCCTTCCTGACGACCTCTCCGGTCGCAGGGTTGATGACGTCCCCTTCCTGGGGGATCATGGCGTCGTCGAGGACGGTGCACTGCCATCCACCCTCCACGATGTTGACGTCGGAGATGGCTCCGGGTGCCGCGAGCATACCTTTCTCGATCTCCTGTCCTTCCATAGCGGGTCCTGCGGCAGCAGAACCGGTGAAGATCCTGCCGTCGCCGCAGATGAGTGCCATTTCGGCGTTGGTACCGTAGTCGACGACCAGAGCGGGTTCCTTGGACTCGTGGACACCGGTCATGAGAAGCATGGCGATGGCATCCGCACCGATCTCGTGCCTGACCGCAGGCGGGATGATGACCTCTGCGTCGGGCATTCCCTTGAGGCCCATTTCCGATGCCTTGAGGATTGCTCCGTTCCTCTCGATCTTCTTGACACCGAGGGTGTTGAGCATGTTCTCTCCGGCAAATGCCAGATCCCTGATCTCGATGTTCTGGAACAGCGACATCTGGAAGGTGTTTCCGCAGACACCGACCTTCTTGACCTTGGAGAGGTCTATGCCGAGGCTGGCGAAGAGGGAGTTGGCACAGGTTACGATCAGTTTGTTGGCAACATCCGCTCCGGATTTCATGGCGTAGTTAACGTGGTCGATGACATTCATCCCGGGAATGGGGTGTCTCTGGGTGATGGCGGTGGCCACGGTCTTTCCCGTGTCCATCTCGATTGCCTGACAGCGGAGTCCGCTGGTCCCGATATCTAGTGCAATGGCATAATCGGTCATAGTTCTACCAGCACTCTTATCGAACGAAGTAGCTTAAATCTTTCTAATGAAACTGGAAGGGGCCGTATGCAGCAATCATGCTGTCTTCGGAGTCGGCCTCCTGAATCACTGACCGACGGACAGTTTTTCTCTGAGTCTCAAGAGGATAAACTCACGTTCCTCAGAAGACGCCTGAACGAGCTCCAGAGCATCTTCCTCCGTGTAGCCTCTGCTTATCAGAGACATGACAATGTCGACCTTGCTTTCGAGTCTGCCTTTAGCCTCTCCTTCAGCCAGGCCTTGTGCATAACCCTCGCGGGTGTACCTCCTCTTGCAGTCTTCCCCGAATACTCCCATCTGCCTCAGCTCCTTACTCGGATATTCCTTTGCGGATATCTTATAGGTTTTCGTCATCAGGTCCTTGCGTTCGTTTTCCGTGAGTCCGTTCATGAACAGGGCTGACATGAACTTCAGCTCCTTGGGAAGGGATTCATTATAATCCCCTCCGAGATTGACGAAGATTGCATTGTACGTGTTCAGATCGAAAATCTCTCCCGGGTTCCCCACTGTGCTCGGTGTCATCTTGTACCGGAGTATGGTATTCCGGTTCTTCTCCGGCGGATTCATCATGATCCATATCGAATACACCCTCCTCAGATTGCCGTAATCGCTGTTGTTGAAAACGACTCCCTTCTGTGCGGATACCAACCTTCCGAGATAATATTCCGCCCTCTTCCCGATGGGGTAGGGGGTAGAATCGTTCTGTGCCTCAAGATCTACGATGACGGAGACTGTCTCTCCGGAACCCGGGAGTCTCACGTCGAAGATGTTGTCCATAATCACGGGACCGTTGGTACCGGAGAACTGCTCGGTCTCCTTTCCTCTGACGGTGTAACCGTCAGCCCCTATGTCCAGTCCTTCCTTGATTTTCTGATAGTCCTGTCCGTTCAGTTCGCCGATGCATCCCTGTAGAATCCATGACAGGATTGTTCCTCTGTGTATGACGGTCTTGAAGTTCTGGTCGTACTTTAGCCAACTTTTCTTATCGGTGGGGGTGTTCAATTTCCTCTCCTGCGGATATGTCCGCAGATATGTTGAGGAACCGAAAGTTAAAACGAAGCTCCGTTACAATTAGTGCTGCTTAACATATGTAACTTCCAACAGCTCTGTTGTTGTTCGGAACAAACAATCCGTTTTCGTACCTATGTCGGGAGTTCCGGTTTTGGTTCTCTCTCCATTTGTCTTTCAAACCTGATTGCCCTTCTTAATAAAACTATCTATATACTCCGATTCCATTCGGGTTTTCATGGCAAAGAAAGACGAAAAATCAGCAGGTCAGAAGCTGGAGGAGAAGCTCCTCATCAAATCCGAGGCCATCGGAGAGAAGAAGAACGGACTTCTGGAAGAGGCCATGGAGTACGGAGAGGAGTACAAGAAGTTCCTTGAGCACAAGACCGAAAGGGAGATCCTGGATTATGCCATCCCCATCGTGAGGAAGCTCGGTTACAAGGAATTCGTTTACGGTACCAAGTACAAACCCGGGGACAAGGTCTACTTCAACAACCGCAACAAGAACCTCATCACCATGACCTTCGGTAAGAAACCCCTGACCGAGGGTGTAAGGATCAGCGTCGCACACGCAGACAGTCCCCGCCTCGACTTCAAGCCCAATCCCCTGTTCGAGGCCACCGATATGGCCTTCTTCAAGACCCACTACTACGGAGGAATCAAGAAGTACCAGTGGACCACAATCCCGCTTTCCATCCACGGCGTGGTGACCCTCACGGACGGCAAGACCGTCAAAGTGACCATCGGCGAGGACGACAGCGATCCCGCATTCTGCATCACTGACCTCCTCATCCATCTGGCGTACGACCAGGTTCAGAAGCCTGCAGCCAAGGTCATCGACGGCGAGCAGCTGAACATCCTCATCGGTTCCTGGCCCCTCGACGACGACAAGGTCCAGTCCAAGGTCAAACTGAACATTATGAGGATTCTCAACGAGAAGTACGGTATCACCGAGGCGGATTTCCAGTCTGCCGAGCTGTGTGCCTGTCCTGCCTACAAACCCAAGGATCTGGGTCTTGACAGGTCCATGATCTCCGCATACGGCCAGGACGACAAGGTCTGCTGTTTCGCGCAGTTCAAGGCCGAGACCGAGACCAAGAATCCCGAGTACACCTCGATGATGGTCTTCGCCGACAAGGAGGAGACCGGTTCCGACGGACCCACCGGTATGAGGTCTGTCTTCTGGAAGGACTTCCTGGAGGATGTCGGGGCCGCGTGGGGATATTCCGTAAGGCACATCCTCAGGAAATCGCTCTGCCTGTCCTGCGATGTCAACGCCGCGGTGGATCCCGGATGGCCCGAGGTCTTCGAGGCCAGGAACTGCTCCTACCTCGGAAGAGGACCGGTGGTGTCCAAATACACCGGAAGCAGGGGAAAGTACTCCACCAACGATGCTTCCGCCGAGACCATGGGATACCTCAGGAGCATCCTTGAAGAGGCAGAGGTCCCCTGGCAGGTCGGAGAACTCGGAAAGATCGACGTCGGAGGCGGAGGAACCATCGCTTCCGAGATTTCCGTCCACAACATCGATACCGTCGACATGGGTGTCCCCGTGCTCTCGATGCACGCACCCATGGAGGTCACTTCGAAGGTGGACGATTACCTTCTTTACAAGGCCATGAAGGCTCTCTTCGCCAGCAAGAAAGCGAAGGATTACTGATTAAAAACAGCCAGGGGTTTCTGACCCCTGGCACATTTTATTCTTGCAACTTTCGGGAGAACAATCCCGAGAGGTCTTTTCATTCTTTGACGGCTTCGTAGATGTTGACCGCACCGAAGTTCTTGGAGTGGACGATGACGGTCTTGAACCCTGCCTTCCTGAACTTCTCGGCCATGACCTCGCCGTGGGGGAAGCCGCGGATTGAGTTGACCAGCCAGTCGTAGGCGGGACCGTGTCCGTCGATGCTCTCACCCTTGTCGTATTTCCTGCCGATCTTCTGGACCCTGTGCTTCATGTACAGGTTGTAGAAGTAGCGGACGACCCTGTTGTCGGGGGTCGCCATCTCCGCGATGACCGCCTTTCCTCCGTGCTCCAGGACCCTGTAGAATTCGTCTATCGCTTTCTGCACGTCGGTGACGTTCCTGAGCATGTAACCGGAGGTGACGACGTAGAAAGAGCAGTCGGGATACTGCAGGTCCAATGCGTCCCCCACTTCGAACTTCACGGGTTTGGGGAGGTTCTTCTCGGCCTGTTTCATCTCCGCGTACTTCAGCATCTCGGGGGTGATGTCGATACCGACGACCTCTCCCTCCGGACCGACCTTCTCCGCCAGATAGTATGCGATCTCGCCGGTGCCGGTACCGATGTCTGCGCACTTCTTCCCGGTGAGGTCTCCGGCCAGTTTCATCATGTACTGGTGCCAGCCCTTGATCATCTTGAGCGACATGATGTCGTTCATCTCGTCGTAGTAGGATGCGATTTCGGTGAACACGTCCTTGACGTATTCTTCCTTGCCTTCGAACTGGGTTCCGTTGCTCTTGATTTCTTCCTCTGCCATGTTACCGCCTCAGATTACGCAGTTCCCTACGATATAACCGATCACCAGCAGCAATCCGAACTGCCAGTTGTGTTTGAATGCCATGGGGACCAGCAGTCTGTTGCATCCCGCATCGGTGGGTGCCTTCCTGCTGTTCTCGTACAGTGCGTGAGCGTCGACCAGGCATATAAAGGCCAATGCGCAGAACCAGTGGACGCATCCGAATGTGATCAGCACGAAGAGTATCGGATATCCGATGAAGTTCTCAATCAGGTAAAGTTTCATACCGTTCTCATAGGACATGTGTCCGGAGAGGGTGCCCACCTTCGATTTCTTGTCCTCGTAGTAGTCTCTCATCTCGTTGCCGCTGAGTACGGCGGTGATCATGAAAGCGTTGGGCAGCGACAGGAGGAGCACCTCGGTGGAGATGCTTCCGGACATCACGTAGTAGGTTCCCAAAGGCATCAGGATGCCCATGAGCACGAATACCCCGATCTGTCCCAGACCCAGGTATTTGTAGGAAACGCCCACGGTATACATGGCCGCTCCGCCGAGACCCAGGATGCCGAAGATCAGGATTCCCCAGCCGATGTACCATATGAATACGAGACCGCATAACGCCACGATCCCCAGGCAGGCCATTCCTGCCAGGAACACCTTCTTGGCACTCAGTGTGCCGGTGACCAATTCGGGCGAGCGGGTGTGGTTCTCCTCTGTATCCGTTCCCTTGACGAAGTCGCCGTAGGTGTTCAGGATATTGGCCGCCGACTGCAGGAGAATGCAGCAGGCCACGGTCATCAGGAAGATCCACCAGCAGAAGGTGCCGTCGTGATAGCTAACAGCTCCGCCGATGAGTGCGGGAATTATCGCTCCGTGGAGCGTCCACGGGCGGAAGACGTTGAACCATCCCGCTTTCACGGGTTTCACATCTGCCATGCGGGACCATTGGCGAACTCTTAAAAGAACCCTCGCTTATCGATAAACGATAATTTTATAATGATTATTGAAAATCGATAGGGTATGAGAGGCGACCTGCACACACTGAAGAAGGTATGTCAGTACGGTTCCCGCGTCATGCTCGGGGGAACGGCCGTAATCATAGCGGTCCTGGCGGCATATCTGGTCATAGGTGTTGCATCATTCTTATCCGACGGGATGGCATCGTTCCTCCAGGACTGTATCGGCATCCGTTTCGAGGGCCACACACCCCTGCAGGTCGGAGCCGCATACTTCGCGATAGTCGCCATCCTCGCTCTGGCGGTCGTCACCGTGTTCGTTACTTACCTGGTCATGACCTCCATCAGCACCGAGCACAGCCCCTTCACCGAGACCAACACCCGCCCTGTTCTGAGACTGTCCCAGATATATCTGATCGCAGCGGTTCTGATGGGTGTTCTCGGACTCCTCGGACCGCACGGAATCCTCTTCGCTGCCTTCGTCTTCTTCGGCTGCATATTGGTGTCCGTCATCCTCTACAGCTTCGCATTGATCATCCGTTACGGATCCGTCCTTCAGAACGAATCCGACCATACCCTGTGATACCATGGCCATAATTCTCAGATTGGACAGGGTGATGGCCGACCGCAAGATCACGCTTAATCAGTTGGCGGAACTGGTGGGGATCAGCAACGTGAATCTCTCCAATATCAAGACCGGGAAGATCTGTGCCATCCGCTTCTCCACTCTGAACGGGATCTGCAAGGCCCTGGGGTGCCAGCCCGGGGACATCCTCGAGTATACCGAGGATGAGGATTCGGAGTGATTTATTGTTTAATGATTATCATTAAAAATTTCATGATAGTCAATATATTAATATCCCCTCGTCTTTCACAGCGGCATGAAAATGATTGTCAAACTGCTGACCAGCACCGCTTTCATGATGGGGCTCGCAGTGGTTGTCTCCCTGCTCACCAACCAGTTCGTCACCGGCGTCTACCCTGACTTCCTGGCCAAGGACAGCGGGCTCCGCAGCAATATTACCATCTTCCTGCTGGCATGCATGCTGACCGTCACCATGTCCAGGATCCCCTACAATGACCTGAACCCTGTGAAGAACGCCAAATCCGTGGCGAGAGCCATCTTCCTCGGATTGGTGGTGGCATCCTCGATCCCTCTTATCGCATACTTCCTTCTGAAGGATTCCCCCGAGTACGGTAAGTACGCCGTGGGGCTGGTATTCCTGGCCGCTACTCCTTTTGCCGGTTCCGTGGGACCTCTCTCCCTGATTCTCCGCGGAGACCTGGAGCATGCACTCAGGTCCACCATCGTCGTTTACATCGTCTCGCTCGTGTGGATCCCGTTCATCGTATGGCTCACCCTCGGCGAGACCGTTGATATGACCCAGGTGGTCATCGTCGTCCTGGAACTGATAGGTGTGCCCCTGGTGGTCTCCCGTGCCATCACCTGGGTGAAGATCGACAAGACCGTCATGGCAGTGGTGCTCAACTGTATCATCGCCTTCCTGGTATGGGTCTCGGTGGGATCCACCGATTTCGGCAAGGCCGGTATTACCGTGATGGCCGTGTTCATGATCATCGCAGCACTCCGCGATATCGGTCTGGGTCTTTCCTCCGAATACGTCGAGAAGAGGATGAGGATCTCATGGTCGCAGAGGGTCACCGATATCCTGATGATCTCCTACAAGAACAAGGGAATCGCCCTCGCACTGTGTGCATCGGTCCTCACCGGACCTGCCATAGGAAGCGCCATGGTCGCCATCGCGGCATCCATCGTCGTAGAGGTCTGCTGGGTCGCCTTCATGGATTCCGTCCTGTTCTCCAAGGGCAGGATGGAGAGGGAGCTCGCCTCCGACCGCGAGGCCGGCATCAAAGAAGTCTGGGAGTGAACCCTCACCTACGCAACGAGGGCACGTTCCCGTACTGGGTGTACTCGAAGTACTCCTCCAGTTTCGGGACGTCCCTCCCTTTCAGCGGAACCACCGTGTCCTCCGGGGATAGGGTGCCGTAGAGCATCTCCCCCTCGGGGTCGTAGTCCTTCATCCTTCTCTGCTCCCTGCTGCGTCCGTTCGCGTAGCAGTAGATGCAGTTGTGCAGGCAGGTGTCGTAGCTCCCGATGTCTATGTTCTTCACGCACCTGCATCCGACCCTCAGCGGGGTGTCCATCTCCTCGAAGGGGATGTCCAGGGTGCGCATCATCTGACGGTCGATGCATCCCCTGGGTTCGATGCCGAACCTGCTAAGATCGTGCTTGGCGCAGCAGTAGCTGAGCTTCATGCCGTACCTCTCGGCGATGGGGACCATCATCTCCGCCATGGCGTCCATCTCCGCGAAGGTCACCGAGCGGAGTTCCGGCCTGTTATGGAGCTTGCCGTACATCTCCAGGAAGCTGAAGGTGCATCTGTGCGTGTATCCCTCCAGTTCTCTGCAGAGCAGTTCGAACTTCCTGCGGTGGTACTCCACCCCCATCCTGTCGTTGAGGATGATGGGGTCGTACCTCCATATCATGCGGTCGGCCCCGATCCTCTCCGAGATGGTCTTGAAGGCATCGGCCACATCGGCCTTGAAGGGCACCTCCGGCTCTATGTCCCGCCCGTAGGGGGTGATGGTGACCTGGAACAGTGCCAGATGCCCCATGGACGCTATCTCTTTGAGATGCGGGATGGCGGGTGCCGGGTTCTTGGTCACGAAAATTATGGCATCGACGTTCTTGGGGTCGAGGTCGATGCGGTATACGACGTTGGCAACCATCGGGTTGCGGACCAGGCAGTACCCGGCGCGCAGGCGGTTCATCATCCATTCCATGTGGAATGCCGGGATGTCCGTCCGCCTGCTCGCCGAGATTATCATGCCCTTGTCTACGGTCCTTTGGTATTAAGCGTTTATTCGCTCGGGGGTTCGTGCCCGTCGATGTACTCCACGGGGGTCAGCTTGAGTCCCACGACTCCCGCGATGATGAGCGCCAGGCAGACACCCATTCCGAGGGTGAACTCGTTGTCCTCCAGACCGAGCGCGTACGATACGACCACGGTGAAGAACACTCCGATCCCGATCCAGACCGCGTAGGCGGTCGTGAACGCGATACCGAGCCTCATCGGGTACTCGAGGCAGATCATGCTGAGCACCAGGAATATGATGGTGACCGCATCCCACATGGGATCGGTGAACGAATTCGTGTAGGCGAGTCCGATGGACCAGCCGAGCTGCAGGAATCCTCCCGCGATGATCAGAATCCATGCCAATACTGTATTGTTTATCTCCATCATATCACCCCGAGATCAACCTCACTCCGACGATACCCACGACGATCATGACGATGAATACCATCTTTCTGACGGTCAGCTTCTCCTTGTAAAGCACGCGTCCTGCCAACACGATACCCGCGGCACCGATTCCGGCCAGGATGGAGTATGATACTCCGGGTCCGATGTTGTCGGGGTTCGAGGGGATGGACAGCAGGTAAAGGCACAGGAGCACCAGCACGACGGCCGAGATACCCCAGCCGATCTTCTTGAAGTTCTCGGACTTGTCAAGACAGATAACCCAGCAGGGTTCTATTATACTCGCGATAATCAGAATGATCCATGCGGTTCCGACGTCCATTATACCACCTGTCCGGCGATGCCAGACTAATGGAATGTAATCTGTTAGTGCCAATGTATATTATCGCACGAACATGTACATTTCAGCAGCCATGAACGCAGACGAATTGGAGACGGTCCTGAACGGGTTCGCGGAACCGGAATACAGGGAATTCAGCCTGAAACTGACACCGGGAGCGGACCGCATGCTGGGCGTCCGTTCCCCCAGATTATGGGAGATCGCGAAGGAGATCTGCGAGGGCGACTGGAGGGAGTTCCTGTCGTATCCCTCCCGCAGTCACGAGCACACCATGATCCGCGCCAAGGTCATCGGCACCGCCAGGATGGGTATAGACGAGAGGATCGGGTACACCGAGGAGTTCCTCCCGGAGGTCACCAACTGGGCCGTCAACGACTGCCTCTGCAGCTCATGGAAGCTATCCAAGAAGGACGATCCGGAGAGGCTCTGGAACTACTGCGTGGAGCTCGTCGGGAGGCATCAGGAGTTCCCCTCGAGGGTGGGCGCCGTGATGATGCTCACCCACTTCATAGATGATGAGCACGTGGACCGGGTGAACGACATCCTGGTGTCCTGCCCCCGCTGCGGATACTACCTCGACATGGGGGTGGCGTGGGCCCTCTCCATGTGCTACGTGAAGTTCCCGGAGAGGACCGAGAAGGTCCTCTTCGACGGAAGGCTGGAGAACGAGGTCCTGAGGATGACCGTGCGTAAGATATGCGAGTCCTACCGCGCCGATGCGGCTGACAAGGAAAGGCTGAAGGCCCGTCTGAAGGATATCACTCGGAGATCTTCCTGATCTCTTCGAAGATGATGTCCGCGTTGGCGTCGCCGACCCTTGCTCCGCGTCTCTCGAGGAACAGCCAGTCCCTCTTCTCGCATTCCTCTTTGAAATCGGGGCTGGTGACCGCGATGACCCTTCCGTTGGGGAGTGCGTTGGCATCGAGGATCATCTTCATGACGTGCTTGGGCACGCAGACTATGATCCTGTCGAAAAGCTTGCTGGTGTAATCGATCTTGCCGAGGAAATCCTTCTTCCTCTGGACCGCTTCGTAATCCTCGGGGGAGTCCATGACCTCTTCGGGGGGATAGGGCATGACGGTGTAATCCGCGGGGATGTAGCCGTACTTGCTGGTGATGATACCGAACGACACCTCGCAGAGCTTCTTGGTGGTGTCCTCGGTCTTGGAGGCGGTGTCGAGCCTGGCGACCAGTTTCTTGACCTCGGTGCACCTGCCGCCGAACATGTCGAAGGCGCTGGAGACACCCTTTTTCAGGAATACCGTCGAGTCGTTGGTTATGACCAGGACGAGTGTGGGGGCGTTGGGATAGGGTTTCGCCATCATGTCAGAGGCGCCCCCTGAACCTGTATGCGATGTTGCAGTTTCCTTCTGCAGACACCATGCACGGTCCCATGGGGGAGGTGGGTTTGCAGCCCTTGCCGAACATGGGGCACTGCTCCGAGGTGATAAGTCCCCTGAGCACCTGTCCGCAGCTGCATCCCTTGGCCTCTTCCGCCACGGCCGGGGTCTTGGCGAGGATGTCCTCGTGGACCTTGTGGGCGTCGAAGGCGGCGAACTCGTCGTTTATTGCCATGACTGACTTGGGGATTATGGGGAAGCCCCTCCAGTTCATGTCGATGGGGTGGAACACCTGTTTGATGATCTCCTTGGCCTTCACGTTGCCGCTCTCGCGGACGAGACGGGTGTACTCGTTCTCCGCACGGGCCTCCTTCTCATACAGCTGTTTGGCGAGCATGTAGCAGGCCATGAGCATGTCGAGAGGTTCGAAACCGGCTACGACCTGGGGGAGGTTGTATTTCTTCAGGAGGTCGTAGAACGGATCCATACCGGTGATGACCGCCACGTGTCCGGGCATGATGAAACCGTCGATGGTGTTCTCGCCGAGGCCGATGATGGCTTCGACGGCAGGCATCGTGTACCTGTGGCAGCTGTAGATGCTGAAGTTCTCGGGGAGTCCGCCCTTGATGAGAGGAACGCCGGTGGAGGGGGCGGTGGTCTCGAATCCCACTCCCACGAAGGTGAGGGGAGTGGTCTGCTCACGTGCCATCCTGACCGCATCCTCGATGGAGTAGACGATCCTGACATCGGCCCCGTCGGTCTTGGCATCGAAGAGGGAACCGATGGTGGTGGGCACCCTCATGAGGTCTCCGAAGGCGCAGACGGTGACGCCGTTCCTGGCGAGTGTGATGGCATCCGCCACCTCGTGGCTGGTGGTCACACATACGGGGCAGCCGGGTCCCTGGTGGACCTCGATGCCGGCATCTTCCAGCATCTGGGTCAGCCCGAATCTGACGATGGTGTCCTGGTGGGTCCCGCAGATGTGCATGAACCTTGCCTTGATTCCGAAATCGCTGATCCCGGCCACGATCTTCTTCGCGGTCGCTTCATCCCTGTACTTGAACATCACTCATCACCCGTTTCGATATCCATGCTTTTGACGCAGCAGCTCTGGCCCTCGAGGATATCAACGGGGCCGTTGCATTCGGGACAGCAGAGCACCGGTACCGAATGTCCGGAATAGTCTCCGCCCTCCAGCGTCTTGGCCGGCCCCTCGAATCCGCACTTCTTGCACTTGAGTACGACCGGCTCGCTCTCGATAATAAGTTCGGAGCCGCTCAGGATGTTCCCTTCCGAGAGAATCTCGTAGGCGAACTTCATCTGTTCCGCTCCCAGCTGTGTGAGGTCCCCGATCCTGAGGGTCACCGAATTGACCTTCTTCACGTCGTATTTCTTCAGCTCCTCGAGGACAGCGTCCACGATGTTTGCAACAACGGAGGCCTCATGCATAGCCAGGCATGCGCACGCGCACATAAAAAGGATGGGTTTCGTCCAGGATACCTTCCGGAGGGCCGTGGATTTTACCGCACTCTGTCAGGATATGTGTGAACCGAATCAGGAAATGCCGATGCCTTCAGGGTCTGTTTTCGGCATACTGGCACATGTCATTCACCATGCATTTCTCGCAGTGAGGACGGTTGGGCTGGCAGATTTCCTGACCGTGTCTCACCAGGTAGCGGTTGATGTCCGACCAGCGTTCTTTCGGGGTGAGTGCCATCAGGGCGTACTCGGTCTCCTCTGGGGTCTTGGTTTTGACCAGCCCCATCAGGTTGGAGATCCTGTGCACATGGGTGTCCACGCATACCGAGGGGATCCCCATCGCATAGCTGCGGACGCAGGCGGCGGTCTTCCTCCCCACCATGGGGAGTTTGGTCATCTCGTCGGTATCCTCGGGAACCTTGCATCCGTATTGGTCGCGGAGTATGCGGCAGCATTCGGTGATGGCCTTCGCCTTCTGATTGGGGAAACCCGCGGGGCGGATGAGTGCGGCCACATCCGCGGGATCCGCTTCGGCTATGGCCTCGATCGTCGGATATTTGTGGAAAAGGTTATCGGAGGCCTTCCTGGTGTTGTCGTCCTTGGTCCTCTGCGAGAGGATGGTTGCAATCAGCACGTGGAACGGGTCGCACGGCCATTCGGGGTTCAGACCCTCGGAGTTCCTGCCCGGGTAGGCGCCGCCGGTGTAGACCTCTGACATACGGTCGAGTATCACTGTGATGTCCTGTTTAACCATTGCAGAGCCTCCTCTGCCATATAGAACGAGCCGGTGACGAGTATTCTCTCTCCGAGTTTTCTGACCTTCACGGCCTTGTCAAGTGCCTCTGCGACGGTGCCGCAGCATTCCGCATCGGGAAGATAGCCCTTCATGATGCGGTAGGTTTCTTCAGCAGATTTTGCACGCTCGCACGAAGGCGCGGTGACGAATGCGGCGGATGCAATCCCGGAAAGATTCCTGCAGACCTGTTCGGCATCCTTGTCCTCGAGGATGCCGAAGACCAGTACAACCTTCCCGTAGATCTCGGAGACATCGGAGGCAAGGGCCTCGGAACCGGCGGCGGTGTGGGTGACATCCACCAGGATACCGTTCCCGCGGGGCTCCAGTCTGCAGGGCCACTTAACCGTCGCAAGGCCTTCCTTCAGGTACGGGAATATCCTCTCCTGATATCCCGAGAGGAGTTCCAAAGCGCTCAGTGCCAGCACTGCATTTTTGGCACTGATGCGTCCCGGGATGGATACCCTGTAGACCTCTCCTTTGAATCTGAACTTAGGTCCGGTGGGCAGGTTCTCCAGAACTTCGACATCATTCGGATCTAACGTGGTGAGTTTGGAATCCAGTCCGCGGGCGACATCTGCGATAACATCCTTGGCCGGAGACGGATTCATCGTGATGCATGGTATCCTGTGTTTGATGATCCCGGCCTTCTCGAAGGCGATCTTCTCGATCGTATCACCAAGGAACGCGGTATGTTCCAGACTGATGTTTCCGATCACAGATACCTCCGGTACTATGACGTTGGTGGCATCGAAGCGTCCGCCCATGCCCACCTCCACCACCGCGAAATCCACACCCATGGTGTGGAAATAGTCGAAGGCCATGGCCGTCAGGACCTCGAACTGCGTGCATACGATGTCGCTCTCCGCCAGATCGTCCACGAAGTGCCTGACGCGGGCGGCGGCACGGGCAAAATCCTGGTCCGAGATGTAATCCCCGTCAATGGACATGCGCTCGTTGAACCTGAGGATATGGGGGGAGGAGTAAACTCCCACTCTGTAACCAGACGCACGGAGTATCGAGGCGATGATGGCGCAGGTGGAACCCTTCCCGTCGCTGCCTGCCACATGTATCGAACGGAAATCGTTCTGGGGGTCGCCCATCCTGTGCAGGAGGGTGGTGATGTTCCCCAATCCGAGTTTTATGCCGTGTATCTGCAGGCGCTTGATCCATCTCAGCTGACGTTCGTAATTCTCCGGTCTCGCCATCATCTCACCGACTTCACCAGTTTGGCCACGAGTTCGTTGTATGTGCACCCTTCCGACCTGCAGATCCTGCGGACGGCATCCATCATTCCCGAGCCGTATTGGGCCGCCTTCTTTTTCCTGTCCGCCAGGAACGCATATCCCAGGTCGCATGCGGTATCAGAGAGGAGTTTCTTCCTGATGTCCTCGTCTATGGGGCGGAGGACCTCGGTGGGAGCGTTCCTGGAGAGTGCGACGATGTCCTTGTCGAGGTATGCGTACTTCACGGTCTTGCCGAAGTGCTTCCCCATGGCGGCCTCGTGGGGTTTCGTGGCGGTATAGAGCTTCGCCAGGTCCTTGGCCATCTCGTCCCTCATCTGCAGGTCCTTCATCCCCACGTACTTGTTGTATCCCGCGAAGAGCTCGTCCGCACCCTGCCCTCCGAGGATCGTCCCCTCGGAGCAGTTCCTCATGACGCAGAAGAGCGGCATCTCGAAAGCGAGCGTCAGAGGGCTTTCGGTTCCCGTTACCGATATCATCTCCCTGAGGTTCTCGACGATGTCCCTGTCGGGGAGGTCGATGACCGTGACGTCAAGTCCCAGCAGGGGAGCCACCTCCTTCGCGGCCTCCACGTCGTGGGAGCCCTCGGCACCCACCGTGTAGAGCCTGACGTTGCGGGCGTGCCTTTTGGCAAGGGCGGCCACCAGGGCGGAGTCGATGCCGCCGGAGAATGCTATGGCGACATCCTGCCCTTCCGTGTATTTGGCCACTGAGGCATCCAGCAGTTCCGACAGGCGTTGGGAGAGTTCAGACATATGGTAGGGGCATGATTTACAAGCTAATAATTGGTGTGACGGATAATACCGAACGCATCTATTGTTATGCGTTCCATATGTGTTAGATATCTTTAACTAGCCAAAAATGCATACTCGACCCATGGATGGCGTAACACGTATCGGTGTTTCCCTCGAACCCGAGCTTCTTAACGAGTTCGACAAAGTGATTCAGAAGAAAGGTTATGTGAGCAGGTCCGAAGCAATCCGCGACCTGGTCCGCGACACCCTAGCGGAGACCGAATGGAAGAACGATAAGGAGTACATGTGCGGAGTTATCACCATGGTCTACGACCATGACACTACCGGACTGAGCGAGAAGCTCACCGAGGTACAGCACGCCGCCCTGCAGACCATCGCCACCACCATACACATGCACCTCGACCACGACAAGTGCCTCGAGATCATCGCCGTGGAGGGAGAGCTCGGGGAGCTCAAGAAACTCACCAACGATCTCGGATCCATCAAAGGGGTCCTCAGGTGTAAGCTCACCATGGCCGCCAAGAAGTCCGGCCATATGCATTACATCGGTCCCAGGAACGACTGAAACTCACTTACCGGGCCATTGCCCGGTCCCCTTTCTCATATCCCGTCGAAGGATACTATCACTGTCGCGTACTTCCCGGAGGGATCCATCCCGTAGCGGGAGCGGATGAGCTTGTCTACGGGAAGGGCGGGATACATCGCGATGGCTCCCCTCACTCCCTCCTCGGTGTCGAGGGCCCTGACCGGAGATGCGTGGAGCACCGCCGTGACGTCCTCGTCGATCTTCATCTTCCAGTTGAGGACGAAATGGTCCGAGAGGAAGATGATGTCGCTCCGCCTGCGGTACTCCTCGATCTTGTCCTGCGGGATGTCGTAGGCGATGACGTCGCCGTGCATGTTCTCCCATGTGAGCACGCAGGGCGGGACCCCGTCGAGGTAGCTGCTGTCCTGCAGGAGGATGACGTGGTGCTCCTTCTCCATGGTCTCCCTCAGGGCGTCGTTGCGCATGGCCATGGTGCCCGACCGAACGCCGGACTCCTCCTTCAGAAAAACCTCGAGATCCTCGGTATCTGGCACTAGCACCTGAACGACCGACGGCAATGATGAGAGTCTGCAGCAGACCCTGTCCGTGAGGGTGCCGTAGGTCCTGTCGCGGTAGAGCCCCGGAAGTGAATGACTCTCGGGGAGCATGGAACCTCACTCGCTGAAGTTGACCGCGATGATGGTGGAGGTGGCGTTGACGGGCCCGGTGTATCCGAACCTTTCGCGGAGGAAAACATTGGTGGAGATGGCGGGATTGAAGGCCACCACCTTGCTGACTCCCTTCAGGTTCTCCAGGAAGGAGACGCTGTGGGGAAGGACGACGAACTTGAGGTCGGAGGTAGGCATCTCCTGCGCGTACATCACGTAGGTGCTGCTGACCCAAATTGCCTCCTCGCCGATTTTCTCGCGGGACATGCCTTTGGGAACGTCGTGTCCGAAGATGTGCCCGGAATCGTCCGCGAGGACGGTCATCATCTCGGTGGGCGCCTCGAGGAAGGAGTCGGAGAACACGCAGAGCCTGAGGTCCATGGACCTGCTCTCGTTGAGGGCGCGGTTCTCGTATTTGCAGCAGAAGCCTCCGTTCTTGGATTCCTCAAGTTCCATGCGTACCGCGGCGGCGCCGTCCATGACAAAAACATCATAGACTCCCTTGTGAGCCCGGAGCATGTTGATAACGTCCTCTGCCTGCATTATATTGGAATATACATCCATCCATATAATGATTGCCACAGCGCGAAACGTCCTAAATAAGGTCGTCTCCTATTTTATATTATAATTTTAAATAATAACTCCCCCCTCTCGATTCCCAATGAAAATCCTGATAATTACCGAGAAGGCAAACGCTGCGAGGAGGATCGCCACCATCCTCTCCGACGGCAATTCGCATTCGGCCTCCGCAGGCGGAGTGACCTCTCTGACCTTCAGCATCGGAAACGATGACTACAACGTGGTCAGTCTGAGGGGACACATCATGGAGCTTGACTATCCCGAGAAGTACGGCGACTGGAAGGCGACTTCCCCCGTCGACCTGGTCAACGCCCCGCAGATCAAGACCGTCCGCGTGAAGTCGATTCTCTCCAAGATCTCCGAGCTCGCCAAGGAGTCTGACGAGATCATCATCGCGACCGACTACGACCGCGAGGGAGAACTGATCGGTATGGAGACCGTCAAGGCCGCCAACGCTGACATGTCCAAAGTCAAGAGGGCCAAGTTCAGCGCCCTCACCAAGGGAGAGATTGAGAATGCTTTCTCCAACCTCGTCGAGCCCGACGAGAAACTCGCCAATGCCGCCGAGGCAAGGCAGATTGTGGACCTCTCCTGGGGAGCGGTGCTCACCAGGCTCATCTCCCTGTCCTCCGGACAAGTCGGTAAGAACTTCATGTCCGTGGGCCGTGTCCAGAGCCCCACCCTGAAGCTCCTGGTGGACCGCAACGAGGAGATCGAGAACTTCGTGCCCACCCCCTATTGGACCATCGAGGGCAGGTTCGGCATGCTCGCCTTCAAGGGAACCCACGAGAAGGGACAGATCTGGGACGAGGCTGAGGCCAAGGCAATCTACGACAGGACCAAGGATGCCAAGGAGGCGGTGGTCAGCTCCTTCGAGAAAGGCCTCAAAGAAGAATACAGACCCCCGCCCTTCGACACCACCATGATGCAGGTCGAGGCCAACAAGATCGGCATCCCTCCCTCCGCCGCCATGAAGATCGCGGAGGACCTCTACACCGGAGGATACATCTCCTATCCCCGTACCGAGAACACCGAATACCCCAAGAGTCTGAGCCTCAGGAGCGTCCTGGAGAAGCTGAAGGACTCCGACATGAAGGAGGAGGCGGAGGAGCTTCTCAAGCAGGAGAAGATCTCTCCCTCCAGGGGAAAGAGGCGCACCACGGACCACCCTCCTATCTACCCCACCGCCGGAGCCACCTCCGCCAAGCTCAAGGGCGACAAATGGAAGCTCTACGAGCTCATCGCCCGCAGGTTCATGGCCACCGTGGCACCCAATGCCGTGGCTGAGTCCACCAACGCCGTCCTCGAGGTCAACGGAGAGAAGTTCGTCTCCGAGGGATATGTGCAGAAGGAGCAGGGCTGGAAGAAGTACTACAAGAAGTACCTCCGCTCCGCCGAGACCCGCGTCCCGGATATGAAGGTCGGAGACAGGATCGATGTCCGCAGTATCTCCGAGGAGGAGGGACAGACCAAACCTCCCTACAGGTACAACCAGGGTTCGCTCATCCAGGAGATGGACAGGCTCCAGCTGGGAACCAAGTCCACCAGGCACGACATCATCGGTAAGCTGTTCTCCAGGAACTATGTGCAGGGCAATTACCTTGTGCCCACCGCCAGCGGAATCGCTCTCACCAAGGCGCTGGAACATCACGGAGGAGGCATCACCGAGCCCGAGATGACCGCCCAGCTCGAGAGGGACATGCTCAGCATCACCGACGGCGTCAAGACCCTTGACGGGGTCGTCGAGGAATCGCAGTCCATGCTCCGCGACGTAGCCATCAAACTGGATGCGGACAGCGAGCAGATCGGCGAGGAGATCAGGTCCGCCCTCAAGAAACAGCAGTATGTGGGAGTATGTCCCAGCTGCGGAAACAGCATGACCGTGAAGAAGTCCAAGAACGGCAACTTCATCGGATGTAACGGATATCCCGAATGCAAGCGTGCCTACCCGCTCCCCAAGGGAGCATTGGTGCAGATGCTCGAGTCCACCTGTCCCGTCTGCGGTCTCGCTCAGATCAAGGTCGTCAGGAAGGGTATGCCCCCGTCTGTACAGTGCATCGACCCCAAGTGCAGCAGCAACACCGAGAAGAACGACCTCGGTACCTGCCCCACCTGCAAGGTCGGAACCATCCGCGTTACCTATTCCAAGGCGGGAAAGCGCTTCGCAGGCTGTTCCGAATGGCCCCGCTGCACCCAGACCTATCCTCTGAGGCCCAGGGGATCCATCATCCCCACCGGCGAGGCCTGCCCCGACTGCGGTGCTCCCGTCGTCTCGCTCGGATCCATCACCGAGTGCATCAACATGGACTGCGGTTCCCGCAAGAAGAGGAAAGCGGTTTCCGAAAGCGAACCCGCCGCCCCCTCCGACAGCAGGGTCGGCAAGGTCGTGAAGGTCGTCGTCAGCGACCGTAAGAAGAAATCCCCTGCCAAGAAGACCGCGGTCAGGAAGACTTCTAAGAAAGAAGAATGATCAAACCAATTTACGGGCAAGGGAGAGCTCGCCCTGCGTGTTCACGTTGACGGCGAGCTCTTGCCAATCCGTGAAGAGACCTTCCTCGTTGAGGTAGGTGCCTTCGAGGGTGGCCTCACGGTCCATTATGGAAAGACCGGAGATCACCCATTCTTTTCCGTTTATCTCCTTCGTGTAGGAGGGGATGACCCCCATCTCGCGCACAGTGCCAGCATCGATGTAGACGATCATGGACTGCATCTCGGGTCTGAACGCTTCGACGGTCTTGTCGATCACCGTGGAGGTCATCATGGGGATGTCCGAGGGACTGGTCAGGACGTACTTCCCGTTCAGGACGCTGAACGAGTCGTGGAGGTCCATCATGAAGTCGTCCCCGGACGTGTGAATGGTTTCGATCCCGTTATCCTCCAGATAACGGGCGGTGGCCGAGGTATGCTCGCTTACTGACACCAGCACGCGGTCGATGCTCTTTGCGCTGCGCATGGCGTTCACCACACGCATCACTACGGGCTCTCCGCCTATGACCTGCATAGGTTTCTCGATACCGCAATCACCCATACGGGTTCCTTTTCCGCCGGCGTTGATAAGCGCTTCCATGTTCACCAGGTCATTATGAATCCTTCGATCAGGAGAGTCACGAGGAGGATGGCGCAGCGGGAGATCTCGTTAGTCGCTCCGAGCACGTCTCCGTTGACGAATCCGAAGTTCTTGTTGGAGATGTGGGCCATCAGGACTCCCACGACCGCGGCCATAACGAATCCCATCACGAACATGAGTCCGATATGCCATCCGGGGATGGGTACCGCTCCAAGGCTGCTGTACCTGATCATGGCCCAGCCGATTACGGTAGTGATGGCCAGGAGGATCAGGGTCAGGACGCTGGACAGGATGAGCGAGTTTATGTCGGTGTTGCGGACCTGGTTGGAGGCCATTCCGTTGCCGGGATTGCCGAAGGTGGCTGCCACGACCTGGGAGTACTTAACGAGGACCTCAATGCTCAGGACTGCCATGGGGACCCCGATCATGAATGTCCAGTTATGGATGGGCATGCCGAATATGGCGTCGAATTCCATGTACGAGAGCAGGGTAAGCAGTACCACAGTCAGGGCGACGCCGAGACCGCCGGCACCTACACGGCTGTCCTTGAGGGCACGGACGTGATCCTCCTTGTTGCCGGAGGATACGACCATTCCGTCGCCGAAGTCTGCGAGTCCGTCGAAATGCAGGAATTTCGAGAATATGTAGACGCTGGCGATGGCGACGATGGGAACTATGATATTGCTGAGGCCGGCCAATGCGAAGATGAGGCAGGCGATGAAACCGACGATACCGGTAACCAGTCCGATAACCGGGGCAAGCCAGAAGTTCTGGTCCATGGCTTCCATGTCCTTCTCGTCCACGTTGATTCTTATGATTGTGAAGAAGGACAGCATGCATTTCAGGGCACCTATGATCCCGGAGGGGCTGATGTTGATGTTGCGCATCCTGCCTTCCTTGACCGGTTCCATGTTGCCTGCGGGAGCAGGGCGGGTCTCGGTCTCGGTCAATGCGCCGGTGGTCTGAACCGCAGGCACAGTTTCCTGTGCTGGCACATCTGAAGGAGTGTCCTGAGAAGGCTCTTCCGCGGAGGTGCCCGTGAGAGCGGTTATCTTCTCGTACAGGGTTGCATCCTCGGAACGGACGACCTCCAGGATCTCCTCGTCGGACATCTCCTCGGCCCTGTCCTCGCCCACCTTGGCGACCGCGATATTCCATGCCTGCTGAAGGAGGGAGTCGAGGTCGTCATTTTGGACGGGTTCTTTCTTTTTCTCGTAGTCTTCGGGAGAGGACGCGCTCAGGGGACCTGTCCACGTCCTTCCGTCTTCGTTCTGTTCACTCATCTGTATACCCCGTGATGTATCCGACCACGCCTGCTACCAGGCCGTAGACGGTGTTCTCAGTGTATTCTGCGAGACCGCTGTCCTTCAGCGGCCTCATACGGAGAAGGTCGATGGTGGCATCGCTGCCCCTAGTCTCGGAAATGCGCCCGGCCAGGAACATGGCCAGGGTGCCGTCCACGAGCATGTCGGGGTACTCGCCCTCCATCTGGTTGTAAATGCAGTTTAGGTCCGCCTGGCGGCCCGCCTCAAGGGAGACGTAGACCAGGGAACATATGTCCGGGTCGGTCTCCATCGTATCGAAGACCTCCCAGAAACGGTCGGTAAGTTCTTCGCTGAGACCGCACGCAGATGCGCAGTCCCAGAGCATATCCTTGGTGACACCCTTCCTTTCGAGCATGGCGAGGCTGTCCAAGGGTTCGGGGGATTCTCCGCGGCTGCGGATGCATCCCGCCACGGTCTCCCTGACCCCCTGTGCCGCGGCCATGCCGAGCGGTGTCCCTGTCCCGGTGAACTCGCACCTGTCCTCCCCGATGGCGGAGACGACTGCCATGGCGTCGGAGGTGGTACCGGTCTCTTCGTAGCCGAGGTCCCTCATGGCAAGGGTCTTGCCCTCGACCATGGGAATCATGAGATTGATCTTGGCGGCGTCCGTCAGAGGCAGGGGGGACACGACCACGGTGTTGATGGTGCCTCCGATCAGCCTGTGGTAAATCTCGGCAGAGCGGGCCTTGCGGTGCTCCCAATCCTCCATCCTGTCGCCTGCGCATACGCAGTTGGTGACCCCGGCGGTGGATGCCACGTATACCGTGGCGCCGTCCACGGTCTTCTCGCAGTCTGTGAACACGTACTTCACCTCGGCCGCGGTCATGAAACCGACCGAATCCTTGGGGAGGGAGTACTGTTCCGTCTTGTTCCTGAGATCCGCAAGGTAATCCGCACTGACGTAGTCGTGCGGTACCTGCATGATGAAGACAGTGTCCGTGACGGCGTGCCCTCCGTTCTGGGGGGCGCTGCTGAGGACCTCCATCTTCTCCGTAAACCTGATGATCGCCGTAGCCTCGAAGTTATCCTCTTCGTGGATTTCGACGCTTTTTATGCATTCCATCAGAACACTCCAAATAATCTGATAAGAGCGTCCTCGAATATAACCTGAATGTGTATCCCCAGGAGGGCGGAGAGCGGGAATACCAGAATTATCATGAATACCACGGCGGTAAGCTCGATGAGGCGGTAGCATCCGGCGATGTCGTCGATCGAGGGAAGGGGGCCCTCGCCCATGACGTACACCCCTTCCTTCTCGAAGGAGATGCCCATCGCGGCGGCGGTGGCGGTCATGGGCCATCCGCTGTTGGGACTGGGGGTCTTACGGTGTTCTTTCATGGCTGCCTTCACCGCGCTCCTGCCGCTCCTGAAGCGCATGAGCCAGGCTGCGAATCCTATGAACAGGGGGGAGAGCCTGGAAGGTACGAATCCCAGCACATCGTCCCACCTTGCGGGGAAGTGTCCGATATCCTTGTACTTCTCGTTGAGGCGTCCCCACATGGCATCCATGAGGTTCGCGCAGCGGAACATGACCGCACCGGGCAGACCGAAGAGTCCGTAGTAAAGAAGGGGAGATACGGCGCTGTCCACCAGGTTCTCCGAGATGGTCTCGCAGCAGGAGGATGTGATATGGGGCAGATCCATGCCCCTCATCTTCCTGTTCACCATCATCTGGGTCTTGTCTGCCGCGGCATCGAGGTCGCCCTTCCTGAGGTCCTCTTCGATGGGTTTGCAGAAGCGCCTGAAGGCGAAGAGGGCGAAGGTTATCTTCACAAGATAAGCACTCACCACTATCCAAAGGATCTCGCCGACGGTGATGTGCACGCCTGCGATATCGAAGGGGATCTGATCACCGAGGAAGTGGCGGATGCTCCCGGTGATGAGAATCGCGACACCTCCGAAGACGATGAACACCAGGAGATACGATAAGAATCCCAGGAGCACCGCGCGGTACGATTTCCTCTTGGTGAGGCGGTTGTCTATGGCCTGCAGGAGGTTGCCCATCCATCTGAGGGGATGATACTTGTTCGAAGGATCGCCGACGTAACGGTCGAACAGCATTGCGAGGATGATAATCAGGATGCCGTCGAACCAGAGCTGCATGTGATCAGTCACTCATGGATTTCAGGACGCGGTGCACCGCTTCCACGAACTTTCTGTTGCGTGCGGAATCCTTCACGCAGAACCTTACGTAATCTTCGAAACCGGGTCCGAAGGAGGCGCAGTCGCGGACCATGATACCCTCCCGGAGCATCGCCTTCTGGAAAGCGGCGCCGTTCATGCCCAGTTCCCTGACCGATGTGAAATAGAAGAACGAATCGGATAGTGGGCCCACCGGGAATCCCAGGGCCTCCAGATCCGAATGCATGACCTTGGATTCCCGTCTCATGGTGTTGGCGGCCTCGGACACATACGAGATGTCATATCTGACCAGGTGCTCGGCGGCGGTCTGTTCGAGGGTGCCGACGTTCCAGGGAAGCCTGACCTTGTCCATCTCTTTGATTATCCTGTCGTTGGCGAGGGCGAAGCCGACCCTCATGCCGGGGATGGCAAAGGATTTGGTGAATGAATGTGCGACGATGAGGTTGCTGAAGTCGCGTACCATGCCGCTGAGGGACACCAGGCTCTCGTCGGCCACGAGGGAGAGCAGGGTCTCGTCGAGGAACACCATGGTTCCCAGTTCGTCGCATCTGCGGACGATCTCGATGAGCTTCTCCCTCTTCTCCACCCTGCCGGTGGGGTTGTTGGGGTTGCAGATGTACAGAGCTGCGTAGTGCTTGGATTCCAGCATGGAGAACAGTTCGTTCCTGTCGAGGCGGAAGTCGTTCTCTGCTTTCAGTATGATGTTGTCTACATGTACACCCGCAATTTTGCACTGCTGGGTATATTCGGCGAAGGACGGTGTCGGGATGAGAACGCTCTCTCCGGGCCTGATGAAAACCTGGGGGAAGTTGCGGATGATCTCGGAGGAACCGGCGCCCATGGCGACGTTCTCGGGGCCGAGCCCGTAGTGCTCCGCGATGGCTTTCCTCACGGACATGCAGTCTGCGTCGGGATAATGGCCGGTGTCTTTGACGCTGTCGGCGAGGATCGAGGAAAGGTCCTTCGGGGGACCGAACGGGTTGAGGTTCTGACTGTAGTCCTCGACCCCGTCGAGCTTCCATCCCTGTCCTCCGTGGACGGTGGAGGGGAGAGATTCGAGTTCCTTTCTAGTCTCGATTTGCATACAGTCGGGTAATGGCCTCGCTCTATTTTAAAAGACTGTAAATCCCCCAACTTAGCGGAGATTATTCCCGCCTTCGATTACGGTGTTTATGAGAGAATTCTGTCTTTTTTATCAATCAGTCAATCTTCGCACAGTTGGAGGATTACGACACCTTTTTAACATAAAAGAAAGGTTAATGGATGGTATAACCAAAAGAGGAATCTTTATGAACACCTTAAGGCTCAAAGTCATTCTGTCTATCATTTTGGTGGTTTCTGGCGTATTTCTGGGCCTTTCGTTCACGAAGAATTCTGATTCATCCGGTACAAACACATTTCTTTTGGACTTTGGAGACTATAACATAAAAGGCGGTACAGCCTCCGAAGGTTCGAATGCTTCCGAAGCATTGGTAGGTATGTGTACTGAGTTGGGGTACCCGATCACATACGATGGTGACGGAAGCGTGAAGACGATCAACGGACTTCCGGGAGCAGGTGACAAGCGTTCATGGAATCTCTATGTTCTGAACGAGAGTTCTGCTTGGGAAAAGTACTCGGGTAACCCATCGGAGTACAAACTCAATGAGGGAAGTGCATCCTGGGGACTCTGCGCGGAAGGACGCACCCCCACACCGATGGTAGATGCTTCCGGATACTCGTTTTATAATCTGGGCGTTGCGAAGAGAATCGTGTGTCTTGCACCCTCCTGTACGGAGACTGTTTGTGCCCTGGGCGGCGAAGATCTCATCGTTGGGACGGATAGATATAGTAACTACCCTGCTACAATCGCAGCAAAGAGGGCTGCAGGAATCATTGCTGAAACAGGAAGTTATACAACTCCAAGCATGGAAAAGATTCTCCAGCTGAATCCGGATCTCGTCATTGGAATATCAAGTCAGTACAGCCATACCCAGATGATCCAGAAGCTGAGGGCCGTGGGAATCAACGGTGTGGTCACCGGGGACGGAGAGAGTCTTCAGACCGTATACGACAACACCTACATGGTGGGAGTTGCGATGGGCATACCGGACAAGGCGACGCAGATTACTGAAAAACTCAAAGAACAGGTTGAACAGACTCGGACGTTTGTTTCTTCGACCACAGAGCGCCCCTACATCATGGTCTCGCTCTCTACGGATAAAGCACCCTGGGTAGCAGGGGTCAACACTTATATTTCGGACATTTACAGCAAATCTGGTGCATATAACGCATTCGACGGATCTGTCAATGTCCATATCAACAAGGATAAAACGATAGACGGTTGGAAACAAGCCAATCCCGAATCTATTGTCGAGTCGAATCCGCAGATCATCCTGGTTATCAGTCAGTATGAGAGCACCCAAGAGAACTATGATTTCATTATGGCGAATCTCCTCGAAGAATGGAAATCCACTGACGCCTACAAGAATGATAAAATCTACATGGTCTGCGGTTCCGCCGCGGATCTTATGCAGAGACCTTCCACACGTCTGGCACAGGCGACCGAACTTGTGGGCAGGATATTCCATGAGGACTCCTTCCCCGACAAGATTGCCATTCCCAAATTCTTCGGAAATGAATATGCCAATTACCTAACCTATTCCAAAACATTGTGAGGGGAACATGAACAAGAAACCACTATTGCTTCTGGCGATCACCGTCATTGTTCTGGCAGCATCGGTAGTGCTGGTGTCCGCAGACAGGAGCGAGGCAGACACGGAGCCGGAGCCCAAGGTACTTTTAGATATGGGTAACGGGCAGACAACATGGGTCGCGCCAGGGTCCGGAACCCTGGACGATGTCCTGACCACGGCATTTTCACAGGAAAATATGACATTTTCCAGTAGCGGAGGGACCATTACAGTAAACGGACTTACCTCCCGTGCATTTTCAGACTCTACTGCGGAATGGCACTATTACGTGTATTCATCTGGATGGGTAGACACTGCTTACAACGGATCCTCCACCTATGATGGGTCCTATATTGCCGTGGGGTTCTATCCTGCCGGAATTGTTCCTACTGTCACTCCCTCTTACAAAACAGCTTGGACCTGCATCCACGGCGATTCTTTAAACAGCGGAACCGTGAACAATTATGATGCAGATATTCTGACCGGTTCCCTCAATTTTTCAATAACCGATGATACTGTGCCAGCCAGCTATGCCACGCCGCTTACTGCAAACGGGCACTTCATCGCGATGCTGCAGCATTACAAGGGCCCTGCGCAGACGCATATGGCCTCGTACAACATAGAGACAGGGGCGGTGGAATGGGACACATTTTACGTCTACAACTCTTACGATCTTGCGACAGGTGCCATCTACGGAGGGAATGCGTATTTCCCTACCTGTTCCGGCAAGGTCAATTGTATTCCGATAGTAGGCCCCAATGCAGGTACAATCACCCATGATTTTGTCGGTGATGTTACGTATACTGAGAAGGGAAGTACGATAATGAGGGGGATGTCCTCCATCGTCTATGATTCCGGGCACTTATTCATCGGCAGTACCTCAGGAACCATCTATTGTACCACTCCCAATCTCGACATCGTATGGCAGACCAAAGTCGGTACGGTCTATCCTTCCACTTCCGTCTCAGTGGCTAACGGACTTGTCTATGTCGGCGGATGTGACGGAAAGCTGTACATTCTCGACGAGGTCACCGGAGCCAAAAAGACCGAGTTGCTTTTGTACTATGACAACGGAGGTCGTGTAGGCACTCCTGCAGTTCTCGGAGAGAACATAATCGTCAGTTTCAATGACGGAAAGGGTATGAGCTGTGCTTACTGGAATGCAGCCGTTCTTAAGTACAACGCATCCACCAACATCATCACTAAGGTAACCGGCAGCAATCTGGATCTCTCCGTTCAGAACAATTTCCTGGTGATTTCTCCATCTAAGACATTTGTATACGCCTCTGCTGACAACGTCCTTTACCGCATATATACGAACGGCGGGTTCGAAAAGGTCGGGGATGTATCGGAGACCCACGGCGGGTTTACCCTGGTGAACAACACCTATCTTTATGCTACGGACTATGATGAGAAAGGCTCCCTCGTAGTATACAATATGAGCTTGAAAAAATTGGCTGAGTTTTCCAAAAAGACTGCGAATCAGGAGGCCTACACAATGGCTGGCACATTTGTTGCCGGAAATTATATCGGTGTAGCTACTGACAGCGGTGCTTTCGTGATTAAAGGTGTCCTCGTTGACGGAAAAGACGACCCGGATCCTACACCTCCTACTCCTCCCACACCGCCAGAACCCGAACCCGAGGTCGCAGCAACAGTAAAATTCCTCATCGTGGATACCGAGAAGTTTTATTTCTGCATTGAAGGTTCCGGAGTCACAGTCATCGATGCACTCACCAATGCAATCACAGACAACGGATACTCTGACTATGTGAAGTATTCCGGAGGAGAGTCACGCAACGGAATACAAAGTCTGTTCGGTATGAGTTATATCCAGACCGAAGACGACCAGTTCATGTATTGGATGAGTTACCAGTGGGATTCCGGTACGGATTATTGGGTCACGGCCGAAAACACTATGAACAATCTTCAGGCCAAGAATAATTCCGCCTTTATGATTTATTATGGGAAGACTACGGGTATGACAACCCCTGCACCTGAGAATCTTCCCAAGAGCAGTGAACTTGTTCCGTTGAAGGCGAGCGATGAGGGAACTAGGTTCCTAATCGAATCGTCTACTACTGAGTTTTTCATAGTCAACGGTGTCGGAGATAACGCTCTTGCCGCACTCGAGAACGCTTGTATCACGTATGCTATCCCTCACGACTTTTCTGGAGCCGACATGTCTCTGTTCGGAATTACTGCCACTGCAGGGAACAGCTGGAAGGGCTTCCAGGGAGACTCGGGTAAATGGGTCGCATCTGCAGAACCTCTTAGCGGTTCTTCGGGAAAGGTTTACTCTGTGATGTATGGTTCTGCGGCCGCAGTCCCGACAGTCAGTGTAGATTCGGTCATCAAACTCGTCAATTCCGATGGAGGCAAGGATTGGGTTTCTTACGTTATACTGGTCATTGCCGTGATTCTTCTGGTTATCTTCATGGTGTTCCTGATCCGTGGTGCCAAGGCTGCGCACATGTCTGTGCCCGCATACTTCAAGAATCTAATCTCTCCTAGCAGCGCCAAATCAAAGGTAAAGCAGAACAAGCTGAGACTACTCATCGTTTGCCTGCTGGGTCTGTCAATCACATTCGTTATGTTCATCGTCTGTCTAGCGGTAGGTCCTTCGGTAACCCTCTCTCTTACGGATACCCTGTCCGCCCTGGTCTCCGCAGTCGGAAAACACGGACAGAATCTTGATTTCAAAGAAATCATCGTCTATGAGACGAGGCTCCCCCGGGCGATGGCTGCACTTTCTGTAGGTATCGGTCTGTCGATAGCGGGTTGTGTTTACCAGGCCATAATCAGGAATCCTCTGGTAGATCCATATATCATGGGTGTGTCGTCCGGAGCGGGAACCTTCGCAGTAGCAGCAATCGTGGCAAACTTCACATTCTTTGGACTTCTTGTCAACAACAGTTTCTCTACGCCCATTCTCGCGGCAGTCGGAGGACTTTTGGCATTCGCCTTGACCATGATCATTGCTGAGAAGGCAGGCGGTTCTTCCACCAATTATGTGTTGGCGGGAGTAGTCATCGGCCTGGTGTTCTCCGCATTACAGACTCTGATGTTGGTAACCTCCAACAGTGATAAGCTTACTAGTGCCATTTCCTGGCTGTTTGGAAGCTTCGCCAATGTGGGCTGGAATACAGTATGGATAATCACCTTCCCTTCGATTTTCCTCGCAATAGTGCCATTATTCTGGGCGAAGGAACTGAATCTTGTCCTGCTTGGTGAAGATCAGGCCAAACAGATGGGATTGGACGTCAGGAAGTTCAACAGATGGATGCTCATTCTCGCTTCGGTCCTCACCTCGGTCTGCGTAGCGTTCGTGGGTATCATCGGATTCGTCGGAATGGTCATACCCCACCTCAGTCGTATGCTGCTCGGTGGAGATCACAGGCTTGTCCTGCCCTCCTCCATCATGATGGGTGGTGCACTCATGCTGTTCGCGGATCTGCTGGCCAAGATGCTGATGGTCCCAACGGAGCTTCCTGTCGGTGCCATCACGACAATTATCGGTGTGCCGGTGTTTGCATACCTTCTCATCAAGAAAGGGAGGATGTACAATGGATGAGATTACTATGCCGAGTTCCCTCCAGGGGACAGGAGACGTTCCTCTGCTCGAGGTCAGTCATCTGAACAAGTATTACGAGGACGGATATCATGCCGTCAAGGATGTGTCATTTTCTATTCCTTCAGGAAAACTGGTCGGTCTGATTGGACACAACGGGTGCGGTAAGACCACACTGATGAGATGTATAAACCGCATGCACGATTTCCAGGAAGGCGATATTCGCATCGATGGTGAATCGGTCAAAGGAAAGACTGTCAATGAGATTGCGAAAAAGGTTGCGAATGTCCCAGCTGAACTCCGTAACAGTTTCGGGCTTACTGTGTACGAGACAGTCATGCTAGGGAGATACCCCTATCTCAAGAATCTGTGGTGGGAGACCGATGAGGATGAAACCATCGTCATGGACACAATGAAGAAATTCGGTGTGCACCATTTGATGAATAAACAGCTCAACATGCTCTCGAGCGGAGAACGCCAGCGTGTTCTTATCGCTAAGGCATATGTTCAGGAGCCCAGACTGATGCTCGTCGATGAGCCTACTTCACACCTTGATATGAAGTATAAGCTAAACGTGATGGAGTATCTGAGGGCGATGGTCAAAAAGGATATGACTGTCCTGGTGGCCGAACACGACATCTCCCTTATGGCCCGGTATTGTGACTTATGTGTCATCATGAAGAAGGGAGAACTTGTTGCAGTCGGAGATCCTAAGAAGATAATCACCGAGGAACTTATCGAAGATGTATACGAAGTAAGTTCCACCGTTGGACTGGATCGCGATGGCGAGCTGTATATCCTGCCTAAGAAGTATATGGGTAAGGATGAATGGTTCGAGTGATCAAACTATTTCCGGAGGGGAGACCCTCCTGTTTTTATCTTATTTCCGAGCGGAAGTCTTGATCATTCTTTTTCATTACAAAACTCCGTAATTCCGAGGCTGCCACATTGAGTGTGGCCCCCACAATTTGGCAATCAAAATCTAATGTGCAAAAGCGTTCGAATGAAGTCGTTTGGAAGAGGTTTAGGGGGTATAACCCCCTTGAATGGTTTCAAGCCTTCTTGGGCCTCTGGAGGATGGCCATCAGGGCAGCAACGATGATGCCTATTGCGATTGCGAAGGCAGCAATCATGTTGACCATTCCGATCTCTCCGCCGAGGTCCTCGGTAGTGACAACGTAGGTGGAGTTGTGATCGGTTTCGAAGGTGACAGAGTTGTCGGTCGAGGAGATGATCTTCATCTTCACGTTCTCGGATCCGTTAACGAAGTAGACTACAGGGCTCCCCTCACCATTCTTTGTGTAAGGTACAGTTACCTGAATCTTTCCATTGTATGTGGAGCCGTCAGCCTTGAACTCGAACTCGTATGCGGTACCCTTCACGGTGGAGGGGTTCTCGACAGAGGTAATGGATGCCGTAACGACCTTTCCGGCGAGTTCAGAGGTATCCTTGATAACAACACTAGAGTTGTTGGCCATCTCAACGGTTACAGTCTTTGTGGTCTCAGGCATGATGAAATTGTCATCGTCTCCCGAGAGATCGACTTCGACAGTGTCCTCTTTCTCGACAGGCTTCACGAGCCACACCGCTGTAACAGTGATACTCTTGTTGCCCATGGTAGCGGGCAGTGCAGGGGACCATCCGTTGAAGGAGACATCAGTCTTAGTGGGGTCAGTCGGTGCCACGATGTTAGCGCCCTCATAGTATGCCTGCATCGGGACTGCGGATCCTCCGAGTGAGTCGAAGGTAATGAAGTAGAAGGGCTTCACTTCGACATCGGCGGGTGCTGCCTTGAGGTCGACGGGGGCGAGATGTGCGTACCAGGCATTTGCCTCAACACCTGCAGGAGCAGTGTAGGTTCCATCACCATTGTCAACGACACCCATGGCGACAGAGGACTGGCCTTTGGGCTGGTAGTAGTTCTCGTGGACGATAAGGTAGACAGTTTCGGGGTCCTTTCCGAAGGAGTTACCAGTGAACCATCCCTTCTCTGCGTTGTAGTTCCAGATTGAGTAGTTAGCACCGATTACATCAGCGGAAGCGGATTCCCAGGCGGTGGTCCAGTCGGAAATCATTCCGTTACCGAAGTAGATAGACTCTGCGCCGTAGTCGAGGGTGTTAGCTACGCCTGCCCTGTCCAAAGCATATACTAGTGCCTGGACGGGGTTGGTTCCAACTCCTGTGTAGGTGGTGTTGATGGAGTTGTCCTGTCCTTCGACCAGGTTCAGCAGAATCAAGGTATATTCCTGTATAGCTGCGGGATCGGCTCCGAATACAACCTCTGCGGGTGCTGCCTTGAGGTCGCGGGGTGCGGCCTGCACGTAGCCCCACTTGCAGTTATCGGTGTTCCATCCTGCGGGAGCATACCAGTTGCCGTCCTTGTCACCGAAGACGCCTGCAGCGGCTGCGGTGGGTCCGGATGCTTTATAGTACATTTCATGAGAGATCAGATAGACTGTCTCGGGATCCTTTCCGAAGGAGTTGCCCATGAACCAGCCTTTCTCTGCGTTGTAGTTCCAGATGGCGATGTTTGCTCCGAGTGCGTCTTCTGCCTGGGCGTCCCAAGCGGTGGTCCAGTCGGAAATCATCTTGCTCTTGAAATACACAGACTCGGAATAGTAGTCGAAGGTGCTTGCCACACCTTTCTCGGTCAGCAGAGCCTTGAAGGCCTGCACGGGGTTGGCACCCTTTGCGGTGAAGGTTCCGTTGAAGGAGCTGTCTTCTCCGTCGATGCTGTTGTTGATGATGAAGGTGTACTCCTTGAGTGCGGCAGGGTCTGCACCGAATACCATATCAGCGGGTGCTGCCTTGAGGTCGCGGGGTGCGGCCTGCACGTAGCCCCACTTGCAGTTGTCGGTGTTCCATCCTGCGGGAGCATACCAGTTGCCATCCTTGTCACCGAAGACGCCTGCAGCGACTGCGGTAGGTCCGGTGGCCTTGTAGTATATCTCATGGGAGATCAGGTATGTGGTCTCGGGGTCTTTTCCGAGGGAATTGCCCGTGAACCAGCCTTTTTCACTGTTGTAGTTCCAGATAGCGAAGTTGGCTCCTACGACATCCGCTGCTTCCTTGTCCCAAGCGGTGGTCCAGTTGGCGATGTCGCCGGATCCGGGATATACGGATGCCGCATTCCAGTCGAGCTTGTTGGCGACTCCGCATTTGTCCAGAATGGTTAT
The DNA here is from genome assembly GCA_001560915.1 of methanogenic archaeon ISO4-H5. Taxonomy (NCBI): domain Archaea; kingdom Methanobacteriati; phylum Thermoplasmatota; class Thermoplasmata; species methanogenic archaeon ISO4-H5. The sequence goes on along the minus strand of CP014214.1, from coordinate 1,377,729 downwards.
GAATGCCTGAACGGGGTTGGCGGCAGTAACGGTGTAGAGACCGTTGAAGGAGCTGTCCTCTCCCTCGACACTGTTGTTGATGATGAAGGTGTATTCCTTCATAGTGCTGAGGTCGGATCCGTAGACCATGTCTGCGGGTGCTGCCTTGAGGTCGCGGGGGCACAGCTGGAAGTATCCGTACTGGGTTCCGTCGAGGCAGATTCCTGCGCCTGCTTTGTATTCGTTGTCGAAGGATGCCATCCAGCCGGTGAGAGCATCGTTAACATCGTCGTAGTCGCCGGTCTTTCCGTCGTAGGTTATTCCGTATTTGGCGGCGTCACCCATTCCGAAGCTCTCATGGTACCAGGTTGCTGCTGCATCGAAGATGTCCAGGTATCCGCCGGTCTTTCCGTCGTATACCAGTCCGTGTGCTGAGGGGTTGTCCCAAGCACAGAAAGCGTCGACACCCATGCTGCGGGCGGTCTTTCCGTCGGGGCAGTAATAGTTCTCGTGAGACAGATAGTATGTGGTGTCAGCATCCATTCCGAAGCTGTTTCCGAGATACCATCCCTTCTCTGCGTTGTAGTTCCAAACTGCGTAGTTAGCTCCGACGAGGTCGTTGCTGCTGTTCCATGCGAACGACCAGTCGGAGATGCTCTTGTCACCGAAGTAAACGGATGCCGCACCGTATTTGAGCTTGTGCGCTACACCCTTGTCGGTCAGGACTTTGAAGAGTGCGTTTACAGGGCTGTCGGCTTTTACGGTGTAGGTTCCGTTGAGGGTCATGTCCTCTCCCTCGATCTTGTTGTCAAGGATGAGAGTGTATTCCTTCACGGCTGCGGGATCGGCTCCGAATACAACCTCTGCGGGTGCTGCCTTGAGGTCGCGGGGTGCGGCCTGCACGTAGCCCCACTTGCAGTTATCGGTGTTCCATCCTGCGGGAGCATACCAGTTGCCGTCCTTGTCACCGAAGACGCCTGCAGCGGCTGCGGTGGGTCCGGATGCTTTATAGTACATTTCATGAGAGATCAGATAGACTGTCTCGGGATCCTTTCCGAAGGAGTTGCCCATGAACCAGCCTTTCTCTGCGTTGTAGTTCCAGATGGCGATGTTTGCTCCGAGTGCGTCTTCTGCCTGGGCGTCCCAAGCGGTGGTCCAGTCGGAAATCATCTTGCTCTTGAAATACACAGACTCGGAATAGTAGTCGAAGGTGCTTGCCACACCTTTCTCGGTCAGCAGAGCCTTGAAGGCCTGCACGGGGTTGGCACCCTTTGCGGTGAAGGTTCCGTTGAAGGAGCTGTCTTCTCCGTCGATGCTGTTGTTGATGATGAAGGTGTACTCCTTGAGTGCGGCAGGGTCTGCACCGAATACCATATCAGCGGGTGCTGCCTTGAGGTCGCGGGGTGCGGCCTGCACGTAGCCCCACTTGCAGTTGTCGGTGTTCCATCCTGCGGGAGCATACCAGTTGCCATCCTTGTCACCGAAGACGCCTGCAGCGACTGCGGTAGGTCCGGTGGCCTTATAGTAATTCTCATGAGAGATTGCATATACGGTATCTGTACTGGAACCGAATGCTCCTCCGAGATACCATCCCTTCTCTGCGTTGTAGTTCCAAACAGCGATGTTAGCTCCAAGTGAATCAGTGGCCTCAGAGTCCCATGCTGTTGTCCAGTTGTTCAAATCTCCACTCTTGAAAAAATATGATTCAGTGGTGGATGAAAAGTTTTGGTAAGGGATTTTTGCATTATCCAGTGCTTTACAGAAAGCATCCATCACGCTGGTTCCCGTGGCGGTATACCAGCCGTTATGGGTGCTATCTTCGCCATCAACCGTGTTAATCAGATAGAACTGATAGGTGGTATCAGAATCTGCATCACTTTCCGGAGCAATCAAAGATGCTACAGAAAGTACGGAAATGGCTGCGATAACTATCGTCAGTAATTTCACGTTCGTAGAGAACATATGTAATCTCCTACGCTGTTGGAATTCACATCCAAACTATTTATTGGTTATTTACTCCAATAATATTAACAAGTGTTATGATATGTTATAATTTACTAAATCTATCTACTCAAGATGGTTTTCAGTTAACAGCCAGAAAATGAGATATTGTTATTAATCGAGTTAGCGCTATCATCCAATATGAGTGGCTCCGCAAGGAGAAAAATCGCAATCTACGGAAAAGGCGGAATCGGTAAATCTACAGTTTCATCCAATCTCACCGCTGCCCTTTCTGACATGGGCATCAGGGTCCTGCAGATCGGCTGCGATCCCAAGCACGATTCGACCAGAGGTCTCATCGGAGGCGCCGTACAGAACACCGTTCTCGACTATCTCAAGGAAGTGAAACCCGAGGACAGGAAGCTGGAGGACGTGGTCTCACGGGGTTACAAAGGTTGCCTCTGCGTGGAAGCCGGAGGCCCCGAACCCGGGGTCGGATGCGCAGGCAGAGGTATCATCACCGCCTTCGACCTGCTCGAGAGGCTCGGTTCGGGCCAGGTGGATTCGGACATCACCCTCTACGACGTACTGGGCGATGTGGTGTGCGGAGGTTTCGCCGTCCCGCTCCGCAACGATTATGCGGATACCGTGTACATCGTCACCTCCGGCGAGTTCATGGCCATCTATGCGGCCAACAACATCCTGAGGGGAACGGCCAATTACAATCCCGACAGGATCGGGGGAATCATATTCAACAGCCGCGGCGACCCGGAGGAGGAGGCCCGCGTGGAGAGGTTCTCGGAAGCGGTGGGCATACCCATCGTAGCGAGGATCCCCCGTTCTTCCGTATTCATGGATGCGGAACAGCGCGGGGTCACTGTCATAGGGGCCTTCCCGGACTCCGAAATCGCCGGGACGTTCAGGGATCTGGCACATGCCGTCATCGAGGGGAAGAGGTACCATGCCCGGTTCCTTTCGGAGAACGAACTGGAGAAGCTGATCCTGGGCAGGGAGACCGCCAAGAAGGAGAAACCGGTGCACCGGGAACTGAACGTCACCGGTACCGAATTCCGTCCCTACACTTCTAAGAATACTGCTTACGACGAACCCATCCACGGCTGTGCCTTCTCCGGGGCATCTTCTGTATGTACCTCGGTGAAGGGGCTTACCACAATACTTCATTCTCCGAGGAGCTGTGCACAGCTCACCGTACAGCTGGATTCCAAGAGCGTGAAGGGTGCGTACACAAGGGGATACAGTACGTCGGAGACCTTCGGGGATCCCGATGTCATATGCACGGATATGGGCGAGGGAACCATGGTCTTCGGCGGCAACGACCTCCTCCGCAGAAAGCTGGAGGAGCAGATCTCCCTCGGGAAGAGGGATTTCGCCGTGATCACCGCCTGTCCCCCGGGGATAATCGGGGATGATCCCAGAGGAGTGGCTGCCGCCGTCGAGAAGGAGCATCCCGGCGTGAAGATAGCGGTCCTGGAGGAGGACGGCAACGCCACCGGGGATTTCATGCAGGGCACCCTGGATGCAGGCATAGGCCTCATAGAGCGTTTCGCTTCCAAAGGCGATACGAGGCCGATGACGGTCAACCTGGTCGGCGTGAAGACCATGGCCAGCAGCGCCTGTTCCGAACTGTAGCAGGTCAGGGATTATCTCGGCCAACTGGGTGTGGAAGTCAACTGCATCCTCCCCGGGTTCAGCACCGTGGAGGAGCTCGGCAGGATCCCCGAGGCCGCTGCCAACCTGAAGCTCAATCCCGATCTCTTCACCGAGAAGATGTGCATGTACCTGGAGGATGAGTTCGGCATACCCTCGTTGGAACAGCCGGTGCGCGGAGGTCTGGTCGGTGTCGCGGGATGGATAGGCTGCGTGGCAGAGTATTTTGGTAAGCAGAAAGAGGCCGAGGTACTGCTGGCATCGATTGAGAAGCAGTACCGCAGCCTCATGGAAGGTCCGCGCAGGCTGTTGGCCGGTAAGAAATGCTGCATCCTGACCATCGGCAACGATGTTTCCTGGATACGGGAAGCGGTGGAATTGGTGGGGATGGACATGCAGCGTGCATACCTGCTGAAGCGTTCCGATTACAGTTCCAACCTTACCTCCGATTATCTTGATAAGGCCTTCACGGTCATTGCCGAGAAGGATGTGCCAGATGTATTGAGGGAGATAGATTCCCTCAAGCCGGATATACTGCTGATACCCGCTTCGGTGGCGGTATCGCCGGAGATCTACCAGTGCCGTCTCCCGTACGTCACGGTGACGGATCCTTTCGCGGGAAGGGCCCTGGCGGAGGATTGGATCAGGGGCACCCTGGCCCCTAAGAAGGAGGGTTGGAGAGAAGATGTCGCTTGAGTACGAACGTCCGGACAGCTTCCTGGGTATGCTGATGGCCCTGGAAGGGGTATCCGACGGATTCACGATTATACACGGGCCCACGGGCTGCAAGTACTATCCCGCCTCGGTCTCGGAATCCGTATTCCCGGAGAGGGACGGGACGCCCCGGGCCAGGAACATATTCCAATATGCCAGCAGGTACTTTTTCAGCCAGCCCCGCCTGCCCTGCACCTATCTCGATATGGGGAGGTTCGTCACCGGTGCCACCGAGAGGCTGAAGGACCTGTATTCCAAGGCGGAATCCCTTCATCCTTCGGTGATCTCGGTCATCAATTCACCGGGAGCTTCGCTCATCGGGGAGAACCTGCAGGCCGTGTCGGGGGACATACCTACCGTGAGGGTCGACCATGCTGAGTACTCCGGGACCTGCTCCGACGGATTCCAGGACGGGATCCTGGAGATCCTCGGGACCGTGAGGCCGGAGAAGACCGATGGGAAGAAGGGTGTGAACCTGCTCGGGATAAGCATCCTGCACCTCAACTGGGAGGACACGATCGAGGACCTGAAAGGACTGCTGGGTCTATGCGGTATCGAGGTCAGATGCACGGTGGGCGCCGGATGGTCCGCCGATGATATCAGGAACTCTGCGGGTGCGGAACTGAACGTTCTCATCTACCCCGAGTACGGGGACAGGGTGGCGGCATTCTACCGCGACGAATACGGCATTCCTTTCGTGAACGAGGGGGTTCCCCTCGGTTTCGCCAACCTGGAGAAGTGGGTGAAGTCCGTTTGTTCGGCATTGGGCTGCGACCCGTCTCCTGCCCTTGCGAAGATAAAGGAGGGCCGCAGGACCGCCGCCCGTTCGGTAGCCCTGATGGAATCATTCCATCTGCTGCCCAAGGGACATACCTTCTCGGTGCTGTGCGACGGTTCACTGGCATATGCTGCCGTGGAGTTCCTCTACGGATATCTGGGTATGGTGCCCGTGGCGGTCACGTGTTCCGGCGCGGAGGAGTGGGAGAAACGGACGGAGGAGTTCGTCTCCTCGCACGGCATCCCCTTTTCGAAAGATGCTCTTCACACCGACGCGGAGATCATCCTCACCAGCGGAACCCTCGGGATCTCCTGTCTTTCCCGCGGATTGGTGAAGGGATATGCCGAGATTGAAGCGCCCGGGACGAAATACGTCAATGTGCGTCCGGAACCGCCGATAGGTCTCGGAGGGACCCTGCGTCTGCTCGATTCGGTGCTGAACATCATCGCCTCGAGGCAGAGGTTCATCTGAACCCTTATAGAAGATTAGGGAGTTACACAGCTCATGGCAGTACTGTCGGACAGAGACATCCTCGCGGGGATGGAGAGCGGACGCATCGGCATCACGGATTACAATGAGAAGAGCCTCACCCCCAACGGTTACGACCTCAGGGTGGCAGAGATCTCGGTGAACGGTGTAGTTCACGGTGCTGATGAGAAGGTCGTGAAGATTCCCCCGAAGACCATGTTTTTCGTATCCACCATCGAGAGGGTCAGGATGGGCGACGATGTCTGCGGCAATCTGTGGCTCAGGACCTCCTGGATCAGGAAGGGCACCATCGCCGCTTTCGGTATAGTGGATGCCGGTTTCGAAGGTACTCTGACACTCGGTTCCTACAACAGCTCCGACAGCGAGCTGGAAATCCCTATCGGGGAGAGGTACTGTCAGCTGGTGTTCCAGACCATGACCTCCGACTCCGAGAAGAGTTATGCCAAGAGGAGCGGACATTACCAGGGACAGACCGGTGTGACCCTGAAGCCTATCGAACGTAAGTGAGACGTCCTTATGCCGGAGTGAGTATACCCTAATCCGGAAGCAAAAGAACAAAGGGAAGGCCCTGAATATGTTTCGAGCCTTCCCCGATATCAGTTTTTCAGCAGGTCTTTAGCCACTCTGAGGACATCTTCCATCATATCCTCAGGTACTTCGGCTATTTCTGCGGCTTCTTCGATGGAGCAGTGCAGTCTATTTGATATCCCAATGACCGCCTTTGCCATGCCCTTGGCCTTACCGTCGGCCAAACCCTCATCATACGCATCCTGTCTGATCTCCAGGCCCCAGTCGGTAAAATGCTCAACTTCCATCAATGATAGTAGGTCAAGTGTGATATTATATTTGTCGGTAATCTTACTCTGGCGGGCTTCTGCGCTTTCTCCGGAAAAGATGATGCTGAGCAGATCGGTCACCGATTTGTCTTCAGAATCTTTGACTGGTTTTCCAGGGAACACGAATACTATCTCCATCAGACTGCTGAATCCCAATTCCTCTGGAGATCCATTGTGAGGAACCATTCCGAATGGGAATATCTGTCCGTCCAGGGATTCCGGGCCCCTCGGACAGATCCATATCGTGTACGATTTCTTCAGGTTGCGGTATTTGTCACGCCCCTTACTCTCTTTGTTCTGTGTTGCCAGGAGCATGGCGGCGTACATCTGGGCACGGTCCGCAAGGGAATATCCCGGTGAGGTATGCACTTGGGTCTCGATGTTGAACCTGATCCTCACGCACTCGTTCGTCTTTCCTGGCACTCTGGCCTCAAGAAGACTGTCGAGCCGAACATAATCCGTTCCAAGAGCATACAGCTCATCCTTGAACTCCAGCGGACCTCCCTCGGAGTCCTTCTCGATGTATTTCTCTATCTCGTCTTCATCCAAACCTCTGAACTCTTCGGTGAAGTTCTTGAACAAGGTGGCTGCCAAACGGAGGTTATGGAACACTGTCTTCGATTCCAGGTCTCCGGCGGGTTTCAATTGCGTATTCTTGTTTTCTTCGGACATTTGCAATCTCCGGACGACATTTTCGTCCGGAGACGTTTCCGTCGGAGAGGATAAAAGTCCGCGGACTGCAGTTAGTAGGTTAGCAGGTCCTGCGGATATCGAAGACGTAGACGCTCATGGTCGGAGAGTAGGTCTTGAGTTCGGAGACCTGCAGGATCTCCATGCCGAATCCCTTTTCCTCCATAGCTTCTACAATGCTTTCTTTGTAAGCGGGGAGTTCTTCCCTCTCCATGATTTTGTGCATGTGGATGACCGCACCCACTTTGGCGGCTCCGAGCGCCGAATCCAGGAACCTGTCGGCGATCTGAGGCAAGTTCATGATGATCCTGTCCGCTTTAGGGAGCGATTTCACGAGCTCTGTGGAATCCCCAATCATGCATTCCATGTTGGTGATGTGATTGAGCCTCACGTTCTCTTTCATGTAATACTCACATTCAGGATTCAGGTCGATGGAATAGACCTTTTCAGGGTGTGCGTTCCTGCAGATTACCGATCCGAACGGAGCCACGCCGGCGAACATGTCGATAATGATCTCTCCCGGTTTCACCATAGCGGTGACACGGGCCCTCTCGTTGGCGAGACGGGGGTTGAAGTAAACCTTGGCGGGATCCGTCTTCATCCTGGTCCCGAACTCCTTGTGCATGGTCTCGGAGGAACCTGAACCGGCGATGAGTTCGAGTTTGCGGATGCGGAACTCTCCCTTCACACCGCCGTCGAGGAATACCGTGCGTATGTTGGGGCAGACCTTCATCATGGCTTCGCCGATGGCTTTACGGTATGGGAGGAGAGGTTCCTCGAGCTTGGTGATGGCGATGTCCCCGACCACATCGTGGGAGTTAGGAAGAAGCTCCCTCAGGTCATCTGGCACATCGACGATGTTACGGTAGTCGCCCTCTTCGCGGGCCTGCGGTCTGAGCTCTGCCTCTTCCGCTTTTATACCGCGGTACTCGTCGCAGGTGCAGGGTATGAGAAGATTGCCGCCGTCGCTTCCGATGCGGTAATCTAAGTCAAGAAGTCCCTCTTCGATGAGTCCCCTACGGTAGGGTTCTCCTTCGGATTTGGGAACGCGGATGCACTTGGCCATCAGTCGTCCTCGATGATCTCCTTGGGAGCTCCGGCGAAATCCACCAGGGCCTCAGCCTCCATGAAGTGGAGGTTCCCGGGGAGGATGACGCTCTGAAGAGGGCTGCCGAGGTCCATGCTGAGCAGGTCTTTGGGATATCCGGCCACGAGCTTCATGTCGTCGGCTCCTGCATGAGAGACCACGCACAGCAGTGTCTTGTCGGTGATCAGACCCTCCTGCCATTTCTCCTCGCCGGCCAGGAGCCACTCGATGGCATCCTTGGCGGTCATGTACCTGAGCTCCTCTGCTCTGATGTCCAGGAGGATGAGGGTGTGGAGACCCAGCTTCTTGTTGGCCATGATGTGGTCGTAGGGGGATTTGGGCTGGTACCCCTGCTCCAGGAATGGGAGGGTGACGGTCCTTCCGAACTTGTAGGGCTGCAGTCCGAAGACCGCGGGTGCGGCGGTGAAGATCGATACGCCGGTGAACATCCTGACGGGGATACCCTCGTACATAGCCTGTATCCTGAGGTCGACGTGGGTGGTGGCAAGCATGGTGTCGCCGGCGGTGACGAAGGCGACCCTCATGGTCTTGGCGTCGCGGATGACCGCGGGGAGTTCCTTGTCCTCCTCCACCTGGGCGCGGTAGAGCACCTCTATCTTCTTGCCGAGGGCCTTCTTCAGGTCCTCGATCTCGGTGCCGATGAGGTGGGAGGTGTAGAACTCCGCATAAATCTTGTCGCATTCTTTGAGCGCATTGAAGGCCTTCACGGTCATACCGTCGACGCCGCTGAGGCCCAGCCCTACGAAAATGAGCTCGGATGTCATAATGTGTTCGGTATGCGCGCCTATTTATAAAACAGGTGGGCGGGTCAGACCAACGTCGTCAGCAGGAATCCCAGGATGGCCCCTGCCACGCTACCGAAGAGCACCGCCGCCAGACGGCTGCTGCCGAGTCTCAGGAAGATCAGGGGGATGAACAGCAGCATCAGCTGTGTTCCAAGCAGGTAGGTGAGGATGAACATCGCCAGCATTCCCACGCAGAAGAACATGGCATATTCCCTGGACGTGTGGTGCTTGGCCTCGGTCTTGACGATCATATCCGACGAGATGTACGTACCGCATCCGGGACAGAACGGTTCGGTCCCGATGAGCTCCTGTTTGCAGCACGGGCAGAACATGATTATAAAGAAGCGCGAGTTGGATATATTAAAAAGACCCGGAACATGTTTGAAAAGGGTGTTACCGGGGTTTCCCCCGGTTTGAATGGGTTTTTCAGTTCTTGAGGACGCAGAGACAGTCCACGGCCCAGCAGCCCTGTCCTTCCTTTCCGGCGATGACGGGGTTGATCTCGAGCTCGGTGATCTCGGGGTTCTCGTTGGTGATGAGGACAATCTTCCTGATGATGTCCTTGATGGCGTCGATGTCGCGCTTGGGCAGACCGCGGGCGCCGGCCAGGAGCTTGTAGGCCTTGGTGGAGCCGATCATGTCGTTGAGCTCCTCCTCGGTCATGGGGACGTGCTTCTGGGAGATCTCCCTGAGGATCTCGACGTAGATTCCTCCGAGTCCGAAGGAGACGACGGGTCCGAACTGGGGGTCCCTCATCATGGAGAGGATGACCTCGGGTCCCTCGAGCATCTGTTCGATGGAGACTCCGACGATCTTGGCCTTGGGTGCCTTCTCGGAGACGGACTTCATGATGCTGTTGTAAGCATCCTTGGCGGCCTGTGCGTTCTTCACTCCGACGACGACTCCTCCCACATCGGTCTTGTGTGCGATGTCGGGGGAGACGATCTTCATGACGACGGGGTAGCCGATCTTGTCAGCGGCTGCTGCGGCGTCGTCAGCGGAGTTGGAGATGGCTGCTCCGGGGACGGGGATGTTGTATGCCTTGAACATCTCCTTACCCTCGGCCTCGGTCAGGGTGTGGCGGCCCTCTGCGTAGGCCTTGTCGATGAGTGCCTTGACTGCGGCGCGTCCGTTGATCTTGGGCACCTTGAGATCGGTGGCGGACTGCTCCTTGTTGACGCAGTACTTCCTGAGGATGTCGAGAGCGCGTACCGCTCTGTCGGGAGTGGGGTAGGCGGGGAACTTTCCGTCCCTGAGGATCTGGATGGCCTCCTCGCACTTCTTACCGCCTGCGAAGCAGACAGTGGTGGCGCAGGGAATCTCGTCCATGATCCTGACGAGGAGTTTGGCCACGGAGGTGAGGTCGGCGGTGTCGAGGGGGGATCCCATGACGACGAGTCCTCCGACGGAGGGGTCCTTGATGACCTCGCGGATGGCGATCTCGAAGTCGGTGTCAGCCGCGTCTCCGCGGATGTCGATGGGGTTGGTGATTCCTGCGACCTTGGGGAGTCCTGCCTTGATTCCCGCGATGGTCTCGGGGGCCAGCTGTGCGGCGTGGCAGAACTGTGCGTTGTATGCTGCGTCGGCGGACATGACTCCGAGTCCTCCGGCGTTGGTGATGATTCCGATGTGGTCCTTCTTCATGGGGCTGCAGGTGGAGAACACGAGCAGAGCGTCGAAGAACTCGTCGAGGTCGAAGGCCCTGTGGATGTTGAGCTTCTTGAAGACGACGTTGTTGACGGCGTCGGAACCTGCGATGGATCCGGTGTGGGAGGACGCCGCCTTGGAACCGGCCGCGGTCTTTCCGGACTTGAACATGACGATGGGCTTCTTGATGGGCATGTTCTCGACGGCGGTGATGAACTTCTCTCCGTCGCTGATACCCTCGGAGTAGATGCCGATGACCTTGGTGTTGGGGTCCTCGGAGTAGTATTTCAGGATCTCGGCCTCGTCGACATCGCACTTGTTTCCGAAGGTGATGAAGTTGGCGAGTCCGACTCCGTTGGAGCAGGTCCAGTCGAGGATGGAGGATCCGACTGCACCGGACTGGGACATGATGGAGATGTTTCCTGCGGCAGGTACCAGGTGGGAGAAGGTGTAGTTGACTCCGTTCCTGACGTTCATGTTTCCGAAGCAGTTGGGTCCGGCGATGCGGATGCCGGCCTTCTTGGCCTCAGCCTGGAGCTCTTTCTCCATCTCGGCTCCCTGGGGGCTGTCCTCCTTGAATCCTGCGGAGAGGATGGACATGCATTTGACTCCGGCGGCGGCACTGTCCTTGAGTGCCTGCAGCACGAAGGTGTTCTTGACTGCGACGACAGCGAGCTCAATGGGCTCCTTGACTTCGGTGATGTTGGTGTAGGCTTTGAGGCCCATGATCTCCCCGCCCTTGGGGTTGATGGGGTAGAGCTTTCCTTTGAAGCCTGCGTTGAGCATATTCTTTACGAGCATTCCGCCGAGTTTGGTCTCATCGTTTGATGCACCGATGATGGCGACAGACTTGGGGTTGAAGAATTCCTGCATGAGGTCGAGAATTCTCTACTATATTATAAAGGTAACCTATGGGCTGTGGATTTCGTAAAAATTATCGTGGAATTTCTACGAATTTCGTAAAATTAATGCCAAATTTGTAACCAAATCGATGAATTCCGTCAAAAAACGAAGGGAATTACTATCAACGAATACGAAATACGTTGATTGCCGTACACGATATTTGTATATATGCGATGCGATAACGCATGCGACCGTTCTGACAGAGGGGCGCGATACATGAACGCCATATGTACGGAGCGGCCTACAGCGGTCCTGATCCCAATTCTTTTGGGGCACTCGCGGTAGCAGCGGCGTGACGCCGCCGGCGATGACCGGGAGCCAACGCAGGATCCGACACATACCCCCGGCGTAAGTCAGTGCCCCGAGGCCCGCGTCACCGCGGGACGATGATAAGGTGTGTTAGCGCTAGGGGGACAGTTCTCCCCGCCTCTCGGCGACCATCCCCCTTGCTTCTCATGCGTAGGCGTACCTCGTCCTCAGCCATCCCACGGCTTCGCTCTTGGTAGGGTACCTGTCCTCGTAGCCGTAGTACTCGTCCTCGTGCATGTTGCCGTCGGGATTGTATCCCACCACGATGTGGCAGAGCTCATGGTAGAGGCAGTAGTCGAGAACGTAGTCTGGCACTTCATCACGGTCGAGGCTCTCGGAGATGGCCACCACCCTCATCAGGACGGAGCAGTGCCCCATCTTCTTGCTCCCCTCGTACTCCCATGTCAGGACGATGGAGGGGTCGTAGGGAACGAGTCCCGCACCCACCAGACGGTCGTAGGATTCCTGCAGGTTCTTGGACCTTCCCTCGACGGTGTTCAGGTACTGGGGGCACCTGCTCATGTACACATGGTTCTTGCTGCTGCTGAACTCGGGGGCGGTGATCCACTCGAGGAGCTCGGTGGAATATTCCCCATTCTCCCCGTTGAGTCTCTTGAAGAGGGAGCGTGCGAGTCCCTCGAGTGCCCTGTCGGGAGCGTCCATCAGGTAGTCCGATACCTGGAAGTCGATCCATCCGTAGGCGCGCTGCCAGCGGACCTTGACATCGGTGAAGGCCATGAACTCGGCCTGCACGGTGTCAACCCTGAACTCTTTTCCTACCTTGCTGAAGATGGCCTTCAGCCTCTCGTTGCTGTCAATCTCATCGATCATTTCGATTCCTCTGCGGTTTTCCCGCAGATGGTATTTCGGAATGGATGGTAATTTAACGAATGTACTACAATTAGTGCTTCGATTGGATTTTTCGCCGATTTTGATATACTGTAATTGTGATTCCGGCGGCATGAAGAAGGATCCCGAACAGCAGGAAGAGATGGAGAGGCGCCTTGCTGAGGAAGAGAAGATTGTTGGCCATGTCCCCGTCGTGCATCAGATACTTTCCGACAGGCCCGATATGCTTTTGCCGAATCTGGATGTCAGCGAATCAATGTTCGCGGGGGAGAAGGTGCTGCCCCACAAGGTGAAGCACCTCATCGCCCTCGGAGCGGCCGTCGCCGGAGGCAGTCCGTACTGCATCAGGGCGCAGATGGAGAACGCCAAGATGTTCGGGGCCACGGAGGACGAGGTCCTGGAAGCACTCCAGATCGCATGTTATATGGGTATGACCCGCGGGCAGTCGATATCCTTCCGCGTGTTCGCCGACGTGTTCGGGAAGGAATACACTGAGTAACCTTTCGGGAAGTGCACTATAAATATGTAAGTAGCTTTCCCTCTTACATGGTTACCATAACCGCAGAAGCAGAGAAGTTCATCGACGAGCTCCTCGAGAAGAACCAGAAAGTAGGATGGGGAATCAAGGTCTACCTCTCCGGATACGCATGCTCCGGACCTCAGTTCGGAATGTCCTTCCAGCAGGGCGCCAAGGACGGAGAGAAGATCGACAACAGCGCCAAGAGCTTCGAGATGTACTACGACGAGGAGACCGAGAAGGCCCTCGACCAGTGCGTCATCGAGTTCGTCGACGACCCCAACTTCGGAACCGGTCTGTCCATCCGCAACCCCAACTTCAACGGTTGCGCATCCTGCGGCGGCGGTTGCGGAGGCAACTGAAACTAAACGGCCCGGGTATATACCCAGGCCATCCTTTCTTTTACGATTCTCACTTTCGGGCACCCCCCGCTTTTGCTTATATATCGGCCAATTCATCTATGCTTCATGGAGTTTATTTCCCAGCCGGGCATCGTTCCGGACAGGATCGAGAACCGCAGGTATCAGGCCAACATCGCCAGGTCCTGCCTCAGGGACAACACCCTGGTGATCCTGCCCACCGGACTGGGTAAGACCGCGGTGGCCCTCCTGGTGGCCGCCGACGTCCTCTCGAAAGGGAGGAAGGTGCTCATGATGGCCCCCACCAAGCCCCTGGTCGACCAGCACCGCTCTTTCTTCGAAGGGATGCTGTCCGTCGGCAGGGTAGGGGAGATGAACGGACTCATGTCCCCCGCCAAGAGGGCGGAGGTTATGGCATCCTGCGATTTCATTGTCTCAACTCCCCAGACGGTAGCCAACGACCTCGACAACGCGGTGTACTCCCTGGACGGTTTCGGTCTTGTCATCTACGACGAGGCGCACAGGGGGACCGGCAACTACGCCTATGTCACCGTTGCAGGTTATGTTCCTCCCAAGACCCGTTCCATGGGCATGACCGCTTCTCCGGGTTCCGATCCCAAGAGGATCGAGGAGGTATGTTTCAATCTCGACCTGACCTCCATCGAGGTCAGGACCGAATATGACCCAGACGTGTCGCCTTATGTGCATGACACCTATCTCAACCGCATTGTCGTGAACATGCCGCAGGACCTGGTGGACATCTCGAACCATCTGAAGATGGTCCTCAACCATTACTTCGGGGAACTCACCGACCTCCACCTGACGAATCCCAACTGGCCCCCGTCCACCAAGCATATGCTGTCGATCGGGAGGACCCTGCAGGCCCGTCTCGCGGACGGGGAGAAGAACAACACCGTGTTCAGGGGACTCACAGTGCAATCGATTTGCATCAAAGTTCTGCACGCCATCACTCTGGCGGAGACGCAGGGCATGTCTGTGTTACGTTCGTATCTGCGTTCGCAGAACGAGGAGGCGGAATCAGAGAACGGTTCCAGGGCGGCCAGGGAGCTGGTCAGGAATCCGGATTACCAGAAGGTGCTGGAGATCTCTGCGAAGTCCCGGGTGGAGCACCCCAAGATCTCCCGTATCCTCAGCCTCATCAGCCAGATGCTGGATGCCGATCCTTCCAGCAAGATCATCGTCTTCACGCAGTACAGGGAGTCCTGCGAAGTCCTGGCGGAGAAGATCTCCGTGGTGTCCGCGGCACGCGTGTGCAAGCTCATCGGGCAGTCCAACGGAGGCCTGAAGCAGAAGGAGCAGATTGATCTCCTGGACAGGTTCCGCGCGGGGGAGTTCAACGTTGTAGTATCCACTTCCGTCGGCGAGGAGGGACTGGACATCACCAGTACCAACGCGGTGATCTTCTACGAGCCGGTTCCCTCGGAGATCCGCACCATCCAGAGGCGCGGAAGGACCGGCAGGAAGAACGACGGCGAGGTCTTCGTGCTGGTGGCCTCCGGGACCATGGACGAGGCCATGGAGAATGCCGCCAGGAGGAAGGAGGAACAGATGAAGGAACGTCTGGAGAATCTCGGCAGGGGACTGAAGTCCCGCAGGGGTCCCGCCACTTCCCAGAGGGCCCTCGACGGGTTCTGATTTTATACAGCAAAATGTTACCCTCTGCTATGCAATTCTGCCAGCTCGCGGAGGTCTTCGACCGCCTGGAATCCACCAGCAGCCGTCTCGAGATGACCGACATATTATCGGATTTCTTCAGGAAGGTGGAACCGTCCGAGCTCAGGCAGATGATCTACCTCTCCGTAGGAAGACTCCATCCCGAGTTCTACCCTCAGGAGCTGGGTATGGCGGATAAGCTGGTGCTCAAAGCGATAGCTTCCGTGTCGGGAAGGACCCAGAAGGAGGTCGACGACCTGTGGATCAAACTCGGCGATCCAGGAGAGGTGGCCGAGCAGATGGTCGCCAAGAAGAAGCAGATGACCCTGTTCTCCGAACCGCTCACTTTCAAGTCCGTGGTGGAGGGTCTGACTCTCATAGAGACGGCTACAGGTAAGGATTCGCAGGACCGCAAGATGAAGCATCTGGCACGTATGCTCCACGACTCCAATCCGGTGGAAGCGAGATACATCTGCAGGATCGTCACCGGAAGGATGAGGGTGGGTGCCGGGGCAATGACCGTCATGGATGCTCTCGCCGCGGCGTTCGCCACTAAGGAGGAGCGCCCCTACATCGAGAGAGCGTTCAACATCACCTGCGACATGGGTCTCGTGGCCGAGACCCTGGCCGCCGGCGGCATGGAGGCCGTCGGGAAGATCGGTGTCGCCGTGGGAAGCCCCGTCAAGGTGATGCTGGCGGAGCGTCTCCGTTCGCTCCCCGACATAATGGACAGGATGGGCGGGAAATGTGCGTTCGAGTACAAGTACGACGGAATGCGCGTGCAGGCCCACATCAGGAAGGGCGAGGACGGTTTCGTGAAGCTCTACTCCAGGAGGCTGGAGGACCTTACCCATAACTTCCCCGATGTGGCGGAGGCCCTGAGCAGACAGCTGAAGGGTACTGAGGCGATCATCGAGGGGGAGTGCGTAGCATACGATCCGTCGAACGGTTCCCTATTACCGTTCCAGAACGTCACCCACAGGAGGAAGAAGCACGGCATGGACAAGGCCGTGGAGGAGATCCCGGTCAAGATCTTCATGTTCGACCTGCTGTACATCGACGGTGTCGATTACACCGTGAAACCCTATGCCGAGAGGAGGGCCAAACTGAAGGATTCCTTCGCCCCCCGCGAGGACGGAATCGACATCGTGGATTATACGACGCAGGCGGTCATCACCGACGAGGACCAGGCCCAGGAGTTCTTCGACAGGGCCATCGCCTCCAAGTGCGAGGGAATCATGGCCAAGTCTTTGGAAGATGTGTCAATCTACCGTGCCGGGTCCAGAGGATTCCTGTGGATCAAGTACAAGAAGGATTACACGCAGGCACTGGTGGACACCTTCGACCTCGCTGTCGTGGGAGCGTTCTACGGTATGGGAAAGAGGGCAGGAGTGTATGGCGCATTATTGATGGCTGCATATGACCCAGACACAGGTAAGTTCGGTACCGCCTGCAAGCTCGGTACCGGTTTCGACGATGCCTTCCTGGCGGAACTCCCCAACATGCTCGAGAAGTACAGGAGCGAGAAGAAGCCCTCTTCGCTGGAAGTGGAGATGGTCCCCGATGTGTGGTTCGTCCCCGGCGTGGTCCTGGAGGTCACCGCCGCCGATATCAGCATCAGCCCCATTCACACCATCGCCTTCGGCTCGATCAAGGAGGATGCCGGTCTCGGACTCAGGTTCCCTAGATTCACCGGCCGTGTGAGGGACGACAAGACCCCGGAGCAGTGCACCACGTCCGCGGAGATCGTCGAGTTCTATCAGATGCAGGAGGAGAGGGATTCCGACGAATCGGAGCCTTCCGAATCCTGAGTTCCCGGTGTTTCCAGACGGATAGTGATATATGTAGTACAAACGTATTACATATCATGGCAGTTTCTGTTAGGTTCAACGACTCTGAACTGAAGCTCATCAAGGAGTATGCGAACCTGTACAACATCAGTCAGTCCGAGGTGATCCGTAAGGCCACCATGGAGATGATAGAGGATTCGCTGGATGTTTCGATTCTCGAAGCTGCCATGGATCGTGTTGCCAAGAACGGCTCCAAGATGTACACCTTCGAGGAAGCCGGCAAGGAACTCGGATTTCTGTGAGTTACATGGTAATGCTATCGGAAGAGGCGGTGGCCTTCTCAGGAAGATCGATAAAGCCATGGCCGCCCGCAGCAGGCTTCCGTGCGGTAGGTTCCCGCGTGCAAAGCTATATTATATAGCGTGTGTTCGCACAAGTTATGCAGATCACCGTTGTAAACGAGAACGAAGACACCGTCAGGCTTTCCCTCAAGGACGTCAACACCACCGTCATCGAGGCCATCATCGACGGTCTCAACAAGGATGCCAACGTCGTTTACGCCAGGTACATCGTGGACCACCCCGACCTCACCGACCCCATGCTGGAGATCAAGATGGCCAAAGGCTCCTACAAGGATGCCCTCCTGAAGGCCAGCAAGGCGTTCGAAGAGTATTTCAAGTCCGTCCAGACCGCCTGATTTTTCATGTCGTTCAGGAAATGCACCACCGCCGAAGCAGACCTCGGCATGCTGTATTACATCAGCGATACCGAGGGTACCGGCGGACGTCTCAAGGCCTGCGCGGAGGATTTCGTCGTTAACGAGATCTCCTCCCTGCCGGAGCCTGCCGAGAACGGCAAATACACGATTTTCAAGGTCACCGCCAGGAATTGGGAGACCAACCGCATGGTGCGTCTCCTCTCGAGGGAGATGGGTATCTCCAGGGAGAGGATAGGCTTCGCCGGCACCAAGGATAAGAGGGCAGTCACCACACAGCTGATGTCCGTGGATGCTCCCCCCTCCATTTTGGATAACGTCAGCCTGCAGGACCTGACCATCAGCGATGCATACACCGCACGCAGGAAGGTGCAGATCGGGGACCTGATCGGAAACGAGTTCGTCATCAGGGCCTCCGGCGTCGCCAAACCCATGGACGAGGTCAAGGAGATATGCGAGTCCGTGACCTCCGAGATAAAGAAAAGGGGTGGATTCCCCAACTACTTCGGTGTGCAGAGATTCGGCGTCATGAGGCCCATCACCCACAAGGTGGGCGAACTGATCGTCAGGGGAGACCTCGAGGGAGCGGTCAGGTGCTACGTCACCGACCCCGCAGGACCCGTCAGTCTCGACGAGGAGGCTGCCAAAGCAAGGAAGCTATTCGCCGAGACGAAGGACTGGGCCGGGATGCAGAAGTACATCCCCGATTCCATGAGCTTCGAGAAGAGCATCGTTGCCTTCCTCAACGACAATCCCGGTCATTGGGCAGGGGCCATCGCACAGCTTCCGACGAACCTGCAGATGATGTTCGTCCACGCTTACCAGTCCTATCTTTTCAACCTCATGCTGAGCGAGAGGATCGCCAGGGACATCCCCCTGAACAGACCCATCGTCGGCGATACTGTAATTCCATTGGATGCCGACGGCATCCCCCACCACGAGAATCCCGTCGTCGCGACGGAGAAGAATCTCGATCTGGTGGAGAGGCAGGTGAAACTCAAGAGGGCGTTCGTCTCCCTCCCGCTGTACGGTTCCCTGACCGTCATCCCCGACGGAGAGATGGGCGACATCGAGAGGAAGATCCTCGAGAAAGAGAGGATCACCGCTCAGGATTTCATAGTGCCAGGATTATCGCACTGCAGTTCCGAGGGAAGCCACAGGGAGGTAATGTGCCCCGTGAAGAACCTCGGCTACGAACTGGAGGACGGTTCTTACAAGGTGTCCTTCAGTCTTCCCAAGGGTAACTATGCGACCTGTCTGATGAGGGAGTTCATGAAGTCGGAGATGACCGACTACTGACTCACTCGTGCACGCAGGACATTACCATACGGGCGGAGAACACTCCGATCTTGTTGTCGAGCATGACCTGTTCCAGTGAATCCGTCTTCTTGGTGGATGAACCCATCTTCACGAATTCCTCGGGGATCTCGCGGGGGAGTTTGGAGGTCGTCGCGGCACGGATGTAAGCAAGCAGGAGCTTGGCCTCATCAACATCCTTGGCGCTGCCTGCCACGTAGGCCGTGTCGAGGGTGACTGCCTCGATATCCTTGTTCTTGGCTCTGAGGATGGTGTGATAGGACAGCTCCTCCAGATGCTCGTACTCGTTGGTACCGTATAGGACCTCTCCGTAATCGGGGATGTCCGAGAGGTATGAGACGGCATTCTGGGACATGCCCTGGTCGGAGCCCATCTCATCCAGGAGGTCGGGGTCGTTGAACTCCACACCCATCCTGTATGCCCTGCGGAGGATGCGCTCCGCATACCTCTTGATGTCGGCGCTGACCTCGACTGTTCCTTCCTCGTCGGAACCGCCGGCAAGCCTGCCCTTGAGCAGGTTGGCCTCGGTTCTGAGTCCTACGCTGTTGAGGGCGGTGATCACAGCCTGCACCCATTCCTCCGAGTTGTTGTCGAACCTGAGGAATCCCTGGTAGGCGTCGCGGACACCGGCACGGTCCTTCTTGGCCTGGTAGATCATGGCCAGGATGGCATACGCCTCTCCGGAGGGCTCCGAGGTGATGGAGGCCTGGATGGAGCGCATGGCGCTGTCGTAGTCCTTGGTCTTGAACTGGACGTAGGCGAGACACCTGTTGGCGTCGGCGTCGTGCGGGTCCAGCATCACCGCTGAGGTATAGTTGGTAACTGCGTTGGAATAAGCCCCCATCTTCTCTTGGATGTTACCGAGCTTGACATAGATGGCAGGCTTCCTGATTCCGTTCTGGATGGCCTTGCCGTAAGCGAGGGCGGCTCCCTTGAGGTCGCCGTCGGCGACCCTGATGTCTCCGATCGCTTCATGTACAGAACCGTTGGTGGGATTCCTCTCGAGGTATTGAGAGAGGAACATATCGGCGACCCTCTTGTCGCCGGCCTTGCGGTAGATAGTGGCCCTGAGCAGAGCATAGTCGATGTTGTCGGGGTCGGACTTCATGGCGCGGTCGGTGAGCCTGGCCGCGGAGACGAGGTCTCCCGCCTCCATCATGGACTTGGCGATGTTGAACATGGCCGCTGGGTCATCCTCTTCCTTATTCTCGGTGCCCGCTTCGGCATCGGTCTTGATGGAGGCGTAGATGAGGTTGGCCTCGTCACTCCTGCCGAGTCTCATGAGGGCGTCTGCCAGGGCTTTCTTTGCAGCGCGGTCGAGGGGTTCGATCTTGAGGATCTGGTTGCAGACCTTCACGGTGGTCTCGGTGTCCGCTGTTTGGATAGCTAAATCCTTGTATGCTGTGAGCAGCTCGTAGGAATCCGGGTCATTGGCGAGGGCCTTCTCCAGGACCTTCTTGGCGAGTCCGTAATCCTTAAGACCCAGATTGGCGCGGGCGTAGGTCGCCACGGTGCTGGCGTCGGGGTCCTTCTTCATGAGTTTCTTGCCTATGTAGACCGCATCGGTGTACCTGGCGGCCTTCAGGCAGATCTTCATCTTCACGATCTGTATGTTGGTGTTCTTGGAATCGGTGGCCTCTGCCAGCTCCAGGAAGTTCAGCGCTTCGGAGTACATTCCGTTGCTGGCGAAGATGGCCGCCTTGCGTACCAGTGCGTATGAGGAAGCGGGGTCCAGTTCGATGGCACGGTTGAATGATTTCACCGCGGCGACGTAGTCCCCTTTCTTCTCCTTGATGCATCCGTTGGAGATCCAGTAGGCGGGGTTGTACATGTTCAGTAGGATAGCCTTGCCGTAGGCCTCTTCGGCAGAGTCGAAGTCGCCGAACTTCTCGTCGGCCAGACCCTTGGAGTGCCAAATCTCGGCATCATCCTTCATGAGGGCGGCTGCCGAGGCGAAGGAAGCGGATGCTTTCAGGTATTCCCCTAGAGCGAACTCCGCGTTTCCCCTGATGCGGCGGACGTCCTTGTCGCCGCCGTATTTGTGGTCGTTGTCCTTGCAGAGCTTCTCTACTTCGGTGTACTTGCCTTCGGTCATCAGGGTGCTGATGAGTCTCACGAAGTCCTCGGCACCGACCACCTTGGGCATCTCGTCGGATGCCGCGGTGTCGGAGAAGACACCCTTCATCTCGAGGTTGGCGAGAATCTCCGCCGCCTGGGTGTTGGCGGGGTCCACTTCGAGAACCGCACGGCATGCCTCGACCGCGTGGTCGAGGTCTCCGGTCTCTCTGTAAATGTCGACCTGGGTCATGAGGGCGACGATGGATCTGCGGTCTGCGGATACCGCCTTCTTGGCGGTGGAGGCGGCCTTGGAGGTGCGCCTGAGCGCCATGTAGACACGGGCCAGCTGGGCCAGCGCCTCGGCGTTGTTCTTGTTGCTTGCAACGCCGTCCTTGGCGTATTTCTCCGCCTCGCGGTAGTTGCCTTCGTTGATTGCCACTTTGGAAAGTACGATGCAGGCGGTGGCGTCGCCGGGATGGGTGTAGATGATCTTCATGGCGGCTTCGGCGGCCTCGGTGAAGAATCCCATCTCCAGAAGGTACCTGGTGAGCTCCTCGTAGTCGTCATAGGTGGACATCTCGGAATCCAGGAACTCGCTGATGCCCTGGAGGGCCTCGTTGTTCTTTCCGAGGGCCATGTTGGCCCTGATCATGCCGCGGACGACCTTGGGGTTGCCGATATCGAATGCCTCGGCATTCCTGAAGCGGGCCAGGGCGAGGTCGTAGTTGCCTCCTCCCAGATATGCCTCTCCGAGCTCGCAGAGGAGGGAGACGTCGTTCTCGACCGAACGGCTGGCCTCCTCCAGCATCATCTGTGCTGAGTGCCAGTCGCCCTCGTCGCGCGACATCCTGGCGGAGAGCACGCAGTAGGCGGGGACCTTCTCGTCGAACTGGCTGGAGCCCATGAGCATGCGGGTGGCGTTCTCATGGCTTCCCCTGTACCACTCGCGGTAAATCCTGTAAAGGGAAAGCTCGGGGGAGCCGTCGTCGGCGGGTTCTTTGAAGGTCATGCCGGCGGCCATGAGTTCGCAGGCCTCAACCGCTTCCCAGTTGATGCGGTTGTCGATGCGGGAGAGCATCACGTAGATGTCGTGGATGGTCTTGTCGCTGCAGAGTGCCAGATTGAGATGGCCGATGGCCTCGCGGTCGTTCTCGCGGGCCAATTCGATCTGCGCTTTGACGATATGGAACATGCATTTGTCGGGGGCTTCTCCGAGCTGGTCGATGCAAGTCTCGGCGTCGGTGATGAGGCCCTTGCGGGCGAAGACCAGGGCGGCGGTGAGGGCGGGGTGGCAGTCGCGGCTGCGGGCTCTGGAAACAAGATCTCTGACATCATCCTGCCAGCCGTTGGCCTCCTCCCTGGCCACGATTTCGATCAATTTGCAAAGGATGGGGGAGTCGTACTTCTCGTCGGAGAGGATCACCTTGTCCAGGACCTTCTTGATCCCGCCGATCCTCTTGTCGTTGTTCTTGTTGGAATCCGCGCTGAGAAGATCGTTCCACAATTGCGCCTGCTCCATGCTCCCGAAAACCGCCCCATCTGACATATTTGATGCAATGCAGTTCCCGTATATTAAGTTATAAAGAAAGGTTGGATGCAGATATCCCAGACCTGTAAAAATCTGCAAAAGTTTATTAATAGGAATAAGACTGCAACTTCATCCCCCTAGGAGGGATTAATACTATGGATGCAACTATCAAAGCAGCTATCGCAGAGCTGATCGGTACCTTCGTACTGGTCTTCTTCGGAGTGGGAACTGCTGTGTTCACCGGCGGCGACCTCGTTGCCACCGCCTTCGCATTCGGTCTTACCGTTATGGTCATGTCCGTGACCGTCGGCAAGGTCTCCGGATGCCACCTCAACACCGCAATCTCCCTCGCAATGTTCCTCGACAAACAGATCGACGCTAAGAAATTCGTTCTCTACGTCATCTTCCAGATCATCGGTGCAGTCATCGCAGGTGCACTCATCGTCTGTCTTTCCATGGGCTACGCTGACATGACCTTCGAGGCAGTCAGGAACATGAACCTCGGAGCCAACTTCGTCCAGGGCGCTGGAAAGGCCTGGGTAGGAATCCTCGCTGAGGTTATCCTGACCTTCATCTTCGTCCTCGTCGTCTTCGGAGCAACCGACAAGTCCCACCAGGGAGTCTTCTCCGAGTTCGCAGGATTCTTCATCGGTCTTGCACTCGCAATGGTCCACCTCGTCGGAATCGGCATCACCGGAACCTCCGTCAACCCCGCCAGGTCCATCGGTATGGCCATCTTCTCCGCAGACTACCTCGGAGACGTCTGGATCTTCATCGTCGCTCCTCTCATCGGAGGAGTCCTCGCCTGGCTCGTCTACAGCTTCGTCCTCAGGGACAACGCTGAGTCCGCCTGAAACCCTTCAACCGCGGGGGCTCGCGCCCCCGCTAATACTTCTACGTTGATTGCCGAACATCCCTCCGGGACGCCGGCATACCTTTTTCCGATTCTTATTCCGCGGATATTACGTTTTTCGATTTTTTCACACTGGGAATATACGATTCTCAGGAAGTTGCTATCCACCGGAAAACGGCGGGATAATACTAAAACCCTGTAATTCGAAATGGTTTCATGGAAAAAAAGAGCGCAATCGTCGAATTCTTCCGAGACGATCTAAAGAGGACGGCACTCTTCGTCATACTGGCGGGAATATCGCTGGTGATATCCTTCTTCTTCGGGAAGGATCTCCCGGTCGATCCCGCTTGGGTAGCCATCATACTGTGCGGAACCCCGATTCTTTACGAAGCGGTCACAGGATTGATTCTAAGGCATGATATCAAAGCGGACGTCCTGGTGGCGGTGGCTATCGTGGCTTCTCTGATCCTGCAGGAGTGGTTCGCTGCCGGAGAGGTCGCGTTCATCATGGAGCTGGGAGGTCTGCTGGAGGACATCTCGGCAGACAGGTCCAGGGCAGGTATCGAGAAACTGATAAGCATGGTGCCCTCCAAGGCCCGTCTGATTATAGACGGAAAAGAGACGGAGGTAGATGCCGAATCGGTCAGGGTCGGGCAGATCATCCGCATCCTGCCCGGCGACACCGTTCCCCTGGACGGTAATGTGGTCTCGGGACACAGCTACGTGGACCAGTCCTCCCTTACCGGGGAGTCGGTGCCTGTTGCCAAGGAGGAAGGTTCTGAGGTGTTCAGCGGTACCGTGAACCAGCTGGGGACCTTCGACATGGAGGTCACCTGCACCGCGCAGGATTCATCCTTCCAGAGATTGGTCGACATGGTGGAGAGCACCGACGCCGAGCGTACCAGGGTGGTGAAGGTTGCGGATAAATGGGCGACCTACCTAGTGGCATTGGTGTTCGTGATCGCCGCTGCCACATACCTGTTGACCCAGGAGGTCTCCAGGGCGCTCACTGTCATGATTGTATTCTGTCCCTGTGCCTTCATATTGGCCACTCCCACTGCGGTGGTGGCGGCCATCGGGAACCTGTCCAAGCACGGCATCCTAGTAAGGGATGGCGATGCCTTGGAGAAGATGGCTCACACCGACAGGCTGGTGTTCGACAAGACCGGAACCCTGACCGAAGGCAAGCCGTACGTAACCTCAGTGAACCCTGCCGAGGGCTTCACCAAGGAACAGCTACTTAGGTATGCTGGCACAGTTGAGAAATCCTCCGAACATCCCTATGCGGGAGCGATCCTCGCCAGGTGCGGGGACATGCCCCTCGGCGAAGCCGAGGGAGTTGAGGTTACAGTGGGCAGAGGGATCTCCGCCACGGTCGACGGCAGGCTTGTGAAGGTCGGCAACCCCGCCTTCACTGGTATTTCTATTCCCTTCTCCTCGGGGGAGTCGGTGATCTGCGTCACCGCCGATTCCGTCCCCGTTGGTTTCATCTCCGTTTCCGACAGGATGCGTGACGGTGTCTCCGAAACCATCTCCGACATACGCGCCAACGGTACGGAATGCGTCATGCTCACAGGGGACTCACCCGTAGCGGCCGCCAGGGTGGCGGAGCAGGCAGGCATCTCCGAGTACACCGCGGAATGCAGGCCGGAGGACAAGGTCGCCCGCATTGTGGCTCTGAAGGAAGATGGTCACGTGGTTTGCATGATCGGGGACGGCATCAACGATGCCCCGTCCCTCAAGGCGGCAGATGTAGGTATAGCCATGGGCGGCACCGGGAGCGGCATCACAGTAGGTGTGGCTGACATGGTGATCGTCGGCGACGAGGTGGGGAAGGTGCCACATCTCCAGTTCCTGACGAAGAAGATGCTCGGACGCATCAAGATCAACATAGCATTCGGTATGAGCTGGAACGCCATGGCCGTCGCCCTGGCAGTGACCGGCACGGTGGGTGCCGTCATGGGAGCCATCATTCACAACGTTGGGTCAGTGGCAGTCGTGGTAAGCTCGTTCCTGCTGCTCTTTGTCGGAACGAAATAATCAGGAGGAGAGACCGAGTTCGGCAAGAATATCCTTCAATGCCTTGTTCCGGAGATCTTCGGAAAGGTTGAACATACCGATCATCCGAATAACCTCCTCTATGGTTCCGGGGGATTGCGAAACTATGTAGTCGCGGACAACTTCGATCTTGCCCTCAGATATGCCCTCGGATATGCCTTCAGCTCTGCCTTTGACTTCGCCGATCCAGGTGTAATAATCCTCGACATCGTCAGCCAAACTGTTCATCAATTTGCCCCTCCAAGTAAACAATGCCTCTGCAGCGATATTATATTTTTGGGCAAGTGCCGTTCTTACCTGCTCATCGCTGAGATCCCGGTCCGAGAACATCAGCGTGAGGAATGACCGCGGGTCCTCGCGTTCGGTATATTTGTGAGGCAGGTTCACTATCACCAGTTTCATCCTGTCTCCGTATCTGAGCATCGGATGCCTGGGATTCCCATTCTCCCGCAGGGAGTACGATCTAATGCGTTCCCTGCCGTTCCCGCTGGAGCGGGGCATTATCCATACAGAATACACGCGGCTCAGTGACCCATATCCTTCCTTTTTTCCCTGCATGGAGAACAGTCTCGTCACATAGTACATCGCGCGGAGGTTCAGCGGATATCCTGGGCGACGGCGGTTCTGTGCCTCAACGTTCAGAATCAGGCCTATCCGTTTCCCGTTGGGGAAACGGAATCCGAAGACGTTGTCCATGACAATGCGTCCGGCACCCGATATGTTCGGTTCCTCGCTGAGTCCCATGGCCCTGTCACCATCATCGCACATCATGCTCTTGACCTGTTCAGGCTTCATGTTCCTGAATTCATCAACTACGGCAAGGGCGGTCCAGGCAAGGACGTCTCTGTCGTGCATCAGTTCTTTGAACGCTTCGTCGGACGAACGCTTCAGCATCTCTATTTCTTTACGGTCCATTTTATGGGCTCCGGACGTTCTTCGCGGTGCGGGGATATAACGGTCGGTACTGCAGTTAGTAAGTCAGTATCCAGCATCGGAGAGAGCGGTTCTCAAAAGGGTTATATACACCACGATTATACTCTGGATTAAGTTGCAACTGTAATCTAGCTGGTTAGGATTCAAGCCTTCCAAGCTTGCCACCCGGGTTCGAATCCCGGCGGTTGCACTCATTTTTCATTTCTATTGGGTGGGCGGAGCCATTGTTTTCGTTTCGCTTGATACGATTCATGACGTTCTGGGTCTTTCAAAAGTCATTGCGGGGGAAGGCCCCCGCGGGGAAAATGTTGTAACGGTCTTCACATGGTCAGTGACACGCCGAGGATCATGACGGTGATCACGGCGAGGACGATGAACCAGAAGAACATACCGAAGATGCACCAGAGGATCACGGTTCCGGTGGGGCTCTCCTCGAACTCGTTTCCGTTGGAGTAGATGACGAGCGCGATCACCAATCCGATGAGACCCAGGATGAGTCCCAGCAGGAACGAGGGAAGGCGTACGTCGGAGACGGGTCTGGTTCCGCGCTGTCTTCCGGTCTTGTAGGTGGCGGTGCTGTTTGACGATTCGAACAGATTCGTTCCGCAGCTGGGGCAGAACTTATCGGTGTCGCCGACACGGGCGCCGCATTTTGGACAGAACATATCTATCGATATGGCAAACGCCGTTAACTAGATATCGCCGAATCAGTGGCAGGTATGTTCGCCGTGGTGGGAGCAGTTGGAAACGGTGCTGGGACTGAGCTTTCCGTCGACGATGTCCTGTACGTAATCGTCGGGGTTGCCGGCGAGTCCGGGGTAGACCTCGATGCCCATCATTCCGAGGGCGTTGATCGCTCCTCCGCCGACGCCTCCGCAGATGAGCTTGGTAACGCCCATGTTCTTCAGGTAAACGGTGAGTGCCTCGTGTCCGTTGCCGCCGTTGTCGACTACCTTGGAGGACACGATCTTTCCGTCCTCGATCTCGTAGACCTTGAACTGCTGGGTGTGGCCGAAGTGCTGGAAAATCTGTCCGTCCTGGTAGGTGGAAGCTATGAACATAACGCGGGAATGTCCGTTAACGGCTATAAGCGTTGCCAAGAGTTAACGATTGATACGTTAATCAGTTGGTGAGATACTCGTATATGCCCTCGTCAACTGGCTGTTCGAGGACCAATTTGATGTTCACGATAGGGAGTGCCTCGCCCTTGTTGCCCTCGATGGTGGTCTCCCTGGGATCTTGGGGTGTGACCTTTCCTAGATAGTAGAAATCGGAACTGTCATCGTCTCCTTTCTGTACGAAGAAGTATTTCTCTATGTTGGAATCGAGAACACAGGCGACATCGTTGCTCCGGATGTTCCTATTACTGCGGGTCATCCAGCTGAAGTGCTGTCTGTCGGTGAACTCCTCTTTGTACTGGATGCTCTTGCTGATGTTCGCGTCCTTGTTGTAGGTGACGAAGATAGGACACTTGCCGCGGTAGGTTCCGTAACCGTAGATTGTGCTCGAGATTCCTTCGGTTCCGAGGTTCAGCAGACGGCAGACGTCTTTCCTGGAGTACCTTTCGTAGAGTTTTAGGGAACCGTCGAATCCTTCTTTGTATCTCCTGTCGAAGATCTCGAGGCCGCAGTCGACGATGTCGAGGACGTATTCTTTCGTGTAATCTCTGCTGAGGAGATCCTTCAAATACTGGGTGCAGTAAGCCTTACCCTCTTTGATTTCGATGAGAGGTGATTTCAGTCTCTTGGAGTAATCGCTGTCGAGAACATCGATAGCACATTGAAGCGAATCTTCGTCACAGTCGATACCGTATTTGTCCGCGAGTTCATTTTTAACTACAGAAAAATCGACGCAACCGTGGGAGATGACGTTCTTCAGAATCTCCAATTCGTGGGGCCTTTTGCCGTTCAGTATGGTGGATGAGAGGTAATCGAGGGTGAGTTCCTCCCCCTTCCCGAGGTTGTGATGGGTCAGTTTCAGGACCCTCTTGAAGTTGTTGAAGTTGTCGTAGTGATTTATGATGTCCATCGGGTCCATGCTCGAGGATTTGACAAGCTGGGTCATGGTCGGTTCGTAGCCGAGCATCTTTACCAGGGAGGAGTACTGTCCCTTGATGAGGTCGGTCACGGTGGAGCGGTTGATGGAATCGTAGATCCTTTTCTTGGAGATGAGATCGAAGTCCACCGTGCTGCAGCCGGGAATGGTCTGCTTCATGAGATACCTGCGGAGATGCTCCTTGTTGGCGGAACGCTCGCCGGAGAGAGCGATGGGGATCATGAAGTTGTTCTTGTAGTTCCCGATGAAGTCGATGACCACGAGGTATTCCTTGAGCTCTCCGTTCAGGGCCCTCTTCCTGAGTCCGCGTCCGAGCTGCTGTATGAAAATGATGGAAGACTGGGTGGGCCTCAGCATCACGATCTGGTTGACGGATTTGATGTCCACACCCTCGTTGAAGATATCCACGGTAATTATGTAATCCAATCCAGTGGATTTGTCCTCCTGTTCGAGAAGGTTAACCGCCTTTTCCCTGGTAGCCGCATCATCCTTTCCGCAGACGAATTGGGTCCTGAGACCGTGTTCGTTGAGTTTTACGGATAATTCCCTGCCTTCCTCGATGGATCTGCAGAAGATCAGGCCCTTTACCCTGTCGCCGGAGTGACCGTAGAACTCCATCTTCTCGATGATGTGTTTGATCCTCTCCTCGGAGACCAGGGAGTTGAAGTCCTCATCGTCCTCGATGGGCCTCCCGTCCACGCTGATGTCGGTAATGCCGTAATAGTGGAAGGGACAGAGCATGTTCTTTTCGAGGGCGTCCTGGAGACGGATTTCGTAGGCGATGTTGTGGTTGAACCTCTTGAAAACGTCGCCGGAATCCATTCTCTCGGGAGTGGCGGTCATGCCGAGCATGAACTTGGGTCTGAAGTAGTCGACGATGCTGTTGTATTGTTTGGCAACTGCGTGGTGTGCCTCGTCGCATATGATGTAGTCGAAATGGTCTGGTTTGAAATGTGCCAGGATGTCAGGTTTGGACATCGTTTGGATGGTGGAGAAGATGTAGTCCGCATCGAAATCCTTGGAGATTCCGGTGATCTTTCCGGTCCTGATTCCGTTACCGAGGATATCCTTGTAACTCTCACGGGCATCGTCGAGAATCTGTTCACGGTGAACCAGAAAGAGCACCTTCTTGGATTGTGATTCCTTCACATCGAACGCTGACAGATAGGTTTTTCCGGTTCCGGTGGCTGAGATGAGCAAAGCCTTGTCGGCACCGGAGTTCCTGAGTTTGCAGAGGTTCTCCAGAGCATCCTTCTGCATCTCGTTGGGGGTGATCACCACGGGGTCGTTCCTGCGGGCCTGCAGCTCGGTCTGCCTTTCGATCTTGGAACGGAGATGCCTCGGCTCGTACTCCTGGATCCATTCCTCGGTGAGGGGGACGGACTGCTTCCACATGGATTCGAACTCGCTGACTGTGGTCCCCAGGAAGAGGTTATCGGAGTCGGTGGTGGAATACCAGATGTTCCATTCCTTGTTGACGTTCAGGGCATCCTGGGTAATGTTAGAACTGCCCACCATCAGACTGGTCTCCTTCCCCTTGTGGAAGATGTATCCTTTGGTGTGGAAGTTCTGGCGGGAGTAGATCCTAACCTCAATGTTTGAGAACCTCAGGAGCTGTCTGAGAGCGGCAGGTTCGCTGAAGTTGAGGTAGTCGGTGGTGATGATCCTGCCTTTGACCTTATCCCTGGTGTTGTCCAGCAGCTGATTGATGCAGGCCATGCCGCTCCTGGTGATGAACGCGACGGAGAAATCGAATCTGTCGCAGTCGGAGATCTCCTTCTGGAGGGTGGTGAGAACCTTCCTGTTGGATTCCGTATCGTTATAAATCAGGTCCATCCTGCCCGCGGAGATGTCGTTCAGCGGGAAGGCGGCCGGAGGGATAGAGGTCATTCCAGAGGATAATCGCAGATCGATCCTATAAGGGCACCGGAATAATTACCACACGAACGAGAACCTGTGGCTGGAGGACCATCATTGAAATTCACTTCTATTGCGTTGGCAACAAGAACCTCCCAAAGGCCCGTAAGCGGACATTATCTTCTGGTTGATAGGTGAGAACTTCACTCCATGATTAGTCCCGGTATTTATTGAGGTTCATCTTTTGCCCAGATCTGGGAGTTTGTCCTGAACGGTATACTTGCAACCGGTCTTCGGGAAATTGGAACAGCCGTAGAATCTTCCGTGGGGACCCTTGCGGATTACCATGTCTCCTCCGCACCAGGGACAGGTGTATGAGGTCCCGGAGGGTGTGAAGGAAATCTCCGACTCAGCGTTCAGTTCAGGGGTGGATACAGTGGTGCTCCCGGACAGTATCGAGAACATAGGATACATGAACGTGAAGAATATCCAGGTGAAGGACACCAACGAATGGTTTTTCTCGAGTGACGGGGTCCTTTTCAGCAAGGGCGATACGGAACTAGTAGCCTATCCTGCAGGGAGAACAGAGACCGAATACACTGTGCCAGAGGGTGTGACGGCGATAGGTACCGGAGCCTTCATCCGTTGCGACAGTCTGGTCAAGATTAACATGCCCCATACCCTGGAGTTAGTCAGCCACCAGGCCATCGGCGATTGTTCCAACCTCGAGGAGGTCGTGTTCGAGACCATACCGGAATTCGAAATAGCTGTAAATGATAGCATTGTCGATTTCGAGGTACCTCCCAAGATAAAGATCATCTTCATCGATGACCAGTAATTTCGGACGTGCCTTCTTCGAGTATCCCTAGCACTGAATGAAAAACGAACTCGAGAGCCTCAAGATAATCCCCGGGAAACAACATCCTCCGTGCAGATCTCAAGTACCTCGCGAATGTTAATCTCATTGGGCTCACTCATTTCTTCTCCTTTGTTTCTTGTTTCTGCGGAAGTCCTTACCTCCGTTACATTCGGTTTCCCATGGCAAAGAAGAAGAAAGGCGAGAAGGGACCTGGCATCGCCGAGTCCTTCGTCGGCGGATTGCTCTTCACCATGCTGCTGTATTGCTGCCAAACTGTTTTTCCATCAGTGGAACAAGGCGGTCCTGGCCGCCTTCCACAGCAACATACCCGATTTACGCGGGTCGGTTATCAGGAAGACGGGGACCTGGCTTTCCCTGGCGATCCCGCTTATCTCAGCCTTCTGCCACTCTGCAATCTCCTCAGCGGTGACGTAGGGATTGTATTTCGCCCCCTCGGAGGTTCTGGACCTTTCCACGATGATTTCCGGGTCCAGACTCATCACTGCGAGCAGATCGTATTTCTAGGATTCGTAACGGGGGAAGACCACCTCGTAATCCACTTTGTACCTCATATCATGGAGGATGTCGTGCGGGAGCTTCTCGTCGTAGTATCCGTTTTCCAGCTTCTTCCCGCCGAATGTGGAGGGGTAGCAGAAGTGTTCGTCCACGATGATGTTGTGGTCCTTGGCGATGCGGTCGATCTCTTCCCTGACCTCTGTCACGAGTGCACGTTTTTCATCGTCTGGCATATCACGCAGTCTGCGGCTGCCGAGACGAGCACGGATCATGTCCATGGGGGACATGTGGACGAATTCTATCCCGTTGTCTTTCGCCAGTCCGATGAAGTCGTCGATGGTGTAGTTCTTGCCGCTCCTCGACACTCCGAATAATCCTATCCTGTAATGCGTACTAATGTTCTGACCTGTCATTTCAATCACTTCCTTATGTTCCTCACGTCTGTCTTCGAGATCCTTCCCGTTTTGCGGCCGACCATCTGTTCCTGCATTTCTGTATCCTTGGTATCCACGAACATGGCGTATTCGAGACCGGTCGGGGCCACGTCCCTTATCAGATACCGGGTAGCTCCCCAGTTGTCCTTGTGGAGTTTCCTGACTGCGATGTGGCCGGGGTAAACCGCCATCACAACAACATAGAACGTCTCGACGACCCCTACTCCGTTGAACGTGCACTTTCTCACGTCACCGACGGCGAGGTTCTCCTCGGCAGGTTTGTACGGTTTGTACTTCAAGCCAATCACCATTCGTAGACGGCGTTGCGGCCGAAGTACTTCTCGACATCCACTTCCCGGTCGAGCCCTTCCCTCCTGAGGACCTCGAAGGAGATGAACCTCTTCTCGTACCCGCTGTCGACCATCCATCTGCCCATGGGGTCGAACATCACGTAGGAGGAGACCATGTCCTCGTTGTCCTCGAAGACGATGCAGCCGATGTCCTCGTGCCTGCGCCTGAAGTCTTCGAACTGTTTGTCTGTGATGGACCAGGTGTCGGGGACGTCGTCGTTTGCGTTCTTCAGGGTGAGGGCCCTGAAGCACTTGACGCGTTCTGGCCTAACCTTCTCGATGAAGGGTCTGAAGTCCTTCATCCAACTCCTCCTAACCACGGTGATGTTGAGCTTTACCTTGATGCCGTGCCGGTGGGCCATATCGGCGACCTGTACGATGTTCTCCAGGTGGCCTCCCCTGCCCCTTCCGATCTGGATCTCGTCCGCCTCATCGATGGAGTCGATGGAGAGACCGATCCAGTCGACGACTCCCTCCATCCTAGCCATCCAGTCCTCGGTGATGAGGGAGCCGTTGCTGACGATGGAGAGCTTGAAGCCCATGCCCTTGACCAGGTAGCACATCTGGTCCAGGAAGGGATAGAGGGTGGGTTCCCCGCCGGCCAGGTTGATCTTCTCCACCCCGTATTCCTTCAGGAAGGTCAGGGTGTCAACCCAGTCGGACGGCCTCATGTAGTTCTTGGTGAGGCACCTGTCGAAACAGTGCTCGCAGCGGTAGTTGCATTTTCCGTAGATGTGGATGTTTGCGGACCTGAATTTCCTGACTGAGGTAGTTTCTGTGTTCATGATAGGTATTTGGTGTTCAGATTATAAAGCAAAATTCTTTGATAATAAAAAGATAATTTTGGCTATTTTACCAACCGTGATATAACCATAACGCCATACTGCCCCTATGCAGACCACGGCCATCGTACTGTGCAGCGGAATGGACGATTCTCTTCTAGACGTGGATCTGCCGCCGTTCGAATACGGTACCGTTTCGCCGTATGACATGAAGCCGATCATGGAAACCGGAATGTCCTACATCTACAACAGAGCCAGCGGTCCTGACGGTAAGATAGTCAACGAACGCAGGGATGAGATTTTGGTGGACACGCTCTATGATTTCTTCCACCATCTTTTCGCTCCACTCTCCATGGCCCGTACGATCTACTGCGAATTCGTCGTGAAGAAGAAGGACGATGGGACATGCTGTTCGGAGTATCAGCAGTTCAGATACTTCAGAATGGACACCGATAAAAGCTGGGAGGACGAGGAGAGGTGTCTCATCGATGCCATCAGACTCTTCAAAACGAACCGGGCAGGATTCGGAATCGGAGTACTTCCGGAAGGAGGTGTGGCCGTAAACGATATGTACCAATGCGAGACGAACTATGCGTTATGGAGATTTCTGCCCGTGTTCACGCTGAGTGAATCCGAGAAGAAGGATTTTCAAAAGTTCTATTCGGAGTTCCGTGAGTGGTACACCCAGTTCTATCCGCTGAATTACGGGCCGGAACCGAGCAGCAAGGATATGCTAACGAAAAGGATGCTCGATCTATACAGGAATGCGTACAGATGCAACGATGTGGAAACCGCATTCATAGCAATATCGGGGATATGGGAATTGTTCGCTCAGCAATTCCCGGAGATATGGTCAAAGAACAGGAACCGTGTAACTGAGAGGATTAAGCAGAGTGTTTCTCGTATGATACGTAACGGCGGAGTAGTAAAAGGGAAAAAGCAGGCCAATCTCTACAAGAAAGTGGGATATCTTTACTACCAGCGCAGTTTACTCGTCCACAAAAGCAAGGATGAAGTATTTGACAAGGAATGCATACCGATGGCATTCGACCTTACTAGATGCCTGATTCTGAAGCTGTTCTATGTGAAGGACAGGGAAATAGAGGATATCGTCAACAAACTGGAATACTGCGATGAGGATAAGGCCGCATACAAGGTTGACACCGTCAGATGGAATCCTGTGAGTGATGGTTTGATGGAGAGAATTTTCAGACCACATAACTTCCAGGCAGACAAGCCCTATGTTTACAAGTGATTGGGCTGGGGTGAACGGTCTTCGTTGACAAGTTCCTCGAAAGCTCCCCAAATGGCCTCGGCATTTTTCATATAGTCCTCAGATTGGAATATGCCGCGACCCAGGGCATCATGGTATACCCCTATCATCTCTGCCCGCTGCCAATGTATGATATCCTCTCTGGTTGCGACTGTGTTCCTCTTGCATCCTTCAGATCTCCTCATACGTTCGATTATGGCGTCTGGGTCTATCTTCATCACAGCCACGAGATCATAGAACTGCGTGCCGAATCTAGGGAGCACGACTTCGTAGTTCGTGGGAGAGTTAGGAATGCTCATGATGTCATAGGGCAGTTTCTCATCATAATATCCGTCCTCCAACACAACTCCTCCGAAATCGTGGGGGAAGCAGTAGTGTTCGTCAACGATGATGTTATTGGTCTCCGAGACCTTTCTGATCTCAGCCCGCACCTCTTCCACCAGTTGCCTCTTCTCCGATTCCGGCATCGTCTTGAGTCTTCTGCCCGTCAGTCTCTCACGGATCATCCCAATGGGGGACATATGGGTGAATTCGTAACCGTTCTCCCGGGCTATGTCGACGAAGACGTCAATGGCCGAATCCTTTCCGCTCCTTGAGATTCCGAATACGCCGATGGTGTATTTCCTGTTAGCAGACCTGCACTTTTTGACCAGGGCGGTTTCTGTGTTCATGAGGGTAAGTTCGTTTTGGAATTATAAAGTAAAAATCATTTATAATAAAAATATAACTTTTAGTATTTGTGTTTCACAATAAACACGATAACAGTCATCTGGCACAGTAGTATGGATGAAGTTGATAATTACGGAAATTAAATCAAGTCCATCTGAGGACGAATCTTCCCTCACGCCTGATCTTTATCGCTTTCCTGCGTTTATCGATCTTTCCTTTGGGAGTATAGGCATCTTCCAAATCGATGACCCCTGCGTCCCTGAGTCTGTTTATGTGATACATAATCGCCTGAGGGGACATATCGAATTTCCTGGCGACATCCACGTTGCATACCTCGTGACCGAGATCCTGTTCCTCGGCGATGAACCTCAGCATATCTAGAGATAAATCGCCCAGACGTTTCACATCCGGGATTTTCGGAGAGGGGATGGCGATCAGGAGTTCACTTAATGATTTCTCGGGGAATCTGCGTTTATCTCCCATGTAATAAACGTCGGAATTCATGAAGAATGCCGTATTACATGCAGCCGCTGCAGTGAGATTAGTTCCGTTGGTTATGTCCACGGAAAATTTTACATTACGATCCTGTTTCTTGTATTCCTCGAAAACATCATAGATCGTGTCCACGATATTCAGGAAATCGAAGGAGTTGATGATTCTGGATTCACAGAGGTATCCCATATTTCCCAATTTGCCCGATAGTTCCTCTGCGGTACGTTCGAAAACACCATCGTCCGTTACGCTGTAAAGCAGAACTACCCTGTCGATGGCATCCGGTACTGCTTTGATTGTATTCAGAGTGGGGTCCGGAACTTTTCCCGCGTAGGCGATATGGACATGCATCATAAAACAGAATCACTTTATGATATAACAAATGTGTTTTCATTCCTGGCGATTTCTGTATTCTATTGCCATGCAGGTGTTCATGATAGCTTCCTTGACAAGGGTGATGAGATTTAAGCATCTCATTGCGAAATCTGTTCCGGAGATATGGCAGACAATCTTGTTTGATTTTTTGACCTTTCTATCAGCGTCAAGCATGATCCCCGAGTGGATTATATGATGTCTAATCCTATCCATATGCTCAGCTCCAGGGAGCATCGTATAGAATGGCACGTCCTTCTGTGTCCTGTAAATGTAGCGAGGATTGATCTCGTCGAATATCTCACAGAGAGTAAGGAGATATGGGTTTCCGTTTGAATTTTTACGAATTTCCTGCACAATTAGATTATACGAGGGTTGAGGAGTATATCCGTCGTCGTTGGGCATTATCGTAATGTCACAGATTTTCATCACTATATGGGATATTTTATCCAAAATCGAGTACAGGCGGGGATAGGTGTCCAGAAGCAATTCTTGATTGTAAATGCGTTTGTTAAATGGACTGAAGCTGTATGCCAGTTTTTCAATCGGACTATTGAATTGCGTTGCCATGTAAAACTGGAACCTGCAATGGGAGTAGGTTTCTACCACATCCTCCATTATGTTGTTGAGATCCGGAATTTGGAAATCGAATACCAGGTCATCACACTCATATCGGAGACGTTTTTCTATGTCAGGAACGAAATCCAGGTAGCTTAAGAATAGGTGGCAACCATCAATCCACAGGGCATAATTTTTTTCTTCTTGGGTTTCATCGTGTGCGAGATTCTTTTGAGAAAGATCAGGCAGATCGAGGAATTTCTTTGGTATTTCTGGGAATTCCTCCTGAATATCTAAAACAACTTTACCATAATTTTTCAAGAAATCTTTTTCGTTTCTTTTTTTGAAATAATCCAAGAGGCCATCTATACAAACCGCATACATGAAGCGGTATTTATCGGGGACTTTCTTGTAGACCTCATCCAAAATGCGAAGTTTCTTTTCATTGACCGCCTCACCTAGGCTATCAAATAGATGAAGTATCCTCCGATCAGCCTGTTCAGGCGTCAAGTCTGTCAACGGACCGTGAGTGCTCGCATCGTAATCCGGCAGACTTTTTATTAGATCTATGGCCCCTTGCAACCGGTTTCCAGCTTTTATTTTATATATATCGTTGACTAGATAGTTCTCTGCAGTTACAATCGCACCCATAGCAGCGAAATAACGATAGTTTTCGGCAAGAATCATAGAGTACTGTACATAGGCCCAGCCCATATGATAGTTATATGAGACATTCAGTGGTTTTCCCCCAATCACGTTAGCCTCGTAATCCATCTTCATGCCGATATCAATGCCTTTTCTGATAATGTATAACGCTGTCCTGTAATAACGATTGTATTTTTCTTCGTCTATGGGATGGTCACTATGTTCTGCAAGGACCCGTTCTTGGATTGCAAATCTGGCTAGGACACGTGCGATTTCCTGGGCATAGCAGATCTTATCCATACCTTCTTTGGAATCTACGATTTGAGAATAATGGTTCAGGAGAAAATCCATGAAGATGGGGTCATCCTTGCGTTTGTTGATCAAGCGGTAGACTTCGGGATCGATGACCATGCTCTCCAAACTCCCGACTATATTACTTCAGATCAGCCCTCAGCACATTGTTGCCGGCGGGAACCAATTCGTACGAGACTTCACCGGCGAACGGAATAAGGTCCCCCAATCTGGGGAGGATGATGGAATGATTCACGCAGACCGCTCCCCCCTCCACGTTGGGTATGATCAGCATGTTCGTGCCGTCCCTTGCGAGTTTGATGTCGTATCTGCCGTCATCCAGCATATCGGAGTACAACTGATTGATAGATTTGCGGACGAGTAACCCTGTCTGCAGCCCGGAGGTCTGTTCCTGCGTGAGTTCGGGCCTGTTCTTCAGGTTCTCAATCTCACTGTCCTTGAGTGCGAGCGTGTCTTCGAATCTTGCCCTCTCGTCATCGAATCCCTTGATGGTCTCGTTGAGACGGGTTATAGTTGCATCAAGGGATTCTTTCTCAAGTTTTGCCCTGGAGTAGTCTGATTGAAGGGCATCGTATTTTTCTGAAAGCTCCCTGAACGCTTTCTCGCTCTTCTTCAGTTTGGTCTTGGTCTCGCTCTCGTTCTCCGGAACGGTGACGTTGACGGTCTGTGAGTTGAGACGTTTGACCTCATTCCTGAGCGAGTCCCTCTCGTCGGTCATCTTGCGGAGTTCTTCCCTCAGATTGGCGGTCTTTTTCTGTTCCTCCTCTAAATCGGATCTGGCACTGTCCCAGTGTTCCTTGTTGGAGTCCCTTTCCTTACGGAGGTTTTCGCGGTCTTTGTTCAGTTCGTTGACCTTGTCCGTCTTCTTGTCGAGCTTCTCCTTTAGCTCGGCGATGTCCTCATCGTATTTCACTTTGGAAACGGTCTGGTCTGTCTGATCATCGGTCTTGGGCTTGTCATCCGAAGCCATACCGTTCATTCTGAGGTACTGTTCCCTTTCCTCCGGGGTCAGGCCCTCCGGGATGGAGATATCCTTGGCATTCTTCCTCATTTGTTTAGTCAGTGAAGGAGCGTGACCTTTGGTCATGGATTATCACCAGGGGATACCCTTTGCGATGTATATAGTTGCTAGTCAACTATTAATCGGTATTATACGTTAATACCTACCATGTCCCTGTTCGTAGACCGCAGCTACAGTCGCGTGATGGTCTTCATCGATTATCGCAACCTAATGTCGAAATACAACGACGGAGCGATGGTAGCCGACATCTTCAGACTGACCCAGATACTCGTGGGGAACAGGGATCTCGTAGGTGCGTATATCTTCGATGGTAAGATTGCCGGCGAGGACAGGAAGCAAGAGGAGCAGAACGCACTCAACAAGCTCCGTTCCATCGGATTCCGTCTGATCACCCGGGAAGCCATGGTTTGGAGAAAGGACCATTACGAGCAGAAGGAGGTCGACGTCTCCCTGGCTGTGGAGATGATGGAACATGCTCTCATGAACCATTACGATGTGGCGATTGTGGTCAGCGGTGACAGAGATTATATCCCTGTGATCCAGAAGGTCCAGGCCGCAGGAAAGAGGGTGGAAGTTGCATCCTATGAGGAATTTTTATCCAACGATAGGGAACTCACGATGACCGCCGACGTCTACCACAAACTCAAGGAGATCCCGTTCATCGCGATGTCCAGCCCCCCTCTCGACGGAGGTGTGCCGTACCATGAGTGACCAGAAGATGGATCTCATCGACTGGCAGGCCAGCCAGAGGTTCGATGGAGAGGATGAGGCGGAAGATATGGTGGAAGGATATTCGAAGAAACTCCACATCCTGACGTTCAGACTCGACAACAAGGGGACGACCATTGTCTCCCAGACGAACAACGGCTGCATTGTATTCGTGGATCGTGACTTCCAATACGAAGTGGCTATCGGCGATACCTGGATCTGTACGCTGGCCCCTGGTTACAACTGCTCCTATGCCACCCCCCTCTTCAAGATAACCCTCAATGACATACTCAATTTCAACGAACAGCTTAGGGAGAACGTGCTGGGTACCATCTGGAGGAAGCACGGCAACGACATCAAGGCGTACTACGAGAACAGGATAAAGGCCGAACTCCAGAACAAGATCGCAGAGGAGCTCAAGGCGGATTACCAGGACAGTCTGGAACGCATAAACAAGGAGAAGGATGAGCTGGAGAACGAACTCCGCCAGACCAGGTTTCAGCTGGAGACCCAGCGCAACCCGGTGGCCGTTGCCGCGGATGATTACATAACGCTGAGGTCCGACGACAGTCCCGCTGGGACCGTCGCAGCTCCTGCGGGGAACGAATACGTAACCCATTCCTCGTCGGATACTGAAATGCAGCCTCCTCAGATCTCCTCCGGAATCCAACCCGCACCCTATCCCCAGAGGGGACCGCCTCAGATCAAGAGGGCAGAACCGGTTACTCAGAAGTTCGAGGTGGAGCGTATTGGAGAGGATTCCCTCCGCAGCCCCTCGTTCACGGATAACCGCTATTTCGTGCACATCAGTCCTGATTACAAACTGCTGGTCATCCGTCCCAACGAGGACGGCAATGTGTACTGCATCAACAAGATTATCCGTCTGAAAGATCTCGGACTGGTTTCGGGATTCACCAACACCCCCAAGTTCCTCGTCGCGGAGTACAGCGAATTGTATGAGGGAATGCTCGTAAGGTTATGAGTCATCAACCACAATATTCGAGAGAATTCTCTACGATTATTGTTTTAAGTTGTTTGTAAATGGTTTACGGAGCCTTCAGTAATCGTCCAGCTCCCACGATACAGTCTTATCCTTGTTCTTCACGATCCTCATTGTCCCTTATCCAATAGGGCCATCGGAATATGGAAGTAATGAACAATCAGACATCCCAAACCGATCTTTGATTGCTCATATTGATCTATGTTTAGCCCCAATAATTGGTTTGTGCCGCCACATTATTCCTTCAGTAAGTCGAACAGTTCCTTTATGTTCGTACCGACTGATGACAGGTCATTGGAATGGAGTTCTTGTACAAGCATATCTAGGTTTGTGCAAAGATCTTCGGAATTTGCGAGTGCACGATTTATGTCGGAACGCTTGACCCACTCGAAGGTTCCGTTCTTCGTGTATCCCGGTTTGAGCAGCTCCATATATCTTTTTGGTCCTAGGGACCTCCCTATATTGGATCTCGGAATCCCTTGTTCGTATATCAACTGGACTTCTTCCTTTACAAACTCCAGCAGTTTTTCCTTCTCATATTTTTCAAAGTGAAGTGTGAGCCAGAGTTCAAAATAGGGGGATGTAAGGATGAGTTTGTATCCGAGTTTGGAACAATCCGAGCGGACCTCTTCGACATTCTTTTTTCCGAATGACTTTTGATCGCGGTCAACTAACATTACGTAGTAGTTTTCATCGAAATTACATGGTTTCTTGAAAGAATATGGTTTTATTTCTTCAGAAAAATCGTATTCTGGAAAAACGGTTTTCATGAATTCGTTTATAGGCGCTAGTGAGTTGGAGATTTTCACTTTGCCGTCCTCGTTAGGCCTGATCACCAGCAGTTTGTAGCCGGGGCTGATGTGGACGAAGTAGCGGTTGTCGGTGAATGAGGGGCTGCGGATGGTGTCGGGACCGGTCCTCTCTACCTCGAACTTCTGGGTAACGGGCTCAGTCCTCTTGATCTGGGGCGGGCCTCTCTGGACAGGTGCCTGCGACGGCACTGCCGTAGCGGTCTGCACAGGATAGCGTTCCGGCGTCTCCGGGGACGTCTGTCTTCAAAATACGCAAGTACATGGAGAACTGGTATCAGTGGAAAAAGAAGAAGCACATCCGCAGGATGACCTTCCGTTACCCCGTCGTGGTACTGATCCGTCCCTACCTGACCGAACTCAATGAGAATTTCTGGCAGGTGAGGTACAAGGACAGGGTGTGCAACATGGAGAAAAGTCGTCTGGACTCGATGGACGAGAACTTCACTCCGTGAGCTCTCAGAGCGTATCCTGAAGTTTATCTTCTGCCCGAATCGGGTAGTATTCAGAATCCCGCATCCTCTGCAATCCACGAGTATAGGAGTTTTCCCTGCTCCGTGGCCACGAGAACGACCTTGCGTCCGTCCTTGGTTTTCTCCACCAGCCCGCTGCTGATGAATGAGTTGATGTGGTGGTTGAGTTTTTGCGGCGAAGATTGCATGTACAGGGATAACGCCTGCATCTCTATCCCCAGTTTCGATTCGCAAATCTTGGATAGGATGTCCTTTGCGAATGGTTTCATCTTCTCTATGTCCGGGATGCGCGGCGTCTTAATAATCCTCACACGTTCTGTCTTTGAAAGATTCGATCCAGGCTCGTCACGCATCACATAGTACAGCGTGGCACCGATGAAGTACGATACGCTGCAGCACGCTCCCGCGACGATGTTGGTGCCGTTGGTGAAATTGATGTAGAAATGGGTATCGGGGTCCTGATGTCTCTCCTCATGGTGAATCTTCATGAGGGTTCCGACGACCGCGCTGTAATCGAACGGGTCGATATCCATCTCCATGTTGTTGTTCTGCCCGATTGCCGCCAGGGCCGTCTTCACCGCTTCCAAGCATTTGAGGCTCTCCTCGTGCTCATTGTATAGGAAATAGTATTTGTCTGCGGGCAGGGCCCCGACTGCTGCGAGTATCGGTTCAGGATAGAATCCGACAGGGCAGATGTGAACATGCTGTACCATGCGTGAGTATCTTAATTCTAAATATTTATTTTTACTCTAAAAGAAATTATTTTATTTGAAAAGTATTTTGTTTAATTACAAAAAAATATATTGTATTATAAAAAAATTATTTTTGTTAAAAAATAGAAAAGTGATGAAAATGGTGAATAATTACAACCAAATGAATGTTTATATATCAGGTTAAACGATATGTAACCGTCGAAAGACACCCTGCCTCAGATGGGCGGGGAACAGGACGTGATTACATGGTGAACATTTGTGTAATGGGCCGCAGGGCTCATAGGATTGTGTCCCCGGTTTTGGCGGGGGCGGGACATCCGGTGGAACTCATCCCCGGATGTAGAACATTCGAAGGCGGACACGAAGGCAGGCGGGAGTACCGTTACGCAACGGGTCACACAGCGGTTCATCATGAAAATCACGGGATTCTCATCCCGGTCAGCGGGATTGTGGTCTCATGACCCACCTGGACACGAGGAAGTACAATCGCCGTGTCTCTTCCGTAAGGCGGGGCGATGTCTGCTGGGCCGAGAACCTCCCGTTCGACGGGGCCACGGGTTGCAAGAGTAGGCCGGTGGTCGTCACGGGATACTCAGACGGACTCGTCAGATACCGCAGCTGCACCTCGCAGAAATCGACCGTCCGGGACAGGAGGGCGATTGCAGACCCGTTCGGAGCAGGTCTCATGAAGAGGACCTTCGTGGACATGGAGGAGCATACGATTCCCCTCGGGCGGATCAAGAGGTGCCTGGGCCATCTGAGCCCGGAGGATGAGGACTGGGTCTGCTCATGAACAGGCCGTAAAATTCACAGTAACAAACGGAGCAATTACAATGACTAACTATCTATGCCTGGATTTCGGCTCGAATCGGTACGAGGGGGTGAGGAACACGGTCTTCTCCACAGGTCTGGAGGACCAGTTCTCCATCCTCTCGGCGAATTTCAAGAACCAGTCTTTCGAGGACTTCCTCCTCATCCATTTCGCGGTAACTGAGCAGACCGTGTATTTCTCCTATCCGAATTTTGTCAGAGAGAAACAGACGGTGGAGAAGGCCAGGGGGCAGTATTACCGCAATGTGGCAGTAAGGTTCCCTCAGAAGTACGGCAAGACCGACATAGTCCTGATGGGGGACATCTTCGAGAGGGACAGGGATTCCCACCGGCAGTTCAAGGTCAAGGCAATCCTGACCGTGGATCCCAAAACCATTCCCGATTCGGTGGAGATTGAGGTCACCGACTGCACCCCCGTCCTTCAGATCGAACCCCGCGGCCGGTGGCAATGCAACGGGTCGTTCACCGACTGGCCCACGGACGAGCAGAAACGCTACAGCACGCTGACCGATGACTTCATGCTCGATCTCAATGGATCCTACGTCGTGAAGGATCCCGAGGCTGCGGAAAAGACATTCGAAATCTGGGAGAAGTACCTGGAGTCGAGGAAGTATCTCATCGATACGGAGTCGACGAAGGGCTATGACCTGAGAGATTGCGTACCCGATGTCATCAGGGCATACTGCGTCGAGGGGACAATCAATCAGGAAGAAATGAAACCGGTACAGTATCTCGATACCGGTCGCAATGGGGTTATCTGGGTCATGGATAAACCCGACATTTCAAGATATCCTACTGCGAGGGAATCCGTCCTCCTGCACCTCTACATCTCATTCAACAAGAAAGAGGCAGAAGAGCTCAAGGAGTCTACGAAGATCGATGTCAAGAAGAAATTCGACTCCTTCACCAAGGCCCCCAATGTTCTGGTAGATCCTGCCATCCCCGTCGATAAGGATCGGAGGAAGAATCAGCTCGTGCAGATTCGTGACGGCCGCATCGCGCCATCCAAAGCAGAGGACGTTCCCCCCGAGGAGGAACTCAGGGCGCTGGAGGATGCCCGTAACAGGACCAAGGCGAAGGCCGAGAGGGATATCGAGGAGGCCAGGCGTAAGGAAGTAAAGCTCAGGCTCGACAGTTTCGTCGCGACAGAGCTCCCCGGGCTCGCCGAGGCGGAAGTAGAGGCACAGAGGAGCCCTGTTACCAGGAGGAATGAGCTCCAGGCCAAGAAGAGAATCGAAGAAGAGCGGGCCAGGATATCGAATGCGATAAAAGCTCTCGAAGAGGAGATCAAGTCTGCCGAGGGGCTGATAGCCGCACGCAGGAACGAATCGGACCTCGCAGCAAAAGAGAGTTCTCAAGCGGAGGCCGTGCTCGAAAGACTGAAAGATTCTGAGGGGGAGGTACCGAAGAAGGACATATCTGCGGCACAGGCTAAGTT
Source organism: methanogenic archaeon ISO4-H5 (assembly GCA_001560915.1). Taxonomy (NCBI): domain Archaea; kingdom Methanobacteriati; phylum Thermoplasmatota; class Thermoplasmata; species methanogenic archaeon ISO4-H5. Next base: position 1,333,064 of record CP014214.1, on the reverse strand, counting down.
GCGTTCCTGTCGCGAAAAGGAGAATGATCTGAAGAGCAGGCTCTCCAAACTGGTCGCCGACTCTGAGAATCGTTCCGAGACCATCGATAAACTCCGCACGGAGTATCAGTCGGCCGAGGCAAGATTCGATCCCGGCAAAGATATCGAGAGAGAACTGGGTAGGATCAGAGAGGAGTTCATATCCCGCATGACGTTATCAAAGCGCGAGGATATTGAATCGGAACTGGGAGGGCCTTACGCCGAGAAGAGGGTAAACGCTATCAACGAAATCGACCGGGACTTCGATGCACGCGTGGAAACGGCAAGGAGAGATCATACAGAGCTGAGGCTCCATGTGTACTATGAACTCGATATTCCAGACACAGACAGCCCAGAGCAAATCATAAAGCGGCTTGCACCCCGGATGAAACCCGAATTGCTGCTCCGCAAGGATTTCACCGGGGATTGGGTGCTCATCGACAGACAGAGCAGGGCACTGAATTCCCTGTTGGAAGGATATGTCATGAATCCCTTCCTGGCCACAGCACTGCTCAGCCCGGACGGGAAAGTGAAGGACACAGCCTTAGACATCGATTCGATGAAGTACTTCACCGAAAACCTGAACAACAAACAGAAAGAAGCGGTTGTAAAGGCGCTGTCCGCCAATGGTGTGTTCCTCCTCCAGGGGCCGCCAGGTACCGGGAAGACGCAGGTTATCGCGGAAATCACCGCCCAGCTAGCAGTATCTGGGAGGAAGGTCCTGATCGCCAGCGAGAATCACAAGGCTGTCGACAACGCATTCAGCAGATTGCCCAAGATGCCTACCATACGCCCTATGCGCATCCTTACCGAGGACTCGAGAGCTAAGGAGAATCCCTACTCCATGGCAAGGCTGCTCGATAACTTCTACAACAACATCACCATGAGTCTAGAGAAGGAGCTTCGTAAGTACACGGACCATCAGCAGTATATGTCCGACCTCTCGGAGAGCATAGAGAAGCTCGAGGATCTGGCACATAGAATCGACAGGTATTCAGTGGAGACCGAGGCCGTGAAGGAGAGAATCCTGGATCTTCAGCGCAATCTGGATTCTGAATATAACAAGAAGGATAAGCTGGAGACCAACAACGACACCTACCGCAATAAGATAATGGAGAAGGAGGAGGAATTGTCGAGGATACTCGACATCGACGATGAAAAGATCATCGGAAGGATACTCGATGAGCTCCAAGGTATAGGTTTCGATGCCTCATCATACGGAATGGAGCCAATCAAGATGATAAGGCTCCTCCGCTCGACCGATTCGGCGGAACTGGAGAACGAGTTCATCGAGATGGAGTTCCATCAGAAACTGTTCGATCTCCGGGCCAGGAAGGAGATTGCATCTGCATCGGAGATTGCAAGCATCAACTCCGAAATCGAGAAGTACCTCTCCTATAACGACCTGGATGAGGAGGAGACGTTCCGCATCCTCAGGAAGTTGAACCCTGTCCCTCCGCAGGACAAGGTCCTGGAGGCCAAAGGACTCATCGATTCGATACTCGACGAGGAGGAGAGGCGCTACAGGAAATTCGTGGACGATCTGGAACGCAAAATCGATCCCACCAAACTGGAAATTATACAGTCGCAGATCACAAGGATCAAGAACGAAATCGAGGACGCGCGCACAGACGGAGCCTACCGTTCCCTGGAGAAAGCCCAGTCGGAATTCGAGACCCTGGTGAAGGATGTCCTGGCCAGGCTGAACCTCACCATAACCTATAGCAGTCCCGCGGAGGTCATCGACAAGCTCATGAATGTCCGCGACAACCTGGAGAGGGAGTACAGGAACAACCGCGAAGGATTGGACGACAGGGTGGATGCCTACAAGAGGATCATTAAGTATCTGCGGGACGAGCAGGTCATCGACAACGACCGCGACCAATATAAGAGCGAACTCCTGCGGACGGTGAACGTATTCGGCATGACCTGCACTACGAATGACCGTTTCGAAAGCGATGAGGAGAAGATTCGTCTGAACGAACTCAACATCGATGTGGTCATCATTGATGAGGTGAGCAAGATCCCGTTCGTGGAGTTGCTCCACCCCATCCTCTACGGTAAGACCGTAATCCTAGTGGGGGACCATAAGCAGCTCCCGCCCATGTTCACCGAGAGGATATCCGAGGATGAGATGGAGAAGGGCAAATACGATCCCCAATGGATCAATCCTGGGGATGAGAAGCGCTATAAGAAGGAGTATGAGACCAGCTTCTTCGCCAAGCTGTTCCATGAGACCTCACCCCGCAACAAGATCATGCTAGATGTGCAATACCGCATGCATCCGGACATCATGGACGTGGACAACGTATTCTATGACAATCAACTGAAGGCAGGAATCAATGCCAAGGCCCGCGAGCACTATCTCAACATAACGGGTGCTTACGGCAGGAAGATAATCGGCGAAGACACCCACGTCGTATTCGTGGACTGCAAAGGCAAAGAGGTGCAGGAGTCCGGTAGTACCTCGTTCTACAATGAGAACGAGATAGAAGTGGTCAGGAAACTCCTCGAACTGATCAACAGGGGGTGCAGATGCGACCGCAACGGAAAACCCCTGACCGGGGATGTAGACAGGCGCCACGATACGAGGCTCAGCGTGGGAGTCATCTGCCCCTACGCAGATCAGGCGAAGCGCATCCGCGGCAAGAAGGTCCAGAAGTATCGTTCCTTCAACGACAGCGGCGATGAGAAGTTCATGGTCAAGACGGTGGATGATTTCCAGGGGGACGAGCGTGACATCATCATCCTGTCGATGGTGAGGACGACTTCCAAGGCCCGGTTCCTCATGAACTACCACCGTATCAATGTGGCCATCAGCAGGGCCAGGCGTCTTCTGATCATCGTCGGTAACAGGAGTGCCCTAGAGCCAATGCTGGTGCCTATGGATGACGATATAGGTGCAGAGAAGGGAGCTGGCAGGAAGCTACCAATCTACAGGAACATGATAAGCACCATAGAGCGGAAGAACGGAATCCTGACCGAGGACACAATCACAGGAGGTGAGTGAAACGGCCAGACTGACAATCAAACTCAAATTGCCCGTAGTTTCGAAAGGGTTCAGCGCAAAGTACAGCGTGGTAAGGAAGCCTACCGGTGTCGAGTACATGCTCCTCACCACCATCGGCATGAAATCGCTCAGGGACAAGACCTGGAGGGAGGTGATGGACATCTACGGAATCCCGGAGATAGTCTTCAACCAGGTATATCGGCCCGCCCTCGAGAATATGTGCTGGGGCCCAGGCGGCGCGGATTCCCAGATGATAACGCTCCGCCAGGATCCCGATATCGATAATCCTGTTTCGGATGCTGAGTTCACCACTGCAGGCAGACAGGCATTCGATAAGGGTGTAATCGCGGACAAAATCGAGGAGATCCGCGGCATCATGGCATATGTGCCAGCACAGGCGAATAAGAAATATCTAAAAGATGAGAGGATAACTCGCTGCAGTCCCGATGGATTCCATGCAGACCTTTTCAGGGACATCCAACCCGATGATCAGAGGATAGAGAATGCACTAATCATGGACAAGGGTGACTTCGCTGTACCTAAGGATGCCGACATCTTCGACGTCAACATCGATGCGGACATGCAGATGAGCTGCTATTCGAAGGACATATCCCTCAACTTCGACCAGGTGACAGGAACGTTCTCTCTGAATCCCGGCGACCTCGACGAGAGTTTCCTCAAGGGCAGGTTCACATCCGAGGACCTCGTGGACCTCATAGATGGTGGAGCATACAGATCGGCCGACTCCGGGCTAACCTTCCAAGACGTCCGCGCGGATATGCCGGAATGGGACCGCTATTCAGCCCATCTCCCATCGGAGGTGAATGTCCAGAAGTCCAGGCTGGTCATGGTCGGGGGAGAATTCATCACCTCCCAGAAGTACGACACTCTCAGAGGGGACCAGGGATGCGATATCCTGGCAATAGAGACCTCAAAACTCGGGTATGAGTACTGTCTGGTCAACAGAGATGTGCCGGTCAGCGGGTTCGAGGGTACGGGCAACTGCAACCTGATGGTACGCAGAAGCATCGATGAGGGCCGTATAAAGGAGATCGTCAAACAGGCAGTGGGAGAGGTGGACATCACGACTTATTCGGGATTCAAGAAGGCTCTGGGAATCATGTCTATAACGGACGATTCCGAAGACATTCTCGAATTGGTGAAGAGGTATCTGACCGCTTCCTCCGACATACGCGCTGACATACTGGCACTTCAGGAATACCGCAAGATGAGATGGTACGCGGAGCTACCGGACGTCATCGAGGAGGTCATCGCAGGCAGAAGACTGGGGCCTAAGGAGGCTGCATCCATCCTTGCCGAGACCAAGACCGTCGTAACAGGAAACATCCTGACGGAGAGCATGAAGACCGGGGATGCCCGCAGTAACCTCCTGGTGGCCGAGGCACTGTACCCCAACGTGAGGAACCCTGCTCCGATGGTGAAGGCACTTGATATCAAGGATCAGCTCACGAACGACATCCTCGATGGCACCTGCGGAAGTTTTGTATCCAAACCCTTCGCGGCAGCGTCCAACCTCTCGCAGAACATCCAGACGATGAAGGCTATTCTGAGAATCAAATCCCCCTCCTCGATGGAGATGGATATCGACGGAATATCCGAAGAGGACAGGGAGATTGTCATGAGCCGCGGGCCGGCAATGCGCAGGGATCTGGAGGCTGCGGCACCATTCATCCGTGGTGCAGACAGGTTCCGCGAAGTGGAGTTCTACGTTGATATCTCCGCCGATATTGCTTCCGTTCTGAAGAGTATGGTCCAGGTCAAGGTTCAAGAGAACGCCCCCGACAGGATATTCGGCATAACCCTCGGCATAACCCTCGAAGAGGCTCTCAAGACCCTGGTGGAGGCGCAGGACCTGGTGGATATGATCACCAATAGCCACGAGCGTGGCCTGATTTCCGACCAGGATTACAAGACGCTGGAGGAGATAAGACACTTCAGGAACAAATGCGCACATGACCCAGTAATCCCCTCGGTGAACAGAAAGACCCGCAAGATGTGGATGGCTACCGTGGATAATCTAAAGCCCGCACCTTCCAAGGAGGGCTCCAGATGAGCCATATGGAACAGGCCACGCTGGAGTATGCCCAGGCGTGCAACCAGATGCTTGACGAGGCCGACAGGCGTCTGGCGGACATCATCGCTGACACCGAGGCAGTCCAGAGGAACTCCTCCCGCATCCTCGATGCAGCTCTTCGCGAGAGGATATCCGACCTCATGAAAAGCTGTGCCTCCACATCCGCATCCATTGCGGAACGTCGCGGCAGCATCGGAACAACCGCCTACCGGGAGGAGATTGACAGGACACGCCAGTTCCTCACGCAGGTCAACAGGGTCGTCCTGCAATCCGAAGCCCTTAACTCGGCAGTCAGAGCCGCATTCGATGCAAAGATGTCGGAACGCGGTCTCCGCGAAGGGTTCGAAGAATATCTCTCCAGCATTGGGGACCCCCAGCTGCGCAGTGTGGTGGAGCTAATATCGAGGAACAAGGCGCACGACGCTCTGTCCAACGAAGAGCTGAAAGAGCTGGCCGAGTCCATTATCGACCCCTCCAAGAAGGTCAGGCGCAAACTCATCAAAGATACGGTCTCATCCATCGAATCCGAGATGAAATCGGAGAAAATCTCTCCCGAGGTCATCCGCGATGCGATGGGCGACGGCAAGGCCGTAAGTCCCCTGGAGCTGAAGGACCGTGCTACCTCGGAGATTCTCGACGAGAGACTGAGGAGATCCGCCGTACAGGCCATCGTCAAGAGCATCACCGCCAGGGGCTTCATCGTGGAGAGGTCGGACATACGCCATTTGAAGAATGAAGAAGGAGATACCGTGAAGATAACCGCAAGGAAACCCGCTGGGCAGGTGGCGGAGTTCCGCATCGATCTTGACGGTAAGTTCGTGTACCATTTCCAAGGTTATGAGGGAAAGGCCTGCGAGAAGGACATCTCCCCGCTCGAAAGAGACCTGGAGGAGGTCTACGGAATCAAACTAACAGCAAGGAAGACCCTCTGGGAGAACCCGGACCGTCTCCAGAACAAGCATCATCAGGAAATGAGGACACAGGGAGGTCACTGATTTGGCAATAATCAACGCATTGAACAGGATAAAGCGCGAGGCAGGGATCAAGAAATGCCTCATCGTCGAAGGCAACGTCTCCGATGTCTATCTGGTCGATAAGAAACTGCTGGGGCTGAAGGATTGCCTCCGCCAGTGCCTGGAGGAGATAGGGTACACTAACATCGTCACCTGGGACCGTATTTCAGGTATCCAGGGGGACACCCGTACTCTGAAACTGACCGACAAGAAGGATGTGCCAGAGGAGGGCGACAGTTATGATCTGGGTGACGTGGAGATCCCGGATACTGTTGTCATCGGGCAGGCCCGCGAGCCCGGTCAGATGCTGGCCGTCATCCACCGCACCCTATCTGAGAAGAATGACAACACAGCATTCATCCTCGATTGGTCCGAGTACCTCTTCAACAAGGACGGGCAGCTGGATCCCCAGGACCGCGAACAGCTGACCATGCTCGGAAAGACCCTCAAGGAGAGCCTCCCCAGATACCGCAGTGACGAGAGAGGAAGCGCAATAATCCTTATCTCGACCAAGGCTTCAATGCTCCCCCTGTCCCTGTATTCGGGGAACCCCGAGGTCAACACCGTGACCATCACCAAACCGGACATGGAGGAGAGGAGAGATATACTGAGGAAGGTCTCCCCCGGATTCTTCCTCAAGGACGTGGACGACATCATAGACAGCCCCAAGTTCGAGGATTACGTGGATATGCTGAACGATTTCACGGGGCGCGAGATCATCCAGATGGCCAACATGTCCCGCCAGCAGAAGGAGAGGATAACCTTCGAGAAGCTGTTCGCCCTGTTCAAGTACGGCGAGAAGGACAATCCCTGGGAGAAGCTCAGCCCCGACAAGGTACGCAGGATGAAGAAGGAGCTGAAGGAGAAGGTAATCGGCCAGGACCAGGCCATCGACCATGTCTATGAGACCATCGTGAAGGCTTTCATGGGGATCACCGGCATCCACAAGACCTCGTCAAGATCCATGCCCAAAGGGGTCTTTTTCTTCGTCGGACCTACCGGAGTGGGAAAGACCGAACTATCCAAGGCCATCGCATCATTCCTGTTCGGTGACGAGAACGCCTGCATCAGGTTCGACATGAGCGAGTACTCCCAGCAGAACAGCGACCAGAAGCTCATCGGTGCTCCTCCGGGATACGTGGGATTCGAGGAGGGCGGTCAGCTTACCAATGCCATCAGGGAGAAGCCGTTCAGCGTGGTGCTGTTCGACGAGATCGAGAAGGCCGCCAAGCCCAACCCCCGCATCCTGGACATCTTCCTGCAGATCCTGGAGGACGGAAGGCTGACCGACAACCGCGGCGTGACCACGTACTTCTCCGATACCATCATCATCTTCACATCCAATCTCGGCGCAGCCGATGTGGTCAACAACGGCGACAGGGAGCACGTGGCATCCGAGTTCGTCAGAATCGTGAAGGACTATTTCGACAACGAGCTGAAGAGGCCCGAGATCCTTGGAAGGATCGGATACGAGAACATCATCCCGTTCAACTTCATCGACGATCCATCCTTCGCCACGAACATCCTGAAGTCCAAGCTCAGGCCTGTGCAGAAGGCCGTGGAGGAGAAGTACGGCATCACCCTCAAGATCCGCAATGAGCAGACTTTCTATGAGTACATCCTGGAAGGTGCTGACATAGCCAAAGGCGGAAGGGATGTCCTGAACGCTTTGAATTCCCGCCTCCTGACCGATCTGGCACTGTACCTGTTCACCAACTACGAGGACCTCTCAAGATTCAGGGGATGCACCGTCTATGCCCATGTGAACGAAGGAAAGCTCGAGTTCGATGTCGACGACTGATCCCCTCTTCAACGTGGCCTCGGTGAAGACACGCACCGAGGCCTTGGGCCCCGGGAGACGCATGGCGATATGGTTCCAGGGATGCGATTTCAACTGCAAAGGGTGCTGCAATCCCGAACTGCAGCCCCTTGAGCCCAGGCATCTCGTCCGCCTCTCGGAGATTCTGCGTATAGCGTCAGTCGCGAAAGAGGAGAACGGCATCGAGGGTGTGACCCTCATCGGCGGGGAGCCCACTCTTCAGGCCTCGATCCCTGCTTTGGCAGAGGGATTGCAGAGTCTGGGTCTTGGTGTTATAATGTTCACAGGGCGGCTCTTCTCCGAACTGGACGAAAGCCTTACCAGGCATCTTGACACAGTCATCGATGGAAGATTCGAGATCGATAACAGGGATACTGTCAGGAATCTGGTGGGATCTAACAATCAGAGGATAATCAACATCACGAACCGTTATGCGGACGATGATTGGTTCACTGAGCTTCGTCCTGATTTTGTTGAAATCGATTTAGACGGTGAGACAGTCGTTTCCTCCGGGAGTTCCTATTGAATTCGCGGCCTATTGTGTTCCCAGGAATTATGGGAAGAGGCCAGTGATACCAAGTGTAGGTCATTACACCGAGGAGGACCTGCAGAACCTCAGGGAGCACATCGCGAGGTGACAGAGATGGAAGGGATACACTTACCATCGGCGGTAGGCATCAAGAAACAGCTCAGAGACAACCGTCTCGCCAGGGCGGAGATACTTCTCCTCCTGGCCCTGACGGTCTACAACTTCGTACCGAGCATCAACCAGCTCATCGTGGACCGCCTGGTGTCAGGGCTCGGATCCGACGTCCTGAACATCGCCGGGCAGATCGAATGGTTCGACCTGTTCAACGAGACCCTGCTGGCCTTCCTTACCGTCCCCATGTACTTCGTCTTCAACAAGGCGCGGAACGACCGGGACGAGCTCGGCACGAGGATAAACCAGACCTTCGTCCTGGGGTTCGTATCGTATCTGATTGTATCGCTGGCTATCTACGTCTACGCCAGCTCCCTCACGGCATATATGAGCGCCCCCGCCGAGAGCACATCCTACCTGAGGCTTGAGACCGTCGGTTTCATCATCGGCTTCGTGAGTTCCTACATGTATGTGGTGTTCGTCGTCCGCGGGAGGTACGACTACATCGTGATGCTCCTTATTGCGAAGGTCGCCATGCTCAGCATCGGCAATCTGGCACTGATCCCGGGGAACGGCGCTACAGGCATCGCACTGACCAACATCGGCGTGAACGCAATAATATCCGTAGTGTCGGTCCTGCTCCTGTACAGGGAGGGACTCGTCAGGAGATGGAGCGGGTTCAGGAAGGACATCATGTACGACTGGGCCCGCACCGGACTGTTCTCCGGCGGGCAGGTGTTCCTGGCCAACCTCATCTACGTGATGATTGTGATGAAGATGATCAACGACGTCTCTCAGGTTGGTAATTATTGGTTGGCGAACAACTTCATCTGGGGATGGCTGCTCGTGCCCATGTACGCAATCGGGGAGATGGTGAAGAGGGAATACTACAACGGATACAACCGCATCTGGAACTATCTGGCACTTACGGGTCTGGTGCTCCTGGTGTGGTTGGTCTCGATCCCTCTGTGGGGGGTCATGTTCAGGGACGTGATCGGCGCCGAGGATGCGGACATGATCCTCCGCATCCTGTACAAGCTGGTGCCGTTCTACGTCGCATACGCCCTGTGCGTAGTCTTCCAGGGGGTCATGACCGCCGTGGGGAGGACGGAGCTTATTCTCGCGGAAGCGGCCGTCGTGAACATCGTCTACTACGGGATACTGTACGGGCTGTTCCTGGCGGGATTCTTCGAGGCCACCATGGACTTCGTGATTCTGCTGTTCGGGTTCGGGATGGTCGTGAGCCTGTTCCTGGACGTCGGGTTCTATCTGTACTCCAAGCGTTTCCTGCCCAAAACAAATGACTCAGTGGAATGAACTACGAACGAAATCTCTTACCGGGATTCCGATCCCGGGTTTTTCCGATTCCTGTTCACTCTTCCATCAAATCGTCGAAGAACTCCACCTCTCCCGATTCGATATCGTACACAGCTCCGACATACCTCACGTCGTGCCTGTCAGGGAGGTCGTCTTCTATCCTCTTCAGGGAATGGTGGATGTTGAGCATGCATGCCTCGCAGATGTCGGTCTCCCCCTTCACCGCCTCCTGGATGGCGTCGGTGATGTTCGAGATGTGCCTCTCCCTGTTTCCCTCCACAGCAGCCGTGACCGCGCCGCAGCAGGAATGCCCCATAACCACGACCAGCCTTACACCCAAATGCGCTATAGCGTACTCGATGCTCCCCAGGGAGCAGTCGCTCACGGTGTTGCCGGCGGTCCTTATCACAAACAGTTCCCCGATCCCGGCCGAGAAGATGAACTCCGGGACCACCCTCGAATCGGCGCAGGTGACGATTACCGCATAGGGGTGCTGACCGTTCTCCGCCGTATCCTTCCTGCGGGATGCGGAGGCATCCCCGTGATAATCTCCCTTCAGGAATCTGGCATTCCCTTCCGTAAGTCTGCGGAAGGCTTCGGCCGCCGGTACGGCTTCTCCGTGTGACATGCCTGACGCATAGCAAAACGGGTATGTAAAGTCAGTCCGATAGGGTCTTCCTCATCACGACGCGTCTGAAGGTGATGTCCTCCCCCTTCACGAAGCCGTGCTTCCGATAGAACGATATCGCGGGGGTGTTGTCCCTGTTCACGTCGAGGTGTATCGTTTTTACCCCTGCTTCCCTCGCTCTGGATTCCACATATGCCAGCACCTCGGATCCGAGTCCCATCCTGCGGTACTCTTTGAAGAAATAGAACTTGGAGAGGTACATTCCCGCGTCATCGATTCCGAATGCCACATACCCGGCCTTCTCCCCGCCTGAGACAATATAAGCGTATTCTAGCCCCGTCTCCATGTGCCTGCGTATCGCTTCCGGCGTCTGGGTCTCCTGCAGGAACCCTTCCACCACATCCGGCGGAACGTTGCTGTAGACCTCCCTGAAGAGCGGGAAGGCAATCTCCGAGATCTCCTCCGCCTTGTCGGGTCCGATGAATTCCAGGCGCATGTCAGCACGGTCTTCCATAGACGTACCGTATCATATTTACCTATTTATTTGATAGGTTGATTCAGTACTCGTCGTACTTGCGGTTGCATCCCCTTACCTTGTCGGCGGGGTACTTGGCATCGTTCTTCTCTATCTTATTCTCCAAAGAAGAGAACAGGTCGATGCCGTTCATCTGGGCGAAGCGCAGGACGAAGTAGAAAACATCGGAGAGTTCGTCCTTCACATCTTCGAGCTTCTTCGGATCCGACAGGAGTTCCTTACATTCCTCGGGTGTCTTGAAACGGAAGAGCTCCAATAGTTCGGACGCCTCGGTGACCATCCCCACGGAGAGGTCCTTGGGGTTGTGGAACTGGTCCCAGTCGCGCTCCTCGCAGAATCTCCTCACGATCTCCTTGGCCTCGGCGATGGTACGGGTGTCGTCCTCCATGTTTTCTTCGTTATCTGATGGAAAGATAAATCACTTTCACATTTCCCCAGGTCAGGAATATGCTGGATTTAGGATTTTAAGTGTGTAAATCATGCATTTTTTTACAATCCTATTTAAAATGATTGGATGAAAAACCATTTTTGTATAGGATTTATTTAAATTACACTGTTTTATGGAAAACGTTTATATACTAATTTAATGCGACAGAGTCCTCAAAAATGATGAAAACTACAATAAAACGCCGATTTGTAAAAAAACTTATATACGGACGAATCAGAATTTTTCATAAGTAATGGAGGACATTATTAATGGCAAGACATGGCGTCAGGATTCTGGCCGAAGGAAACAGTCACGCGTTCGGCGGGGCTGTGAACTCCGACTCGGGTCTTGTCAAATCAATCAACTGGAAGCAGGGAATGATCATCGCGATGGGTGTCCCCATCCTGATCCTTCCCGGTATCTATGATATCGCAGGGACCGCATGGGGTCTCTCTATCATGATCTGGACGGTCTCCGTTCTGCAGGGATTCGCCCAGAACCTGGCCATCGGAGAGATGGCCGCGGCTCTGGAGACTCCCGGTATCGGAGGGTGTGCCCAGAAGGTTTTCACCAAACCCAACGGGGGGAGGTACGGATTAGGTAAGTTCATAGGTGCGTTCACGGCGTGGTCGTATTGGTTCACGTGGACGCCTGTCATCCCGATCTTCACATGTACCTCCGTCGATTACATCACTAAGTACCTGGAGTACGGTCTCAACATGGACCCCCTCAGCTCCACCGCCACCCTGGCGTTCCAGATATGCTTCGGTCTCGCGGTGTTCGCTGCTATTATCTTTGTAGGATCCAAGGGACTCTCCGGCGGAGCCAAGCTGGGACTCATCCTGGCACTGGTCGCTATCCTTCCGCTTCTCGTCGTCATCGTTGTGCCTCTCACAGGCATCACCGCGGGAGAGGGAGGCATCTCCGCATTCTCTCTTGACCACATCAAGAACAATCTAACACCGCCCGGCTGGGACTGGGGTGTCAACGACTTCATGATGGTCTTCGGAATGTTCGCCTACGCCCAGTGGTGCGCATGCGCCTGGGAGTCCGCCGCGACCTACGGTGCCGAGTACAAGGAGCCCGGAAGGGACATTCCCAAGGCACTGATCTCCGCGGGACTGGTCTGTCTTGCCATGTACTTCATCGTGCCTTTCGTGGTGTACGGTATGATGTCTCCGGCCGACATCGATGAGTGGGGAGTATCCACCCTGTACCCCATCGCACAGTTCGACTTCGGTTCCATCGGACTCATCATCGCACTGATCCTGCTGGTGGCGGGAATGGTCATGCTGATCCAGACCGCGTTCCTGGGATCCTCCAGGACCCTGTACTTCATGGGTCACGAGGGCAACATGCCCAAGGTCTTCACCTACACCAACAAGAACGGAGCGCCCATCTTTGCCATGCTCTACCAGGCCATCATGGGAGTGGTGTTCATCGTCATCATCCACTTCGGATCGGTCGGTATGATCCTGGCGGCATCGTCCTTCGGATTCTCGTTCGCGCTGGGAATGGGAATGATGGCCTATGTGGTATCCAAGAGGAACCCCAGGTTCAAGAACATCGAGCGCCCCTACAAGGCGCCTAAGGGCTGGTTCTACGTGGCATGCTTCCTGATGTGCTACCAGTTCTTCGTGCTCATCCCCTGTCTCGCATACTGGTGTATCAACGGAGGTATCGACAACGGAATGTTCTCCGTCATCATCGGAGCCGTCATCCTGCTGATCTACATCCCCGTGTGGTTCATTCTTCAGTTCTTCCAGGGCAAGTCCGAGGAGAGCTGTTTCGTCTGCAAGAGGACCGTGGAGGACTACAACGCCTTCATCGCCAAGGACCAGAACAGGGACCTGGCCGAGAAGGAGGACCTGATGCCTGAGATGGAGAGTCTGCCCATGCTGCTCGTGGGCAACACCTATGTGCCTCTGTGCCCCATCTGTTACGAGCTTACGTTCGGTTTCTCAAGCAACCCCGAAGAGAGGGAATCCGGAATCAAGAGGGAGGTGAGTGGTGCCAGACTGCTTACGGCAGCTCCTAAGTACAAGGACGACGAAAAGACAGAATGATCTTTCCGGCCCCGTGCGGTCATTGAACTACCGCCGCACGGGGTGTTTGTTTTCCGCTTCTCGGCCGTCCCGTCAGGGCCGGCTCCGGGACGGCGCAACCCCCGACCCGCCGTCCCTGCCTCTTTTTATCTCTGTTTTCAATATCCGGGTACATGTATCTCGTCTTCCGCGGGGTGAAGGATGCCGAAGCCCTGCTGGCACATCTCCTTTCGATCACCTCCTCGGACGTCTCAGTGGCTTCCGACGTGATCGGTGTCAGGGTGGATTCGGCGAAGGAAGCGGAACTGATTCTCAATGACAGGTACATCTCCTCGATGGAGGATGTTCCGGGCGGATACTGGTGTTCGGAGACGGTCGACGACGGTATGTTCCTGGACATCTCGGAGGGTGCTCTGAGGTCCCGCGGCCGTAATATTCCAGGCAGAAGAGCCAGGAGATAAATTCCTCTTTTTCCAATCCAATTAACACATGTTCCAGTCTAAGGATAAATACTGTGAAACCGTTACCTTTCCAAAGAGGTTTTACTTTGACGTACGCAAGCAAAACAATCAACCGCAAGACTGCGGCGATCCTTGCTGCCCTTTTCATGGTATGCACAGCGTTCGTTGTCTTTGCGGACAATTCCGAGGCGGCGGCCTATAACGATGCCAAAGCGTTCGAGGATATGTTCAATCCCCACGCTGCCGACGCTCCCGGAGCAGTTTACGATACATGGAGTGGCACCGTGGATTTGGAAGATTCTTATGAGAATATGACGATTATCATCGAGTCCGGAACGACCCTCAACGTGGGTACCCTGGACTTCATACAGTTCTCCAACTGTAAGATTTACGTCGAGGCTGGCGGAGACATCCGTACTTCGTCGGCGACGTCCATCATGATCTCCCAAGACTGTCAGGTCGTATTCGGCTACTTGAAAGACAAGACCAACGGTTTCACTGTCGACCTCCCCGCAGATGTATCTGTCATGTCTGCGTTTGACATACAGGTTACCGAGGGCAGTGTCTCGGCGAACGGAATGATGGCGTTCGGAATCTGGGACAATATCCTGGTGGTAGCTGCTAACAAAGATCCTATCCAGTTCAACTACTCCAACGGCAACTGGGACCTGTTCATACCTCTACTGGGCATCCAGAAGGCCTCCGAGACGACCCCCGTGGCCACCCTGGCCGCCCTGTCGATGAACAAGACCGGATACACCTGCAAGTACCTCAGCGGTACCAACACCCAGATTATGGTGGCTGGAATCCTCAACCCCAAGAGGGCCGGTATGCAGCCCGGTGAGAGCGCGGTAGTCGTTGACGGAGCGGTCGGCGAAGATACCGACTACTTTTCAAAACAGATTCTGGTCAAGCCTGGTTTCAAGCCTGCAGCAGGCATCACAGTAACCCTTACCGATTGTACTGTGTTCTTCGCACCCGGAACCTACGAGTGGTCCGATTCCTTCAAGCTCATAATGAACGAATCGGACAGCAGCATAATCTTCGGTGATGCGACCCCCAACACTATGGTGTTCTCGCAGGAGGATTTCACCTTTGAGATTCCCGCCACCAAACTGACTGTGACCGAGGATGGTTTCACCGCCGGTCTGAATGGGGACATGACTGTTACTTCCAGCGAATCGGAGACCCCGATGGACAATCTGGTTATCAAAGGAACCGGTTCCGAGGATATGGTCTTCAAGTGCACCAATGACTACTATGATTGGGAGTTCGCCGTGAAGTCCTTCGGCAACGGTACCTCCGTCCAGTCCTACAGCATTGTGTGTGCCGACGGCAAGCTTAGTGACAAGAGGGCGATCGAATACGACGGAACCGACGGAAAGGTCGAGGTGACCGATGATATCATCAACAACATCAAGACCATGTCCACTCAGGACCCCACCATGGAGGTCTCCTTCAAGATCGACGAGAAGTACACCGTTGTTATGAACCAGGCTGCAATCCAGTCCCTGTCCGGCGCGGCAACCCTCGAGGTCAAGGACACAACCGCTGATCAGTCTGCCCTCACCGAGGCGCAGAAGTCCGCCATCGGAGACAGGCCTGTCTACAGCATTACCTTCGGAGACAACACCAACTTCGGCAGCGGAAAGGTTACCGTCACCGTCCCCTACACCCTGAAGGACGGCGAGAAGGCCTCCGGTGTCCAGGTTGCATGCATCGCAGCCGACGGAAGCGTCGAGAAGCTCCCGACCACCTACAACTCTGCCGACGGAACCGTTACCTTCACCACCACCCACTTCTCGGTGTTCTCGGTGCTGTACAGCGATTCCGCCTCCAGCGGAGTCAGCGGTGTCGTCTTCTTCGCAGCAGCCCTGGCAGCAGCCATCGTCGTCCTGATGGTCGCAGCAGTGCTCCACTTCAAGAAGTTCTGATAAACATTTTAGGTTCTTTCTGATTTTCAGTGGGCCAGAACGAAATAAGTGCAATCGCACCCGCGATTGCACGTTAACAAAATCTGTCACAATCAGGAAAACACCGAGAAGCGTACGTATTCCTCGGGGGAGGACGGGCTCCCCCTCGTCATACGTCCGTTGAACATAGGGACTGCCCCCTACCTGTCTACCTACAAGAGTCAGCACAATCCGGAACAGCGGAGGTAGATCATCGTCCGGTATCTCTCGAAACTGCGGTATCCCCTTGCACGGCCTTTGAATGCATGAAGAACGCTGTTGAACCCTTCCATCACACCGTTGCTGATATGCGAATCATACCAATTGAGAATACCTTTCGAATGATTCTCCAGCAGGTTCGTCACCTTGATCAATTCCGGAATCCCTGTTCTCCTGGCAGACTCGATCCAATCCATCAGGAATTTCCACGCATCAAACTTGCAGGACATGTCCCAGAGTTTCCGTAAGGTCTCTTTGAACCTGTACACTATTCCCAGATCGTGGAATATCGACAGCAGATCGTGCAGTTTCCCTTTCTTCCCGTCATCCAGGTTGTCGTAGTTCTTCAGGAACAGGTACTTCTGCCCTTTCATCATCCCCCGTTCGTCGGGAGTGTAGTTCACCAGGTCGCAGTATTCGCGTTTCTTGGTATCGTTGACTGCTTCGGTCATGTGTTCGGTGACATGGAATCTGTCGAACGTCGGTTCGGCGTCGGGAAAGTACTCTTCGGCACCTTTCTTGAAACCGGCGCCCATGTCCATGCTGATGTGCCGGATGTTACCGGCACATCCGTTGCGGGATTCCAGATGTTCCCTGAATCCTCTCACCGTCTCGGAGGTGTTGTCCTCTCCCACATAGATTACCCTGTGGTTCTGGTCCAGGAAGGTACTGAGATAACGGCGGCCTTTCCTGATGCATTTCTCGTCCACGTAATAAGTGTCCACATAAGCCAGATCCTGATGATCCATGCAGCGGTCCACGTGTCTTTCGATGATGGTCCAGACCGTGCTGTCGTCAAGCCGCATCTCTTTGCATACGTCGGAGACGGGCATCTTCTTCGTCAGACCGATGACCTTCTCCTCGAATTTCTGCGTGAACTTGCTGATGGAATCCGATGCCCAGGGGGCGTTGATTCTGGTCACGCTGCCGCATGATCCGCATTTCACTCTGGGGATTACACCGTGAACGATACACATCCAGTCGCAGACATCCGTGTGTCTCCAGGTCTTCTCCACCATATCGTAATAGCTGCATTCCCCGCCGCAGCGGGGACAGGCCGGAGCAGCCGGCCTGTGCTTCCTGTCGAATCCCAATTCGACATTGACGGTCTCCACCCCGTCATATTCCACAGACTTCACGAACCAAGGCGGGACGATTCCGATTGCCTTCTCCATGAAACTGTTGAGAGGATTCATGGAAACGGAATGTGGAATCAGACGTTTGTACTTTTGTCCAACCGATTACCCACTGTTTTTCAGAAAGAGGCACATTTTAGGCGGGGCTTAACCCCCGCCATCCTTTTATCTCCCAGCCATTTTCCTGGGATATGGATTATCTGACCGTGGTCCTCCTGGGTATCGGACTGGCGATGGACGCTTTCGCCGTCTCCGTATGCAAAGGGATGGCCATGGGCAGGTTCACCGTCAGGGCTGGAGCAATCATAGGGTTATGGTTCGGTTTCTTCCAGTTCCTGATGCCCCTGATCGGTTTCTATCTCGGTCAGTCATTCCATTCGCTGATTTCCGATTACGACCATTGGGTTGCTTTTGTACTGCTGGCACTTATCGGATGCAATATGATCCGGGAGTCGTTCTCCGATGAAGAGGACGAATCGAAAGGCGCCGATATCGGCATCATGGTGATGTTCGTGCTTGCGATTGCCACCAGCATCGATGCCCTGGCGGTAGGAATCAGCATGGCCATGGACGGGTCCGAGATATTGCTCCCGGCGGCGATCATCGGTATCATCACCTTTGCCATATCCGTGTTCGGTGTGAAGGCAGGGAGCGTGTTCGGAGACAGGCTCGGAAGCAGGGCGGAACTCCTCGGAGGAATCATACTGATCCTCATCGGAATCAAGATTGTCCTCGAGCATACCGGATTCCTGTGAAAATTCAGGCTATGGCAGAGCCATCGAAGAGAAGTGAAGAAGTGGTTGACAGCGTGGATGCTTTCCCGTGCACTTGCGCAACACAGTACGCGACATCTACGCGGGAGGGCTTAACTGCCGGGTTCGAAATGGGACCGGGTGAACCCCTCCGCTATGGCCGTCAGACCAAAACTTGAGATACCCACCCAGTATATAAACCTTCAGACGTCGGCCTTGTCAGGCTCGGAAACGACGTCGCCGGGGAAGGAGACCATGTTGGAGAACATGTGCTTGAGTCCCCAGTCGGCGAGCATCTGGAGGATGGGGATGAGACTCAGTCCCTTCTCGGAGAGCGAGTACTCGACATATTTGGGCGAGGTGGATACGACGTTCCTGGTGATGATGCCGTCGCTCTCCAGTTCCCTGAGCTGCAGGGTGAAGATCCTGGGCGAGATGCCTTCGATCTTGTTAATCAGCTGATTGAACCTCATGGGCTCGCCGTTCCTGGCGAGGATGCAGATGATTACGGTCTTCCATCTGCCTTCGATCACCGACATGGCGGCGTCGACAGCACAATCGGTCCTGGGAGTGCCTTTCATATGTTTTCACCATACCCCATTGTGTATTTAGGGATTGGGGAAGTACCCCGATCCCGTTCACTTCTTCTGGAATTTGCCGTCCTTCTTGTGAGCGACGACCCTGGAGCCCTCGTTGTTGGCGGTGAGGCTCTTCACGTACTCCTCGGCTTCCTTCTTGGTGTTGAAGAGTTTGGTGGCCTTGCTGTTGCCCTCGCACTTTACCTGCCATTTGTTCTCGTCATCGCGCTTGGTGATGTGCCAGACCTTCTTCTCTTTGGGTGCGGCAGCTTTGGCGGCAGGTTTCTTGGCGGGTTCCTTCTTGGCAGCGGTCTCTTTCGCTGCCGGTTTTGCCGCGGTCTTAGCTGCGGGTTTAGCTGCAGTCTTCTTCTCTGCAGCGGGCTTGGCGGCGGCCTTCTTGGTCTCCGTCTTCTTGGCTGCGGTCTCTTTCTTTGCTGCGGGTTTCGCAGCAGGTTTCTTCTCGGCGGTCTTTTTCTCTGCCATTGTTTTCTCCCCTTTGGTTTTCTTGGAATCGGTTTTCTTACCAGCAGTCTTCTGGGTGCTGGTCTGAACGTAAACACTCCTGTCGAATCTGTCGACAGGTTTCCTGACCTCCTCTTCCTCCTCGGACTTTTTCTTCCTGCTGAAGAGTCCCATAGGATCACTTGGTGCCCAGGATCTTGATGATGTGCCAGCCGAACTGTGTCTTCACGGGGCCGACCACATCGCCGGTCTTGGCCGTGAAGGCCGCGGTCTCGAACTCCGGGACCATGTCACCCTTCTTGAACCAGCCCAGGTCCCCGCCTTTCTTCTTGGAGGGGCAGTGGGACCATTTCTTGGCGAGCTCGGCGAAATCCTCGCCCGCATCGATCTTCGCTTTGAGGTCTTTGGCCTTCTTCTCATCCGGAACGAGGATATGGGCCGCACGTACCTGATTTACCATGAGACGGGTATCGTTTAAAAAGTATAAAAATACGGACGTGCGCGCGCACGATTAGTAAGGCGATTGCGAAGCGGGAGGGGTTTTCCCCGGGGAGACTCACTCCCCGGTTTCCGGTTCCTTCGGACGTGACTCAGTGCCGTCCGCGGCCCTGTAGAACCTGCCCGTTCCGAGAGGCTGCTTCTGGTTCACGTACTCCCAGTTCCAGTTCTCGAGCTCTTTCTCGCGGACCTCGTTGTTGGCCTTCCTGACCTCTGCGTTGTTGGCGAGCACCACAGGGCCCCACTGGCACTGTTTCTCCCCTATGGGATCTCCTTCGAGGATCCATACCTCCGACGGTTCGGAGAGCATCTCTATCGGGACTTCGGCGTCGGGCTTCAGTTTGAGCCTCGTGCCCGCGGGATACTCCTTCCCGGCGACCTTCGCGCTGGTCTCGGTGATGTAGAGGTTCCTGGTACCCGCCTCCGACGGGGCAAGAGTGAACACCGCACCGGGCTCCATGTCGAGCTTCATGATCCTCACGTGGTGGGCGGGATCTGCCGCCCAGGAGGTGCTGTGCGGAACCTTGGCGGTTACTCCGTCAAGGCTTCCGGCCAGCAGCGTGGCCTTCCACCCGTCACCGTTTACGGTGGCGATATCCTCTTTCCAGACGGTGGTGATCTCTACGGGGGTGTTCTTGTCCTTCAGCGGCAGGTTGATCATGATCTGGGTGACAAGCTGCGGATTGGGACGGTCCTGGAACACCAGCGGGTACATCTCGCAGTGATGGTATCTGCTCCCGGCGGTTATCCACTGCATGTCGCCGTATCCGTAGCGGCCCTGGTTCCCGAGGCTGTCGAAGTGATCGACGTAACCCTTGGATACGAGGGTGACGGTCTCGTAGCCCCAGTGGGCGTGGAGCTGGAATCCGGGGGTCACCCTGCCGGTATACATGCGGTATCCGAACAGCTTGTGGTAGTCGTTCCCCTGGTCCTTCCTCTTGACCTCCTCGTAGGGCGGTGCCTGCCTTTCGTTGCCCTTGGGGTAGTTGTCGAGGTGGTGGGATGCGAATAGGAACGGGTCGTCGGTGTCCCAGTGCAGTGCGGCGGCCTGCTCCTTGATCACGGGTCCGCTGTTGTTACTCCTGCCGAATAAGCCCATGTCCCGTCATCCCCCTGGAACCTAATAATGCCACCGTTTCCGATTTATATGCTGACCGCTTAGTCGGCCCTATGGCCGAGGACGGAGTGCGTCTCAACAAGTTCATCGCGGAAGCCGGCGTGGCATCGCGCAGGGCGGCCGACCGCCTCATCGAGGAGGGGAGGGTCACCATAAACGGAAGGGCAGCCGTGCTGGGGGACCGCGTTACCGACGAAGATAAGGTCTGCGTCAACGGCAAACCGATCAGAAAAGATGATGCTGGCACTGTCATTCTTGCCTTCAACAAACCTCGTGGTCTGACCTGTACCGCCGACCCCGGGGACCGGGACAACGTCATCGATTTCATAAACTATCCGCGCAGGATATTCACGGTGGGGAGGCTGGACAAGGATTCCGAGGGACTCCTTCTGCTGACCAATGACGGGGATCTCGCCAACAAGATAATGCGTTCCCGTTACGGTCACGAGAAGGAGTACATCGTCACTGTTGACAGGGAGATCATCAGGGATTTCATCCGCGGCATGTCTGGAGGGGTCCCGATCGACGAGAACGTGGTCACCCGCAGATGCAAGGTTACCGAGATTGATCCCTATACCTTCCGCATTATCCTCAAACAGGGGCTTAACAGGCAGATCCGCAGGATGTGCGAATACTTCGGTTACAATGTGGTCAAACTGGTCAGGATCCGCGTGATGAACATCGAGTTGGGAAACCTCAAGGCCGGGCGCTATCGTGACATCACGAAGAAGGAACGCGAGGAGCTCACCGCCATCCTCGAGCATGCCGTCCTGCAGGACAAGGACAACTGATTTTATGATGTCTGGGTCATGCCGTCAGGCTGCCGTTTTCCGAGATTAAAGATAACGGGGCCGGACCAAGCGGTCCGGCCCGTGAATAATGGTTTCAGATCAGTCCGTGCTCGACGAGTCCCCTGAACTTCCTGATCTCCTCATCGGTCATGGAGGTCTTGGTCTTCAGGTTGTATTCGGCATGCTGGTCCTTGCACTCTACGTAGGCGAAGACCATACCGTCGTCGTTGACGGTGAAGCGGATGTTGATGGGGGTGTTCTTGGTGACATCCTCGGGGAGTTTCATGGGGAAGGAACCCACCAGGGTGGCATCGGCCATCTCGACCCTCATGCCGTCCTCGTTGTTGCGGGCGCCGTTCTCGAAGATCTCGACATCGACGGAGAGCTGACCGTCCACATAGGGGTAGTAGGTCCTGTTCTCTACGATAGGCAGGGTGACGTCCCTGAAGACGATGTTGGAGATGTACTCGTTGCCGTTACCGTCGCTGGCCTTGACACCGAGCGATTTGCTGAGGACGTTGTGCACGACGATGGCGTCGTCGGTGGCCATGGCGACCTCGTCCACACGGCTGGCCATCTCGGTCTCGTTGACGGGTCCGGGCTGGCCCGCATCCATCTGCTGTTTGATGTCGGCTTTGACATCGGAGAGGACGTCCCTGGATTTGCAGTAGACAGCGGCTCCTTTGGCGATGGACTGGTCTGGGTCATAGATCTTTATGTTGGCTCCGGGGAACCTGTTGGCGATGGTGGCCTTGACCTGGGGCATCCTGGAGGATCCTCCTACCAGGAGGAAGGCGTCGATGTCGCCCACGGTGAGGTTCTTGGAATCAAGAACTTCCGCCACGGTGTCGGCGGTGGAATCGATAAGGTGCTTGGTGGCGTCCTCGAACTCCTCTCTGGTGACGGTGTAGGTAACTTTCCTTCCGCCGATGGTCATGGTACCCCTGGTGGACTCGGAGGTGGAGAGCCTCTTCTTGAGGTCTTCGGAATCCAGCACCAGCGCGTCCATGATGTCGCTGTCGGCTTCGATCTCGCCTTCGCTGAGTCCGCTCATCTCGGCAATCTTGGAGATGATGATGGACTTCAGAGCAGCATCCCAGTCCTTACCTCCCATCAGCCTCTGTCCGTCGGTGGCGATGGCGGTGAAGCTCTTGCCGTCGATCTGGAGGATGGTGACATCGAAGGTTCCTCCTCCCAGGTCGTAGACCAGGACCTTCTTGGGTCCGTCCTGGTTGTTGCCGAATCCGAAGCAGATGGCTGCGGCGGTGGGCTCGTTGAGGAGGGTGACCTCCTCCAGTCCCGCGATCTTTCCTGCGTTGACGGTAGCTTCCCTCTCCTCCAGGCCGAAATAGGCGGGGACGGTGATGACAGCACTCTTGACAGAGCCCTCGTCCAGGCCGTGGTTCTCCTCGAAGTCCTTCAGGAGCTTGCGGAGGATGAGTCCGGACAGGGTGGGAGGCGTGTACCTGATGCCGTCGATGTCGACGGAGTAGTCGGTACCCATCTTCCTTTTGATGTCCAGGACGAATCTGTCGCTGGAATACATGAGGAACATGTCCTTGGCGGACGAACCCACCAGTTTCTCGCCCACGTCGTTGAACAGGATGACGGAGGGGGTGGTGTCCTCGTGTTCGTAGTTCCTCTCAACGACAGGATCGTTGTTATCGTCGATGTATGCGAGGCATGAGTATGTGGTTCCTAAGTCGATGCCTATGCTGAATTCTTCGCTCATTGTTCTCCCTTTTTCACTCTGATGGCGACAGCCTGAAACCCGTCTCGGTTACAGCGGGTGCTTGCGCGGCTGTCTTATAAACATTTACTTTTTCTTTCACGATGGCGCGTCCGTCGTATGCGTATTCTTCCGACAGTTTCTGCGCCACGGTGCCGTTCTTGGAGGGGTCGTCGGTGGCGACCACACCCATGATTCTCTGATGCTGCACGTCTACCGGGTCTCCGATGTTCCCGTGGTGGCCGATGGTGACCCCCGCGTCGGTGAGCATGTTCTCGATGTCCACGAGGTATGCCTCGAAGGAGGATAATACTTCCTTTCCTGAGTATGAGGCGGCGTTCTCCGAGAGGTTCCTGCAGAGCTTGGCGTAATCCTCCCTCATCAGGCTGAGCTTCTCCATGAGGTGCATGAACTTCTTGTTGGCCAGCTCCCCATCCCTGCGGTCCATCTGCCGGGCGTACTTATCGAACATCTCGCGGGTGGTGACGTATTGTCCCAGATCCCCGCTGGGCTGTGCCTCGGGGGCCGGTGCGGCGCCTGACAGATACTCCCTAGGCTCGGGGGCAGGTGTTTCTGATACCGCGCTGAACTGAATCTCGTCAATCTTGTTGCTTATGACACCCATGGCATCCTGGAAGCCGTCGATTTTGTCGCTGAGGCCGATGATGTCAGCGGTGAGCC
The DNA here is from genome assembly GCA_001560915.1 of methanogenic archaeon ISO4-H5. NCBI lineage: Archaea > Methanobacteriati > Thermoplasmatota > Thermoplasmata > methanogenic archaeon ISO4-H5. The sequence goes on along the minus strand of CP014214.1, from coordinate 1,309,141 downwards.
GACCCTGGACGACCTTGAGATCGTCGGCAGTCTCCATGACCTTGTCCATCATCACTTTGATTTCTTCGTTCTTGGGCTTGGTCTTATTCGGTGCTATCTTTTTGCCGGACTTTTTCTTGGTCGGTTCTAAAGAGTTCTCTGCAGATTCTGCCATTTCGGCTTTATCCTCTACAAGTGTAGTCTGTGCGGTCATAGCCATCTCCTCTTCTCGGTGGTGTTGAGAAACCATATCATGGGGTCCTCCACCCTGAACGGTGCGACACCGTTCTTCAGAACGCCGTCGGCGGGCGCTCCGCCCAATGCGGAGACCGCGAAGTACTGGTGGTTCTCGAACTGGTCCACGGCGTCAAGGAGGTCCTGTCCTGCGTTGCGGCGGAGGTATTCCTCCACCTCGGTGCCCACCAGGGCGATATTGTCCATATCCGCCGAACCCTGCTCCCTCGGGATGTGCAGGGACGACTCTTGGCCGAAGAGGGCGTCCTCGTCCTCTTCCGCCGCGGCCGGCCTCATCAGGAGGTCGCTCTTGGTGACGATCACCGCCAGGGGGATCTCCACCGGATTCTTGGGTTTCAGGCGGTTCTTGTCGCGGATTATCTCCGCCACATAGTTGAGTGCCGCGGCTGCGTCGGGACAGTCCTCTGCGGGAAGTCCCAGCTTGCTGCGGACGGAGGGCAGCCGGAGGGCATCGATGAAGAACATGATGCCGGCCGCGCCCGATATGTAAGTGCTGATGTTGAGCGATGCCAATTTGTCAGAGCTGTCGAGGTCCCTGCCGGAGGTGTCCACGAAGGCCACCGTACGGGCCCCGTCCCCGTCGCCTTTGTCCATGTCGAACAGCAGGGGGTCGCGGGTGAGGACGTCCTCGTAGGTGGGGGTCGGCGGCAGGCATCTGCCTCCGTCGAACACCGTGTTGCGGTATTCCCTGTCGAACTTGTCGGCGGTGTTTGCGGTGGTCGGGGTGACCTTGGTGTCGAACTCCTGGGCGTAGCCGCTCTTCAGGGTCTCGATTAAAGATGCCAGGTAGTGGCTCTTGCCCGCGGATTCGGATCCGATGAGCACGTAGATGGAGGTTCCCCATCTCTCCGCGGCCTTGGTGATTATCTGGTGGCAGCGGGGGCACAGCTTGTCGGTGTTCCTGTTGCTGCATATCTCGCATTTCCCGTCCACCGAGCCGCGGATGATGTGGCTCTTGGTGGTGATGGCGGCGGGTCCGTAGGGGTCGAGTCCGAGGAACTCGGAGCGTTCGACATCGATCTCCTCCTCCGGCCTGTAGACGGAGCCGTAGCGCCTCTTCTCGGCCTCGGAGCAGGTGCCGAGGAAGGTCCTGGTGCACAGGGGGTCGTTGCAGGCGTAATGCACCTGGGACATGTCGATGCTTCCGTAACAGAACGGACAGATGTATCTCTGCGATCTCTTCTTGGACATTTCACTTCCTCCTGTAGATGGGATGTACCAGACCGAAACGGTCGTAGTCTGCGCGGTCGGCGAAGAACAGCCTCATGCTGCTCAGGTCGACCCCGTCCTTGGGGGTGACGAAGCTCATCAGGGTGGAGCCGTCGACCAGGACGATGGGGTCATCAGATTCCCAGATGACCGTGCCGTCGGTCTTCCTCAGAGGGATGTGACCGTCGCAGGAAACCATTACGCAGCGTGGTATGATGGTCTCGCCGGGGCAGGACATCCTGACCATGACCCTGGTCTTCTTCCTGTCTCCCTTGACGGATTCGGTGTCGAGGGTGTAGCTGACCTTGTTCCAGGTCCCGGAGTATACGTCGGTGGTGACGCCGATCGACTTCAGTTCCTTGCCGTCGATCAGGTATTCCGCGCATACGGTGACAGACGTACGGACCGATCCCTTCAGGGGGACCTCCAGGCATCCCTTGGCCTTGTACTCGTCCCAGTCCGTCCTCTGCTCCCACTCGCGGAGGTCTCCTTCCTGGTCCCTGCCTTTGATCAGCACATAGGCATTGTCGGCATCGGCCGGCCAGTCCATGGTCAGTCTGCAGACGCGGTCGTCCACCGACTTGGTGAGGTTCCTGAAGGGTTTCAGGTTGGCGACCACGCACTCCCTTCCGCGGACGGTGGTGTTGCCCACGGTCACGGTAGGGCAGATGTAGGTGACGGTCGCCTCCGGGAGAGTGAACCTGTACACCCCGTCATCGGAATCCAGGGGTTCGATGCGGTTCATGCGGGTGGACAGGTCCTTGACGGAGACATGCTCCCCGGGCACGCTGTCCTTGGAGTTGGCGAAATAGAGAACCGCATCGCGGGGGCCGGTCCAGTCCGCCACATAGCAGGCTCTGTCGCGGTCCCAGGTGACGGCCAGGTCGTTGATGGGGCTGGGCAGGACGGCGGTCATGCCGGAGTAGATGGAACCGTACGATCTCTCCTGGCGTCCGTCGATATCGTATTCGGCGACGAAGAGGTAGTAGTAGGTGGTGCCCTCCTCCAGACCGTCGTCGATGACGGTGCCGGAGTCGTTGTGGATGATCTCCGCTTCCTCACCCTCGCCCGCCGCAGAGCCGGACTCCTTCCTCCAGATGCGCACGCGGGAGGCCCCGGCAGGTGCCACATAGGTGAGTTTCAGGCCGTCGTCGGACGGGGTGATGGTGACGTTGGTGACCTCCCTCATGATGAGTCCGGGTCCGCACTCGGCGTATTCTTGCGAGAGGATGCCCCAGCGTTTGGAGTATATCTTGTAGTAATACTCCACACCGGGCTCGGCGGTCTGGTCGGCGTAGTTCCAGCCCTCTATCTCCGCCAGGGGGACGGTGCTGGGGTCCACTTCGGGAGCGGATCCGCTGTTGCGGTAGATGCAGAACGTCATGCCGCGGCGGTCCTCGGGTACCGCATACCTGATCTGTATCCCGTCGGGGTCCGACTGGATCTCGGCGTCGGCGGGTCCCTCGGGAGGATAGGTGCTCAGTTTGGCCAGGGCGTCGGGATGGTCGGGGCAGAGACAGGAGGCTTGGATATACAGTTCGCGTGCCTCCGCTTCGGGTGCTTCCGCCGCTTTCACGCAGATGCGGTCTGCTTCGTTGTATTTGGCCACGGCCTCCTCGTACCTGATCCTGATGTCCTCCCTCTCCAGGAGGTTGGGGAAGTCCACCATGCCGTCGGCCACGGTGTTCTTGAGGTGGAAGTAGCTGTGGGTCATGAAGTCGTCCATGACGGTGTTCAGCAGGGTGTTGATCCTGCCGATGTTCTCGTGGACGGTGACCTTGATCTGCGGGAGGGGGTCGAAGGAGGGATACTTGTCCTCGAGTTCCCTGAGTTCGGCGGTGGCCTGCTCGGTGTGTCCGCCGGTCAGCAGGTTCCTGACCCTGCTCTCGGAATCCACGGCGCTCTTCAGGGCCATGGAGATGTCGATGCCGCAGGATACGCAATGGGCGTTGGCGGAGGTCTGGGCCCTGCCGCAGCAGGGACAGATGGAATTGAGGGCGGAACCGCAGCAGGGACAGTAGAAGCAGTTGTCGCCGGTGTAGATCATCGCCTTGCAGCGGGGACAGGTGTCCAGTTTGCTCTCGGCCTGCGAGAAGTTGGCGGGGAACGTCCTCCTGATGCAGTAGTCCTCCAGCAGGCGCAGGCACAGTTCGGGGTCGGCGTCGGTGCCGCTGACATAGACCGTGAGCAGATTGTCGATATAGGCGCGGGAGAACTGGCGTCCGCTGTCCTCGTCCATCTGTTCGAAGGCGGGCTCCAGGACCTCCATGCAGCGTCCGTAGGAGATGAGATCCTCCAGGCCCTCGTCGGTGGAGATCACGCTCTTGACAGCTCTCACCGTCATGAGGTAGGTGTCGTGGTTGGGGATCCTTCCGTTCTTCAGGTTGTTGATCCTCTTGTTGACCGAGTCGTAGGCGGTACGGAGTGTGTCGGGGGGACATCCGGGCTCGACCTTGCTGATGCTGAGGTCCATATCGGGGATGTCGATGAGCCTGTTCAGGAGATCGTAGGGGGAGAACACATTCAGGTCGTTCATCATGCGGAATGCGTTGCTGACCGCATTGGAGATGGGACGGGGCGGAGGGACGGTCTTGAGTCCGGACGCCTGGACCAGGGTCTTGCCGTCGATGCCCTTCCAGTTCAGCTTGCCTGCCAGGTTCTCGGAGATATTGACCGGTATGACGATCTCCCCTCCCTGCAGGATGATGGCCTCGCCTATGAGCTTGGACGCCTTCCTCCTGAGGATGTCCCTGGCTGCCTCGAACTCCTCCCTTCTGAGGATGGGGCTGTCGAGGGTGCTGCGGATGTCCGGGATGAGTTTCAGATACTCCCCGTACAGGTATCTCTGTTTCTTCGTGAGCGAAGGGGAGTTCAGGTCCTTCTTCCACTCCGCCTCCGACTTCTCGATCTGTTCCCTGATGTGCTGGTCGCTCTCGTCCGACTCCTTAAACGGATTGAGCCCCAGCAGTTTGCAGTAGTTCTCTCTCTGTTCCGACACTTTACTCACCTGAAATGCTCGACCAGGCCGGTGGGGCTGTCGATGATCGCCGTGGCGATGGTATTGATCGTTTTTCCTAGGTTGCTGAGGGTGGTGTACATCGCACCCTCCTCGATGGTGGCTATCTGTTTCAGGAACGACCTGTCAGCCTCGCCGAATCCGATGGCGACGATGTTGATCATCTCCTGTTTGCAGGCGGTGGCATCCTCCACCGCTTCGTTCCTCCTGCCCCAGATTCCGTCGGTGAGGATGAGGGCCATCTTGGCACCCTTCTCGGATGCCAGTTTCTCCCTTACCATCTCGAGGGGGTTGGCGTCGGTCCCCCTGCCGAGTTTGTTGATTTTCATGGCCTCCACCGCCCCGAGGATGTCCTCCTCGTCGGTGGACAGTTCCGACAGGACCTTCACCTTGTCCCCGAAACCGATGAGCGTGAATTTGGTGAACTCCCCGGAGAGGCTCATCACGAAATCGTTGATCGCCTTCTTCACCTCGGGGAGGTTCTTCTCCATGCTGCGGGATAGGTCCACGCAGATGGCGATGCTCTTGGACACGCGTTTGTTGCCGCATCTGGCGGACGGGTCGGCGGATATCCAGGAGCTGTCCTCCGGGATGGCCTCCTCTATCACTGGGAGTTCCTCTCCGTTCCTGGCGGCGGTGACCGTGACTGCCCCGTCCTCGTTGTAGCTGTAGGTGATGTCTATGACGGCCCCTTTGCCGTTGTTGATGAATCCCGTGATAACCTCGTGCTTGATGACTGTGCAGTCGGAGGGGACCGGGCTCTCGCCCTGGAGCATGTAGACCTCCACCTGATCGGTCAGGTTGCCCTCTTCCAGACGGAAGGGTTTGGTCACCGAGATTGGGATCTTGGAATTGCAGGGGATCATGATCTCGTTGCGGTACTTCCCGGTGTTGGGATCGATCGAGAGCAGGCCCAGCGAGTGTGCGTTGACGTCGGAGATGCTGAGGTCGCGGATCCTGTTGTCGTCGTTGCTGTACAGGGAGGCCACGATGGCCGCACCCTTGGCCACGGCGAGGTCGGTGTCGCGGTGGGTGACGATGGTCTTGAATCCGTACTTCTTGAGGTGCCTCTGCACCTGGGGGAGCCTGGTGGATCCTCCGCAGAGCAGTACCTCGTCGATCTGGTCCGGCCTCATGCGGGATGCTTCGAACACTTCATCGAGCACATCGTTGATAGCGTCGATGAGGAAATCGGTCGAGGATTCGAAATCCTCCACGGACAGTTCGTATCTGCCTACATAGTCCCCGAAGGCCACGTGGGCAGTCGCTTTCCTGTAGTTGACCAGGGATTTCTTGTAATCCTCGCAGTCCGCCAGGAGTTCGTAGCGTTTCCTGATGTCGGTACGGGGGTCCTCTCCGAACTCGTCGTAGAATCTGTCGCATATGGTGTTCAGGAGGGTCTCGTCCCAGTCCTTGCCTCCCAGGTTGTGGTTGCCGCAGGTGGCGATGACATCGATGGTGCTGTTGTTGACGTTCACGATGGTGACGTCGAAGGTCCCTCCTCCGAGGTCATACACGAGGATGTTCTTGCCCTCGGAGTGCTTGTAGCCGTAGTAGATGGCAGCGGCGGTCGGTTCGTTGATAATTTTGGTGACAGTGACCCCGGCGCTCTCGGCCGCGGCCCTGGTGGATGACCTCTGCAGGTCGTCGAAGTAAGCGGGTACGGTGATAACTGCGCTCTCGATCTTCTCGCCGGCACTGGCCTCCGCCTGTCTGATGAGTTCCCTGACCATCAGGCGGGAGAGTTCCTCGGCGGTGTACGACCTGCCGTTAAGTTCGGCGCAGGCCGCATGGGTCCCCATGCTGACCTTGAAAACCGAGGCTATGCATCCGCCTCCGCCCCTCTGCATGTCCTTGGCGTCATCGCCGATGAGGACAGACCCGTCATCCATGAAGCAGATGACGGACGGCGTGAGATCCTTCTCGTATTTGTTGCGGATGATGTCTGTCCTTGAAGTTTTAGCGTTATACCTGGCAACGGCGGAGTACGTCGTACCGAGGTCGATACCGACCCTCATTTGTGCATCCCATGCGGGTGTATCCATTCTTATTAAAAATAGATAGCGACGCCTGTACGGCGGGAAGGGGTTTCACTCCCTCGGCCCGCGCCCGCCGAGGGCACGGGTGGAGTTCAGGATGGCGATGATCAGCACTCCGACGTCGCCGAAGATGGCCACCCACATGTTCACCAGGTCGGTGAAGGCGGTCAGGGCGAGCACCGCGAATTTGATGCCCAGAGCCATGACGATGTTCTGGATTACGATGCTCTGGGTCTTCTTCGAAATACGGATGGTTTCCGCAACCTTGGAGGGCTTGTCGTCGACCAGCACGATATCCGCGGCCTCCACCGCGGAATCGGAACCGAGTCCGCCCATGGCGATACCCACGTCGGCCCTGGCGAGGGCTGGTGTGTCGTTGATTCCGTCGCCTATGAACACGGTGGTACCGTCGGTCCCTTCCATGACCGATTCCAGCCTGTCGAGCTTGTCCTCGGGCAGGAGCTCGGCCTCGTAGGAATCAAGACCCAGATCATCGGACATGTGCTTTGCTATGACCTCTGAATCGCCGGTGAGCATGACGGTCCTGATGCCGAATCCCTTCAGGTCGCGGATCGCCTGAACAGCGTCGTCCTTCAGGGTGTCGGCGATGAGGATGTGTCCCGCATAGGTGCCGTCGACGGCCGCGTACACATGGGTTCCGGGTTCTTCCGAAGGATTGAATGCAATGCCCATCTCCTCCAGGAGGGAGGCGTTGCCTAGCACCACGGTCCTGCCTTCCACGGTGGCGGAGATGCCCTTCCCTGCGATGTATGTGGACTCGCTGCCCTCGTCCGGAACATGGATGTCCGCATACTCGCAGATGGACTTCGCGATAGGGTGGGTGGAGAGCGACTCGGCCTTGCCCGCATACCTCAGGAGATCCTCCTGGGACATTCCGTTAGGTTCGACCTTGCGGACGGTGAACTCCCCCTTGGTGAGGGTACCGGTCTTGTCGAACACCGCGGTGTCTATCCTGGAGCAGGCCTCGATGTAGTTGCTTCCCTTGATGAGGATTCCCTTCTTGGAAGCGTTGCCGATTCCGCAGAAGTAGCTCAGAGGGATGGAGATTACCAGGGCGCAGGGGCAGGAGACGACCAGGAAGATCAGTCCCTTGATGACGAAGTCGATCCATCTGTCGGGCCAGAGGACGGAGGGGATAATCGCGATGAGCAGCGCACAGGCGACGACCACAGGTGTGTAGACCCTTGCGAACCTGGTGATGAACTTCTCGGACCTGGACTTCCTGGTGGCAGATTCCTCGATGAGCGACAGGATCTTGGCTGCCGCGGAGTCCTTGTAACGCTTGGTGACCTCGATCTTCACGGCCTTCTCGGTGTTGACATAGCCGCTGAACACCTCCTCCCCCTTCCTGACATGGCGGGGGACGGATTCGCCGGTCATGGCCTTGGTGTCAACGTAGGTCTCACCGCTCACGATGATGCCGTCCAGAGGCACGAGTTCGCCGGGTCTGACGATGATCATCTCGCCGACCTCCACGGCATCCGTCCTGACCCTCTCAATGCCGTCGGGGCGGACCACGGTGGCGTAGGGAGCCTTCAGGTCCATGAGAGCTTTGACCGAACTGCGGGTCTTGTCGACCGCACGGTCCTGGAAGTACTCCCCGATCTGGTAGAACAGCATGACCGCGACGGATTCGGTCCAGTAACCGTGGTCTCCTATGAGGCTGACCAGTATCGCTCCGACGGTGGCGACCGTCATGAGGAAGTTCTCGTCCAGGAATCCTCCTTTCACCAGGGTCTTCCCCGCGTTGATGATGACATCGTATCCCACCACCAGCAGACCGATGAAGAACACCCCGCAGAGGACCTCCTTCCCCAGGTCCGCTTCCAGACCGGGAAGGGCGTATTCGAGGATCAGTCCGAAGGCGATGAACACAAGACCCAGCGCAATGCGGATCGGTAGGAACCTGTTCTCCTCGGCCTCGCTGGGGACCTCTTCGTAATCCCACATCCTGAAATCGGATTCCACCGAGCAGGCGATCTCCCTGATCCTGGATTCGATCTCGGCGAAGTGGGCCTCGTGGGTCTCGGCGACCTCCACAATCATCCTCTTGTCGACGTAGATGAGCTGCGCACTGTCGATCTCCTCCATCCGGTTGAGGGCTTCCTCGACCTTCCTGGCACAGTTGGCACAGTCGATCTCGATACCGTAGACGTGCCTCACCGTCACTCCTCCCGGATGTGTTCGAGGGCGGTGTCGAGGATCTCCATGATATGGTGGTCGCAGATGGAGTAGTAGATCTGCTTGCCCTCCCTGCGGGACTTGACGAGATGGGCATCCTTGAGGGTCTTAAGCTGATGCGAGACCGCCGAAACGGACATCCCGACCGCGAGGCTGATGCCCTGTACGCACATCTCTGCGCTGTGGAGTGCCCACAGTATGCGCAGGCGGGTGCTGTCCCCGAAGATTTTGAAGAAATCGGAGAGTTCCATCACGGTGTCGTCGTCGAGCATCTCCTCGCGGATCTTTTCCTGGAAGGAGTCCTCGCAGCATTCGCAGTCTTTTTCTGTCATGGGGGCCGCCATCGTTTGATTGATTGTTCAATTGAACAACTATTCAATTAATAAAACTTGCCCTGCGGTTGGTCTGATATAGGACCAATCATTCTACGTAGCATAGGAGAGACGTCCATGGATGCCAAGGAAGCCGAACAGCTGTGCGTGGAAGCGGTGCAGATAATCACCAGGGAGAGCACCGATGAGGAGAACCGCCGTGCGGCCGACCTCTTCCGCAGCGTGGCGGATGCCGGTTATTCCCAGGGCATGTTCGGTCTTGCCGAGCTCTACATGGCCGGCAAGGGTGTCGGGAAGGACGTCGCCAAAGCGGTGGAACTCTACCGTCAGGCCGCTGAAAAGGATAACATCCCCGCGATGTTCAGATTGGGGGATATGTATTCCACCGAGGACGGGCCCTATTTCGATCCCGGCAAGGCCTTCGAATGTTTCACCAAGTGCTGCGAGGGAGGGTTCACCCCTGCCTTCAACTATCTCGGGGACCTCTATTTCTACGGTGTCGGGACGGAGAGGGACGCTGCGAAAGCGTCTGAGATGTACGGCAAGGGTGCACAGGCCGGCGACGGTTCCGCAGCGTTCAAGCTCGCCTGCATGTATGAGGGCGACATGGGTATCGATGCTGACGAGGAGCGTGCCAAGGGTCTGTTCCTTCAGGCTGCAAGATTCGGGGTCCCGGAGGCCATGTTCCGTCTCGCGGTCTTCGCTTACGAGGGGAAGGTCGAAGGAGGCAAGCCCCTGGCTGCCGAATGGTATTCCCGCTGTGCCGAACAGATCCCCATCGCCAGATTCAACCTTGCCACCATGTACTTCACCGGGGACGGTGTGTCCCAGGACAAGGAGAAGGCATTCAGCCTCTACCTCCCGCTGGCGGATTCGGGCGATGCCGATGCCGCTTTCCAGATCGGAAGGATGTACCTGAACGGAGAGGGTGTGCATGCCGATCCGCAGAAGGGATTCGAGTACATCGGCAAAGCGGCTAAAGGCGGGCATCCGGAGGCTGCCATGCTGCTGGAGAATCTGCGCAGGCGTCAGAACACGCAGATCATCAAAATAGACGGAACCGATTGATTCCTCTCTTTGGCCAGCAAACTTTGTTAGTCATACCTAAATTTTACAGAAGAGGTTTAATACTACCTAACAAATTCAGTTGGCATGGATTTAGTCATTCCTAAAAATAGGTTAGACCAAACCGCCGCGGAAACCGCCAGAAAGAAGGCGTACGTGACGGCTATAATCCTTGCACTTGTTTTAGCCAGTTTCTTACTGGTCCTGACCAGCCCTGTGGCGGATGCGGAGGAAGACGCACCTTTGAAACTCGATGGTCAGAAGACATTCTATCTCGAGGGTAAGGAGGTCACCGCCGATGCTTACGCATACTGCGGCATCATATATGTTATAACAAATGAGACAGAGTCCGAAGAGGAGATGGCCGTATACGGCGTCGATCCCGCTTTCACCGGGGCCTACATCTCTCTCAATACAGTCACCGTCGAAGAGGTTGCCTACGCAATCACCGGCGTCGTGACAGCAAAGGATGTGACGGACAACTATTCTTCCGTTGCAGCCGCCAAACCTCTGATTCTCTGTGATTCTATGTTCCACTTCGAGAAGGACTGTTTCAAGAACCTTCCCCCAGGACTCACCCTAATCGCAGCAGCACCCTCCGAGGAGATGTCCGAGGAGGAGGCCACCGCGTACACCGAGTCTCTGAAAGCGACCAACACCGGATACGGTTCGGATATCACCGCCGTCAACGACTCTATGCCCTGTGTCACCTTCACCTTCGCCAAGGGAGAGATCTCCTATCCCCAGGACAAATACCAGAACCAGGAGATGGAGTCCTTCAGCGCCTACGCCGGCATCACCATGGCACTCCCCGAGTGCGGTTTCGAGTACCCCTGGTACGAGCTCGGTGCATGGGTCCAGGGAGAGAGCGAGGAGTTCGCAGGCGACTGTGCCAGCATCACCTTCCTTGACGGAAAGATCTATGTTGACGGAGCCGACAGCGGAGTCTCTGCAACCGCAGGTTCCTCTCTCGCACTCACCGCCAGCTGGGCAGAGAGCGATGTCGACGGCAACAAGTTCGGAGACTATCCACTCTACTACATGTGGATCACTTCTGCGATTGTTATCATCCTGTTTGTAATCGGTATCGGACTTGTCGTATACCGCATCGTCCAGAGGAGGAATGCATCATGAGCACCTTCAAGGACATGGCAGTGGGTGACATCGCCGTCGTTACCAACGTATCCGGCAGCGGACAGCTTAGGAAGCGCATGCTCGATTTCGGACTGACCCGCGGAGCCAAGGTCGAACTCATCAGGAAAGCACCTCTGGGTGATCCCATCGAGATCCAGCTCAGGGGCTTCAGGCTCACCATCAGGAAGGTCGAGGCCGACATCGTCGAACTCGACATCATCACCCCCGCCAAGGAGGTATCTGAATGATTACAGCAGCACTTATCGGAAACCCCAACAGCGGAAAGACAACCGTTTTCAACAAACTCACCGGCTCCATCCAGAAGACCGGTAACTGGCCCGGTGTCACCGTCGAGAGGAAGGAAGGATTCATCAGGGGATACTCCAAGGACAAGATCCTTGTAGTCGATCTGCCCGGTATCTACTCCCTCTCCCCCTACTCCCCCGAGGAGGTAGTCTCCCGCGACTACCTTATCGGAACCGCCAGCGACAATCCCGACGTGGCCATCAACATCCTCGACGCATCCAACCTCGAAAGGGGTCTGTACCTGCTGACCCAGGTAGCGGATCTCGCCATCCCGATGGTGGTCATCCTCAACATGACCGATGTCGCCGAGAAGAGCGGTATGAAAGTGGATGCGGCCAAGCTCTCCGAGGTTCTCGGATGCGAGGTCGTCGAGACTGTGGGAACCAAAGGACAGGGAACCGCAGCAATCGCAGAAGCGGTTCAGCGTGCCTACGATTCCAAGAAGGTCCCCAACAAGATCGATTACGGTGCCCAGTTGGAAGACTGCGTCACCAAGGTATCCGAAGCCATCGGTTCGGGACTCAGGCCCGAACTCGTCAGGTGGGCATCCATCAAGCTCATCGAGAGGGACAGCATGGTCCTCGAGAGCCTCGAGAAGAACGAGGTCGACGCAGGACTGGAAATCGTCTCCGCCTTCGAGAAGGAGGCCAACGACGACGGCGTCCAGATCGTGGCCACCGCCAGGTATGATGCTGGGTCCAGGATTCAGGCCACCTGTCTCACCAAGTCCGAGAATGCCGTCTCCGGCAGTAGGCTCTCCGACAAGATCGACTCCATCCTCATCAACAGGGTGGCAGGTATCTTCATCTTCATTGCCATCATGTACGTGGTCTACTACATCTCCGTGCAGACCATCGGTACCATGGGTGTGGACTTCATCAACGACGGATTCGACGCATGGGTCTCCCACAATCTCGGAAAGGCCCTCTTGAATGCGGGTGTCGATCCCTTCCTCCACGACCTGATCATTTCCGGTATCATCGGAGGTGTGGGAGCAGTCATCGGATTCCTCCCGCAGATTATCGTACTGTTCTTCTGCCTCGCCATCCTGGAGGAGTGCGGTTACATGGCACGTGTCGCGTATCTGCTCGACCGTATCTTCTACCGCTTCGGACTCTCCGGAAAGGCCGTCATCCCCGCCGTCATCGGTATCGGATGCGGTGTTCCCGCCATCATGGGAACCAGGACCATCGAGGACGAATCCAACAGGAACGTCTCCGTGATGTGCACCACCTTCATGCCCTGCAGCGCCAAGCTGCCCATCATGACCGTCGTCATCGCGGCGTTCTTCCACGCATCCGCAGCCGTTACCCTCGGAATGTATCTGCTGGGTATCGTCATGATCCTGCTGTCCGGTCTCTTCCTCAAGAAGTTCCCTGGATTCATCGGAAAGCCCTCGCCTTTCGTCATGGAGCTGCCCGTCTACCACTGCCCCATGCCCGGCAACGTGATCACCTCCGTCGTGGAGAAGTCCTGGGCCTTCGTCAAGAAGGCAGGAACCCTGATCCTGCTCTCCGCGGTCATCATCTGGCTGCTCGCATCGTTCGGAACCGTCGACGGAAAATGGTTCACCTACCTCGGTGACAACACCACCACCGGGTCCTACCTCTCCGCCATCGGTAACGCATTCTCCTGGATCTTCCTGCCGCTCGGATTCGGCGAACACTGGGAGCTCTCCGTAGCTACCATCACCGGTCTGCTGGCCAAGGAGAACCTGCTGGGAACCGTTGCGGTCCTGATTAACTCCGCTGTCGACGGCGATGATTTCATCACCTCTGCCGCACTCGCAAGTTTCACCACTTCCGGAATCGCCATGTCGATGCTCATCTTCAACCTGCTCTGCGCACCCTGTTTCGCGGCCATAGGAGCCATGAGGAGGGAGCTCGGAAGCTGGAGGAAGACCCTCGTCGCGGTTCTTTACCAGTGTGTAACTGCATACGGAGTGTCCGCCATCTTCTATCAGTTCTGGCTGATAAGCACGGGCGGATTCAGCTGGATGATTATCTTCGCGATAATCGCCATCATCGTACCTGTGTACGTGATTGCAGTGCCCAATTCCGTCGAGAGGATCTGTGCTCTTCTCGGAAAGGTAAAGGCACCCAAGGCCGAGGCTGAGTGATATGAACTTGGCAACCTTCGTCGTCGGAGCTCTCGTGGTGCTCCTCCTCGCACATGCGGCCTACCGCGTGTACAGGATGGCGCGCAACAACGACCTCTGCTATGCCTGCCCCCATGCGGGAAAGTGCGGCGGAGGCTGCTCCAAGATTAACTGCACGATCCGTCAGGACGAGCAGAATTAAACCCATTTTCAGGGGGTTTTAGGACCCCCTGAACCGAAATTTTAGTTTTCACTAAATTTGAATCCAGCAAATTTAGGAATCTTTAAATATCTCTCGGGAACATCATCCACGCATGAACACAGTCACCATCATAGTGGCCCTGATTCTCGTCGCCGTGATAATCTGCGCCGCCTACGGCAGCTACAAGAACTTCCACGAGGAGAAGTGCTGCGGAGGCGACAGGAACTGTACCTGCGGAGAGACCAAGCACTGCTCCCTCAGGAAAGAAGACTGATTCTTACGTTCCTCTTTTGATCTTAATCGGTTCCGATTCCCATCTCTGAAGCAATGCCATTCAGACGTGTATCGGAACTGATCAGTACCGCTTCTCCGGGTTCGGAATGAAGGTGGTTCTATAACGAAGTGTGTGGAAATCGAGTGGTTGATTGAGTTGTCTTTTGGTCAATCAGATTTCAGTTTCGGTCACTTTCGGTACTTTCGGCGACCTCCCCCTGTGAACTTTATATACCACGAAACAACGTATCTAGAATGATGCCGTATCGTACCGTGAAGATCCAGCTCTTCCCTAAACCCGAACAGGAGAAGAGGATGTTACTGACCCTGCACGCCTGCAGAGCCACCTATAACGATCTCAACGAATACTGCAGGGACTTCACTAAAAGGTACGATGAATGGCGCGAGAGCATGGGTGTACAAGAGGGCGATGATGCTTCGCTGTACGAAACGGATACCAACCCTCTTCCGAGGTTCCCATCGGAATTCGAACTCACCGCAAAAGCAGGAGAGTTCAGGGAGATCAACCTCTGGAGACGGGATGCTTACGGTTCTGCAGTCAGAGAAGTCGGCTGCAGGATATACAAAGCATATCAACGCTGGTTTGATTCTTTGATAGATGATTCTTCCGCAGGAAAACCCAGATTCAGGACTGACGGGAGATACGACTCGTTCACATATACAGAGAACAATAAATATCGCTTGGATACCCAAGGATTGTTCAAGGGAAAGAAACCGCGTATGTTCCTCGGAGGCGTAGGCTGGGTCAGATCCTCTGACAATAGCATCATCAAGAGAGTTCCCACTGATTGCATGAAACAGGCCGTCATCTCCAGGAAGAAGATGGGTAAGAGCAACAAATGGTACATCACGATCTTCTGCGAATGTCTCGAGATACCTGATAACCGTACATGGTACATGGATGCGGAAACTCCTGATCCTGTTGGTCTTGACCTGGGTGCCAGGAGAGTGGCCACACTCACCGACGGTACGGTGGTGGAGAACCACCGTACCATGAGGAAGAATGAGAAGAAACTTGCCAGAATCCAACGCAAGATATCGAAGACGGAGAAGGGTTCAGAGGAACGCAGGAAGTATCTGGGTCATATGAATCATCTCCTTAAGAGGATCGGAGACAGCAAGAACGATCTTCTGCAGAAAGCTACGAGATCGATAGCTCAGAATCGCACGAAGATCTTCGTGGAGGACCTTTCCGTCAGAGATCTTATTGATTTACAGGACAACAAAGAATCAAGGAAACTGTTCCGCGATGCGAGCGCGGGGACGTTCATGAGACTGCTCAGATACAAGGGGGAAGAAACCGGGTCTGAGATAGTTCCAGTGAATCCCGCCTACACGAGCAGGATCTGCACCAAATGCGGAATGCTGAACGATCCGTTCAGCGAAGAGACCTTCCGTTGCAGATTCTGCGGTTTCACCATACACCGTGACGACAACGCATGCGAGAACGTACTTAGACGCGGGATGGGGTTCGACATCCTTGGCACGTCACCGATTGCCTGAATTACCGAGGCGAAAGCCGAAGTGCGAAAAAATGTGACGGGTGTGAGAATTCATTTCCACACACTTCGTTATAGTACCATGAAGGTCCGACAGGCACATAGAGAGCATCGTTCCGTCGGGGATGCCCCCGTTGGTCCTATCCGTGGATACAACAGGCTGTACAGAGATACCGTGTTCCTCCAGGAACCTTCTGACGTACATCTCATAGCAACCGGAGATGACCGAAACATTCGCTCCCGAGCGGATGAGTTCTCTCACCCTCGAAAGATTCTCTTCCATGGGAGTGATGAGACCGAAATGACTGTCGAAGAGTCCGATGTACATGGTCATGAAATCGCGGAAACGGCAGGTGCATCCTGTATAGTATTTGGAGAATAGTTTGTCCAGGGGAAGCGAGACGTAGTCCTTCAGCCGTTCCCTTTCGAAGGGGATGCTGAACTGTGCGAAGGCCTCGGAGAACACTTTCTCGAAGCATCCGTCGGCATCCGTCAAAGTCCCCTCAAACTCTACTATATAACTCATTCCATCTTTCCCGATGTGTTTTCCCTTTTTGATTTTTGCCCGCGGACGAATCTCCCCGTTAAGGCTGTATTCCGTACGGATTACAGGGTCGAAAAAATGCATCCAACATCATCATTAAAAAGGGTGAGCAAGTTTTTCGAATTATGAAGAGCGACATCGAAATCGCACAGAGCGCGAAAGTCGAGCACATCAACGATATTGCAAAGAAGATCGGCCTTACCCCCGAGGACCTCGAGCCCTTCGGAAAGTATGTCGCCAAAGTCCCTCTCGACGTCCTTGACCGTGTAGGCAAGGATAAGAAGGACGGAAAACTCATCCTCGTGACCGCCGTCACCCCCACTCCCGCAGGAGAGGGAAAGACCGTCACCACCATCAGTCTTATCCAGGGTCTCTCCGCCATCGGAAAGAACGTCGTCGGAGCCCTCAGGGAGCCTTCCATGGGGCCCACCTTCGGAGTGAAGGGAGGAGCCACCGGAGGAGGAAACGTTCAGGTCTACCCCATGTGGAAGATCGACCTCGAGTTCACCGGGGACATCCACGCCGTGGCAGCCGCCCACAACCTGCTTTCCGCAGTCCTCGAGAACAACCTCGTCAGGGACAACCCCCTAAACATCGACCCCACCAGGATCGTATGGAAGAAGACCGTCGACATGAACTGCCGCGAGCTCAGGAAGATCATCGTCGGTCTCGGAGACACCAAGCTCAGCGGAGGAGTCCCCCACGAGAGCGGATACCTCATCACCTCCGCATCCGAGATCTCCGCCATCCTCGCACTCGCCAAGGACTACGCAGACCTGAGGAAGAGGCTCGAGAGGATTGTCGTCGCATACACCTACGACAACCAGCCCGTCACCGCCGGACAGCTCGGCTGCGTCGGTTCCATGATGGTCATCCTCAGGGAGGCTCTCATGCCCAACCTCGTACAGACCCTCGAGGGACAGCCCGTTTTCATTCACGGATTCCCCTTCGCCAACATCGCCCACGGAAACAACTCCATCATCGCCACCAAGGCCGCCGTCAAATTCGGAGACTATGCGGTCACCGAGGGAGGTTTCGCCGCCGA